>URKR01000024.1 GCA_900548355.1 uncultured Oscillospiraceae bacterium
TTCGGGCATGGAGGGCGGCATCGAGTGGCTGGGCTTCTGGCCGCTGTTCCACGCCGCCGCCCTGCTGACGACCCAGGGCTACGGCGGGGCCGAAGGCTTGCCCTATAACTACGGCTGGATTGCGGTTTTGCTGCTGGCGGTGGCGCTGCTCGCGGCCGGCGCGCTGGGCGGATACCTGCGGGACCGCTACGAGGCGCGCGGCTTCACAGTTTAGCAAAATAAAGTTCCCACTTCCTTCAAACTTCCTTTATATGGTTTTTATAATTGGGGAATATACTAATCTCATCAACCAAAGAGGTTCGCGGGAACACCCGCCGACCTTTCCCACCGCCTAAGGCCATGCCAGGGCAGATGCCCGGCCGAACGCGGACAAACAACAAGGCTTCGTGCCATGACATAGATGCAAACCGCCGCGAGGCAGGCCGCGAATCACCCGATTCGTCCCTGCGCCCGCGGCCTTTTGCATTGTAAGGGGCCGCCCGCCAACGGACGGCGCAGCGTGTCGAGAACTCGACACGCTGCAAAAGGGGCAACAGCCGCGCACGGCTTCGCCTAACGCGTCTATTTCCCCTTTTGAAAACCCCTTCGACAAAATTTTACGGCAAATCGCGCACTCGGAGCACAGCTCCTCGCACACAATTTGCCGCAAAATTTCCCTGTCGGTGTCTCCGTCGTCGGCGCATGTCCGCCGACGGAGACGAATTTTAATTTTTTTGACAGTCTGCAACGCCCCCGCTGCCAAGGCATGGCAGCGGGGGCGTTGGGTTTGTAAAGGGAAAATTATTCGGCCATCGCGTCGGCCAGGGCGGCCAGGGCGGCGCGGCTGTCAGCGTTCAAGGCGGCGCGCAGCGTGACGACCGGCTCGGCGAAGGTCAGGTTCTTGCAGCCTTCCAGCTTGGCGCGCATAATCTTGGCGGCCATCGGGGCCCAGGCGCCGTTCTCTACCAGGCCGACTTTGCGGTTCTGGAAATTGCGCTCGGTCAGGTGGTCCAGGAATTGCTTCATGAAGGGGAAGATGTCGGCGTTGTAGGTTGTCGTGGCCAGCACAAGCTTACCGTAGCGGAAAGCGTCGGCTGTGGCCCGGGCAATGTCGCAGCGGGCCAGGTCGTACGCCACAACCGTTTCACCCTTGTCGCGCAGCAGCTGGGCAATCTGCTCGGCCGCTTCCCGGGTGTGGCCGTATACCGAGGTATAAGCCACCACAACGCCGGCGTCCTCCACCGCGTAGGAGGACCAGGTATCGTATTTGCCGATATAGTGGCCGAGATCCTCGCGCAGGATGGGGCCGTGCAGCGGGCAGATCATCGCAATGTCCAGCGCGGCGGCTTTCTTGAGCACCGCCTGCACCTGCGCGCCGTACTTGCCCACAATACCGATGTAGTAGCGGCGGGCCTCGTCGTCCCACGGCTCATCGACATCGAGCGCGCCGAACTTGCCGAAACCATCGGCGCTGAACAGGATCTTGTCGGTGGATTCATAGCTCATCATGACTTCGGGCCAGTGCACCATCGGCGCAAAGACAAAGTTCAGGGTGTGCGCGCCGAGCGAAAGGGTGCCGCCGTTTGCGGCCGGCAGCGTGTTGCTGAGCGAAAGCCCTTCAAAGAAATCGCCCATCATCGCAAGCGCCTTGGCCGTCGCGACAACCGTCGTCTCCGGGTAGGCCTGCAAAAAGGCAAAGATACTGGCGCTGTGATCGGGCTCCATATGATGCACGATGAGATAATCGGGCTTGCGGCCGTCCAGCGCGGCGGCAATGTTTGCAAGCCACTGTTCGGTGAAATGGATGTCCACCGTGTCAAAAACCGCGACCTTCTCATCGAGCAGGACATAGGAATTATAGGACATGCCGTTGGGTACGGTATACTGGCCTTCGAACAGGTCCACGGCGTGGTCGTTTACGCCGACATAGCGAAGGCTCGGGGTGATAGATTCCATACAAACATCCTCCTTTGGATTGCAGGGCATTGGGCCACAGATAAGTATACACGATTTGACCGGGTTTGTCGTGTTGCCACGGCAAACAAATGAGGGGAACCCGGCGGAAAACGGCCCTCAGATCAGGCCGAAATGCTGCAGCGCCTTTTCCACGCCGTCGGCATCGACACTGTCGGTCACATAGTCGGCCGCCGCTTTGACGGCGGGCAGCGCGTTGCCCATCGCCACCCCGACGCCGGCGTATTCCAGCATCGAAATGTCGTTGCCGCCGTCGCCGAAGGCGATCGATTCCTCCCGCCGCAGGCCAAGGTGGTCCAGCATGGCGACCAGCCCGGCCGGCTTGCCGCCGCCGGCCGGCAGAATGTCGGCAAAGGTATCGCACCAGCGCACCGCAACACACCCCGGGCAGTGCGCCAGGAAGTTGGCCTCCCGCTCGGGCGGCAGGTAGGCGTTGAGCTGGTAGGTCGGGTGGGTCAGTGCGCGCGCCGGGTCCAGCACCGGGGTATCGGTTTCCACCGGGCCGGGACCGGGGCCGATCGGGCGGTTGAGGTAGGAAAAATCCCGCTCCACAAAACAGACCAGCTCTTGCTGCCCGGCGGGGGTGTGCAGCCAGTCTACCAGCGCCTGCATGCCGGCGGCGGGCAGCGCCAGCTCGCGGAAAACGCCGGTTTCATCAAAGCAGTACTGGCCGTTCATCATGACATAGCCGTCCAGGGTGACGGCGCGGAGCATCGGCATCCGGGGCAGGTGGATCGGCGGGCGGCCTGTGGCCAGGATCACCTTGACCCCGTTTTGCCGCAGCCGGCCCAGCGCCCGCACCGTTGAGGCCGGCAGCGCTGCGGCGCCGAACGGCAGCAGGGTGCCGTCAAAATCAAAAAATGCCGCGCGAATGGGGGAAGACATGGGCGCCTCCTAATACAGAATCGGGGGTGGGCAAGGGCTGCGCCGGAAAAACTGCGGCCCCGCCGGGACAATCCTCCTTATTATACCGCGCCATTGCGATGTTGAAAAGGGCTGCCCGCCAAAAAACAGGCGCTTTTTTCGTCCCCTTGCCCGCTTGCGGGGGCGGGTGCTTTGTGCTATGATGGGTGTATTACAAAGGCGGGCATTCCCCGCTTTTTCAGGAAGGAAGAACACCCCATGCACAACAAAAACGAAGCCGCCCTGCGCCAGCCGCGCACCGTTCTGCTGGCCGGCTGCGTCTGCGGCGTGATTGCCAGCATCGCCCAGCCCTGGTATATCCTGAGCTGCATACTGTACGCCCTGACGGCCGTGCTGTTCGGCGTCGGCTGCTTTCTGGCCCGCGGCCTGCAGGCGGAGTTCACCACCGGCTGGCGGGTGGCGGCGGTTACGGCCCTTGTTTTCATTGCGGCAGCCGCGCTGCACACCTTCGGCATGACGCTGCTCATGGCGCTGATCGGCGGGCTGGCGCTGTATTTCTGTGTAACCTTCGCGACCAGTGCGATGGCCAGAGCCCTTGGCGCCATGCCTTCGGGTGAAACCCGCCGTCCGCCCCGGGTCGCGATTTTGTTTGAGTATTGTGCCGGTATCTATATGCTGGCCTCCCTTGGCGCCGACGCCTTCCCTTCGCTGAGCTTTTTGGCCGATACTATTTCCATGGTATCACTCGGCGTCGGTTTTGTGCTGGTGGCCAAGTTTGTCATGACGGTCAAAACCGGCCAGGGCGGCGAAGGATAAACCCGCCGCTGCGCCGCAGTTTTTGACGTTTCAACCGCGCGCCGAAAGCGCGCCGAGAAGGAGGTTCCCATGTCCACACCCCAAGAAATCTACCGCGCCTGGCGTGCGCAACCGGATCTTGACCCTGCGATGGCGGCCGAGCTTGCCGCCATTGAGGGCGACGAAGCGGCGATCAGCGACCGTTTCTACCGCGATCTTGCCTTCGGCACCGGGGGGTTGCGCGGCGTGCTCGGCGCCGGCACCAACCGGATGAACTTGTACACGATCCGCCGCGCCACCCAAGGGTTGGCCGATTACCTCAACGCGAGCGAACTGCCCAAAAAGGTTGCCATCGCGCATGACAGCCGCCACGGCGGCGAGCTTTTCACCCGGGAAGCCGCCCGCGTCCTCGCGGCCAACGGCATCACGGCCTGCCTGTATCCGCGGCTTGAGCCCACCCCCGCCCTCTCCTGGGCCGTGCGGTATCTCGGCTGCGGGGCCGGCATCTGCATCACGGCCAGCCACAACCCGGCCAAATACAATGGCTACAAGGTGTATGGCGCCGACGGCTGCCAGATCACCCTCGAAGTTGCCGACAAGATCCTCGCCGCCATTGGGCAGCATGACTATTTCTCAACCCCCAAACTTGCAGAGTATGACGAAGCTCTTGCCGACGGCCGTATCCGCCTTATTGAGGACGCCTGCCTCGACGCGTTTGTTGACGCCGTCTACGCCCAGCGTGTCGGCGGCGGGGAGGGCATCGCCGATCTCAACCTCGTGTACACCCCGCTCAACGGTACCGGGCTTGAGTGCGTGCGCAAGCTGCTGGGCAAGCTTGGCGTCACCCACCTGACCGTCGTGCCCGAGCAGGAAAAGCCGGACGGCGACTTCCCGACCTGCCCCTACCCGAACCCCGAAATCCGCGAAGCGATGCAAAAGGGCCTCGAACTGTGCGATACCGTCCACCCCGATCTGCTGCTTGGCACCGACCCCGACTGCGACCGCTGCGGCACCGCCGTGCCGGACGGCAAGGGAGGCTACCGGCTGATTACCGGCAACGAGATGGGCATCATCCTGCTCGATTATATCTGCCGCACCCGCCGCGCCAAGGACACGATGCCCGAAAACCCGGTTGCGGTCACGACAATCGTATCGACCGATATGGCGACGCCGGTTGCGAAGAAATACGGCGTTGAGCTGCGCCGCACCCTGACCGGCTTCAAGTTCATCGGCGAGCAGATCGGCCTGCTTGAATCGGAAGGCCGCCCCGACCGCTTCATCTTCGGTTTTGAGGAGAGCTACGGGTATCTGTCCGGCGCGCATGTGCGGGATAAGGACGCCGTCAACGCGACGCTGCTCGTCTGCGAGGCGGCCGCCGCCTACGCCGCCAAGGGCCAGACCCTGCTCGACGCGATCGAAGCGCTGTACAAAGAGTTCGGCTACTACCGCAACGCGCTGTGCTCCTATACGTTTGAAGGCGAAACCGGCATGCACACCATGCAGCAGCTGATGGCAAATCTGCGCGCCGACCCGCCCAAAGAAATCGGCGGCTATGCGGTGGAGGCCGCCACCGACTATGAGGCTGAAGGAACCGGCCTGCCGAAGGCCGACGTGCTTGAGTATCGCCTTGCCGGCGGGCACAAGTTTATGGTGCGCCCCTCCGGCACCGAACCCAAGATCAAGGTCTATCTTTCGGCTGTTGGCGACAGTGAAGCCGCCGCCGCCGCCGTGAACGAAACGCTGGCCGCCGCCGCGACCGCGATGATGAAAGGATGATCCGCGATGCCGATGTTAAAACTCAAGCCCGCCTGTAAAGATTACCTTTGGGGCGGCGACAAGCTGCGCACCGATTATGGCGTGCAGAGCGACCTGCACCCGCTGGCCGAAGCCTGGGTGCTTTCCTGCCACCCCGACGGCCCGAGCGAGATTGTGGCCGGCCCCGGCGCCGGCACCACCCTGCCCGACTACATCGCCAAGGAAGGCCGCGCGGTGCTTGGCGCCGACTGCGAGCCGTTTGAGATGTTCCCGGTGCTTGTCAAGTTTATCGACGCAAAGGGCGACCTTTCCATCCAGGTGCACCCTTCCGACGCCTATGCGCTTGAAAAGGAAGGCCAGTACGGCAAGACCGAAATGTGGTATATCCTTGACTGTGAGCCCGGGGCCTACCTCTATTACGGCTTTGACCATGAGATCACCAAGGAAGAGTTCGCCCGCCGCATTGCCGACAACACCCTGACCGAGGTGCTGCACGCCGCGCCGGTGCACAAGGGGGATGTCTTCTTCATCCCGTCCGGCACGCTGCATGCGATCTGCCACGGCATTGTGATTGCCGAAATCCAGCAGAATTCCAACGTGACCTACCGTGTGTACGACTACGGCCGGGTCGGCGCCGACGGCAAGCCCCGCGCGCTGCATGTGGAAAAAGCGCTGGATGTGACCACCTGCGCGCCGGCCGTGCCGCAGGATTTCGGGCCGCACCTTGGCAAATGCAAGTACTTTACCGTGGACCTGCACCACGGCGATTTTGATGAAAAGGCCGACGCCCGCAGCTTTGTTTCGCTGCTGTTTGTCGAGGGCGAAGGCGAAGTCAGCTGTGAAGGCCAGACAATGGCGGTGAAGAAGGGCGACAGCGTCTTCCTGCCCGCCAACAGCGGCGCCTTTGCGGTGCGCGGCACGCTGGATACAATTTTGACCCGCGTATAAACGCCGGGCAAACCCAAACGCCCGCCCCCTGCCTTTGGGCAGGGGGCGGGCGTTTGCTTTTGCAAGCCGGCGGGGCTCAGCCGCGCTCGATGACGCGGGTGCAGACATAGCTGACTTCACAGGCCGATTCGGGGTAGGCAAGGCGGAACAGGATGCGGTAAGCCAGCCGCGCGCCGATGGTCGGGGTCTGTACATCGACGGTGGTGATCCGGTTGGCAACGTTTGAATACTCGGTGTTGTTGTCAAAACCGGTCAGCGGCGCGGTGCGCGCAATGCCGCGTTCGTCATAATACTGCTGGATGAAATGGGCGATGTAATCGCTTGCGCAGACAAAGCCGCCCGGGGGTTCGGCCAGGCTGTCCAGAAAGCGGCTGATTTCCTCATAATGGGTGTGCAGGCCGAACGGCCCCGTCAGGCACAGGGATTCATCCACCGGCAGCCCGCGGGCGGCGTGTGCATCCAAAAAACCCTGGTAGCGGTCGGCGTTGGTCCGGGCATAGCCGGCGTCGCCAATAAAGCTGAGCTTTGTGTGGCCGGCATCCAGCAGGCGGCCGGTGATCTGCCGCAGCGCGCCGCGGCCTTCCAGCAGCAAAAGATCCCCGTGCAGATCGGGCTGGCCAAGCCCGGGCACGGTATCCAGAAAGACCTTGGGCAGCGGCAGCGCGGCCAGCAGCCGCAACAGCGGTTCGGAATAAATGTTAAGCACAATAATCCCGGCCACCGAACCGTCCGTCAGCGCGGCGGGCAGGGCGTAGCTTTCCTCACCGTAAGCGGGCAGGTAGGTATACATCAGGTTCCAGCCGTGCAGCGTCAGCTCCCGCGCAAGGCGGTGGACGATCTGCATCCAGAAAAGCGAACTTTCCGGGCGGGAAACAACCACCGCCACCGTCCGCGCCGGGGCGGCGGCCGGCCCGGCGGCCGGGGCGCCGGCTTTGCCGTAGCCCAGCTCCTGCGCTTTTTGCTGAATCTGCCGGCGCAGCGCTTCGGAAACGCCGGGGCGGTTGTTCAGTGCCTTCCACACCGTGATCCTGCTGGTGTTCAGCGCATCGGCAATGTCCTGCATGGTGGGTTTGGGCATGGGGGAAAGGCCTCCTTCCATAACAAGGGGGAATCCGGGGAAAAGGGGGCGGCGGCCGGCCTGCCGCCGCAACGTTCGATAACTCTGTACCTATTATACCGGAAAAACGCGGGAAAAGCAATAAAAAGTTAAGTAATGTTAACGAAAGCCTGCCAACGGCGTCAGTATGCGGCTTTGGGCGGATTCGACAAAAGATTTACCCAAAGACATGACAAATTATTACAACCAATAATTCGGCGTGCTTTTTGTACAGGTTGACGATTGACAAATCCATCACAGAAAGTTAATATGAAATTAACAATTTTGGCGCACAGCGGCCTGAGCGGTTACTCTGTTAACAAGTTGGGTTAACTGAGACAGGCCCTGTGCACGTATCGTAAACGGAAGAAAGGAGTCGCCAATGAAAAACGAAAAAGAGGCAACGCCCAAGCTCGCCAAGCGCAAAAAGTCCCGCTGGACACGGGACGATACCGAGCTGACCCTGCTGGGCCTGCCCGCCGCCATCTGGTTTGCGGTCTTCGCATACCTGCCGCTGTTCGGCTTGATTGTCGCGTTTAAGGATTATCGCCTGCAGCCCGGCATGGGCTTTTTGGGCAGCCTGTTCGCCAGTGATTGGGCCGGGTTCAAAAACTTCACCTTCTTTTTGACCAGCAACACCTTTGCGATGCTGCTGCGCAACACCCTTCTGTACAACCTCATTTTCATCATCATCAACCTGGTTGTCCCGGTCACGCTGGCCATCGTCATCAACCAGCTGTTCTCCAAACTCGCTTCCAAGTGCTACCAGACCCTGATGTTCTTCCCCTACTTCATGTCCTGGGTCGTCGTCAGCTACTTTGTCTACGCCTTCCTGAACCCGGATAGGGGCCTGTTCAACAGCATCATCCAGGCGTTCGGCGGCGAAAAGATCATGTGGTATTCCTCGCCGCAGTTCTGGCCGGCCATCCTGATCTTCATGTCAACCTGGAAGTCGATGGGCTACAACATGGTCGTCTACCTTGCTTCGATCACCGGCATCGACACCACCATGTATGAGGCCGCCATCCTGGACGGCGCCACCAAGTGGCAGCAGGCCAAGTACATCACCATCCCGACCATCCGCCCGATGATCATCATGATGTTCATCCTGAATATCGGCCACATCTTCTATTCTGACTTCGGCCTGTTCTACCAGGTCACCCAGGGCCTGCCCAACTCGCTGTACAACATCGCGTCCACCTTCGATACCTACATCTTCATGATGCTGCGTTCGCAGGCCAACATCGCCCAGACGGCCGCCGCCGGTCTGTTCCAGTCGGTTTGCTGCTGCATCACCGTGTTGATCACGAACCACATCGTTTCGAAGATCGACCCCGACAGCGCTATCATCTAAGGAGGGAACACCATGACCATTTCCGAAAAGCGCGCCACCAAGCGCGAGGAAAAGCGCATTGAGCGGGAAGAGGCCGAGGCCGGGTTCCGCCTGAATCAGATCAAGCCGGCGACCAACGCCGTCTTCAACGTGATGTTCGTCATCCTGTCGTTCATCTGTATCTTCCCGTTCATCTTCGTTTTGATGATCTCGATTTCCTCGGAAGAATCGATCCGCAACATCGGCTATGCGCTGATCCCGCAGAGCTTCTCCTCCGCCGCGTATGCGTTCCTTTGGAACGAACGCGATATGATCATCCAGTCGCTGCTTGTCTCGATCGAAGTCACGGTGCTCGGCACCGTCATCGGCGTGCTGCTGACCACCATGATGGGCTATGTACTCTCCCGCCCGCAGTACAAGCTGCGCGGGTTCATGCAGTGGATTGTCTTTATCCCGATGATCTTCACCGGCGGCATGGTCGCGAACTACGTCGTCACTTCGAACATCCTGCATCTCAACGATACGATCTGGTGCCTGGTTCTGCCGCTGGCGGTTTCCAGCTGGAACGTCACCATCAGCAAAACCTTCTTCCGCCAGACCATTCCCGATTCGATCATTGAATCTGCCAAGATCGACGGCGCTTCCCAGCTGACCATCTTTGCCCGGATCGTTGTGCCGATCTCGAAGCCGGTGTTTGCCACCGTCGCGCTGTTCCTGACCTTCGGTTACTGGAACGACTGGCTCCAGGCCGCCCTGTATATCACCAAGGACAACCTGCGCGGCCTGCAGCCGTTGCTGAACACCATGATGGGCCAGCTCGACTACCTTGCCAACAACCCGACCGCCGGCCTGAGCCTGCAGCAGTACCGCAACCAGATGCCTTCTGAATCGGTCCGCATGGCCATCGCGACCATCATCGTCGTGCCCATCGCCTGCGCCTATCCGTTCTTCCAGAAGTACTTCATCTCCGGCCTGACTGTCGGCGCTGTCAAGGGCTGATCCTGTATTCGGCTTCCGGCCGGAACGTTACCGGCCTGTAAGTATATTTCAACCACCAACCCAAAGGAGAAAACCATGAAAAAGTACATGAAACTTGTCTCGCTGGGCCTGACCGGTGCGATGGCGCTCAGCCTCGCAGCCTGCGGCGGCAGCGGCTCCTCGGCTGCGACGGGTGAAACCGGCAGCGACGCCGGCTCTGCTTCGACCGCGGCTACGGACGAGGTCGTCACCATTAAGTGGATCACCGTCGGCAACGGCATGCCCTCCAACTATGATGCCTGGCTCGAGCAGGTCAACCCCTACCTCGAGGAAAAGATCGGCGTCAACGTCGATATGGAAGTCGTCGGCTGGGGCGACTGGGATACCCGCCGCAACGTCGTCGTGAACACCGCCGGCGAGTATGACATCCTGTTCACCAACCTGAACACCTACACCAACGATGTCTCGACCGGCGCGTTCTATGACATCACCGAGCTGCTCGACAGCACCCCTGACCTGAAAGCTTCCATCCCCGATGATTACTGGGATGCCATGCGCGTGAACGGCCAGATCTACGGCGTGCCCGCCATGAAGGACTCCTCCATCACCCAGTACCTGGTCATGGCCGACGACGCCTTTGAGCAGTATGCGCCGGACTATGATCCGTCCACCTTCACCGACCTGACCGACCCCGAACTGACCGAGGCTCTGCAGGCCATCACCGATGGCTCCGGCCAGGCTGCATGGCCGCTGTCCAGCTCTGCCGCGACCTACCTGACCTATCAGTACGACACGCTGGGCGCCGGCATCATCGGCATGGGTGTCAAGTACAATGACACCGAAGCCAAGGTTGTCTCGATCTTTGAGCAGCCCGACATCACCGAGTACCTGAACCTGCTCCGCAGCTGGTACCAGAGCGGCATCATCAACTCTGACGCCGCCACCGCTTCCGAAGACAACAGCTACAAGGCCGCTTCGATCGCCCAGGGTTGGTCCGGCGCTGCCGAAACCACCTGGGGCCCGGGCATGGGCACCACCGTCTCCGTCGCCCAGTGGGGCCCGACCATCGTCTCGAACGACTCCGTCCGTGGCTCGATCAGCTGCATCTCCAACAACTCTGCGCACCCCGATAAGGCTCTCCAGCTTCTGGAAATCGTCAACACCGACACCTATGTCCGCGACCTGTTCTACTACGGCGTCCAGGGCGACAACTGGGATTACACCGACGAGACCAAGACGAAGGTTCACAAGAACAACGCCGATTGGTCGATGGCCGGCTACACCCAGGGCAGCTTCTTCACCGTCACCCCGAGCGACGAATTCGAATTCAACCAGTATGACGAAGTTGAGGAACTGAACGCCGCCGCCGAGCCCTCTGTGCTCCTGGGCTTCTCGATGGATATCGAGCCCGTCCGTGACCAGGTGCAGAACTGCATCACCATCTGCGAAAAGTACAAGAGCGAGCTTCTGACCGGCACCCGTGACCCGGCCGAGCTGGTTCCCCAGATGATGGAAGAACTCAACGGCGCCGGCTTCCAGGATGTCATGACCGAGGCCCAGAGCCAGGTCGATGCCTTCATGGCTTCGAACCCCGCCACCGCTGAGAGCGCTTCCTGAACCGAAGACGTTTGACACGGACTATCGCTGCCGGCATGCAGGCCGGCTGACCACAGCGCAGGGCCCCGCCCCGGCGCTATGACCCAATCACCCCAACAGCCGCCGCTTAGCGCGACAGGAGAAAACAGCCGGGGGCGGCGCTAAGCCGCCGCCCCATTGATCAAAATCTTTTTGAACAAACGGCTCGTTTATCCGCCCGCTGAGCGGCGGTTTTGTATGCGGGGATTTTTGCGAACCGCACCCCAGCGGGCGGCTGCAACCATCCGCCCCTGCAAACAAACCACACCCCCGAGGTGACCATCATGTCTAAAATCCGTACCCTTTATGCCGTCCATCATTCCCACACCGATATCGGCTATACCGACCTGCAGGAGCGTGTCACCGCCCAGCAGGTGGACTACATCCGCACAGCCGTCACCATGACCCAGGCGCGCCCGGCTTTCCGCTGGAACTGCGAAACCCTGTATTGCGTCGAACAGTTCTTTGCCGAAGCCGCCCCGGCCGAACAACAGGCTTTCCTGGCGCTTGCGCGGGAAGGCAAGATCGGCCTTTCGGCCAACTATCTCAACTTTACCGACCTGGTTGACTGTGAGGTGCTGGCCCGGCGCCTGGCCGACTGGCGGGATACCTTTGCCGCAGCCGGCATCCGGCTGCACACGGCTATGTGCGCCGATATCAACGGCCTTTCCATGGGCCAGCGGGATGCGCTGCTGGATGCCGGGGTAGACTTTTTGTTCACCAACGTCCACTGCCACCACGGCATGTACCCGCTTTACCAGAACCAGAACGCATACTTCTGGCAGGCTGCGGACGGCAGGAAGCTGCTGGTCTGGAACGGTGAACATTACAACCTTGGCAATGTGCTGGGCCTGCGGCCGAACCACACCCCGAACTTTATGACCATCGACCGCCTGGGCGACGCCCCGCAGCCGGCCGATGATGTGGAAGCGCTGCACCAGAACCTGCAGCACTATGTCACCGAATGTGAGCAAAACGGCTATGGGTATGACTTCCTGGTTGCGGCGGTGTCCGGCGTTTTCAGTGACAACGCCCCGCCCGAACCGCTGATTCTGGACACGATCGAAGCCTACAACGCCCGCTATGGCAACGAAGTCCGCATCGAGATGGTCAGTTTGCAGGAGCTTGCCGCGGCCATCGCCCCGCGCCTGGCCGACGCCCCCGTCTACACCGGCGATTTCAACGATTGGTGGGCCAACGGCGTTGGCTCCACCCCGTATGCGGTCAAGCATTACCTGGCGGCCCGCCGCAACTATGCGCTGGCCCGCCGGCTTGAGCCCGGCATCGAGGAAGCCGCCCCCGCCCTGGCCCGCCAGGCGCAGGATAACCTGCTGCTCTATGCCGAGCACACCTGGGGGCATTCGGGCAGCATCACCGACCCCTGCCTGACCATGGCGAACGACCTGGACATCCGCAAAACCGGCTATGCAAGCGCCGCGCACGAGGCCGCCGCCAAAATGCTGGCCCGCATTGCGGCCGACCAGGGCGATTCCCTGCGGTACTATGCCACGGCCGGCGAAATCAGGGTTGTGAACCCGAGCAAGATTTCGGGCCCGCAGCCGGTAGAATTCTATGTGGAAACGCTGCCGGCCGGCATGCCGGACGCCTGGGTAAAAGATGCGCAGGGACGTGAGATTCCCTGCCAGGTCAGCCCCCACCCGCGCGGGCGCAGAATTTCTTTTGTCAGACCTCTTGACGCGGGCGGTTCTACATGCTATACCTATGGGGCGAAACCTGCAACCCCGCAGACCCTCAACACCCGGAAATGCTATGTTGGGGCCGAGCGGATTCGGGATATCGTGAATGATTACGACCCCGTCAGCTACAAGCTGCCCTATGGCTTTGAAAACCGCTGGTTTAAGATCGGCTATACCGTCGGCGGCAAACTGACCACCCTGGTGGACAAGCGCACCGGCGCCGAACTGCTGCCGGCCGAAGGCCCCTGCCCGCTGCTTCCGGTTTATGAGGTCACGGCCGTGCGCCCCGGCGTTACCGATGTGTATGAAGAACGCCGCCTGCTCGGCCGCAACATCCGCGGCGCCCACGCCGTCGCCACGCAAGCCATCATCACGGCCGTCGATTGTGAGGAGCGCGGCCCGGTCTTTACCCGCATCCGGCTGACCTGCACGCTGCCCGGCGCGGCGAACTGCGCCGTCATCCTGCAGTTCTATGAGGACCTGCCCCGGATTGAAGTGACCCTGCAGCTTGGCAAAACGATGACAAGCGATATCGAGAGCGTTTACCTGCCGCTTGATTTGCAGCTGCCCGGCCGGCAGCTTTGGGCGCGCAAAGGCGGGCGGGAAGCCTACCGCCCCGGCGTTGACCAGCTGCCCGGCACCGGCATGGAATACACGATGAGCGACGACGGCCTTGCGCTTTTGGGCGAAGGGGGCGGCGTGCTGGTCGCCAGCTACGATGTGCCGCTGTATACTTTCGGCGAGATGCGCCACCACGCCATCAAGCTCTGCCAAAACGACCCGGCTGACAACGCCCGGCCGGTCGCCTCCTGGCTGATGAACAACACCTGGGAGACAAACTTCCAGCTCAACCTCGCCGGCTACGGCGAGTTCCGCTACACCCTCTCCCTGACCGACGAAACCGACCCAACCCGCGCGATGGACGAACTGCATGAAATGATGTTCGCGCCCTGCGTCAGAATGCTGAAATAAAGGAGAATCCCTATGGCTAAGATTATTGGTAAACCGCTGCCCAACATCCCCTGGCAGGACCCGCCCGAAACCCTGCGCACCCCGCTGTGGCGGTACGATGCGAACCCGATCATCGGCCGTGACGGCAACAAGCGGTCGAACAGCGTCTTCAACTCGGCCGTTGTGCCGTATGGCGACGGCTTTGCGGGTGTGTTCCGCTGCGACAGCCTCTCGATCAGCATGGATATCTTTGCCGGCTTCTCAAAGGACGGCATCCACTGGCAGATCGATGATGAGCCGATCCACCTTGTCGGTGAAGACCCCGAAGTCACCAAGCGCGAATACCGCTACGACCCCCGCGTCTGCGAGATTGACGGCAAGTATTACGTCACCTGGTGCAACGGCTACCACGGCCCCACGATCGGCATCGCCTGGACCGAGGATTTCAAGACCTTCCACCAGCTGGAAAACGCCTTCCTGCCCTACAACCGCAACGGCGTGCTCTTCCCGCGCAAGATCCAGGGCCGCTACATGATGATGAGCCGTCCTTCGGATACCGGCCACACCCCGTTCGGTGATATCTTTGTCAGCCAGAGCGAGGATCTCATCTACTGGGGCCGCCACCGCTTCATGATGGGCGCAGTCAAGGGCGATGAGAGCGCCTGGCAGAGCCTGAAGATCGGCCCCGGCCCGATCCCGATCGAAACCGACGAAGGCTGGCTGCTGATCTACCACGGCGTTATCATGACCTGCAACGGCTATGTCTACCGCATCGGCGCCGCGCTGCTCGACCTTGACGAACCCTGGAAGGTCAAGGCCCGCGGCAAGGATTACATCCTCAGCCCGCAGATGCCGTATGAGTGCATGGGCGACGTGCCGAACGTCACCTTCCCCTGCGCAGCGCTTGCCGATGCGCCCACCGGCCGGATCGCCGTCTACTACGGCTGTGCCGATACCGTCACCGGCCTGGCTTTCACCACCGTTGACCGCGTGCTGGATTACATCAAGGCCAATTCGTTCTAAGGGAGAACGCGGCGTCCCGCAGCGCCCCGGAAAGCCGGCGGCGTGAACACCCCGGGCGGATGCAAGCATCCGCCCCTACGGGGGTTCGGGCCATCCAGAGCAGCCCGGCGGCCTGATTGGCCTTTTGCCCCTGTAGGGGACGATGCCTGCATCGTCCCGGAAACTTTGCGGCAAAGCAAACACCCCGGGTTCGCGCCATTTCGAGCGCGCCGGCAGGCGCGCGGGACACCGCTTTTCTTATATATTCTTTCGTCAAAAAGGGGTAAGCCCGCGGCTATGCCGCGGCAGAAAGGGAAAACTATGCAATTTTTGGACAAGCGCATCCGCGTGATCTGCGATGAGCTCAAGCGCCTCAGCGTGCGCCAGCGGGTTCCGGTAACGGCCTGGCAGTACAAGCCCGGCAACTACCTGACCCCCGCCGAGGCGGACGCCGCCGCCGAGCCGTACGCCCCGTTTGTGGGGGAAAGCGGTTACAACATGGCCGCCTACCTTGTCGGCAAGGAAGTGCCGGCGCCTACCGGTACCCACTGGTACGGCCCCGACAAGCACTACTGGTTCACCGCGACCATCACGGTGCCCGAAAGCTTTGCCGGCAAATCGCTCTGGCTGCATGTGCAGACCCAGCTTGACGCCGGTGACGACGCCAAAAACCCGCAGTTCCTCGCCTTCATTGACGGCGTGGTTACCCAGGGTGTCGATATGAACCACCGCGATGTGCTCATTGCCCGGCAGGCGGAAGCCGGCCGCAGCTACCGCATCGACCTGCAGGCTTATACCGGCATCCTGTTTAACGAGTTCAGCCTCTTTGTTGACCTGCGTGAAATTGACCCCGCGATCGAAGGGCTCTACTATGATATGGTCGTGCCGCTCAACGCATTCGGCCGCCTTGACCCCGACGGCAAGCCCCGCCATGACCTTGAGCGGGTGCTTAACGAGGCGGTCAACCTGCTTGACCTGCGCACGCCCTATGATGAAAGCTTCTACGAGACGGTCGGCGAAGCCCGCCGCTATCTGGCCAAGGCGCTGTATGAGGACCTTGCCGGCCATGATGAGGTTATTGCCTCCTGCATCGGCCACACCCACATCGACGTGGCCTGGTGGTGGACTGTTGCCCAGACCCAGGAAAAGGCCTGCCGCAGCTTTGCCACCGTGCTGCGCCTGATGGAACAGTACCCGAACTATCGGTTCATGTCCAGCCAGCCGCAGCTCTATGCCTTCCTGAAAGCCCGCTACCCTGAGCTCTACGCCCAGATCAAGCAGCGGATTGCGGAAGGCCGCTGGGAGGCTGAAGGCGGCATGTGGGTCGAAGCCGACTGCAACCTGACCTCCGGCGAAAGCCTTGTGCGGCAGTTCATCTATGGCAAGCGCTTCTTCAAAGAAGAATTCGGCGTTGACAACCGCATCCTCTGGCTGCCCGATGTCTTCGGCTACTCCGGCGCGCTGCCCCAGATCATGAAGCAGTGCGGCGTCGATTACTTCATGACCACCAAGCTTGCCTGGAACCAGGTCAACAAGATCCCCTACGACACCTTTATGTGGCGCGGCATCGACGGCACCGAGGTGCTCACCCATCTGGTTACGACCCTTGACTTCGGCCAGGACCCGACCAAGAACTTCTTCACGACCTACAACGGCCAGCTCCATCCCGATTCCATCATGGGCGGCTGGCTGCGCTACCAGCAGAAGGAGATCAACAACGACATCCTGATCTCCTACGGCTATGGCGACGGCGGCGGCGGCCCGACCCGCGAGATGCTCGAAACCTCGATCCGCATGGAAAAGGGCATCGAGGGCATCCCCAAGGTGCGCCAGGCCTTCGCACGCGAATACTTTGAAGAGCTCGACGCCCGTGTGCGCGGCAACCGCCGCCTGCCCACCTGGGAGGGCGAGCTCTACTTCGAGTACCACCGCGGCACCCTGACCAGCATGGGCCGCAACAAGCGCGGCAACCGCAAGTCGGAGCTCGGCATGATGGATCTTGAGCTGCTCAGCGTGCTGGCCGCGCCGGCGCTCGATTACCCGAAGGCCGAAATCGACGACCTGTGGCACCGCATCCTGCTCAACCAGTTCCATGATATCCTGCCCGGTTCTTCGATCCATGAGGTCTACGAGGTGACCAAGCAGGATTATGCCGAGATCGCAGCCAAGATCGACACCCTGACCGAAGCGCGCCTGCAGGCGCTGACCCCGGCCGGCGACGGTGTGACCGTCTTCAACACGACCGGTTTTGCGCGCGGCGATGTCGTGGCGCTGCCCGCCTCCTGCACGGCGTCCGCCCTGTGCGACGCCGAGGGCAACACCTACCCGGTGCAGCAGACCGCCGAAGGCCCGGTTGCCTTCCTGGGCGGCCTGCCGGCGAAGGGCCACAAGAGCTTTGCGGAGGCCGAAGCCGCGGAAGCGCCCGCCGCCTTCACGATCGGCGCCGACGGCCGCAGCCTGGAAACGCCGTTCTATGCGGTTCGTTTCGACGAATTCGGCCAGATTGCGGCGCTGTTTGACAAGGAAGCCGCCCGCGAGGTCTTCAAGCCCGGCCAGGCCGGCAACGCCCTGCGCGTCTTTGAGGATAAGCCGATCTACTACGATAACTGGGATATCGATGTCTACTACACCGAAAAATCCTGGGATCTGACCGACTGCACCGTCTTCAACTGGACCGAGACCGGCCCGGTGCGCGCGACGCTTCACATCGAGCGCAGCTTCAGCCATTCCAAGATCAGCCAGGATATCCATTTCTATAAGGATACCCGCCGTATCGACTTTGTCACCACCGTGGATTGGCATGAGCATCAGCACCTGCTCAAGGTCTTCTTCCCGGCCGATGTCCACACCGACCAGGCCACCTTTGATATCCAGTTCGGCAACCTGACCCGCAAGACCCACCAGAACACGAGCTGGGATCGTGCCCGGTTCGAGAGCTGCGGCCAGAAATGGGCCGATGTCTCGGAAGGCCACTACGGCGTCAGCCTGCTCAACGACTGCAAATACGGCCATTCCTGCAAGGATGGCTGCCTGGCCCTGACGCTGGTTAAATCCGGCATTGAGCCGAACCCCATCACCGACCAGGAAGTCCACCACTTCACCTACGCCCTCTTCCCGCACAGCGAAGGCTGGCAGCAGGCGGGCACGGTGCGGCAGGCCTACTTCCTCAACCAGCCGATGCTGGCGGTGGCAGGCGGCACGGCCGGCGAAGCCGTGGGCCTTGCCTCGGTCGATGCGCCGAACGTGGTGCTTGAGACTGTCAAGCTGGCGGAGGACGGCGACGGCGTGATCCTGCGCCTGTATGAGAGCGAGAACGCCCGCACCCCGGTCACCCTGACCTGGAACCGCCCGTTCCACAGCGCGGTGGCCTGCAACTGCCTGGAGGAAGAGACCGACACGGTCGAAATCGACGGCAGCAACATCCGCTTTGTCATCAAACCCTACGAGATCAAGACGATCCGCGTGCGGTGGTAATGGCAGGTTAGAAATTTAGGAGTCGTGGTGGATCGCGCGCCCTGACGGCCGCGCTCAAAAAACAAAGCCGTAAGCGTGTAAGATAAGAAAACAAAGGTTCCGAAGGAACTGCGTAGCACCGAAAAATCGCTGAAATGCGGCAGCTGCAAGGCAGAGGGCTGCCGCGCTCCTTGATGGAACGCAAAGCCCGATAACGCGGCAGATGCTGTATTTCAGATAGATTTTGCGGCTTTGTTTTCTTATCGAACCGCGCTTTAGGGGCCGATTCCATATCGGCCCGGTCTGCGGCGAATTGCAGCCGGGAAAGGAATTTCCCGCCCTGCAAGGATGATTTTGAGCGCGGCACAGGCGCGCGGTCCACCACGTTTCTTATTTCTTCTTTATTATTTTACACGAACGAGGTATCTTTTATGAACCTTCTACCAAAACCCAAGCGGGTGGAACCGGGGCAGGGGACGTTCGCCTTCGGTATCAGCACCGCCATCCGCCTGACCTTTGGCACCGCGCCGGGCGCGCTGCTCTATGCCCAGATGCTGCAGCAGACACTGGAAGCCGAAACCGGCCTGCACTGCGCCATTTTGCGCGGCGCTGCGCGGGACGGCATGGTCAACCTGGAAATTGACCCCGCCCAGCAGGCCGGCCGCTACACCCTGACCGTGACCCCCGCGCGGGTCACGGTCGCGGCCGGCGACGACGAGGCGCTGTGCAACGGCGTCCAGACGCTGCGCCAGCTTATCGAGGGCGAAGGCGCGGCGCTGCCGGCCCAGCAAATTGAGGATTGGCCGGACATGGCCCACCGCGGCTATTACTTCGATTGCTCCCGCGGCCGTGTGCCCAAGCTCAGCTACCTCAAGCAGGTGGCCGACCGCCTGTGCCGCTACAAGATCAACGAATGGCAGCTCTATATCGAGCACACCTATCTGTTTGAGAACCTCTCCGAGGCCTGGCGCGACGATACCCCGCTGACCGCGCAGGAGATTCTCGAGCTCGACGACTACTGTGCCGCCCGCCACATCGAACTGGTGCCGAGCCTTTCGACCTTCGGGCATATGTACAAGATCCTTTCCACCAAGACCTGCTGCGACCTCTGCGAATTGCCCGATTCCGAGAAGATCCCCTTCTCCTACACCTATGCCGGGGCGCATCACACCCTCAATGTCAGCCACCCCGACGCGCTCGGCTTTGTCATCGGGCTGATTGATGAATACCGTCCGCTCTTCCGCACCAACAAGTTCAACATCTGCGACGATGAAACCTTCGACCTTGCCAAGGGCCGCAGCAAGGCCCTGGCCGAAGCCGAGGGCGGCGAGCGCGCGCTCTATGTCCGGCATGTCAAAGCGCTGTGCGAGCATATTGTCGCCCAGGGCGGCATCCCGATGTTCTGGGGCGATATCATGTGGCGCTTCCCCGAAAGCTGCCGCGAACTGCCCAAGGAGACGATCTGCCTGAACTGGGGTTACCTGCCCGATCAGCGCGAGAACGAGATCCGGGACATTGCGGCTTCCGGCATCACCCAGTATGCCTGCCCCGGCTGCTGCGGCTGGAACCAGTGGATGCCGCTGCTCGATTACGCCTACCGCAACAACCGCGTGATGTGCCGCCACGCCCGCAAGTACGGCGCGATCGGCCTGCTCAACACCGACTGGGGCGATTATGGCCATATCAACGACCCGCGCCTGACCGTGCCGGGCCAGCTGTATGGCGCGGCCTTTGCCTGGAACGCCGACGAAATCCCGTTTGAGGAGATCAACGAGGTGGTCTCCCGCATTGAATACCGCGACGCTTCGGGCCGCCTTGTCGGTGCGATGGCGGCACTGGCCGACGGGCACGAAATCTTCAACTGGGCCCGCGCCGTGCAGTACATAGAAGGCAGCGACGAAACCCGCGCGAAGATCCTCACCGAAGTCGATGCCGCGGCCATCCCGGCCGCGAACGAAGCGGTCTCCGCGGCCAAAGCGCAGATTTTGCAGGCCGCCCGCAGCATGCCGGTCGGCCGCAAGGAGATTGTATCGCTGCTCTGTGTTGTGGCCGATGGCATTGCGCTGTGGAACGAAATCGGCGCGCATCTGGTGCAAAACCCCGACGATGCGGCCGAGGGCGATGCGCTGGCCGGCCGGCTTGAGAGCTGGTTCTATCTCTACCGCCAGGAATGGGACAAGACGAGCCGGGTTTCGGCTACGCCGAACCTGATCCGGCTGTTCTGCGCCTGGGCAGACTGCCTGCGCCACCGCGCCTATGGCTCTGTCCATGCGCCCGAAGTACGGAGCTGACCCGGAGGAACTGCCCGGATGCTTTCCCTCCGAAAGCTGTTTTTCGACCCGGCACCGCCCACTGAGGAACAATTGACCCGGGGCCGCCGCTGTTTGATTGCCGAAGGCGCAGTGGCTGGTGTGCTGTACAGCATCGGGACCGGTAACTTTATGACAGGCTATCTCGGCCAGATGGGAGCTTCGGTCTCCTTCTGCGCCCTGATGGCCATGATCCCCCAGGCAGGGTGTATCCTGCAATTTTTCTCTCCGCTTTTGTTTGAACGGCTCCACCACCGCAAGCTTGCGATCTGGTCGCTCTGCGTGGTGTTCCGGTTTTCGCTCAGCCTGACCTTCCTGCTGCCGGCCCGGATGGGCCCGCAGGCCGAGGGCATGGCCTTTGTGCTGTATACCCTGGCCTTTGCCGCGGCGGGGGCGGTCACGCCCGGGCTGCAGCACATGACGATCGGCCTGGCCCCGCCCGAAGCCCGCGGAAGGTTCTTTGCCGTCAAGGACATTGTGGCCAACTGCGTCAACAGCGGCTGCACGCTGGTGCTGGGGCGCCTGCTGGACGCCTGGATTGCGGCCGGCCACGCGGCCGCCGGGTACAGCGCGGTCGGGGCAGTCTGCCTGGCGCTTGCCGCGCTTGACGCCGCCCTGCTTGCCGCCACCCGGGAAAACCCCGTCGCCTTCACCAGCCGGATGCGCCTGCGGGAAGTGCTGCACCCCCTGCGGGACGCAACCTTCCGCCCGATGCTGCTCTACTCGGTGCTTGGCGGGGCGTTCGGCGGGTTTGCCACCCCGTTTTTGACGGTTTATCAGATGCGGGTGCTCGGGCTCAGCCATACTTTCCTGACCACGGTCGGGGTGGTATCGGCAGTGGCCGGCATGGCCGGCAGCTGGCTGCTGGGCCGCTGGGCAGACCGCACCAACTGGCGGCGGGTGATCCGCGCGGCGGCCGCCTGCAGCCTTTCCTGCACGCTGGGCTGGGCGCTGGTTCAGCCGGCTTGGGCGCCCTGGCTGGCGCCGGTGCTCATGGTGGCTTCGGCCGGCTGTGCCGGCGGGGCCGCCACCGCCAGCCTCAACCTGCAGTATGCCTGCAGCCCGCCCAGCGGCAAAACGGCTTACATCGGCACCACGGCGGCGCTGGCCAGTATGGTGGCCTGCGCTTCGGCGGCTGTCGCCACGACAGTGCAGCCCCTGCTTGCGCTGCCGCTGGGCAACGGTTCGATCCGGGTGCTGTTCGTCCTCGCCGCCGTCGGCGGCTTTGCGAACCTTGCCGTCAACGGCCGCCGTCTGCCGGCGGTAAAGTAACGGTAAGTTGTCGGTGATTTTTAAAATCGCGCCGAAGGCCCACCACATCTACACTCTCATCAGCATCCCGCTTTACCACCTGTTACGCTTTACCCAACGAAAGAGGCATCCCCATGTATCCTTATCAAGATCCAAACCAACCGATTGAGGCCCGCATTGACGACCTGCTTGCCCGGATGACGACCGAGGAAAAGATCGCCCAGACCGACCAGTACGGGTCCAGCGATTTCACAACCGTCGATGAAAACGGCCGGGCTACGTCGGTCGATTTTGACCGGCTTGACGAGCTGCTCGGCAAACGCAGCGTGGGCAGCGTACAGCTGCGCGGCATGACCGCCGCCCAGGCCAACGCCGTCCAGCGCTACGCTGTGGAGCAGACCCGCCTTGGCATCCCGTTCCTTTTCAGTGAGGAAGCGCTCCACGGCCTTTACACCGGCCGCGCGACAAGCTTCCCCCAACAGATCGGCCTGGCCGCAAGCTTTGATCCTGCGCTTGGCTACGAGATGGGCCGCGCCGTCGCGACGGAGGCACGCGCCTGCGGTATTCACGAAACATACAGCCCTGTCATGGACCTGATCCGCGACCCGCGCTATGGCCGCGGCGAGGAAAGCTACGGCGAGGACACCTGCCTGTGCGCCGCCTTTGCCCGGGAAACGGTCCGCGGTTTGCAGGGCAACGATATCGCCGCGCCCGACGCCGTCGCCGCCGAGCCCAAGCATTATGTCGGCTACGGCATGCCGGTCGGCGGGCTGAACTGCGCGCCGACCGCAATGGGCCGGCACGAGGTCTACAGCGACTGCCTGCCGGTCTTTGAGGCGGCCTTCCGCGACGCCGGCGCCTGCAACACGATGTGCAGCTACAATGCGATCGACGGGGTGCCGGTTTCATCCGACCATGCGCTGCTGACTGATGTGCTGCGCGGTGAATTCGGCATGCCCGGCTATGTCCGGGCGGATATGACAGCCGTTTCCCGCCTGTATGACTGGCACTTCACGGCCGAAACCCCGCAGGAGGCCATTCGCCAGGGGTTGACGGCCGGCGTCGATATGGAACTCTACGATTTCCCGCACGAGGTCTGGCAGGGCGGCATCGCTGAACTGCTGGCCGACGGCCGGCTTGACCCTGCCGTTCTCGATGAAGCCTGCCGGCGGATTTTGCGCATCAAGTTCCGGCTTGGCCTGTTTGAACACCCCTATACCGATGAATCCCGTGAAGAGAAGGCGCTGCGCTGCCCCGACCACCTGGCCCTGGCCCGCAAAATTGCGGAAAGAAGCGCCGTGCTGCTCAAAAACCAGGGCGGCCTTTTGCCGCTTTCACCCGCCATCGGCAGCGTTGCGGTGCTGGGCCCCGGCGCGGCGCAGGCCATGCTCGGCGATTATTCCGAAGCCCGCGGCCGCACCGGCGCCGTCAGCGTGCTGGATGGCATCCGCGCCGCCGTCAGCCCCGAAACCCGGGTGCTGTATGCCCGCGGCTGCAATTTCCTGGGCGAATCCCTCCACCCGTTTGATCCTGCCTATCTGCAGGATGAGGACGGCAACCCCGGCCTGACCGGCCGGTATTACAACGGCCCCACCCCCTGCGGTACCCCGGTGCAAACCCGCACCGACCGAACCGTCAACTTCAACTGGATCTTTGCGCTGCCCCACCCGGCGCTTGACGCCAACTGCTTCAGCGTCGCCTGGACCGGCACCGTCACGCTGCCGCGCGACCTGGACGGCTGCATCGGCCTGTCCACCCAGGACAGCATGCGGCTGTGGATCGACGACGAGCTGCTCATCGATGGCTGGGGCCCCGGCAAGAGCGCCGACCAGGCGGTTGATTTCTTCTTTGAAGCCAACCGCCCCTACCGCGTGCGGATTGAGTTTGTCAACGACGGCCGCGGCGCGCGGGTCATCTTCGGCTACAGCGAAGGCCGCGAGGATATCGAGGCGGCGGTGGCCCTTGCGCGGGAAGCCGATGTCGCGATCCTCTGCCTTGGCGATAATGAGGAAACCAGCGGCGAAAACTTTGACCGCGTCTCACTCGATCTGCCCGGCCGGCAGCTTGCGCTGGCCAAAGCGGTCTGGGCCACCGGCACCCCCACCGTGCTTGTGCTGCAAAGCGGCCGACCGGTTACCGCCAACTGGGAAAACGAACACCTTGACGCAATCCTGGAAGCCTGGTTCCCCGGTGAGCAGGGCGGGGCGGCCATCGCCGACCTGCTGTTCGGCAAGGCCGCGCCCGGCGGACGCCTGCCGATCACCTTCCCGCGCAGCGTCGGCCAGGTGCCCTGCCACTATGCCCGGCGGCCCGGCGGCGGCAAAAAATATGTCGAGATGGACTGGGCCCCGCTCTGGCCGTTTGGCTACGGCCTGACCTACACAACCTTCGCCTACCAGGATCTGCGCCTGAGCGCCGATACCACCCCCCCCGACGGCGAGGTTGAAGCCACCGTCACCGTGACCAACACCGGCGCGGTGGCCGGCGACGCCGTGCCGCAGCTCTATGTGCGGGACCTTGTCAGCTCGGTTGTCAAGCCGCTGCACACGCTGGCCGGCTTTGCGCGCATCACCCTGGCCCCCGGCGAAAGCCGGCAGGTGCGGTTCCGGGTGGGCACCCGGGCGCTGCGCACCCTCGGGGCGGATTACGTCTGGCGGGTCGAGCCCGGCCGGTTTGAAATCCAGATCGGCGACAACGCCGAAAACATCCTGCTCACCGCCGCGCTGACCGTGGAAGGGTGAGAGGAAAGCGCAAAAGCCATCCGCTGTCTCCGGGGCGTCCGGCAGGCAGCTGCTCGTAGCATAACCCATACAACTATATCCCAGGAGGTCATCCCATGAACACACTCGGAGTCGATCTTGGCGGTACCAACATCAAGGTTGCGCTGGTGGATGCCACCGGCAACATCCTGCGTGAGGGCAGCCGCCCCACCAACCTGCCCCGCCCGGCAGAGGCTGTCTGCGATGACATTGCCGCGCTCTGCCGCGAGGTGGCCGGCAACGACCCGGTCGCCGGTGTCGGCATTGGCTGCCCCGGCACGGTGGAAGATGCAACCGGTACCGTGCTGTATTCCAACAATCTGGCGTGGTCCAACTTTGCGATGGGGCCCTACCTGCAGGCAAAGCTCGGCCTGCCGGTCTGCCTGGCCAACGATGCGAACGCCGCGGCCTACGGCGAAGCGCTGGCCGGCTGCGCCAAAGGCGCGCACAGTGCGGTTATCCTGACCTTAGGCACCGGGGTCGGCGGCGGCGTTGTGATCGAAGGCAAGCTGCTGACCGGCTATACCGGCGCCGCGGCGGAGCTGGGGCATATGGTCATCCGTGACACAGAGGACGCGCCGCTGTGCACCTGTGGCCGGCGCGGCGACCTGGAAGCCTACGCCAGCGCAACCGCGCTGATCCGCCGCACCCGCGAGGCAATGGCTGCCCACCCCGAAAGCAAGCTCTGGCAGCTGGCCCCCAGCCTGGAGGACGTCACCGGCCGCACCGCCTTTGACGGCCGCGATGCAGGCGACGCCGTTGCGGTCGAGGTGGTGAACGCCTATGTCCACGACCTGGCGGTGGGGGTTGCCAACCTGATCAACATCTTCTTCCCGGAAGTGATCGGCCTGTCGGGCGGCATTGCCAACCAGGGCGAAGCGTTGCTCGCCCCGCTGCGCGCCGAAGCAGAACCTCTGGTGTTCGGCGCTGACTTTGCAAAAAAGAAAACCCGTATCACCACCTGCACCCTCGGCTACCGCGCAGGCGTCATCGGCGCCGCGCTGCTGGCGAGAAATTGACGGACAGACGAACAGGCAAGAACCCCCGCCGCCCCGCAAAGCTGCATGCCTTGCGGGGCGGCGGGGGTTCTTTTGTGATAGAACAGGAAAATGGGGCGCGGCTTGCTGCAACGCAAAGTTGCCGCGTTACTTCGCGGCGGCTTCGCCCGTGCGGCCTTCGTTTTTGCCAAACCGGCGGAACCCGGTGCGGTCAAGCGCAACCATGAACGCCGGGATAAAGAGCAGCTGCAGGATGATGCCCGGCACCGCGTTGAGCAGCGCGCCGGCGATAAAGGCGCCCCAGGTGAAGGCGCTGCCCGAAAGCCCGAGCAGGATGACTTCCGCCACGCCCCAGACCACGCGCCCGCCAATCATCGCGGGGAGCAGGCAGGCGTACAGCGCCTTGACGCACTTCCAACGCGAATGGGCCCACAGCCAGCCGGCCAGGAAACCGTAAGCCGCCAGCTCAAAGCACATCGCAATGCCGGTGGGGAAGATCGGCGGCATGCCAAACAGCGCAAAGCGCAGCAGCGGCAGCACAAAACCGATCAGCGCGCCGTACTGCCAGCCGCAAACCAGCCCGCAAAGCAGCACCGGCAGATGCATCGGCAGCAGCATGCTGCCGATCTGGGGAATCTGGCCGGTCAAAAAAGGCAGCACAAGGCCGGCCGCCAAAAACAGCGCGGCCAGCGTCAGGTTCTGCACGGAAGGGTTCATTTTCTTCATGGGGTTCCTCCATTTCTGGGCCGGTCAGAATGCGGCCCCGGCCCGGCAAAGCCAGGTTTTCTGTGTATCAGTATACACCCGTGCGCGCACACGGGGAAGAATCGGATCGGTCAATCTGTTAAAACTTTTGGTTGCAACAACCCGTCAGCCCTCATGCCAGGGCAGAAAATCCTGCCAGTACACCGCGGCGCTGCGGCTCATCTCACGGCTGAAGTCGCTGTCGTACTTGCGGGCGCAAAAAGCCCGGATTTCGGCGTCGAAGGCAAAGTCGGCGCCGTCGCGGGCCGCAAAATCGGCGCGCAGTTCGGCCTCGGTGCGGTCGCGGTAGGTGTTCTCGCAGACAATCGCCTCCGGCGCAAACCGGCGGGGCTTGGGGCGGCGGCGCTGCTGCTCGGTCGGGCGGCCAAAGATCAGCATCGCGGCCGGCACCACACAGGCAGGCAGGGCAAGCGCCTCGCGCACGGCCTCGGCGTTTTCCAAAATGTCGCCGATGTAGCAGCTGCCGATGCCAAGGCTCTCGGCCGCCGTCACGGCGTTCTGGGCTGCAATGCAGGCGTCGGCCACAGCCAGCATCAAATCGCCGGGGCCGGCCTGGCGCGGTGTGACGCCGGCCGCGCCGTAGGCGCGGGGCCAGCGGCGGCAGTCGGCCAGGAAAACAAGGCAGAACGGCGCGGCCGCAACCATTGGTTGGTGGTCACATAAATCGGCCAGCTTTTGGCGCAGCGCGGGGGCGGTGATGTTCAAAATTGTGTAAAGCTGCTGGTTGCCGGCCGTCGGCGCTTCGAACGCGGCCTGCAAAATCGCCGCGCGTTCGGCCTCGGTAACCGGCTCTTCGGTAAACACGCGAACCGATTTGCGCGCCGCCAGCGCGCGCAGGGTATCGTTTTCGGGAAGAGAAGTGGACATACAAAGGGCTCCTTTCGCGCCAAAATCTGTGAACGCTGCCCCCATTGTACCACACCCCCGCCGGGAAAGAAAGCGCAAAAGCGGCCCCGGAACAGACCGGAGCCGCTTTTTTCAGTGGTGCTTCGTCACCTTTTTGTCGATGGTGAGCAGATCCCCCTCCGGCTGGTAGACCACCTTGATGTAGGCGGACACCTTCCCGGCCCCGGCCCGGATGGCCACGTGCTGGCACTCCTTCACAATGTCCATCAGCTGGTCGTAGTCCTCCCCCTCGATGGTGGTCTCAAAGGGGCCTACGGAGCAGTGCAGCCCGGTGCTCTTGATGTAGGCGATCACCTCGTCCACAACACGGACGGTCTCCTCGTCGGTCTCCACATGGGGCAGCACCTGGATTGCAATACTTGCATTCAACATGATCATACGCTCCTTCTTAAAAATGATAAATCAATTTTGGACAACAAAAAAACGCCTGCCGGAAGGCAGACGTTCAAAGAATGCAGAAACATACCGCGGACGCAAAGCATCCGCTTTCTCCAATTCCCTACGCCGGCATTATCCGGATCAGGTTAACGGGTTTCAAACCGGAAGGTTTGCTCTCAGCCGATTGCTCA
The DNA here is from genome assembly GCA_900548355.1 of uncultured Oscillospiraceae bacterium. GTDB lineage: Bacteria > Bacillota > Clostridia > Oscillospirales > Ruminococcaceae > Gemmiger > Gemmiger avicola. The sequence continues at coordinate 28,018 of URKR01000024.1, forward strand.
GCACCCCGATGTTCTTTTGTAATGAGACCATCATAAGCCATCGCGCGGATTTTGTCAAGAAAAGAAAGCAAACTCGCATCTTTTTGTCCCATTCCCGTGTTGCCCGCTCCAAAATGTGGTATACTAACCGTTGGAGCATGCCTGAACAGAGCTATGCGGCCCAAAATGAGAAAACAGACGGATAGCAAGGGCCAAGCGCAATCGGGCAAGCGCGTTGACGCGGCTCGCCGCTGTTTTCATCATTTTGCGGTACGTTCGGATTTTTCAGACACGCTCTCCATAACTTGTCAAAAACGTTGGAGGATTCGGCTATGAAACACGCAAAGCCTCTCTCCCCCGCGCCCGCCGGCTCACACGAGGAGGACAAGTCCTACCTGCGCAGGCGGCGCATTGTCAGTGTAATATCCCTGTGCATTTTCGCCGGGCTCATCGTTTGGCTGACCGTCGCGGTCGGCAGGCCGCTGGTGGCGCTCGCCTCCGAACCGGAAAAATTTCAGCTATGGATCGACAGCCAGGGGCTTTGGGGCCGGTTTGCCTTTCTGGGCATCCAGGTTTTGCAGGTGGTCGTGGCCATCATCCCGGGCGAGGTCATTGAAATCGGGGCCGGGTACGCCTTTGGGGCGTGGGAAGGAACCCTTCTTTGCCTGGGCGGGGTAGCAATCGGCTCTGCCATCATCTATATTCTCACCCGCTTGTTTGGCGTCAAACTGGTGGAAGCCTTCATTTCCCGCGAAAAAATCGCGCAGATAAAGTTTATCAAAAATGAAAAACGGCTCAACATGGTTATCTTTCTGGTCTTTTTTATCCCCGGCACCCCAAAAGACCTGCTCACCTATTTTGTCGGCCTTACGCCCATGAAGCTGTCCACTTTTCTGATCATCTCCTCCATCGCGCGCATCCCCTCGGTGCTCTCCTCCACCCTGGGCGGGCACGCCCTCGGCCAGCAGGACTACCGCATGGCGGTCATTGTTTTTGTCATCACCGCCGTGGTGAGCGGCGCGGGAATGCTTCTGTATAACACGATTGTCAAGCGAAAAAACGCCAGGCACGGCGCAGAACCGAAAACAGCGGAGAACGCTCCGGAACGCAAAAAAAGCTGAACGGCAGACATTGCGTCTGCCGGCTCCGGCCGGCAAACCTCTGCAATTTGACAACTTTTGCAAAAAAACAAATTTTTCTCTTGCAATTCGCCGGAGAGTGTGGTATTATACTTGAGCACCCACAAGAGTGGGTTGTGAATGCGTTTGTAGCTCAGCTGGATAGAGTGTCTGACTACGAATCAATCAGTCCATGCGCAGTATTTTTTCTAATTCCTCAATTTAATATCACACGCGTTTGTAGCTCAGCTGGATAGAGTGTCTGACTACGAATCAGAAGGTCGGGGGTTCGAGT
>URKR01000025.1 GCA_900548355.1 uncultured Oscillospiraceae bacterium
CCCACGCCGGCCCCGACTGCCACGCCGGAGCCCCAGCAAACCGTAAACCCGCTGACCGGTATTGACACCGGGTTTGAATATGCAAACCACCGCCCGGTCGCCGTGACCCTGCGCACCGGTGAGGGCGTTACCCCGTACTGGGGCATCTCCAGCGCCGATCTCGTCATCGCCGGCCTTTCGGAAGGGTATGATCCGATGCTCGTCGCGGTTTTTGCCCGGGTTGAAGAGGTCGGCAAGGTCGGCCCGGTCGGCCCGGCGCGGGACCTTGGCCTGCAGTTCACGCTGCCGCTCAACGCGGTGCCGGTGCATATCGATAAAAATACCTATGCGTCCAACCTGCTCAATGCGCTGACCTACCAGGATGTCGATGGCTACCACGTCGGCACCGCGGCTTTTGCGTTTGATACCGACCGCCAGGCCAGCGGCTACCGGGAGGAAAACTGCTGGTACACAACCGGCGAACTGATCAGCGCGGGCCTTGACAGTTACGGGCTGGATGCATCGGGCCAGAACATGACGATGTTCCACTTTGCCCAGCGCCCGGCCCCCGCGGCCCAGAACGCCGCCGAGCTGACCATCCGCTATTCTGCCCGCAATGCGGAACAGTTTTTCTACAACAGCTCGACCGGCCAGTATGAGAAAAACGACCCCGACGGCCAGGCCACGATTGATGCCGACAACGGTACCCGCGCAAGCTTCAGGAACATCCTGATCCTCTATGCTTCAAGCGGCGTCAAGGATGACGGCGTGACCCGGCAGTACGACCTTTCGGGCGGCACCGGCCTGTACCTGACCGATGGCGCCTGGCAGGAGATCCGCTGGCAGAAGGGGGACGCCACGGCCCCGCTGGCCCTGACAACGACCGAAGGCGGCACGCTCGACGTCAACCCCGGCAAGACCTACCTCGCCATCTATGGCGGGCATTATGGCCAGAGCCTGCTTATCACCGACAGCGGCGGCGCTGAGCAAACCCTGCCCGAGCGGATGCCGCTGCTGGACAGCGCGGTTTCGGATGAAGCCGCAGCCGAGGCCCAGCAGATCCAGGATGCTTCGGACGCGCTGCGCGCCGCGCAGCAGGAGGTCACGGCGGCCGAGCAGGCTGTGACCGATGCCGCCGCCACCGAAGATACTGCCGACGACACGGCCGCCGCCGAACGCCTGGCCGCCGCCCAATCCGCCCGTGACGAAGCCCAGGCCGCCTATGATACCCTTGTCCCGCCCACCCCGACCCCCGCGCCGACGGAAACGCCGGCGGAGGGAGAGACCGGGACGGAAGAAGAGTAAACAGCAACCGGGTGCGCCCCATGACAGGGACGCACCCGGTTTTCTGATGCGGCAAGAAGTTACAGCCCGAGCAGGTTTTCGTTACAGGTGTACACGGCCAGATCGTCATTGAGCGCGGCGTAGAAGGTGAATTCCGACCGCAGCGAATCCGGCAGGGCCTCAAAACAGGCGGGCTCGGCCAGCAGGGTGATCGGGCCGGCGTAGTCGTCGGCGTTGTCGTAGTAGATGTAGTCGCCCCAGTGGTCAAAGTTGTCATTCCAGGCAATGCCCTGGGCGTCGGCTTCGTCGCGGTAGCGCTCGTTCAGGGTCAGGCTGCCCTCTTCCCCGCTTCGAATGGGCTTATATACATGGGAAAGATCGTAGCAGCGCATGTTGCGCATCATCAGGTTGTACTCGTCGGTGACCGTGCAGGTGAACACAACCGGAGAAGGCAGCGAAGCAGCCGTGCTGCTGATCGCATCCATCAGCCCCGTTCGGATACGGGTGGCGGTATAGGCTGCGTCGGCAGCCGCGGTGCGCCGGCCTTGCCGCCGTCCGCCCGGGATCGGATAAGCCGTATAAGCCGGCAGCAGCCGATGCCGAGCGCGCCAAGCAGCACCAGCGCGATCGCTGCACCAAACAGATACAGGATGCCGTCCCGCGAAAAGACGGTGACATCCTCGGTGAGCGGCAGGGCGACCAGCAGGGCAAACCAACCGTCCAGCGCGGCCAGCGGCACCGGGGAATCCAGGTGGGAGGTGGTGGTATCCCGCCAGTGGTCGGGGAAAAGCTTGCCCTGGCGGTACATTTCGGCCGCGCGCAGGTAATCGCAGGAAGCGTCGTAGCCCAGGTGGTAGCGAAGCTGGGTCAGGTTCAGCCAGAACAGAAACAGCAGCTGCGCCCCGGCCAAAACGCCGAGCAAAATCGTCAGCCGGCGCATGGACGGCGTCAGCGGCCGCAAACACTGCGTGCGGCCGGAAAACCACCGCCGCAGGGGAAAATGGGTTGGCATACAAAAAGAGCTCCTATCCATACAGGATTCGCGGGGGAAAGCCTGGGGCGCCTTACCCTTGCGCTTCTTCCATCCCGTCCAGATACCCCGCCGGGACAATGTCGTAGGCTTCGGCCAGATGGTCGCGCATCCACATGGCGGTGTCCAGCCGGACGCTGTAGCCGGCGCCGGGGTCGGTCATCCAGTCTTCGGGGCGGCGCTGGGGCAGGGCGTGGCGGGCCAGCATATTCATGATAACCCCGCCGTGGGTCACGCAGGCGGCCTCCCGGATATGATCTTTAATCATAAACTCGAACAGTTTCATCAGCATCCCTTCGGTGCGCCGGGCAAAAGCCGCGCGGCTCTCGGCGCCTTTGGGCACTGCGTCGCTCGTCGGGTCCATCCAGGCCGCAAAGGCCGGGTCTTTCGCAAGTTCGGCGACCTGACGGCCCTCAAATTCGCCGAAATCCATCTCCCGCAGATCGCGCAGCGGAATCTGCCGCACGCCGGGGAACAGGATATCCGCGGTTTCGGTCGCGCGCAGCAGCGGCGAGGTGAAAACCAGCTCGACCGGCGGATAGGTGAAATCCCGCTTGAGCGCGACGAGCTGGGCGCGGCCTTCGTCGCACAGCGGCAGGTCGGTGCCGGCACCGATATACCGGCCTTCGAGGTTGCCGGCCGTCAGGCCGTGGCGGATCAGGTGAAGTTTGAAGTAGACCAAAGTATGCCCCTCCCGGAGATAATCAGAATTTTCAAAAAGATTACAATTTTATGACAATTCGGCGGCTGCTCGCGGCGCTGCCCGTTTTGGGGCACAATATTTGCACCCCCAGGATTTACCAGCGGCCCACATCTTGTTTTGGCACGCTCCACGGTACAAAAAAGTGTGTGCGCTATGTCGAAACGGCGCGAAAACGGTCTTTACAAATCGTTTTTTTGCAGATATAATCAACAGTGCGTAAATGCCGCCCGGCACAGCCAGAGCCCGGGGCGGCGATTGATGTGAAGGACGGACGAACAGATGGCGATGGAATTCAACCGCATCATCACCCTGCTGCGCAAGGAGCGGGGCATTACCCAAAAGCAGGCGGCGGCTGACCTGGGGATCAGCCAGGCGCAGCTTTCCCATTATGAAAAAGGCATCCGTGAATGCGGGCTGGAATTTGTCGTACAGGTTGCGGATTATTACGGCGTTTCCTGCGATTATCTGCTCGGCCGCAGCGCGGAACGCAGCGGCCAGACCATCACGGTGGAGGAACTGCCCGAAGGCAGCGCCACGGCGGGCAGTGTCTGGCACGGCAGCGTGCTGCCCACCATGTACAAAAAACTCATCGAAAATTCGCTGGATATCCTGTTTGACAAGCTGGACCACTGTAAGGACAAACGGGTGGTCACGGCGGTCAGCAATTATCTGATGCTGGCGGTGTACAGCATGTTCCGCCAGCTTTATCAGGCTGCGCCCAAAAATGTTGCAAGCCTGTTCCGCCTGGGCCCCGCGCGGTGGGAACATGCCGCCGAAGCCACCATGGCCGCCCAAAAGGGGGAGCTGGCCGCCGTGCTGGCCGGCGAAGGCGAAGCACCCGCGCCAGACCCGGTTGTTTTTGCCATGACGACCGAATCCCTCGCGCGGGAATACCCGCGCCATGCCACCAGCCTGATGAACCTTGTCAAAAACAGTGAGGAAGCCGCCCGCCACCTGCTGCACTGAAAGGCGGTTTTACCCGCCCTGCAAAGGCGAAAGCCCGGCCAGTGCGCGCCGGCAGTCCGCGCACACCCGCTTGCCGTGCAGCACCACCATATCGCCGCAAAGCCGGCCGCACAGCACGCAGCCGCCGGTTGGGCGGTATTTGCGCAGCACCAGGGTTTCCCCGCTGACCGTGATCTCCATCGGGGTGCCGGGCTCAATGGAAAAGACATCGCGCATTTCTTTGGGCAGCACAATGCGGCCCAAGTTGTCCACGGTGCGGACAATTCCGGTTGTGTTCATAACGCCGCTTCCTTTTCTGCGTGGCGCCGAAGAACCCGGCGCGGGATCTGGCGGCGTGGCGGCCGCCGCTTCTTGTCGCATTATACTCTTGCAAGGAAGAAATGTCAAACCGCAGAAAAGGCAAAGAGAGAAAATGTTTTTTCGTTAAAACGATTTTTTTTGGCCGTGCCGCTGCCGGGAAGGGCAGCAGGCGCGGCCATTTTGCGCCCCGCGGGGCAACCGCCTTTTCCGCTTGGCATGGCTGGAAAACAGGCGGCCGCCGGCGTGGGTTGTCTTGCGTAAAAAAAGCTGGGTGTTTTTTGTGAAATATGCTGAAAATCGCTGCGTGCTGTAACAATCTGCCGGGTTCGAACGTTTGTATAATTGGAGCGTATCGGATCCATCAAAAATGCCGGAAAATTCGCTAAAAGCACCAGCGTATCAAGAAACTCGACACAAACGCAGCAGGCGCGGCTGATTCATAGAAGCAGACAGCGCTGAGGAGGTTTCGGATACACCTCAGAAACCCGACGCCGGGCTGCGGCCGTTTTTGGACAGAAGCTTGTCTGCAAAAAAACGGGGGAAACGCCGGTTTCGCCCCGGATTCATACAATTTGGAAACAAGTTCGACACAATCGGCGTGTATAGTAAAACAGGAAAGACCCATCGGACGTTCAAAGGCAGGTGGAATTGATGCCCGTCACCACACCCAACCGCACCCCTTACCGCAAGGGGCAGAACCGGAATTGGCAGAACCCGCCGCCCCGCCGGCCGGCCCCGCGCCGGCGGGAAGACTGGTACGCCATGCGCCGCCGACGCCGCCGGCACCATCTGGCGCGCGGGCTGGTCATGGCGGCCTGCCTGTGTGTGGTGGCAGGGGCGGTGCTGTTGCTGCTGCCGAGCCTGATGCAGCAGGAAAGCGACGCCGCCGGCGCCACCGCCGCCGCGCCCACCCCCGAACCGGCCGCCGCCGCGGCGGCGCAGACCGATACCCGCCCGGTTGTCGCGATTGACCCCGGTCACGGCGGGGCGGACCCCGGTTCCGAAGGGCTCGGTTTTGATGAATATGAGATGACCTGGGCGACGGCCAACGCGCTGTATGACCTGTTGGAACAGGACGGCCGCCTGCGCCCGTACCTGACCATTTCCGAGGAGGAAAGCCAAAACCACGACATCGCCCGCATCCGCCCGAGCGAGCGCGCCCAGCGCGCCAACGAGGCCGGCGCAGCGTTGCTGCTTTCCATCCACGGCAATTCCGACCCGATCTACGATGCTTCGGGGTATGAGTGTTACGCCATACCGCCCGGCAACGCCAACCATGAGGAGAGCGTGCGGTTTGCCGAGTATCTGACCGCGCAGTTCTCCTCGCTCGGGCAGCGGCTGCGCGGGGAAAACGGAATCCGGTACTTATATTACGGTGAAAACGATGAACAGATCATGACCGAAAGCAGCGACGAGACGGTTTCCTCCAACCCAACCTTTGGCGTGCTGGAATACGCCGCGTGCCCGGCCGTGCTGTCGGAACAGTGCTTTATCACCAACAGCGCCGATGTGGACCTGCTGGGCGATGCCGACGGCTGTGAAACGGCGGCCGGCCTGTATTACAATGCGATCTGCGCCTGGTTCGGCCTTGAGCCGGCGGTGTGAACGCGCCTTTGCCATTCCCGGCCTTTTCCCCAATAGGCCATGCCTTTCTTCTCATTTCTTTTCCCCTTGGGGCGGCGCCCCCTATGGCCGCCCCGCACCCCACCCCGCGACGGACAACGCGGCGGTGGGGTTTTTGTTTGTTTTTTGTGACAATCCAGTCACCCGGGGCGCGGGAGAGGGTGGTATAATTGTTAGAGTTAAAACTCTTATTTCAAACCCAAAGGAGGCCTCCCCATGTCCACTCCATCCGCGCCGCTGCGGCTGCTGTTTGTGGAGGACGACGCCGCGATAGTGCAGGGCTTGCAGTATGCCCTGACGCAGGAGGGCTACGCCGTGACCCACGCCGGCAGCCTGGCCGCGGCCCGCGCCGCGCTGCCGGCCGGGTTTGACCTGCTGCTGCTCGATGTCCGCCTGCCCGACGGTTCGGGCTTTGACCTGCTGCGCGAGGCAAGACGGCGCAACCCCGAACAGCCGGCCGTCTTTTTGACTGCCTGCGACGATGAGATCCACACGGTGCTCGGCCTTGACCTTGGGGCCGACGACTACATCGCCAAGCCCTTCCGCCTGCAGGAGCTGCTCAGCCGGCTGCGGGCCGTGCTGCGCCGGCGTAGCCGCGCCGAAACCTGCGCGCTGCCCGGCGGGGTGCAGGTCGATCTGCGCCGGGCCGAAATCAGCCGCGGCGGCGAACCGATCAGCCTGACCGCGCTCGAGTATAAGCTGCTGCTCGTCTTTCTCGCCCATCCGGGGCAGGTGCTCGGGCGCAGCCAGCTGCTTGGGGCCATCTGGGACGAGGGCGGCAACTTCGTCAACGACAACACCCTGACCGTCTACATCCGGCGGCTGCGGGCCAAGCTCGAAACGCCGGGCGGCCCGCCGCTGATCGCGACGGTGCGGGGGCTTGGCTACCGGCTTGAGACAGGGGAGGGCGACCATGCTGCGAAACGCTGAAATCCGCGCGCTTGCGCTCTACAGCGCCGCCGTCATCGCGCTTGGCACGGCCGCCTGCGCGGTCTGGCCGGGTTTTGCCTGGATTGCGGCGCTCGGCATGGGAGCGGCGCTCGCGGCCGGGTACGGCGTCTTTACGGCCTGGCGGTACCAAAAGCTGCGGGCGCTGGCTTCCTACCTTGCCGCCGTCTACAACGGCGCGCGGGTGCTCGATATCCGCTCAAACGAAGAAGGTGAGCTCAGCATCCTGCGCAACGACCTCTATAAAATTACCGTCGCCTTGCAGCAGCAGGCCGATGAACTCGCGAAGGACAAGCAGTTTCTGGCCGATTCGCTCGGCGATATCTCCCACCAGCTCAAAACCCCGCTGACCAGCGCCCTCGTGCTGGCCGATCTGCTCGGCGACGAAAGCCTTCCCGCGCCCCGCCGGCAGGACTTCCTGCGCAGCCTGACCGGCCAGCTGACCCGGATGCAGTGGCTGGTCGCGGCGCTGCTCAAACTGTCCCGGCTGGACGCCGGCGCGGTGACGCTGCAGCCGGCCCCGACGCCGGTCGCCGCGCTGGTGGGCCGCGCGCTTGAACCGCTGCAGGTGGCGATGGAACTGCAGGGCGTCGCGCTGAACTGCGATTTGCCGGATGGCCTTGCCTGGCAGGTGGACCCGGCCTGGACGGCCGAGGCGATTGAGAACCTTGCAAAAAACTGTATCGAGCAGATGCCAAACGGCGGCGCGCTGACCATCACGGCGCAGGACGACCCGCTCGGCGCGGCGCTGCGCATTGAGGATACGGGCGGCGGCTTTGACCCGGCCGACCTGCCGCACCTGTTTGACCGGTTCTACACCGCCCACACCCGTCCGGACGGCCACGCCGGCATCGGCCTGGCGCTGGCGCAGAGCGTTGTGCAGCGGCAGGGCGGGCGGATCACGGCCGAAAACCTGCCCGGCCGCCGCGGCGCGCGGTTCACCCTCGCCTTGCCCAAATGCACCGTGTGACCAAACCGTCACCCATTTTGTCACCGGGCGGTCAGGGGGAGGGGGTAGGATAGGGATGTGGGGCGGGACACCACAATTTTTCATGTATTCCGCCCCGCCCCCAAATCCGTCACAAACCCACCCCCAAAAGGAGGTTCCCCCATGTCCACATCCCCCATCCTTCGCATTGAGCACTTGACCAAGGTCTACGGCCGGGGCGAGGCGGCGGTCACGGCGCTGGACGACGTCAGCTTTACGGTCGAGCGCGGGTCGTTTGTCTCGATCGTCGGGCCTTCGGGCTCGGGCAAATCGACGCTGCTGCACATCATCGGCGGCGTCGATACCCCGACCTCCGGCCGGGTCGTCGTCGATGATACCGACCTTTCGACCCTGCCCGAAGCAAAACTCGCGATCTTCCGCCGCCGGCAGATCGGGCTTGTCTACCAGTTTTACAACCTGATCCCGGTCTTGACCGTCGAGGAAAACCTGACACTGCCGCTGCTGCTCGACGGCCGCAAGATCGACGGCGGCCAGCTTGTGCAGCTGGCCGCGCGGCTCGGCCTGGCCGATAAGATTCAGGCGCTGCCGGGCCAGCTCTCGGGCGGGCAGCAGCAGCGGGTCAGCGTCGGGCGGGCGCTGCTGACCCGGCCGGCCATCCTGCTGGCCGACGAACCGACCGGCAACCTCGATTCCAAGACCAGCGCCGAGATTGTCGCCCTGCTCAAAACCTTTCACACCCGCTACAACCAGACGATGCTGCTCATCACCCATGACCGCGGCCTGGCCCTGCAGGCCGACCGCGTGCTCTCGATTGAGGACGGCAGGATTGCGAAAGACGAGGTGATCCGGCCATGACCCTGTTGTGGAAGCTCACGCTGCGCCAGATCCGCGGCAGCCGGGCGCGGTTCTTCGTCACGGTGCTCGGGGTGCTGCTCTCGACCGCGTTGCTCACCGCCGTGCTCGTCGGCGGCCATTCGGTCATGCGGTCGCTCTACCGCGCGGCCGAAGCCCAGACCGGACCCTGGCACCTGAACATCCAGCAGCGCACGGCCGAGGAAGCCGCCGCTCTGCTCGCCGACCCCGAACTTGACACCACCGGCCTGACCGGCAGCTTGCAGCCCGCCGCGCTGGCGGACGGCACGCCGGTGCAGACCCGTACCTATGCGGGCGAAGCCCTTGCGCTGCAAAACGTCACGCTGCTTGCCGGCAGCCCCGCCCGGCCCGGGCAGGCGCTCTTGCCCGAAACCCTGGCACGGGAAGCGGGCTTCGAGGTTGGCGACACAATCACGCTGCAAAAGGACGGGGAGACAGCTGCCTACCCGGTGGCCGGCGTTTATGAAAGCCGGCGGCTCGCCGATGCGGCCGGCGGCGCGGCCCCGGTGCTGCTGGCCGTTGACCCGGCCGCCTTGCCCGAGGATGCCTACACCCTCTGGTCGCAGGGCGCGCCGTTTGATGCGGCCTACATCCGCGCCGTCACGGCCCGGCGGGAAGAGTTGATTGCAAACGGGGCGTGGAGCGCCTACCTGAACCAACCGCTTTTCTCCTTCTGCGAGCTGCCGGCCGCCGTGCAGGCAGCGGGCGGCGGGTTCAGCACGCTGTACGCCGGGGCGCGGGCCTTCATGGTCGCGGTGCTCGCGGCCGGGGCGGCGCTGCTGATTGTCAACGCCTTCTCAATCAGCCTGGCCGAGCGCCGCCGCACCCTCGGCCTCCTGGCCGGCGCCGGGGCCACCCCGGCCCAGAAAACCGCCTGCCTGCTGCTTGAAGCCGGGCTCGTCGCTGTTTTGGGCGTCCCGCTCGGGCTTTTGGCCGGGCTGGGGCTGCTGGCGGCCGGCTTTGCGGCGGTGCAGCCATTTGTGACGGCGGCCGCGGCCGGCGTCTTTGCCGGCGTGCCGGATGTGGCGCTGCGGCTCTACCCTTCGACCGCGAGCCTTGCGGCCAGCGCGGCGGTGTCGTTCGCCGTCGTGCTGCTGGCCGCTGGCAGACCGGCGCGGCTGGCCGGCAAAACCGGCGCGATGGCGGCCATCCGGGGTGAGGGCGAGGTCAAACTGCACCGCGCCAAAGCCGGCGGCGCGCTGCTGGGCAGGCTGTTCGGCCCGGCGGGGACGCTGGCGGCCAAGGTTGCCCGCCGCAGCCACCGGCGCTACCGGGCCACCGTCGCCTCGCTCACCCTCGCGGTTGTGCTGCTCGTCAGCGCGGCCGGGGCGACGAAGTATCTTGAACAGGGCTATATCTACAGCCACGATCTGCGCGATGTGCAGCTCAAGGCGACGCTTTATACCGACGACGTCGCCGACCCCGCCGCCCTCGCGGCCTGGGACGCGCTGCAAAACCCCGAGACCCCGGCCGAGGCCGTACGGGTTGAGGAGACGGTGCGCTGGGGCGATCTGACCGGTCTCTCGGCCGATCTGCTCAGCCCGGCGGCCGGCAGGGCGCTCGAACCCTACGGCCTTGTGCAGGGGGGAAGCTGCCGGCTTGCGCCGCAGCTTCTGGTCGTGGACGATGCGACCTACGAAGAGCTCGCCGGCGAGCCGGCCGCCGTCGGGGCGGGGGATACGCTCGACGTGCTGCTCGTCAACCGGATGCGGTATGATACGAACTTCGGCTACAGCGAGCTCGCCCCGATGACGACGCTCGTCCCCGGCGATACCCTCGACTGGGACTTTAACACACAGCCCCTTACTTTGCGCATCCAGGCCGTCACAACCAACCGCGACCTGCCGGTGCAGGGGGCCGGCGTGCTGACCCTGTACACCAGCCGCAGCGCGATCCAGCCGGTGTTCGACGCCTGGTACGCGGCCAACGCCGCCATCGACCCCACCGCCCGCAGCTGCCGCCGCAGCGTCGATTTCTTCTATACGACCGACGAAGTAAACAGGCTTTCCGCTGAGCTTGCGGCGCTCGACCTTGAAGGGCTCGGCACCCTGAGCATCCGCAACGTCGCGGCCGAGACGGCCTCGGTGCAGGCGATGCTGCTGCTTGTGCGGATTGTGCTCTACGGCTTTGTCGGGATGGTCGGGCTGGTCTGCGCGGCGAACATTGCGAACACCGTCACAACCAGCGTCGCGCTGCGCCGGCGGGAGTTTGCGATGCTGCGCAGCGCCGGCATGGGCCCGGCCGAGATGCAGCGGATGGTCGCGCTTGAAAGCGTTGTCTACGCCTGCAGTGCGCTGGCCTGGGGGCTGCCGATCGGGCTTGGGGTGGTGTTCCTCGCCTGGCGGAAGATCGGCACGGCGCGGCTGGTGCCCTTCAGTCTGCCCTGGGCCGGGCTGGCGGCCGCCGTATTCGGCGTGCTGGCCCTGACCGCGCTGACCGCGCTGCCGGCGGTGCGGAGATTGCGGAAAATGAACCTGGCGGCGGATTTGCGGGGAGAATAGGCGAAACACGGGCGCGTTGCAGAGTAGAGACCTGCAGCGCGCCCCTACGAATAGGGGAAACCCCATCGCAAACCCGCAGGAATTGGCAACAATCCCAAAACCATGCGTAGGGCTGCCCTCATCCCGCCGGGAAACCTTGCGGCGACCTGGACTTCCCGCAGGCTGCCGATCCACCGCAATTTTTCATTCTTCATTTTGATTTTTCCCGTCGCCTTGCCCAACCACAAGCGAGAAAATTGTGCAAATTGCACATTGCCAGCGCCGCTTCGCTGTGGTATACTTTAGTACATTAAACCGGCGAAGAGCTTGCGATGCGATATCCGGCGCCGGCCAAGGAGGAGAATCATGAAAAAACGCCTTGTATCTCTTGTGACCGCCTGCGGTCTTGCCCTTTCGCTGGCTGCCTGCGGCGGCGCAGGCAGTGAATCCGCCGCTTCGTCAGAGGCCGCATCCTCGGAAGCGACTGCCTCTTCGGAAGCCGCCTCTTCCGAGGAAGCTTCGGCCGGCGCGGCCCATTACACGATCGGCATCTGCCAGCTCGTGCAGCACGATGCGCTTGACGCCGCCACCCAGGGCTTTCAGGATGCCCTCAACGAGGCGCTTGGCGAGGAAAACATTACCTGGGACCTGCAGAACGCCCAGAATGATACCGCCACCTGCGCGACGATCACCAACGCCTTTGTCGCCGCCGGCGTCGATTTGATCATGGCCAACGGCACCGCCGCGCTGCAGTCAGCCCAGGCCGCCACCAGCGAGATCCCGATCCTCGGCACCTCGATCACCGAGTACGGCGTCGCCCTCGGCATCGACGGGTTTGACGGCACCGTCGGCACCAACATCTCGGGCACCAGCGACCTCGCCCCGCTCGACGAGCAGGCCGCGATGATTCAGGAACTCTTCCCCGATGCTTCGACGGTCGGCCTGCTCTACTGCAGCGCTGAACCGAACAGCCAGTACCAGGTCGATACCGTCCAGGGCTACCTCGAAGAACTCGGCTACACCTGCACCCAGTACGCCTTCTCGGATTCGAACGATCTGTCGAGCGTCTGCCAGGGCGCGGCCGATGCGAGCGACGTCATCTACATCCCGACCGACAACACCTGCGCGAACAACACCGAGCTCATCAACAACATCTGCTACGGCAAGGTGCCGGTTGTCGCGGGCGAGGAAGGCATCTGCTCGGGCTGCGGCGTGGCAACCCTCTCGATCAGCTACTATGACCTCGGCGTTACCACCGGCGAGATGGCCGCCAAGGTTCTGACCGGCGAAGCCGATATCTCCGAAATGGCGATTGAATACGCTCCCCAGTTCACCAAAAAGTACAACCCCGCCAACGCCGAAGCGCTTGGCCTGACCATCCCCGAAGGGTATGAGGCAATCGCCGAATAATCCGGCCCGCACATCCCTTCCGCTGTCGTTTACCTGTAGGCCGCCGCAAAAAAAGGGCTTCCCTTTTTTGCGGCGGTTTGCTATAATAACATGGTCTATACTTTTCTTTGGGGGAGGATCTACCCGTGGACATCACAACACTCTTCAACGCCATGCCCGGCGCGGTCTCGCAGGGGCTCATCTGGGCCATCATGGGCATCGGCGTCTACATCACCTTCCGCATCCTGGATGTGGCGGACCTGACCGTTGACGGTACGCTCGGGCTTGGCGGCGCGGTCTGCATCATGTGCGTTACGGCCGGGGTGCCGGTCTGGCTTGCCATGGTCATTGCGTTTGCGGCCGGGCTTCTGGCAGGCCTTGCTACGGGTCTGTTCCATACCTTTATGGGCATCCCGGCGATTCTGGCCGGCATTTTGACCCAGCTCTCGCTTTACACCGTCAACCTCAAAATCATGGGCAAGGCCAACCAGGCGATCAATGTGGACCAGTACAACCTGCTTGTTTCGCTGCGGTTTGTGCGGGACGTGCCGCTCTGGCGCAACACCATCGTCGTGGTGGCGGTGCTGGTTGTCGTGCTGATTGCGGTGCTCTACTGGTTCTTCGGCACCGAGCTCGGCTGTTCGGTGCGCGCCACCGGTGCGAACGGCCACATGGCCCGCGCCCAGGGCATCAACACAAGCTTCACAACGGTGCTCGGGCTTATGCTTTCCAACGGGCTCGTTGCGTTTTCGGGCGCGCTGCTCGGCCAGTATCAGGGCTTTGCCGATGTCTCGATGGGCCGCGGCGCGATCGTCATCGGCCTGGCCGCCGTCATCATCGGCGAGACGATCTTCGGCAAGATCTTCCACAACTTCGCCCTCAAGCTGCTGGCCGTTGCGGTGGGCAGCATCGTCTACTACGCCGTTTTGCAGGTCTGCATCTGGTTCCGCATCGACACCGATATGCTCAAGATGCTCTCGGCTATCGTCGTCGCGATTTTCCTCGCGGTGCCGTACTGGAAGTCGAAGTACTTCACCCGTGTCGATGTGAAGAAGGGAGGCAAGACCCATGCTTGAGCTGAAAAACATCTACAAGACCTTCAACCCCGGCACTGTCAACGAAAAAGTCGCCCTCAACGGCCTCGAACTGACGCTTGAAGAAGGGGACTTCGTCACCGTCATCGGCGGCAACGGCGCGGGCAAATCGACAATGCTCAACGCGGTGGCCGGCGTCTGGCCGATCGATATGGGCCGCATCCTGATTGACGGCCAGGACATCACCCGCCTGTCTGAGCACAAGCGCGCCAAATACATCGGCCGCGTTTTTCAGGACCCGATGATGGGTACCGCCGCCACGATGGGGATTGAGGAAAACCTCGCCCTTGCGGCGCGCCGCGGGGCTTCGCGCACGCTGCGCCCGGGCATCACCCGCAAGGAGCGCGAACAGTACCGGCAGGCGCTTGCCGGCCTCGGCCTCGGGCTGGAAGACCGTATGACCAGCAAGGTGGGGCTGCTTTCGGGCGGCCAGCGCCAGGCGCTGACCCTGCTGATGGCAACGCTGCAAAAGCCCAAACTGCTGCTGCTGGATGAACACACCGCCGCGCTTGACCCCAAAACGGCGGCCAAGGTGCTGGACCTTTCGGAGAAGATCGTCACCGAGCACCACCTGACCACCCTGATGATCACCCACAACATGAAGGATGCGATCAAGTACGGCAACCGCCTGATTATGATGTATGAAGGGCGGATTATCTACGACGTGCGCGGCAAGGAAAAGCAAAACCTTGACGTGGCCGACCTGCTGGCCAAGTTTGAACAGGTCAGTGGCGACGAAGCCGCCAACGACCGGATGCTGCTTTCCTGAAATCGGTTCCCTTATGCGCCGCCCGGGCTGTTTGGCCGGGACGGCGCTTTTTAGAGTTTGGAGCGAAGATGCGGTGGATCACGCTCAACTCTTTACGCAACCACTCTGTTCCAAAAGAATATCAAATTTCGGTGAAATCTGGTCAAACGCGGGGGAGTGTGCTATAATAAAACAGATTGTTTTGGTATGATGGCGCTGCCGGCCCGGCGGCGCCGGAACGGAGGGGACGATGTTGCGCTATGATGCGGTGCTGTTCGATGTGGACGGCACGCTGCTGCACACCCGCCCGGGGATTGAGGCGTCGTTTGCCCATGCGTTCCGCCAGATGGGGCTGGACCCTGCCGGCATCGACCTGGGGGCGTATCTGGGCCCGCCGCTTCGCTGGAGCTTTGGCCGGCATTTTGCCGACCCGGCCGACGTCGAACGCGCGGTTGAAGCCTACCGCGCCCATTATGCCGCGGTGGGCAGCCATCTGTGCCGGCCTTACCCCGGCGTGGCCGGCCTGCTGGCCTGCCTGCGGGAGGCGGGCGTGTTTTTGGCTACGGCCACATCCAAGCCGGTGGAGGTTGTGACCCCGATCCTGCGTGAACAGGGGCTGGCCGAGGCGTTTGACCTGATCGGCGGCGCCAGCATGGATGCAAGCGTGGATACCAAGACCGCCGTGATCCGGGCGGTGCTGGCCGATGAACGCCTGGCCGGCAAGCGGGTGCTGATGGTCGGCGACCGGCAGGACGATATGCGCGGTGCGGCCGACTGCGGCCTTGCGGCGGCCGCCGTTTTGTACGGGTACGGCTCGCGGGCTGAACTGGCCCCCTGGGAGCCGGTTTTCTTTGCCGAAAGCCCTGAACAGCTGGGGCGCAGCATCCTGCAGTGATGCCGGCATCCGCTATGACTATACGATTTTGAACGGAGGTTTCCCTGTTATGAACCGCTTTAGCCCCACCCAGCGCCGCGCCTGCCTTGTGCTCGTCGTCTGCGTGCTGGCTGTCATCCTCACCTTCCTGGGCGCCTGGGTTGTTCTGCCCGGCGTGCTGGGGGCCGGCTCTTCCGGTACGGGAGACTATGACCCCGAACTGTACCCGGTTGATACCTCGCTGGACGCGGTGCTGCCGCAGGCCACTTCCTCCGATTCGGGGTATCTGTCCTCAACCGTTTTTGTCGGCGACCAATACACAACCGCGCTGTATGAAAACGGCCAGATCAGCCTGGACCAGTACCTCGGGGCTGAAAACCTTTCGATCAGCAATGTGCTGCAAACTTCCTGCATCAATTTCCAGGATGATTCCAGCACCTACACCATCCCGCAGGCGCTGGCCAAGATGAAGCCGCGCCGCATCGTCGTCACGCTGGGGCGCAACGATGTCACCGCCACCGCCACGGCGACCGACCTCATCACCAACTACCGCAATGTGCTCAAGAGCTTCACTTCCTCCTACAGCTATTGCGATGTGATTGTCAACGCTATTCCGCCGGTGACCGAGACGACGGCCGACGCGGCGGCGCTGCAGACTGTCATTGACGAAACCAACCAGCAGCTGGCTTTGCTGTGCAATGAAGCCGGGTACAAGTTCCTCAACAGCGCCGAAGTCCTCAAAGCGGACAGCGGCTTTGCCGACGCCAGCTATTTTGAGGGGGATACCTTCAACGCTTCCGGCGCGCGGGCCCTGCTGAACTATGTGACCTCCCACGCCTACGACGCGGAGGACCGCCGCCCCGACACCAACGATATCCCGCTGCGCGCCACCCAGGCGTCGGCTTCCTCCTCTTCTGCCAGCCCGACGCCGAGCGCGACCCCGACCAAGCACACGGTGCGCTATTCGGTTGAAGATTCCACCCAGGGAACCCTGACCGGCAACAACCAGCGCGGCCAGGCAAGCCTGGAATGGGAGGTTGACGACCGTGCGACCGCTTCGGTCACGGCAGTGCCGGCCGAAGGGTATGAGTTCCGGCAGTGGAGCGACGGCCAAACCAATGCAACCCGCTTTGATATTGTGACCCAGGATATCTCGGTCACCGCGATGTTTGAGAAAGAGACCACCGTTGCCGTTACGATTGAGGAAGGCAACACGACGATGCGGGTCGGCGATACGCTGGTGCTGCACGCCAACCTGCTTGTGAACGGTGAAGCCGGAGACAATGATATGATCCAGTGGGCGGTCAACGGCGAACTGCAGCACAACGGGTACAGCTACAACTTTACCCCCACCACGGCCGGCACTTACACCGTGCGCGCCGGCGCCGAGGTGGACGGCGTCTTTGCCTCGCAGGAAATCACGGTCACCGTCGAACAGCCGGTCACAAGCGTTTCGGTCACCGGCTACCAGAGCGTGGAAGCCGGCGCTACCACCACCCTGACCGCTTCGGTTGAAAACGGCTCGGGCGATACGACCTGGTCCTGCCCGCAGATGCCGAACTGGTCGGCCACCGGCGACAGCGTCCAGTTTACGCCGTCGGCTGTCGGCACCTACACGGTGCAGGCCACCAACAACGGCGTCACCACCGAATTTACGATCACGGCCACTGCCCCGGCCGCGACGGCCAGCCCGGCCCCCACCGAGGTGCCGCAGACCCAGACAGACCGGGACGACGACTGAGCGGGCCGCCCTGTAAAGTGTAAGGAGTATCCACATGGCCTACTATACCTGCCTGCTGTTGGATGTTGACAACACCCTGCTGGATTTTGATGCGGCAGAGCGCCAGGCTTTGACAGAAACGCTGATCCGGTATGACCTGCCCCATGACGAGGAAGCCCTCTCCACCTACCACACGGTCAACCGCCGGCTGTGGGACCAGCTTGCCAAAGGCGAAGTGACCCGCAACAAGTTGTTTGCCATCCGGTTTGGGCAGTACCTCAAGGCGATGGGCCTGCCCGATGCCGGCAAAGGCCGCGAGATGAACGATGTGTATGAGAAGGCGCTTGCCACCCACGCCGATCTTTTGCCCGGCGCCCTGACCGCCCTGCATGAATTGGCTGAAGTGGCCACGCTGGCCATTGTTTCCAACGGCGCTTACCAGGTGCAGCGCGCCCGGATCGAGGCTTCGGGCATTGACCGGTTTATGGATGGCGTTTATATTTCGGAAAAAGTCGGCGCGGCCAAGCCTTCCGCCAAAATTTTTGAAGCCGCGCTGCGGGATCTTGGCCTGACCGACCGCAGCAAGGTGCTGGTGGTGGGCGACGACCTGCTGGCCGATATCCGCGGCGGCGCGAACGCAGGTTTTGATACCTGCTGGGTCAATTTTGACGGCAGAGAGAACGATACCGGCATCCGGCCCACCTATACAATCGGCTCTTATGAGGCGCTGTACCATATTGTGATGGAACCCGAAGAACTGGAAAATCTCGGCGCGCGCAACCGCCGCCATCAAAACGATCTGTAACCCCCATGCCGGTGCCAAGCAAGGCAGCGGCATCTTTTGGGAATGAAACCGGCCGCCCCGACAAAAGGGGCGCCCGGTTTTCCCAAGCCTTTTGTCTGCTTACTCTATTCCAAAACGAAAGGTTGCTTGTATGTTGATAGAACTGCAGGACCTCGGCAAAAGCTTTGGCGAGCACGAGGTCCTCTGCGGTGTCAGCGCCCGGGTCGAGCGGGGAGACCGCATCGGCATCATCGGGGCCAACGGCACCGGCAAAACAACCCTGCTGCGCATCCTTTGCGGCGAAAGCCAGCCCGATGCCGGCACCGCCGCCTTTGCCAGCAATCTGACGGTCGGTTACCTGGAACAGGCCGGCCGCCTGGAGCCCGACAAGGATGTGTATGAGACTATGCGCCTGGCGTTTGCCCCGGCGCTGGCGGCGCTGGCCGAGCAGGAAACCCTGCAAAAGCGGCTGGCCACCGCCACCGAAACCGAGCGCCCCGGCATCGAAGCGGCGATCGCCCATGATATGGCGGTGATCGATGCAATGGACGCCTACAATATGGATACCCAGATTAAAAAAGTGCTCAGCGGCATGGGCTTTCCGGCGGATACCTGGCAAAAAAAGGCCGGCGTGCTTTCGGGCGGGGAGCAGACCCGGCTGCGGCTGGCGCGGCTGCTGCTGGAACGCCCCGACATCCTGATCCTGGACGAACCGACCAACCATCTTGACCTTGAAACGATGGAATGGCTGGAAACCTATCTCAAAACCTACCGCGGCGCGGTGCTGGTTGTCAGCCATGACCGCTATTTCCTTGACGCCGTCTGCACCCGCATCTGGGAACTGGCCGGAAAGACCATCCTGACCTACAAGGGCAACTATTCCGCCTACCTGCCCCAGCGCGAAGCCGCCGACGAGCGCCAGCAGAAACTGCATGACGCCGCCGTTGAAAAGGCCGCCAAACTGCAGGATTATATCGACCGCAACCTTGTGCGCGCTTCCACCACCAAAATGGCCCAGAGCCGCCGCAAGCAGCTTGAAAAGCTTGAGATTGTCGATGCGCCGGAGCGCCAGGGCCGGGAACTCAGCTTCCGGTTTGAATATGATATCGAACCGTATGACGAACTGGTCATCCTGAAAGGGCTGAGCATCCGCATCGGTACGCGCACCTTGCTTGAGCCGCTGGATTATACGGTTCACCGCGGGGACAAACTGGTCATTGCAGGGCCGAACGGCGCCGGTAAATCGACGCTGCTGCAGGTGCTGGATGGCAAGCGCCGGCCTTCAGGCGGGATGGTGCGGCTGGGAACCGGCGCAAAGCCGGGGATCTTCACCCAGCAGCAGGCCCGCCGCACCGGCCGTGTCATCGATGCCATCTGGAACCAATACCCCCGCTTTACCGAGCTTGATGTCCGCAGCCATCTGGCGCGGTTCGGCTACCGCGGTGAGGAGGTTTTCAAAGACTGTGCCACGCTTTCAGGCGGTGAGCTGGCCCGGCTGCGGTTTGCGGAGCTTGCGCTTGAGCGCCCGAACCTGCTGTTTTTGGACGAACCGACCAACCACCTGGATATCTATATGCGGGAAAGCCTGACCCAGGCGCTGGCCGCTTACACCGGCACGCTGCTGCTGGTCACCCACGACCGCTACCTGATGCAGACCCTCGGCTGCCCGATCCTCTACCTTGAGGACGGCAAGGCGACCTTTTACCGCGACTTTGAAGCCCTGCGCCAGAAGGATACAGCCCCCGCCGCCAAGCCCGCCGCCGCGCCGGCTGCGGAACGCCGCGGCGGTTACGGCAAGGAGCAGCGCCGCCGCAAGGCGGAACTGCGCAGCGCGATCAAGGCGCTGGAGACCGAGATCGAGGACCTTGGCGCGACGATCATGGCGCTGGAACAGGACATCAACGACCCTGATGTGCTGCGCGACCATCTGCTGCTGCGGGATAAGTGTGATGCGCTGGACGACGCGCGCTTCCGCCAGCAGGAATGTTTTGATGAATGGGAGAAAAAGAGCGGGGAGCTGGAAGCGATCGAAGCGGAGGAAGCCGCTGTGTAAGCCCGGCCCGGCCGCGTCATTTTTCTGTAACTTGCTTTCCTGACAAAACGCGGTATACTAAAACAAATGTGCCGAATAATGCCTGGAATGCATCTGAAAATCCGCAGCGTGTTGCGTTTGCCGGCTGCAACCTTACAGACAGGGCGGAGAGACGTTGGAAACAAAAATTATCATTGCAACCCATAAACCTTACTGGATACCGGACGATCCCATGTATCTGCCGGTACAGATGGGGCATGCGATTCACCCGGATATCGGCTATATAGGCGATGATACGGGGGAAAATATCTCCGACCGCAACTGGAATTTCTGTGAGCTGACAGGGCTGTACTGGGCCTGGAAAAACCTGGATGCCGATTACATCGGCCTTGTGCATTACCGCCGGTATTTTGCCTCCCGCAAAAACCGGTTTGCGCCCAGGCGCCAGCGGGTCATCGGGCATGAGGAGCTCAACGCGATCCTCGCAACCACCAATGTGATCCTGCCCGAAGAGCGCCGCTATTATATCGAAACCAACTACACCCAGTATATCCATGCCCATCACAAGCAGGACCTGGAGGTGACCCGCGCAATCATTGCGCACAAATGCCCCGAATACCTGCCGGCCTATGACCTGTATATGTCGAAAACGCATGGCCACCATTTCAACATGTTCGTCATGCGGCGCGAATTGCTCGACCATTACTGCACCTGGCTGTTCGACATTCTCTTTGAGCTGGAAAAAGAACTTGACATCTCGCACTATTCTACCAACGACAAGCGTGTGTTCGGTTTTGTCAGCGAGCGGCTGCTCGATGCCTGGCTCATCACCAACAACATCTCATATGAGGAGCTTGCCGTGCTCCATATGGAAAGCCAGCACTGGCTGCGCAAAGGCAGCGCTTTCCTGTGGCGCAAGCTCTTCCCTAAAAAGGACTGATCCGCTGTGGCTACGCCCGCCCTTCGCGTGGCGGCCGTTGTGGTGACCCACAACCGGCTCGCCCTGCTGCGCCGCTGCCTGTGCTGCCTGGCCGCCTGCCGGGCGGCCTGCGCGCCGGGCGCTGCGCTGGATATCTGGGTGATTGATAACCAAAGCACCGACGGCACCGCCGAAGCCCTGCCCGCCCTTGCTGCGCAGGACCCGGCGCTGTTTTACCGGCCCACCGGGGCGAACCTGGGCGGAGCCGGCGGCTTTGCCTGGGGGCTGCAGACCGCGGCCGCCCATGCGTATGATTTTTACTGGCTGCTGGATGATGATACCCTGCCCGAACCCGGTGCGCTGGCCGCGCTGCTTGCCGCCGATGCGGCGCTGGGCGGAGGCTATGGCTGGCTTTCAAGCCGTGCGCTGACCCCGCAGGGCGCCGATCAGCCGATGAACCGCCAGCGCGCGACCCCCTACCGCGATATTATCTATACCGATGCCCCGCAGATCCCCTCGGTCATGGCAAGCTTTGTCTCGCTGCTTGTGCCGGGGGCTGTGCTGCGGGCTTTTGGGCTGCCTGTCGCCGAATTTTTCATCTGGTCGGATGATTGGGAGTATACCCGCCGTATCTCCCGCAAACTGCCCTGTTATACGGTGCCGGCCAGCCGGGTTGTGCACGCAATGGCCCGCACCACCCCCTGCAACATTGCGCTGGATACCCCTGACCGCTGGGAGCGTTACCGTTACTTCTACCGCAACGATGTCGTGCTTTACCGGCGGGAAGGGCTGCGCGGCTGGGCATGGCTGCTGGCCAAGGATGCCTGGCACAGCGCGCAGGTGCTCACAAAACCCGGCGGGCGCAAGCTCTGGCGGCTTGGCGTGATCTGGGGCGGGTTTGCAGCGGGGGTTCGTTTTTTCCCCAAAACCCCCATGCTGCCCGGGGGTGGGGCATGAGCCGCGCCGGTTGTGCGGCGCTGTCCCGGGCGGCCGGTTCCCGCCCGGCCGTCGCCTTCGATGTGTTTGATACGCTGCTTTTCCGGGATACAGCCCGCCCCGAAGACCTGTTCACGCTGATGGAGCACACCGGTGCGGCGGCCCCCGGCTTTGCGGCTGCCCGGCGGGAGCCTCGGCCCGGGCGGCAGCCCGCGCGGCCGGCCGGGCTGAGGTCACGCTGGATGAAATCTACGCCCGGCCCGCCCTTGCAGGCCGGGGGGCCGCCCCTGCGGCCGAACTGGCGGCCGAAGCGGCCGTGCTGCGCGCCGACCCGGCCATGCGGGAGCTCGTCGGCGCACTGCGCCGCGCCGGCAAACGGTTGTATGTGGTGTCGGATATGTACCTGCCCGCGGGGCAGGTTGCCGTGCTCTTGCGCAAAGCCGGTTATCCCGAATGGGACGGGATCTTTGTCTCGTCGGAATACGGCGTACAGAAGCGCAGCGGCAAACTGTTCCGGCTGTTTTTGCAGCAGACGGGCCTGCGCGCCTCGCAGGTGCTGTTTGTCGGCAACGATAAACGGGTGGATTGGTGCGGTGCGGCGCTGGCGGGCATCCGCTGCATGCTTGTCCCGCCGCGGTGCATGCCGGCCCACTGGCCGCAGGAAAACCGGGCCGAGCCCGGCGCGCTGGCCGCCTTTTTGGCCAACCGCTGCCCGCAACAGCCGGTGGATCGGCTGGGGTATGCGCTGCTGGGCCCGCTGCTGCTGGCTTTTGCGCAGTGGCTGCAGCGGCGCCGCGCCGAACACCCGGGGGCAAAGATGGTTTTCCTTGCCCGGGATATGCAGCTGGTGCGCGACTTGTATACGGACGAAACCGGGGAAGAAACCGGGTATTTGCAGGTGTCCCGCCGCAGCCTGATCCCGGCGCTGCTGCTGCGGCCGCTGTCCGAAACGGGCGGCGCGCTTGCCCTGCTGGCCGATGCGTTGCCGCGCCAGCGGCTCACGGCGGAAACGCTGGCCGCGTATGCCGGCTTTGCGCCGGGGGCGCTGCCGCCCGGCGTGGAACCCGGCGCCCTTTATGATTTCCGCACCCGGCCGCTGCCGGCGGACAGTGCGGGCTTTCTGCGCACGCTTGCGGCATTTGCCAAGGGGGCGGCCGGCGCGCCGGTGCGGGCGCAGGCCGCGCTGACACGCCGCTACCTGCGCGAGCAAGGAATCGGCGCAGGCACGCTGCTTGTCGATATCGGCAGCGGCGGCACAACCCAGCGCATTCTGGAAGAACTGACCGGCGCGGAGCTGCAAGGCTTCTACCTTGCCTGTGATGCGCGGCTGCACGCGGCGCTGCCGGCTGCGCGCGCGCAGGCCTTCCTGTTTGGCGGCCGGCCGGCGCCGCTCTGGTATTGGGCCGGCCAGCCGATGCTTGAACGGCTGATTTCAGACCCGGCCGGCCCGACCAATTCCTATGCCGAGACGGCCGGGGCGGTGCGCCCGGTGTTTGGCCCTGCGCTGCCGGATTCGGCCGGCGCCGTGGCAGCCGTGCAGGCCGGCATCCGCGCCTTTGCAGAAAGCTGGCGCGCCGGGCCCTGGGCTGCGCTCGCCTTGCCGTGTGATGCGCCGGCGGACGCCTGGCTTGACTTTGTGCGCGCGCCGCGCGCCGACGAAGCCGACGCTCTGGGCGAACTGCATGTGGAGGACGGCGGCACCTGGCCGCTGGCCGCGCCCCGCGGCCTTGGGTTTTATGCGGCGCACCCCCGCGCCCTGGCGCGGGATCTGGCCGCCGCGCGCTGGAAAACCGGCTTTTTGACCCGGCTGTTCCGGCTGCCGCTGCCCTACGGGGCGCTGTATGAGAGGGCAAAATCGAGAGCGGAGAGGTAAGTGCGCAGATCGGGCGCGCCTGCCTGTGCGCAACACTGCGCCTTCGCGTGAAGCTCTTATTCTATCATCCCGCCGAAAGGAGGTGCCCTGCGGATGAACCCACCGCTGTTTTCCATTATTATGCCGGTGTACAACGCGGCCGAAACGCTGTGCGACGCAGTCGGTTCAATCACGGCGCAGACCTGCCCGGATTGGGAACTGCTGCTGGTTGACGACGGCTCCACCGACGCGAGCGCCGCGCTGGCCGAACGCCTGGCGGCGGCCGACCCCCGCATCCGGCTGCTGCGCCAACAGAACGCCGGCATCTGTGCCGCCCGCAACCGCGGGCTGGATGAAGCCAAGGGCACCTACATCGGCTTTTGCGATGACGACGATCTGTACGAACCGGCCGCCCTGGCCGCCGCGGCCGAACTGCTCGGCCGTGAAATGCAGACAGAAGCCGGCGGCCTGCCGGACCTTGTCCGCACGGGCTATACGCTGGCCCGCCAGGCGGACGACGGCCGCCTGGTGCCGCTGCCCCACCCGGCGGGGGAGACCTGTGCGCTCCGGCCCGGCGCGGGCGGCGCGGCTTATCTTGCATTTTTGCAGAACAGCGGGCCGCAGTTTGTCTGGAACGCCTGGTACCGGCGGGACTTTTTGCGCGGCATCCGGTTTGACGGCCGCTGCACCCACGGGCTGGAGGATTTTGTCTTTAACGCCGCGGTGTTTGCGGCAAAACCCCGCGCAGTCTACACCCCGACCGTAACCTGCCGCCACTTTGAGCGGGCGTCCAGCACCTCCCGCGCGGAAACGGCCGGCGTTGCGGCGCGGCTGGCCGCGCTGCCGGCCTGGGCGCAAGCCGAACACGCAGCCGCCGCGGCCCAAACCGAAGGGCGCGGGCTGGCGGTGGTCTGGGCGCTGCGCAAAGCCGAACTCATCACTTTTGTGATGCACCAGCTGCGGGACAGCGCCGCCGGCCCGGATTTCTGCGCCGCGGCCTGGGGGCGGCTGCGCGCCGCGCTGCGCCCGTTTGCAAACCGCGCCGCCGGCCTTGACTTTTTGCGCGCGGCGCGGCACAATAAAAAGAAAGCGGCGGCGCTTCTCCTGTATGCGCTGCACCTGCCGGGGGCCTATGCCCACCTTCCGAACAAGGAGGAAAAACTGCTAGCATGAATACAAAGAAAACGATCCTTGTCACCGGTGCGGCCGGTTACATCGGCCGCCATGTCGTCAAGACGGCGCTTGATCTCGGGCACCGCGTCATTGCGGCGGACTTCGCCTTCAAAGGGGTGGACGACCGGGCTGAATTCTGCGATGTGCCAATTTTCAACGGGAATAAAGACATCTGGCGCATGCTCGGCGCGCCCGATGTCTGCATCCATCTGGCCTGGCGCGACGGCTTCCGCCACAACGCTTCCAGCCATATGAAGGATTTGTCGAACCATATTGTGTTTTTGAACAACATGGCGGCCGGCGGCCTGCCTTCGCTGACCGTCATGGGCACCATGCATGAGGTCGGCTACTGGGAAGGCGCGATCACGGCTGCTACCCCCTGCAACCCCCAGAGCCAGTACGGTATTGCGAAAAACGCGCTGCGCCAGAGCCTTCTGCTCTCGCTGCCGGCCACCGGCTGCACGCTGCGCTGGCTGCGCGCGTACTATATCACCGGCGATGAAGCGCACGGCAGTTCGATCTTTGCCAAGATCACCCAGGCGGAGCTGGATGGCAAGGCCATCTTCCCGTTTACGACCGGCCAGAATCAATACGACTTCATCGATGTCGATGACCTCGCCACTATGATTGTCGCGGCCAGCGTGCAGGACCGGCATACCGGCATCATCAACGCCTGTACCGGCCGGCCCGTCAGCCTGGCCGACCGGGTCGAGCGGTTTTTGAAAGACAAACACTACAAGATCAAGCTCGATTACGGTGCGTTCCCTGACCGCCCTTACGACAGCCCCGGCGTCTGGGGCGACCCGGCTGAAATCAACGCAATCCTGGATGAAGCCGGCCTGGCCAAGCCCTGACGAAGCCTTTACCCGAAAGGAAGTTGCATGAAACGCCTCGGAATCTTTTTCTTCTATGAGAAAAACGGTCACGTTGACGATTTTGTGACCTATTATATCGCCGACCTTGTCAAAAACCTCAGTGAGCTGATCATCGTCTGCAACGGCAAGCTCAGCGACGAAGGCCGCGCGGCCTTCGCGCAGTTCACCCCGAACATCATCGTAAGGGAAAACAAAGGCCTGGATGTCTGGGCGTACAAGACCGCGCTCGACCACTATGGCTGGACGAAGCTCGCCGAATTTGACGAGATTGTCATGACCAATGCGACGCTGATGGGCCCTGTGCGCCCGCTGCGCGAGATGTTCGACGCAATGGCGGAAAATGAGGACCTTGATTTCTGGGGCCTGACCGTCCACCACGGGGCGGAGGGCAACCCTTTCAAGGGCAAGCATCTGTACAGCTACCTGCCCGTGCACATCCAATCCCACTTCATTGTCTACCGCAAACGGTTTGTGGAGAGCGCCGACCTCCAGCGTTACTGGGACGAGATGCCGATGATCGAAGGCTATACCGATTCGGTCCAGCGGTACGAGGCAGTCTTTACCAAGATCTTTGCCGATAAGGGCTACAAGTGGGATGTCTATGTCAAAACAGACGACCTCAAAGACTTTACCGATTACCCTCTGCTTGTCTGCCCGGTGCGGCTGCTGCGGGAGAAAAACTGCCCGCTGTTCAAGCGCCGCAGCTTCATGCATGACTATGAGGCGTACCTGAACGACACGGCCGGCGAACCGGTGCGGGAACTCTGGGCGTATCTGCGCGACCACACCGACTATCCGCTTGCGCTGATCTGGTCGGATATGATCCGCACAATGCACCCGTTTGATTTCACCCGCAACCTTGGCTTGACCCGCCTGATCCAGCCTTCCGTGCAGGACCCGGCGCTGTGCAAAACGATCCGCCAGAACCGGCGCATCGCGCTGGCCATGCACCTCTATTTCCCGGACCTGCTCGCATCCAGCACGGCGTTTGCCGAAAACTTCCCGCCTGAAACCGATGTCTTCATCTCAACCGATACCGAGGAAAAGAAGGCGGCGATCGAGGCGGCCTTCGCCCCGCTGGCGCTGCACAGCGTGCGGGTCACGGTGGTGGAAAACCGCGGGCGGGACGTCGCGGCCTTTCTCTGCGACCTGGCTCCGCAGCTCAAAGGGTACGACTACGCCTGCTTCATGCACGACAAAAAGGCCGTACAGACCAAACCCGGCAGCGTTGGGGCAAGCTTTGGCTATGTCTGCAACGAGAATATCTGCAAAAACGCCGACCATGTCCTCAATATCCTCTGTGAGTTTGAGCGCGACGAGCGGCTGGGGCTGCTCTGCCCGCCTTTCCCGACCCACGGGCTTTATTTTATGAATATGTGCTCCAACGGCTGGGGCCCGAACTTTGACAACACCAAGGCGCTGCTGAAAGACCTTGGCATCGATGTGCCGATCTCGGGCGAAAAGGCCCCGCTTGCGCCGTTCGGCAGCGTGTTCTGGTTCCGTGTCAGGGCGCTTGAACCGCTGTTCAGCAAAGGCAGGGGCGGCAGCGGCTGGCGCCACGGCGATTTCCCGCCCGAACCCCTGCCGCAGGACGGCACGATCAGCCACGCGATCGAGCGGGTTTACCCGTTTGTCGCCCAGAGCGCCGGCTACTACCCGGCCGAGGTCATGAGCGCCGATTTCGCCGTCGCCCGCTGCGACGCGATGCAGGCCTATGCCTCCGGCCTGGTGCGGCCGCTGGCCCGTGTGTTTGACTGCACAACCTTCGGCGCAGCGGCCATGTCGGCCAGCGATTTTGCATCCAAGCGGCATTTCGGGCTGTTCCGGGTGTATGGGCCGTATTCCAACACCAAGCGCCGTCGCGCCCGCAACTGGCTGCGGGACCGGATGTCGGACAAGGCGTTCCGCCGCATGATGCGCCTCAAGCGGGCTGTCTTCGGCCCGCATGGCGCGCCGCTGGAGGACTGAGTTTGCCGGCTTGTGTATCCGAACTCTAAACTCTCGAACGAACGCTTTTTTCGAAGCCTTTAGACCAAACAATTATGCGAATCCGGCTTGTGATCTACTTCCATTACGACCCGCGCGGGCAGGCTGATACGGCCTGCCGTTTTGCCGTGCAGGCCGTGCAGGAGGCGGCACAGGCCGTTTTGTTTGTGACAAACGGCAAGCTCAACCCCGAAAGCCGTGCCTGGGCCGAAACCCGGCCCGGCCTGACCCTGCTCGAGCGGGAGAACGCCGGCTTCGACGTCGGCGCGTACAAGGCTGCGCTGCAGGCAATCGGCCGTGAAGGGCTTGAAGCTTACGACGAAATCGTGCTCATGAATTATACGCTGGCCGGGCCGGTACGCCCGCTGGCCGGCTTTTTTGCGGCGATGGAGGGCAAGGAACTTGATTTCTGGGGGCTGAGCCGGCATTACGCAATGCGCAGCCGGCGGTTCGGCGGCAAAAACGGCGTGGTGCCGGAGCACATCCAATCCCACCTGATTGCGGTGCGCCGGCGGATGTATGCGGATTTCTGGGTCTATTGGCAGAACATCCCGCTGCCGCAAAGCTATGAGGAATCGGTTGCCTGCCACGAGGCGCGGTTCACGGCCCATTTTGCGGCGTTGGGCTACCGGTGGGATACCTACCTTGACGGCGAGCGCTGGCGCGGCGTGTTCCTCAACCCGATCATGGCCTGCCCTGCCCGGCTGATTGCTGAGGAGGACTGCCCGTTTTTCAAGCGCCGCAGCTTTTTCACCCCCTATGGCGATGAACTGCGCCGAACCGACGGCCTGGCGGCCCGGCGGCTCTGTGACCTGCTGCGGGCCGAGGGCGGCTATCCGATCGGGGAACTGCTGCGCAGCCTGCTGCCCGGCGCGGTGCTGGCGGATTTCTGCCGCAGCCTGCATCTTCGCGCGGTGTTGCCGGCGGCCCCCGGCGCGCCGGTGCAAAAACTTGCGCCGGGGCAAGGGATGCAGCGCCTTGAACCCGGCCGGTTTTATTGGATCGAACTGCCGCTGCCCGCCGCCGAACCCGCCGCCACCTATGAGGCTGCGGCCCGATGGGATTAGGAGCCGTAAGCTACGGTATCCAGTTTGAAAATAAACCGAAGCGAATTGTAGTGACCGATGTAAATGAAGACAGAATTAACCGTGCAAGGGAAGTGATTTCCGAGGAGCATGCCAAAGAAATGGGCGTGGAGCTGCACTATGTAAATACTGCCGGGATGGCGGATCCGATTGCGGAGCTGATGGCCATTACACAGGATCACGGATACGACGACGTATTTGTCTATGCCCCAATCA
>URKR01000026.1 GCA_900548355.1 uncultured Oscillospiraceae bacterium
CGCAAAATCGAGTCATTTCCCAAAAATCGAGGGGGTACCGGGGATTTTTGGGAATTGACTTTTTGGGAATCACCGCCTCAGCCGCGGTATTTGTACTTCGGGTAGACGCGCTGCATATAGCTGTCGGGGAAGGCTTCGTCAATCGTCTGTTCGATCGCGTTGGCCGGCGGCGTGCCCTCCATCCGGGCGGTATAGCGGCCCAGCGCGGCGGCGCTGACCAGGCAGTCCACCACCATAAAGACGATCAGCACCCAGGTCACGGCGGTGGCGGGGCGCTTGGGCAGTTTTTCAATCCAGGCGGAAAGCGGCGGGAAGAAGATTTTGAACCACGCCACCGCCGCAAAGCCCCAGAAGAAGCAGTACAGCAGGTTGACACGGCCGCCCAGGTTGAACGGGATGTGGCTGTAATCCCAAAAGACCGCGCCGAACACCAGCTCGCTGAGCACGCTGCACAGGTATTCATAGGCGCCGCCCAGCAGGGTGCCGGCCACAAACAGCCAGCCGGCCGTCTTGTCCTTATAGCGGTACATCAGCAGGGTGCACAGCGCCAGCGCCATGCCCCACACCACCGAAAACGGCCCCCACACCAGGCTGGAGCGGCTCATCCACTCCCCCATTGTCAGCTTGCAGAAGATCGTTTCGACAATATCGCCCAGGAAAGAGCCGATGAAAAACAGCAGGAAGAGCTTGTAAAAGCTCGCGCCAGGCGCAAAGGTGGCGGACTTTTCCTTTTTGCGGCGGGTCAGGTCGGCCTGGGGGTAGGCGCGCATCATGCGGCTTTCGGTGCGGGCCAGAATCCACAGCCCCATCCGCAGCGTGATGTTGGTCAGCCGGTGGTGCACGTCCTCGGCCTGGGGGGCCACATGGCGCACGCCCGCCAGCGTGAGCAGCGTGCCGATGCCGTCCAGCGCAAGCAGGCCGACCAGCACCCAGATGATGACCTGGCGCAGCAGCGCCGGCATCAGCCCGAACGCCGTGAGCAGCAGCGGCGCCACCCACATGGCCGCCGCCACGCCCAGCAGGCCCCACAGAATCGAAGCCTGCAGGCAGATATAGCCGTCCAGGTTGAATTTGCGGTGGGAATAATCCCACCAGCGCGCGTGGGTGGTGCGCTCCAGGATATGGCCGCCGATCCACTCAACCGCGGTGGCCAGCACCGCGCTGAACAGGAACAGGAAGAACACCCGGCGCTCCACGGCCAGTTCGTGGAAGCCGACCGTGATCAGCACGCCGGAAATGCCGTAGATCAGGCACCACGGCCCGCCCAGCACGCCGCGGTCCAGGTAGCGGCGCTGCAGCACCGCGGTGGCCAGCACTTCGCCGAGCCAGCCCAGGAACGAATAGATAAAAAACAGCCAGGCCAATTGGAAAAATGTCATGGTGTAACCTCATTGTGTTGTCGGCCGGGGCGTTTCAGCGCCCGGCAGGGTTCAGGTCGGCGTCGCCGCACAGCCGGCGGCCGGGGGCGTCGCACGGCACATACTTCCGCGTGCGGGAAACCTGGTTGTCCAGCGGTTCGCCGGCCGCGTAATGCCGCAGGTTGATTGCAAAGATCTCGACAATCTGGTCGAGCGTGCGCGGCAGGCTGAACCGGCCCGAGATATGCGGCGTGATGATCGCGTGCGGTTCGCGCCAGAGCGGGTGGTCGGGCGGCAGGGGTTCGGGGTCGGTCACATCCAGGCCTGCCGCAAACAGCCGGCGGCTGCGCAGCGCCTCGGCCAGGGCGTCGGTATCCACGGCCGAACCCCGCCCCACATTCAGCAGGATCGCGCCCGGCTTCATCCGGGCGATGCGGGCCGCGTCAAACAGGTGCGCGGTTTCGTCGGTGCCGGGCAGGCTCAGCGCCACGCAGTCGGCGGCGGGCAGCTCGGCGTCCAGCGCATCCTGCCCCACAACCCGCAGGCAGCAGGGCGGGCAGGGGGTTTCGGGGTGGGCGGTGCGCCGCACCCCGACCACCTCGGCCCCGAGCGCGTGGGCCCGCCTGGCCAGCGACGACCCGATATCCCCAAGCCCCACGCAGAGCAGCCGCGCCCCGGCCACGCTGCGCACCGGCCGCTCAATGGCCTGCCAGTGCGCGGCGTTCTGCCTGTCACGGTAGAGGAACAAATCCTTGCACAGCCCCAGCCACATCCCGAGCATCCACTCGCTGATGGCCAGGCCGTAGGCCCCGGTCGCGTTGGTGACAAGGCAGTTTTCGGGCAGCACGCCCGGGGCAAGGTAGGCGTCCGGCCCGGCGAAGTTGCTCTGAAACCAGGCAAGGTGGTCGTTTTGGCGGATCATCTCAACCGGTACGTTGCCGAAGATGATGTCGGCCCAGCGCACATCGTCCGGCGCCGGGGTTTCGGCAAAGCGGAACTGCGCCCAGGGCGCCGCCGCGCGCAGCCGGGCGCGGTGGGCTTCGGTCAGCGGCAGCGCCGCCAGGATCCTGTCAGCTTTCATGGGAACCTCCTTCGGGGCGGGCGCGGGCTTCCCGCTCCAGTTTACTGAAGATGCAGCCGCAGTATTCCTGCCGATACAGCCCGTATTCGGCCGAAAGCGCCAGGCTGCGCTTGTAGCCGTCCTTTTTGCGGAACTCGCTTTGCAGGTACTGCACCCCGTATTGCGCCCCCAGCGCGCAGCCGATTGCGTTGAGCCGCACGGGGTCCTTCATCGGGGAGATGGAAAGGGTGGTGGTGAACCAGCCGAAGCCGTGCTGCGCCGCGTACCGGGCGGTCTGTTCCAGCCGCAGGCGGTAGCAGACGGTACAGCGCGCGCCGCGTTCCGGCTCGGCTTCCAGGCCTTTGACGGCCTCATAAAACTGCTGCGGGTCATACGGCAGCTCCACCACCTGCACGCCGCGCGCCGCATGGCCGGCGTCGCGCACAAAGCGCTCAAGCTCGGCTTCCCGGCGGCGGTATTCGGCCGGCGGGGCGATGTTGGGGTTGTAGTACAGGATCGTCACCCGGAACGCATCGGCCAGGCGTTCCAGCGTTGCGCTGGAGCAGGGCGCGCAGCAGGCGTGCAGCAGCAGGGCCGGGCGCTGCCCCGCGGCCTGCAGCCGGGCAATTGTGCGCTGCATTTCCAGTTCATAATTGATGCGGTTAGCCAAAGAGCGCTCCTTCCGTATGCAAAAAAACAGACACAGCGGGGCGGAAAAAAATTCCGCAAAAGATTTCGTAATTTGTTGAAGGTTTTGTCACGATTTTGTCACATCTTTCCTGTATTGTATAGATGTTCCCAAAAGGAACGCCCCGGGAACAGGGACCCGGGTTCTTCGTCCGCTGGGAAGCAGACAAACTTTTTCATCCACTCCTCTTTCTCTTTTCTTCTTTTCGGGAACGGCGTGCCGGAACAGGGACCGGCACGCCGTTTTTTTTGGCGTTTCCGGCCCGGGGCCTGCGTGCCGCCCCGCTTTGCGCAAAGGCGCCGCCCCGTTTGCTGCGCCGGTTTTTCCGGCGCGGTGAATACTCTTCATTATAGCCGGATTCAGCCGCCTCCGCAAGCCGGTTTCACACCCCAATACGCCCAAAATGTGCAGCGGAACAGAACATAATCTTGACGTTTGCGGCCGCAGCGGGTATAATGGTATCCGCGCCGAGGTGTTGCGCAGCTGGTAGCGCGCCTGGTTTGGGACCAGGAGGCCGCAGGTTCGAGTCCTGTCACCTCGACTTTCCCCCGTGGGCCTTTGCGGCGCACGGGTTTTGTTTTGCCCCCCTGCGCGCCGCGCAAAGGGGCCCGTGGATACAAACGCCCGAAAGGAGCATTGCCATGTCTGTACCTGAAAAAACGGTGCTGGGCATCCTGGGCGGTATGGGCCCGGCCGCAAGCTGCTACCTGTACCAGATGCTCACCCTTCACACCCCTGCCGGCTGTGACCAGGACCACATTGACCTTCTTGTGTCCTCCCGCGCTTCCACGCCCGACCGCACCGGCTTCATCCTCGGGCGCGGCGCGGCCGACCCCTACCCCGCGATGCTGGCCGCCGCCGAAGGGCTTGTCGGCGCCGGGGCGAACCTGCTGTGCATCGCCTGCAACACGGCCCACTATTTCTATGACCGCCTTGCGGCCGATGTGCCGGCGCCGATCCTGCATATGCCGCGGCTGGTTGTGGCCCGGGCCAAGGCGCTGGGCTGCCGCAGGCTCGGGATTCTGGCGACCGACGGCACGGTGCAGGCCGGGGTGTACCAGCGCGTGTGTGAGGAAGCCGGCCTGCCCTGCGCCGCCCCCGGCCCCGAAGGCCAGCGCGCCGTGATGGCGGTGATCTATGAAGGGGTCAAGCAGGGCCGCCGGGCCGACATGGCGCTGTGGGCCAAAGCGGTTGCGGACCTGCGCGCCCGGGGCTGCGATTACGCGGTGCTCGGCTGTACCGAGCTGAGCCTTGTCAAGCGGGATGAGGGTCTCGGCGATTTTTACATCGACAGCACCGAGGTTCTGTGCGAAGCCGCGCTGCGCGCCTGCGGCGTGGAACCCGTGGGGTTTTAGTGCACCGCCGACAAAGGGAGCGCCGCAACGCCGCATTCCCCCCTTGACATCCCCTCGCCCGCCCGCTATACTAACATTGTACTGTGATTTCCTGGAAAGAAGGTGCTGTCATGACCCGCTTTGAACGCCGTGATGCCATGTGCATGGGACAGGACTGCGCCCCGGGGCTGCCCGCTTTCCCGCACGGAATCACCGCCTGAAAGCCAAGCAACCGCGGCAGAGCGCAAGAAAGCGCCCTGCCGCTTTTTGTTTGGCGCAGGGCCCAGCGCCCGGCCGCCGCGCCGGCCACCGGATTTTCATCTGAAAGAGGGATGCGCTTTATGGAAGCCAAAAAGTTTTACATCACCACCCCGATCTATTACCCGAGCGATAAGCTCCACATCGGCCACAGCTACACAACCGTCGCCTGCGACGCGCTGGCCCGCTACCACCGCGCCAAGGGCGAAGAAGTCATGTTCCTGACCGGCACCGACGAGCACGGCCAGAAAATTCAGGACAAGGCCGCCGCCAAGGGCGTGACCCCGAAGGAATATGTCGATGCGATTGTCGCGACGGTCAAGGACCTGTGGAAGACGATGGACGTCAGCTACGACCGGTTCATCCGCACGACCGACGATTACCACGTCAAGAGCGTGCAGAAGATCTTCACCAAACTGCACGACCAGGGCGATATTTACAAGAGCGTCTACAAAGGCATGTACTGCAAGCCGTGCGAGAGCTTCTGGACCGAGGCCCAGCTCAAGGACGGCTGCTGCCCCGACTGCGGCGGCCCTGTCTATGAAGCCGAGGAGGAAGCCTACTTCTTCAAGACCGGCAAATACGCCGACCGGCTGCTGCAATACTATGAAGATCACCCCGATTTCATCCAGCCGGCCTCCCGCCGCAACGAGATGATCGCCTTCATCAAGCAGGGCCTGCAGGACACCTGCGTCTCCCGCACAAGCGTATCCTGGGGCATCCCGGTGCCGTTTGACCCCAAGCACACGATCTATGTCTGGATCGACGCGCTTTCGAACTATATCACGGCGCTGGGGTATGACAACGATACCTACCACGATTTTGACAAGTTCTGGCCGGCCGACGTCCACATGGTCGGCAAGGAAATCCTGCGCTTCCACACGATCATCTGGCCTGCGATGCTGATGGCGCTTGACCTGCCGCTGCCGAAGAAGGTCTTCGGCCACGGCTGGCTGCTGCTCGGCGGCGGCAAGATGAGCAAATCAAAGGGCAACGTTGTGGACCCGGTGCAGCTCTGCGACCGGTACGGCGTTGACGCGGTGCGCTACTTCCTGCTGCGCGAAGTGCCGTTCGGCAACGACGGCTCGTTTACCAACGAAGCGCTGATCAACCGCATCAACACCGACCTTGCGAACGACCTGGGCAATCTTTTGTCCCGCACCGTCGCGATGTGTGAAAAATACTTCGGCGGCGCGGTGGCCAAAGCCCCGGTGGACGAAGCGCTCGCCCCGCTGTTTGCGGCGCTGCCCGGCCAGGTGGACGCCGCGATGGACGCGCTCGACGTGCCCTGCGCGCTGACCCACATCTTCACCCTGGTGCAGCGCGCGAACAAATACATTGACGAGACCGCGCCCTGGGTGCTGGCCAAGAATGAGGCCGACAAACCGCGGCTGAACCAGGTGCTGTACAACCTGTGCAGCGCGCTGCACCTGATCGCCGCGCTGCTGCAGTTTGCGCTGCCGAACACCGCGCCCAAGATGGCCGACCAGCTCGGCCTTACCGCCGAAGAGCTCAACGCCCCGCTGCACGGCGAAGCCGCCGGCAGCCGCGAAGGCTACACCGTCCACAAGGGCGAAGCGCTCTTCCCGCGCATCGACGTCGCGAAGGAGATCGCCTACCTCGAAGCGCTCGACGCCGAGAAGAAGGCCGCGGCCGAAGCCGCCAAGGCCGCCGAGGAAGCCAAAAACGCCCCGGACGAAGCCGCCGGGATCACCGACCATGAGCCCGAGATCGACTACGACACCTTCACAAAGGTCGAGATGCGGGTCGCGCTCATCAAAGCCTGCGAGCGGCTGAAAGAGAGCAAAAAGCTGCTGCACCTGACCGTGTTTGACGGCGAGCGGGAGCGCTGCATCCTTTCCGGCATTGCAAAGTGGTACGCGCCCGAAGATCTCGTCGGCAAAAAGGTGCCGATCGTCGCAAACCTGGCCCCGCGCCCGATGATGAAGGGCAAGTACACGAGCGAGGGCATGATCCTTGCGGCCGACACCGCCGACGGCGGCTGCGCGATCGCCTTCTATGGCGACGACGTGCCGGTCGGCACCCGCATCCATTAAGGCGGGCCGCCATGCTGCACAACATCATCGACACCCACGCCCACTACTGTTCGCGCCAGTTTAACGCCGACCGCGAAACGCTGCTCGGTAAGGCGCTGCCCGAAGGCGGCGTGGCCGGGGTGCTTGAGTGCGCGACCCATTCGGGCGACGCGCCGGCCGTGCTTGCGCTGGCCCACCAGTACCCGTACATCCGGGCCGCGCTTGGCATCCACCCCGAAAGCCTTGGCGAGGAGGACGCCCCGACCGTCGCGGTCTATGGCGGGGACTGGCGGGCCGAGCTCGCCGCGATGCGCCCGCTGTTTGACGACCCGGCCGTCGCGGCGGTCGGCGAGATCGGCCTTGACCACCACTGGCCGCTGCCGGCGCAGGAACAGCTTGACCTGTTTGAAGCCCAGCTGCAGCTCGCGGCCGAGCTCAATCTGCCGGTTTCGATCCATGACCGCGAGGCCCACGCCGAGATGTACGCGCTGCTGCGCCGCTACAAACCGCGCGGCGTGCTGCACTGCTACAGCGGCAGCGCCGAGGACGCGGCCTGGCTCGTTGACCAGGGGCTCTGCCTTGGCTTCGGCGGGTCAACGACCTATAAAAACGCCAAGCGGGTGAACAGGGTGCTGGCCGCCATCCCGCACGAGGCCGCCCTGCTTGAGACCGACTGCCCCTATATGTCGCCCGAACCGGTGCGCGGCACACGCAACGACAGCCGCAACATCGCCCATGTTGCCGCCCACATCGCCGAAATCTGGCAGATAGAGCCGCAAGCCGTGCTGGACACCTGCGCCGCCAACGCGCGGCGGGTGTTCGGCTTCCCAGAACCGTAATATCCACGTCATAATATACAGTATGTATATTATTCATACAAATTATACAGAGTAGGAGTTTTGCGCTATGAAAGCACGCATCCCCAAACACCGCGAATTTATCATTGACTTCCCCAAAGATATGGACCAGGCCAAGGCCGACGAGGGCTGGGCCAAGCTGACCCAGATTGTGGAGGATTACAAGAAAGCCCACAACGGCCAGAGCGTCTACGCCCCGACCTTCATTGAAGACTGCGAGCCGGCTGTCAAGGCGCTGCAGGAAGAGTATGGCTTCACCTACACGATTGAGGAAGTGAAGTAAGCCGGGGCAAGCCCCCGCCGCACCGCCGTCCCCCGCGCAGGAGGGCGGCGGTTTTGTTTGCGTGTTGGTGGAAAAAGAGACCCCTTATACCCCTCTTTCCTCCTGTTTCCGAGCGTGCCGGCGCGCGATTTGCCGCAGCGCCCGCCCCCTGCTTCTTTTCCCGCCCCCTTAGAATTTCCTTATAAACGTCCCCTATCATACAGCCATCCCAAACAAAAGAGAGGTTGTATGTATGCAAACGACAAACATCGCACAGGCATCTTCGGGGACGCTTGCCGCGCCGCGCGGGCTTTCGGGCACGGCGCTCAAGTTTCTGGCGCTCGGGCTGATGGTGCTTGACCACATCCATTATTTCTTCGGCTTCACCGGCGCGGTGCCGCTGCTTTTCACCCAGCTGGGCCGGCTGGCCGCGCCGCTGTTTTTGTTCTGCACGGTTGAAGGCTTCGCCCACACCCGCAACCGCCGCGCCTACTTTTTGCGCATGGTCGCGATCGGCGCGCCGATGGGGGCTTTGCAGTTCTTCATGGCCTATGCCGGGGTGCTGCGCCGGCCGGACGGCTTTTACCCGCAGAACGGCGTTTTCCTGAACTTCATCCTGCTCTGCATCATCTGGCAGGGCATGGACTGGCTGCGGGCGCGGCGGTTTGTGCGCGGGGCGCTGGCTGTCTTTCTGCCGCTGGCCTGGCCCTTCCTGGCAAGTGTTTTGAGCCTGCAGTTCCCGGCCCTGATGAACCCGATCGGGCTTTTGTGCTACTCGCTGCTGCCTTCCTGGGGCTTCATCATCGACGGCGGGCTGTTCTACATTTTGCAGGGCATCGCGATGTATCTGTTCCGCCGGCGCCGCGCCGTGCAGCTCGCGGTGTTCGCGGCGCTTGAGCTGCTGTTCTTCCTGGCCATCCCGCTCTCGATGCTCTGGGGCGAAGGCTTCGAGATTTCGATGCTCTTTACGACGGCCTACGAGTGGCTCGGCGTGTTTGCCGTCATCCCGATGGCGCTGTACAACGGCCGGCGCGGTTCCGGCCACAAGAAGCTCTTCTATCTCTTCTACCCCGCCCATGTCTACCTGCTGTATGCGGCGTCGTGGGGGGTATACCTGATCCTGAACCGGTAAAGAAGGTGTTTTGTTATGCCCCACATCCTTGCCGTTGACGATGACCGCGATGTGCTGGCCCTGCTGCGGCAGGCGCTCGGGCGGGACGGGCACGAGGTGCGCGTCTGCGCTTCGGCTGCCGAGGTGACCGAACCGCTCTGCCGCTGGGCCGACTGCATCCTGCTCGACGTCATGATTCCGGGCGAGGACGGCGTCGCGCTGTGCCGGCGCATCCGCGCGCTGACCGGCGCGCCGATCCTGTTTTTGACCGCCAAGGGCGAGGAAGCCGATGTCCTGGCCGGCCTGGCCGCCGGCGGGGATGATTACCTTTCCAAGCCTTTCCGCCTGGCCGAGCTGCGCGCCCGGGTTGGGGCGCATCTGCGCCGCCAGGCCCGCGGGCCGGCCCACACCCGGCTTTCCCGCGGCGGGGTCACGTTTGACCTTTCGGCCCGCAGCGCCGCGGTCGGCGAAGTTCCGCTGCCGCTCACCAAGAGCGAATATGCGATCTGTGAGCTGCTGGCCCTGCACCCCGGGCAGGTGTTCGGCAAAGAGCAGATCTATGAGGCCGTTTTCGGCTACGACGGCGACGCCGACGAGAGCGCGATCACCGAGCATGTCAAGAACATCCGCGCCAAGCTGCGCGCGGCCGGCCTGGCCGAAAGCCCGCTTGCCACGGTATGGGGCATCGGCTACAAATGGA
Organism: uncultured Oscillospiraceae bacterium; assembly: GCA_900548355.1. GTDB lineage: Bacteria > Bacillota > Clostridia > Oscillospirales > Ruminococcaceae > Gemmiger > Gemmiger avicola. The sequence goes on from URKR01000026.1 coordinate 9,665, forward strand.
AGGAGGACCGCCCATGACAAGGCCGTTTCACCGCCCGGCCTCGCTGCCGGGGCTGCTGGCGCGGTATCTGCTGCTGACGGCGGCGCTTGGCATCCTGGCCGCCGTTTTGTGGTGGCTGGGGGTTTCGATCTTCATCAACAGCGGGCTGGTGCTGCCGGCCTACAGCGGCGAACGCGCGGCGCTGGCGGCCACAGAAACGCTGCCGCCCTACACGGCAAAGACCTTTGCCGAAGCCCCGCTTGACCCGCTGTGCCGCTATGTGCTGTTTGCCGCGGCAGATTCGGACGAGATCATTGCCACCAATGTAAGCGGGCGGGCGCTGCAAGCCGCGCTGCGCTGCTGGCATGGCGAGGGCTCGGCCAATCCGTTCGCCCAGACCTTTTCGCGCCGGGTCACGCTGGCGGATGGCAGCGTCTGCCTGCTGACCTACGATTTCTCGATGCCCTATGCCCTGCCCGGGCTGCGCTGGCTGCCCGATTTCCAGCTGCTGGGGCTGCTGGTGCTGGCCGCGGCCGAACTGGGGCTTGTGGTGCTGACCACCCGCCGCACGGCCCGCCGGCTGCGGCGGGAGAGCGAGCGGCTGCAGGCCGCGGCCGACCAGATCCGCGCCGGCGCGCTGGCCGGCCCGCCCTTCCCGCGCGGGCAGATCCGGGAGCTGGACGCCGCTTTGCAGGCGATGCAGACGCTGCGCGAACAGCTGGCCGCAAGCCTGGAAGCCCAGTGGACGGCCGAAGCGGCCCGCGCCGAGCAGATCGCCGCGCTGACCCACGACCTGAAAACCCCGCTGACCGTGATTGCCGGCAACGCCGAGCTGGTGGCCGAGAGCGAGCTGCCCGCCGAAGCCGCCGGGAACGCCGCGGCCATCCTGCGGGCGGCCGACCGCGCCGGGGATTACCTTGCCGCACTGCGCGCCGCGGCTGCCGCGCCCAACCCGAATGCGGAAGCCTTCGCCCCGGTCGATGCCGCCGCGTTTTTGGCCGAGCGCGCCGCCGTAGGCCGGGCGCTGGCCGCCCCGCGAAAAGTCGCCTTTACGCTTGAAAACCGGCTGCCGGCCGACTGCGCCTTCCCCGCGCAGGCTGAGCGGCTCGGCCGGGCGCTGGACAATATGCTTGACAATGCCGCCCGCTTCACCCCGGCCGGCGGGCAAATCACCCTGACCGCCGCCCAAACCGAACCGGGCGGGGCAATCGCCTTCACGGTGCGGGATACCGGGCCCGGCTTTTCCCCCGAGGCGCTGCGCAAGGCCGGCACGCTGCTGTTCACGAGCGACGCGGCCCGCGGCGGGCACCAGGGCCTTGGCCTCACGCTGGCCCGCGCCGTCGCCGCCGCCCACGGCGGCGCCCTGACCCTCGCCAACACCCCGCAAGGGGCCAGCGCCACGATCACGGTGGCGGGGCAGTAAAAGAGGTTGAGATTATAGGGGCGGATGCTCGCATCCGCCCGCAGGCAAAGCGAGCCTTGAAAAATTAGGAATTGTGGTGGATCGGCGGCTATGGGCCGTCTCAAAAATTGTTGCGGTTGCGGGTTGACCACAGCGTTTGCCCCCATGCGTAGGGGCCGGATTCATCCGGCCCGGGTTGTTTGCGGCGGCGCGGGGTTCCACGGGCGGGAAGAATCCCGCCCCTACGCATGATATTTTACCCCGTTGCCATTTTGCAGCGTTGGCAACCGTGTCGCCGGCCCAAAAACGCACATTGTACCGCAAACCGGGCGGATATGGAATCCGCCCCTACCGTCTCACCATCTTTCAGGGGAAGCTGTCCAGCGCCGCTTCCAGCATGGCGCGCGGGGATTGGGTGGCGGCGAAGTCGTTGGCGTTCCATTCGAGGGTGCAGGCGCAGTCTCCATCGGCAAAGAAGGCCCAGGCGAGGTCGTCGCCGGCATCGACCTCGGAGACCGCGATCGTCGCGGTGTTGCCGTTGGCCATCGTGTATTCCTCGGCGTGCCAGGCGGCGGTCTGCGCGTCGATTTCACTGTCTTTGAACAGGTTCTGGACGCTCAGCTGGCCGTTCTCCCCTTCGCCGTAGAGCTGGTAGGCTTTCATGGTCAGCATTCCCTCTGCGTTAAGCCATTCGATCGCAACTTCCGTTGCCTCGACCGTGTCGCTCGCGGCGTCCCCGGCCAACCGGACGCGGGCGGTATAGTAGCTGTCCAGGTCGTTCGGGTCGATCGCGCTGGTCAACGGGTGCATATCGGCGACAATACCGGGGGTCGGCAGCATGACGCCGAGATAGTCACCCGCGTCCTCCCAGCTGTCAAACGGCAGCAGCGCCTCGCCGTATTCCCGCAGTTCGCCGGTATTGCTGCCGGTGCTGTAATGCACCGAAGCACCAGGGACGGAAAAACCCAAATTGATACTATCATTCAGGATAAGCCGTCGCTGATCCTCTTTGTTTTCAAAATCAAACGGCTGCATCAGCGCCGCGTCCTGCCGCACGGCGTCAGGCAGGGTTTCGGGGTCGGCGCGGCGGGCGTGCCAGGGGCTGCGCCAGCGGCTTTTGCAGGCGTTTAAGGTCACGCGCAGCAGCCAGCGCTTGAGGTGGTCGTCATCGGCGAATGTACGGCGGGTGGCATACAGTTTGAGGAAAACATCCTGGGTGATGTCCTCGGCGTCCTGGCGGTGGCTGCAGGCGTTGCAGGCCACCCGCCAGACCATATCCCGGTAGCGCGCCGCCGCTTCGCGCCAGGCTTCGTCCTGCATAGCGCTCCTCCTTTCGTTTTGTCATCCTTCACCCATAAAACGCGGCGGCGGCCCGGTTTGTCACCGCACGGCCCTGCCAGGTGAATTTTTGTGCAGATGCACAGTTTGCGGCTTGTATTTTCGGCGCAACGGTGGTATACTAACACCATTGCAACCTGAATCTTACCACAAGAAGAGAGGGATATCTATGGCTTTGTTCCGTCGCATGCTGCCGGTGCTGGCCGGCGCGGCGCTTGGCTGCGCGGCCACCTTGCTGGCCCAGCGGTATTCCAATTTGGTGGAGCACGAACATATTGTGGGCCCGGAGGCGTTTGACGACGCAGCCGAGCCCGCCTCCGACATGCCTGCCGCCCCGGCCGAAGCCGAACAGGCCCCGGCCGCCCCTGCGCCCGCACAGGCCCCCGTATCCACCGAAGTGCAGATTCCCCCGGTTGATGACGCCGCCCCCAACCCCAACCCGGTGCGCGATCACACCGCCCCCGCCCCCACGGTGGACGGCAAGTTTGACCCCGCCGGCATTGCCCGGCCGGAGGATTTTGCCAACTGGGACGATCTCGGCTGCCAGGGGTAAGGCGTATTTCCCAAAATTCCAGGCGCTGGTTTTTCGGGTACGCCCCAAAAGGAAAGTTTTTTGGACGACGACAGGCGTTTGCCCCGCAGTGCTGCGGCGGCGTGCGTCTGTCGTCTTTTTCGGTTCTGCGCGCCGCAGGGTTTGCGCAGGGCTTGACCGATTTGCCGGGCCCTGCCCGGCTGTGAGTTTTGGATTGTGAGGTTTCGTATGCAGAATGATCTTTCTTCGCTGCTCGCGGTTTGCGGGCCGGTGGAGCGCTGCACGCTGCGGCTGCGCGCACTGTATGAATCCGCGGGCTACCGCAAGTTCCGCTGCGCCCGGTTTGAGGAATACGCCCTATACCAGCAGAACCAGAATTTTCTGCCGGATTCGCAGGTCATCACCTTCACCGACCTTGACGGCAAGCTGCGGGCCATCCGCCCCGATGTGACCCTTTCAATTGCGAAAAACGCCCAGCCCGCGCCCGGCGCCTGCCAGAAATATTATTACAATGAGCAGGTCTGCCGCCCCAGCCGCGAAAGCCATACTTTTGCCGAGATCAGCCAGATGGGGCTTGAGTGCATCGGCGCCGTGACGCCGGCCGAACAGGCCGAAGTGCTGCGGCTGGCCGCCGAGAGCCTCGATGAGCTTGGCCCGCGCGCGGTGCTGGAGCTTGGCCACATGGGCTATCTGACCGGCCTGCTTGATTTGCTCGGCGTGCCGGCCGGGGCGCGCCCGCGCATCCTTTCGCTCCTGCGGGACAAAAACGCCCATGAGCTGCGCGCCGCGGCAGCCGCAGCCGGCCTTGAGAAAGCCGGCGCCGACGCCCTGGCTGACCTGCTCAGCCTGCACGGGCCGTTCGGCATGGTGCTGGCCGCCGCCCGCACCCGCCCCGGCAACGAAGCGATGCGGCAGGCGCTTGACGAACTGCAGGCGCTGCAGAACGAACTTGGCGAAGCCGGCCGCGGCGCGCAGCTGGATTTGAGCCTGGCCGGCGATATGGACTATTACAACGGCCTTGTGTTCAGCGGGTACCTGGCCGGCGCGCCGCGGGCGGTGCTTAAAGGCGGCCGGTACGACCTGCTGGCCCGCCGGTTCACCCCGGGGGCCTGCGCGCTGGGGTTTGCGCTGTACTTAAACGAACTGGAACGGCTGGATACCGCCCCCGCCGCCCCGGCCGATACCTGGCTGAACATCGCGCTGCCCAAAGGCCGGCTGGGCGATAAAGCCTACGGCCTGCTGGCCGGCGCCGGCTACGGCGCCGAAGAAGATTACAACGCCACCCGCAAGCTGGTTGTGGAAAACCCGGCCGCCCGGGTGCGGTACTTTCTTGTCAAACCGAGTGACGTCGCGATTTATGTCGAGCACGGCGCGGCCGATATCGGGCTTGTCGGCAAGGATATCCTGGTCGAATCGGGGGCCGATGTCTACGAGCTGCTCGACACCGGCCTTGGCCGCTGCCGGATGTGCGTGGCCGGCCCGAAGGCTTTCATCGACGATGAGAGCCGCGCGCTGCGGGTGGCCACCAAGTTCACCCGCATTGCCCGCCGCCACTTTGAAGCGCGCGGGCGGGAGATCGACATCATCCAGCTCAACGGCTCGATCGAGCTGGCCCCGATCCTCGGCCTTTCCGACGTGATTGTCGATATTGTTGAGACCGGCACGACATTGCGGGAGAACGACCTCGCCGTGCTCGAAGAATTCATGCCGATCTCGGCCCGGCTCATCGCCAACCGGGCGAGCTACAAGTTCAAACACAGCCAGATTTTGACCCTGGTCGATAAGATGAAGGAGGCGCTGCAAGCATGATCCGCATTCTCAACTTTGATTCGGTCGCGCCGGAGGAAATCCTCAACCGAGATATCCGGGCCGAGGCCGATGTTGAATCGGTCGTCGATGCCATCATCGCCGACGTGCGCGCACGGGGCGACGAAGCACTGCGCGACTACGCCAAGAAGTTTGACCGCGCCGAGCTCGGCGACCTGCTTGTCTCCCAGGCCGAGATCGAGGAAGCCTTCGCCGCCGTCGGGGAGGATTTCATCCAAACGCTGCGGATGGCAGCCGCCAACATCCGGCATTTCCACGAGCACCAGGTCCACAAGGACTTCGTCGTCACCGACACCCCCGGCGTGCTGCTGGGCCAGAAGTACACCCCGATCGAACGGGCCGGCGTCTATGTGCCGGGCGGCACGGCGGCCTACCCTTCAACGGTGCTGATGGACGTGATCCCCGCGAAGGTCGCCGGCGTCAAGGAGATTGTGATGACCACCCCCGCCGGCCCCGACGGCAAGGTAAACCCGAACATCCTCGCCGCGGCGGCGGTGGCAGGCATCGACCGCATCGTCAAAACCGGCGGCGCACAGGCTGTCGCCGCGCTGGCCTACGGCACCGAAAGCGTGCCGGCCGTCGATAAAATCGTCGGCCCCGGCAACATCTATGTCGCGACGGCCAAGCGCAAGGTCTTTGGCAAAGTCGGCATCGATATGATCGCCGGGCCTTCCGAGATTCTCGTGCTGGCCGACGGCGGCGCGAACCCCGCCTGGGTCGCGGCCGACCTTTTGAGCCAGGCCGAGCACGACAAGCTCGCGACGCCGGTGCTTGTGACCGACAGCGAAGCTTTGGCCGAGGCCGTGCAGGCCGAGCTTGAGCGGCAGATTCCGCTTTTGCCCCGCGCCGCGATCGCGCGGGAGAGCGTCGATACCAACGGCAAGATTGTCGTGACCGACGATCTCGCCAAGGCGATCGAGGCCGCGAACCTCATCGCGCCGGAACACCTCGAAATCTGCACCGAAGACCCGTTCGCGGTGCTGGGTTCGATCAAGAACGCCGGCAGCATCTTTTTGGGCCGCAACGTGCCCGAAGCGCTCGGCGATTACTTTGCCGGGCCGAACCACACGCTGCCGACCTCCGGCACGGCAAGGTTCTCAAGCCCCTTGGGGGTTGACGATTTTGTCAAGAAATCGAGCTTTATCTATTATACCAAAGACGCCCTCGGCGCCGTGCAGGGCCGCATCGCCGATTTTGCCGAACGCGAAGGCCTGCACGCCCACGCGAAGAGCGTGACGATCCGGTTTGAGGATGAAAAATAAACCCGATCGACATCCCAACCGGCTGTCTCGTTTCGATTACAGCCAGAACGGCGGGTATTTCCTGACCCTCTGCGCGAAGGATCGTCAACCTTTGTTTGGGCACTTTCCCAATGCCTGCGTAGGGGGCGGCGTCCTCGACGCCCCCTACGAATTCTGTGGGAAACGCGCGGGCCAACCAGATCGTGCCGGCCTTCGTTTCCACCTTCAAGCGGCTGACCAATCGGCAGGCGAACGCCTCTTTGTGGCAGCGCGGTTATCATGACCACATCATCCGCAACGAGGCGGACTATCAACGAATCTGGCGCTATATAGAGGGCAACCCGGCGCGCTGGCAGGAGGATTGCCTGTATATTGCCGACGTTACAAACCAAATTGGGAGGCAACCATGAGCCGATTTTTTACCCCGGCGCTGGCGGCGCTGGAGCCGTATACCCCCGGCGAGCAGCTTGCGCGGCCTGACCTTGTCAAGCTCAACGCGAACGAGAACCCCTATCCCCCGGCCCCCGGCGTCGCCGCCGCGGTGGCGGATACCGTGGCCGGGCTGCGGCTGTACTCCGACCTGCGGCAGACAAAGCTCGTCTCGGCCATCGCCGCGCGCTGCGGCGTGCCCGAAGATTGGGTGCTCTGCGGCAACGGCAGCGACGAAAACCTGCTGCTCGCGATCCGGGCGTTCTGCGATGAGAGCACCCCGCTCGCTTTCGCCGATATTACCTACAGCTTCTACCCCGTTTTGTGCAACCTGCTCGGCGTGCCGGCCCGGGTGCTGCCGCTGCGGGAGGATTTCACAATCGACCTTTCCGCCTACCATCGCCTTGGCTGCACGATCGTAATCGCGAACCCCAACGCGCCGACGAGCCTGCTGGCCCCGGTTGCGGAGATTGAGGACGTTGTGCGCACAAACCCCGACCACATTGTGATTGTGGACGAGGCGTATGTCGATTTTGCCGGGCCGGGGGCATCCTGCCTGCCGCTTGTGCAAAAATACGACAACCTGCTCGTTGTGCGCACCTTTTCCAAATCGCGCAGCCTGGCCGGGGCGCGGCTCGGGTTTTGCATCGGGCAGCCGGGGCTGATCGCCGATATGAACCGGGTCAAGTTCAGCTACAGCCCCTACAACATCAATGCGATGAGCGAGGCCGCCGGCGCCGCCGCGATGGCCGACGAGGCGTATTTTGAAAAGACCGTCGCGGCCATCTGCGAAACCCGGGCCGAAACGGCGGCCGAACTGCGCCGCCGCGGGTTCACGGTGCTCGATTCGGCGACGAATTTCCTCTTTGCCCGCACGCCGCGCCGCCCGGGCGGGGCGCTCTGCGCCGCCCTGCGCGACCGCGGCGTCCTGATCCGCCATTTCGACGCCCCCCGCATCGCCGATTGGGTGCGCATCTCGATCGGCACCCCCGCCCAGATGCAGCGGTTGTTTGACGAGATGGATGCGGTGATGGGTTCACACACAAAGGAGGTCTTGCAATGATTGCGATTGTGGATTATGGGGTGGGCAACCTGTTCAGCCTGGCTTCGAGCGTGCGGGCGCTGGGGGCCGAGGTCTGCGTGACCCGCCGGGCGGACGACCTGCGCGCGGCGAGCCACATTCTGCTGCCCGGCGTCGGCGCATTTGCCGATGCGATGGACAAGCTCACCGCCACCGGCCTGGTGCCGGTGCTGCGCGAAGAAACCGCCCACACCCCGCTGCTGGGCATCTGCCTGGGGATGCAGCTGCTGTTTGACCACAGCCACGAATACGGCACGCACGACGGCCTCGGCCTGATCCCCGGCGAGGTCTGCCCGCTGGCCGACGACCTGCAAGACCCGGCCCTGAAAGTGCCGCACATCGGCTGGAACGCGCTGCACCTTACCCCCGGCCGGGCCGACGACCCGCTGTTCCGCTACATCCGCGACGGCGAATACGTCTACTACGTCCACAGCTACTACGCCAAACACTGCGATGCTTCGACGCTGGCGACCAGCGACTACAGCATCCCGGTGACCGGCGCGGTGCGGCGGGGCCTTGTGTACGGCACCCAGTTCCACCCCGAAAAATCCGGCGATACCGGCCTGCGGCTGCTGCGGGCCTTCTGCGAATTGTAAAGGAGGGAAAGCGATGAAACTTTTCCCTGCCATTGATCTGCGCGGCGGCCAGGCCGTGCGGCTGACCCAGGGCGATTATGACCGCATGACCGTCTATAACCCCGATCCGGCCGACCAGGCCCGCGCCTTTGCGGCGGCCGGCGCACATTACCTGCATGCCGTCGATCTGGACGGCGCGAAGGACGGCAGCACCGCGAACTTTTCCTCGATCCAGGCCATCACGGCGGCGTCCGACCTTTACGTCGAGGTCGGCGGCGGCATCCGGGATGAAGCGCGGATCGAAGCCTACCTTGCCCTCGGGGTGCGGCGGTGCATCCTTGGCACCGTGGCGGTGCGGGATTTCCCGTTTGCGGCCCGGATGGCCAAGCGTTACGGTGACAAAATCGCGGTCGGGGTGGATATGCGCGGCGGCAAGGTCGCGGTCAGCGGCTGGCTGGAGGATACCGGCGAGGACGGACTCGCCTTCTGCCGCCGCTGCGCCGAGGCCGGCGTGCAGTCGATCATCGCGACCGATATCTCCCGCGACGGCACGCTCGGCGGCACCAACCTTGAACTCTACCGCGCGCTGCTCAAAATTCCCGGCGTCGAGATCACGGCCTCGGGCGGGATTGCCAAAATTGAGGAGCTCGAAACGCTGGCCGGCATGGGCTGCCACGCCGCGATTCTCGGCAAGAGCCTCTACACCGGCGCGATCGATCTGGCCGAGGCCGTGCGCCGGTTCGACCCGTGACCCCTTTTGCGAAACGGAGGAATGCCCCATGATTACCAAGCGTATCATCCCCTGCCTCGACGTCAAAGACGGCCGGGTCGTCAAGGGGGTCAACTTTGAAGGCCTGCGCGACATGGCCGACCCGGTCGAGATGGCCCGCTACTACAACACGGCCGGCGCCGACGAGCTTGTGTTTTACGACATCACGGCTTCGGCCGAAGGGCGCGGGCTGTTCACCGACATCCTGCGCGCCGTCGCGAGCGAGATCTTCATCCCGCTGACCGTCGGCGGCGGCATCAACACCCTTGAAGATTTTGACCGGGTGCTCAAATGCGGGGCGGACAAGGTCAGCGTCAACTCGGGCGCCATCCGCAACCCCGACCTGATCTCAGCCGCCGCCCAGCGCTACGGCAACCAGTGCGTTGTGCTCTCGGCCGATATCAAGCGGGTGGACGGCAAGTTCATGCTGTTTGCCAAGGGCGCGCGGGAGAACACCGGCCTCGACGCGCTCGACTGGCTCGAAGCCGGGGTGCGCCGCGGCGCGGGCGAGCTCGTCGTCAACTCGATCGATACCGACGGGGTCAAAAACGGGTTCGACCTCGAACTGCTCGACGCCGTCGCAGCCCGCTGCCCGGTGCCGATCATCGCTTCGGGCGGGGCCGGCAAAAAGGAAGATTTCGCCGAGCTGTTTCTGCACCACCCCGGCGTCGATGCGGGGCTTGCGGCTTCGATCTTCCATTCCAAGCAGCTTGAAATCCATGACCTCAAGACCTATCTGCGCGGCGTCGGGGTGGAAATGCGCCTGTAAGCCGCGCCGCCTGCGCCAATTTCGCATACCGGGGCTGTTTTGCCTTTGCCCCCCTTGCATTTCCCCGCAAACTGCGGTACACTAAAAGTATCTCATTTTTTCTGCCAGTCAGGAGATTATTTGTATGGAATTTGCCGAAAACGCCAAGCCCCTTCGCTTTGATGCGCACGGGCTGATCCCGGCCATTGTGCAGGATCATTATACCAAGGAAGTGCTGACCCTCGCCTACATGAACGCCGAAACCCTCGCGCTGACAATTGCCGAGGGCCGCACGGTTTTCTGGAGCCGCAGCCGGCAGGAGATCTGGCGCAAGGGCGAAACTTCCGGCAATGTGCAGCGTGTCGTTTCGATCACCGCCGACTGTGACAAGGACGCCCTTGTCGTCGAGGTGATCAAGGAAGGCCCGGCCTGCCACACCGGGGCCGAGAGCTGCTTTTTCCACCCGGTCTATGTCTCGGACGAACTCAAGCAGTTCACCTGGGAAGGGCTCTATGCCCTGATTGAAGGCCGCAAGCAGGACCCCAAGGAGGGCAGCTACACAAGCTACCTGTTTGACAAGGGGCTTGAAAAGATCCTCAAAAAAGTCGGCGAGGAGAGCACCGAGGTCATCATCGCCGGCGCCAAGCGCGACAAGGAGGAAACCATCTTCGAGATCAGCGACCTGGCCTACCATGTGCTGGTGCTGATGATCGAGCTGGGGATCTCGGTAACCGACATCACGAAGGAGCTGGAAAAGCGCCATGTGGTGGACCACAAAGTAAAACAGGAGAGGATGCAGTAAAATGGCGGGCGAATACAAGCTGAGTTCGGTGCATGTACACTCGAAACTCTGTGACGGCAAAAACACCCTGGACGAACTGGCGGTGACGGCCTGGCGCGCCGGTCTGCGCACGCTGGGCTTTTCCGGCCACAGCCACACCCCCTGTGACATTGAATACTGCATGACCAAGAGCCGCACCGCGCTTTATAAAGCGCAGGTCGCGAAGCTCAAGGAGCGGTATGCCGGCAAGCTCGATATCCTCTGCGGGCTCGAATGGGATCTTTTCTCGGACGACGACCCCGCCGCCTATGATTATTGCATCGGCAGCGTGCACTATGTCGTCGGCCCGAAAACCGGCACCTACTATGAGATCGATTTCCGCGAGAGCGATCTGGCCAACTGCATCCGGTACGACTTTGACGGCGACGGCCTGGCCGTGGTCGAAGCGTACTTTGCAAACGTCGCGAAGGTGGCCGCGAAAAAGCCGACCATCCTTGGCCATCTTGACCTGATTAAAAAGATCAACGCCGGCAACAAGTTCTTTGATGAATCGAGCCCGCGGTATGCGGCCGCGGCGGCCGGCGCGCTTGAGGCAGCCGCCGAAAACGGCTGCGTGCTGGAGGTCAACTCCTCCGGCATCTACCGCGGCTACCGGGAGGATTTCTTCCCCGGCGACGCGCTGCTGGCCCAGTGGCGCGCGATGGACGGCGAGGTCGTCATCACGGCCGACGCGCACGAGGCCAAGGCCCTGACCTTCGGCTACGACGAAGCCGCCGCCAAGCTCAAAGCCCTCGGCTTCGACCATGTCCAGGTGCTGGGCAAGGATGGGTTTGCGGCTTGTGCGCTGTAAAGGGCAGCGGCCAGAATTTCAACAGAATCAACAAAACCGCTTCACCCGAAGGATGGGTGAAGCGTTTTTGTTTTTGGTGTTTGGCTGTGTTTTATTGGGGTCCTTGTAGGGGCGGCCATTGGCAGCCCGCGGGTGGCGGGGTAAGTCCCCCCGGCGGGCAATGCCCGCCCCTACGTTTTTTGAGGCGGCATTGCCCGCCGATCCACCGCAATTCCTAATTCCTAACTCGAAAGGTTCACGCCTGCTCCGCCAGGTATTCCTGGGCAAAATGGATCGCGACGGCGCCGTCGGCAGTGGCGGTGACGACCTGGCGCAGCGCTTTGGCACGGCAATCGCCGGCCGCAAAGACGCCGGGGAGGTTGGTGCAGGTCGTCTCGTCGGCCTGGATATACCCGGCGCCGTCGCACTGCACCTCGCCACGGAAGAGTTCGGTGTCCGGCAGGCGGCCGATCGCGGCGAAAACGCCGTCGCAGGCCACTTCCTCCAGCGCGCCGGTCCTGGTATCGGCCAGCCGGATGCCCCGCACCCCGCCTTCCGGCTTTTGCAGCAGCGCGTCCGGGCGGCGGTTCCAGAGAATTTCAACGCCGGCATCCGCAAGGGCTTTGAGATAAACCGGGGCCGCGCGCAGCGCATCCCGCCGGTGAATCAGATATACCTTGGCGCAGAGCTTCGCAAGATGCAGCGCATCACCGACCGCCGTGTTGCCGCCGCCGACCACCGCGACCGTCTTGCCGCGGTAGAGCATCCCGTCACAGGCCGCGCAGTAACTCACACCGCGGCCGCGCAGCGCGGTTTCGCCCTCAAGGCCGAGCGGCCGCGGCACCGCGCCGGTCGCGATCACGACACAGCGCGCCTCGATCACGCCGGCGTCGGTCGTGAGCTTCTTGACCGGGCCGGCCAGTTCGGCTTTGAGCAGCTCGCTTGAGCGGAACTCCGCCCCTGCGCGCTCGGCCCCCTGCCGCATCCGCTGGCCGAGATCGAAGCCGTCGACGCCCTCGGGGAAGCCGGGGTAGTTTTCGATCAGCGGGGTATCGGCCATCTGGCCGCCGCCGGCCAGCCTGTCCAGCTGGACCGCGCGCAGCCCGGCGCGCGCCGCATACAGCGCCGCCGTGCAGCCCGCCGGCCCGCCGCCGATGATCGCAACGTCGTAAATATTTTGCATTGTCATGGGAACCTCCTTGTATTTCGATGAAACAAATTAAAAATTAAGAATGAAAAATGAAAAATTGTGATCGTTCGCGCGCCGACGGCGCGCGATCCACCTTAACCCCTAATTCCTAACTTCCAATCTCCCCTGCCGTCGGCAGCCGCATCACCGCCTGCGCGCCGTGTTCGGTGTTCGCAAACCGGGCGCTGCCGCCATGGGCGGCGGCGATCTGGGCCACGATGTGCAGGCCCAGAATATGCGGCCGCGGCGCGTCTGGCGCGGCATTCTCGGCTGCCTCGGGGTCAAGGGCGGTCAGCACGGCAAGCGGGTAGCCCGCACCGTCGTCGTCCACCGTGACTGTCAGCCAGCCCTCGGCCGCGTCGGCGCTGACCGCAACCGTACAGCCGCCGGGGTTGTGCCGCGCGCTGTTGCCGAGCAGGTTCGCCATTGCGCGGCGGAGCAGCGGCGCATCGACGTCGATGACGGCGGCCTCGGCGGCCGGGGTGGCGGTAAAGCTGACCTCGCAGCCGGGGTCGCTGTTGATAAAATCGATGACCGCGCCGCGCAGCAGCGCGCCGGCCGCCGTGGGGGCGCGGCGCAGCGGCTGCGCGCCGTACTGCAGCTTGCTTGTCAGGTTGAGATCCTCGATCAGCCCGCGGATCACCTGCCCCTGCGCCTTGATCGCCCCGGCCATGCCGCGCTGTGCGGGGCCAAGGGTATCATCCGACTCGAGCCGCTCGGCATAGCCGAAGATCAGCGCAAGCGGGGTGCGGATATCGTGGCTGACGCCGGCCACCCACTCGGTGCGGGCGGCGTCCCGCCGGGCGATCGTCTCGCTCTGGCGGCGCAGGTGGGCGCTGGTGCGGTTGAGCTGGCGGGCCAGCGCGGCGGTGGCCCCGGTTTCGGCCAGCTGCACCGGGCGGCCTTCGGCCAGCTCCTGCAAACCGTGTTCCACCCCGCGCAGCCGGCGGTGCATCGCCCAGGCCAGCAGCGCGCAGGGAACCACAATCAGCACAAGGTTCAGCGCCAGCACCGGCCGCACCGCGCCGAGCAGCGCCTCGTTGATCTCGGTATCCATATAGAAATTGTACCGGTTCACGCTGCCCGGCGGCCGGCCGAGCACAAGAACGCCATACTCGGTCAGGTAGCTCATGACCGGGTAATCGTCAAGATACCACCGCGCGAACGAGACAACCTCGCTCGTCGTGTAGGGATGGTCGAGCGATTCGGGCAGGTTGTAACGGTAGATGACGTTGCCGTCGTCGTCCAGCATCATCGCCCAGGCAAAGCCGCTGAACCACTCGGCCGGCGTGTGTTCGGGGCCGGGGGCGGGGTTTCCGGCTTCATCCAGGGTGAAGCCGGCCGCAATCTCGCTCGGGAAATAGCGGGCGATTGAAAGCGCCTGGCGGTAGCCGACCACCCCGACAATCCCGATGAAGATCGCGACGTTGAGCAAAACAATCCCGAGCGCAATGCCCACCCCCGCCAGCACATACCGGCGGATCAGCCGCCCCAGCGCGCTCATCGCTCCTCCTCCGCCAGAAGCTTGTAGCCAAGGCCGCGGGCTGTCAGCAGGTATTGCGGCCTGCCGGGTTCGGGTTCAATCTTTTCCCGCAGGTGGCGGATATGCACGCCGAGGGTGTTCTCGCACCCGTAGTAATCACATTGCCAGACAGCCTGGCAGAGCGCGTCGAAGCTGACGATGTGGCCGCGGTTGGCCGCGAGTTTTTGCAGCAGCGTGCGCTCGGTGCCGGTCAGGGGCAGGGTGTTCCCGCCGGGCAGCGTGACGGTGGCGTCGCGCAGGTCCACCCGGCGCCCGCCCAGCCGCAGCGCGCCGGAAGCCGCCCCCTGCAGTTCGGCACGGTAGGCGCGGCGCAGAATCAGCTGCACGCGCAGCAGCAGTTCCTGGGTCAAAAACGGTTTGGTCAGGTAATCGTCCGCCCCAAGGCCTAAGCCGAACAGCCGGTCGGCGTCGGCATCCCGGGCGGAAAGAAAGAGCACCGGCACCTCGCCGCCGGCGTTGAGCTCCCTGAAAAGGGTGAAACCGTCTCCGTCTGGCAGGTTGATATCCAAAATCATCAGCTGGGGCGCACGCGCCGCAAACGCCCGGCGGGCCGCGGCGCAGGTTTGGGCCGTGCGCAGGTTGGCGAAGCCGGCGTTGCTGAGCGCCTGGCTCACAAGGGTCAGCAGGTCGGGGTTATCGTCAATCAGCAGAATGTCCGCTTCCTGGATGCGGGTCATGGGCACAGCCCCCTTTCCCTTCCATTATACCCGCCCCGCCCCCAAAGGGCCAGTGGCCCGGGCAAAGTTTAAGAGAAAATTAAGCTGCGCCCGGGGCGGGGATTAAGGCGGATGAGATACGATCGGGATGTGGCCGAAGAAAAGGCCGCTTGAACCACAATCCAATAAGGAGCTGACTGCCATGTCTATCACTTCCCCCGCCCGCCCGGTCATCGAAACGCACGGGCTTTGCAAGCGCTACGGCGCCCAGATGTCGGTTGACCACCTTGACCTTGCCGTGCCGGCCGGCAGCGTCTATGGCTTTATCGGCCCGAACGGCGCAGGCAAATCGACGACGATGAAGATGCTGCTCGGCCTTATCCACCCCACAGCCGGCCAGGTTTTGCTGCTGGGCAAGCCAATGAACCCGAAAAACCGGCTTGCGCTGCTGCGCAAAACCGGCAGCCTGATTGAATCCCCGGCCGGTTACGGCCACCTGACCGGCTGGGAAAACCTGGCGATTGTGGCTGACCTGAAGGGGGTTGACCACCGCGAGATTGACCGCGTGCTGGAGGTTGTCCGGCTGACAAACGACGCCAAGCGCAAGGTGCGGGAATATTCGCTCGGCATGCGGCAGCGGCTGGGTATTGCGCAGGCGCTGCTGGGCAACCCGCCGCTGCTGATCCTGGACGAGCCGACCAACGGGCTGGACCCGGCCGGCATCCAGGAAATGCGCGCCCTGATTGCCGAGATGCCCGAACGCTGCGGCGCAACCGTGCTGATCTCGAGCCATCTGCTCAGCGAACTGGAACAGATTGTCGATACCGTCGGCATCCTGAACCACGGCAAGCTGCTGTTCCAGGGCCCGCTGGGCCAGCTGCAGCGCCACAGCCAGGGGGATATCACCCTGCGCCTGCTGCACCCCGAGCGCGCCGAAAGCGCGCTGCGGCTCAGCGGGGTGGCGGTTACGCCGGGCCGTGACCCGCATGAGCTGACGCTGCCGCCGCTGCGCGACGCGCTGCTGGCCGAGCTGGTCCACACGCTGGCTGACCGCGGCGCCGGCGTGGTCGGGCTGCAGCGGCGGACCAAATCGCTGGAAGAAATTTTCCTGAGCCTGACCGAAACCGACGGGGAGGTGGCCTGATATGCGCGCCTTGACCCTGTTTGGCGTGGAATGCCGCAAAGCCCGCCGCCGGCACGACGTGCCGGTCACAATCGGCATTGCGCTGCTGGTGCTGCTATGGGCCGGCGCCAACTACGAGATGGACACCGCCCAGGAACTTGCCACCGGCTATTCCGCAATGTATTATGCAATCCCGGTTATGAACGCCGTCGTCATGCCTGTCGGCATGGCAACGCTGGCAAGCCGCATCTGGGATGTGGAAACCAAGGGCGAAAGCTGCAAGCTGCTCTTCACGCTGCAAAGCCGCGGCAGCCTGTTCTGGGGCAAGGTCGCGCTCGGGCTGGCTGAAAACCTCGCCGTCTGCGCGATTGAAACGGCCGGGGTGTATGCAATGGCCGCCCTGAAAGGCGTGACCGAAGCGCCGCGCCCGGGGCGGTTCGTCTGGCTGTTTGCCGCAACCTTTGCCGTCAACGCGATGCTCTACTTTTTCAGTTTGTTTTTAAGCATTCGGGCGCGCAACCCGGTCGCGGCGCTGGCCGTCGGTTTCTGCGGCGCGCTGATCGGGCTGTTTGCCGCCTTCATGCCGGTGGTGTTCAGCTTTTTTATCCCGTTCGGGTACTATGTCCCGCTGAACGCGGTGCAGATGCTCTGGGACCCCGAGACCCGCATCTCGGACTTTATCCTGACCGATTACCGTTTCTGGCTTCTGGGGGTAACGGCCGCGCTTGCATGCCTGGCAGCCGCCGCCTGCCGCCGTGCTATTGAAACAAAGGAGGTTTGACCGATGCTGCTGCGCTGTATCCGGGCCGAAAACCGCAAGCTGCATGCTTCGCCGATCTGGCTCGTTTTCCTGGTGGTGCCGGCTATTTCCTGCCTGTATGGCACCTACAATTTCCTTGGCAACCTTGGGCTTTTGGATTTCAACTGGTACAACCTTTGGACCCAGCACACGCTGTTCTACACCCTGTTCTTCTTTGCGCCGATGGTAGGCGTCTACGCGGCGTACCTGTGGCGGCTTGAGCACCGCGGCCACAACTGGAACCGGATCATGGCCGCGCCGGTGCCGCCGCTGGATCTGTTTCTGGCCAAGTTTGTCGCGGTTGCCAAGCTCACCCTGGCCACCCAGGGCTGGGTGTTTGTGCTGTATCTTGTCTGCGGCAAGCTCTGGGCAAAGCTGCCGGGCTGGCCGCCGGTGGAAGTCGCCGTCTGGCTGGTGCGCGGCGTTGTCGGCAGTTTTGCGATCATCGCGTTTGAACTGCTGCTCGCCATGGTCATCCGCAGCTTTGCTGTGCCGGTGTTCTGCGGGCTGGCGGGCGGGGTTTCCGGCATGCTGGCCGCCAGCCGCGGGCTGGGCTATGCTTGGCCGTTTGCGCTTATGCAGATGGGGATGAACTCCAACAAAAGCGAGGACGTGCTGGCCGGCGGGCTAGGAGCCTTTTTGCTGGCCTGCACGGCGTGGTGCGCCGCGCTGTTTGCCCTGGCCTGGCTGCTGCTGCGCCTGCGGGATGTAAAAAGCGATACAAACTGACAAAAAGAGCGGGAAACCACTGGCTTTTTGCAGGCGGGCGCGGTATAATAGCCGCAGATACAGCTTGCGGCCCGCGCCGGCCGCTTTTCCGCATACTTGGGCTGTGTTCCGAATTCATCCTGCCAAGGGGGTATCCGCATGACCGCCAATGCCGCTGATTTTGCCGGGCCAAACTGTGGCCGCCGCTATGAAAAGGAACTGGAATCCCATTTCCGCGATTGCCTGCTGTTCTATCTTGACGGCCGGATCAAGTTTGAACGCTATTGCTACGGCGAGGCCGCCTGCCTTGTGTTCAGCCTGTGGGCCAAAGGCTTTGATGCCGACGGCAAGATCCTGTGGGAGAAGGAGCCCGAGTTTGAAACCGACCAGAAGGCGATCCCGCGGGTGCTGACCGACATCCAGGAAAGCGGCGACGCGCTGCAGTTTGACGGCGCGCGCAAGCGCTATGTCAAAACCGAAGAGTTTGACACCGACAAAATGAACGGCTACAGCCGGTTCAAGGTCTTTCTGCTGCGGCAGAAAGCGAAGGGCTGACCAAAGCCGCGTTGTCTGCCCAGGGCAGAGAGCCGTCCCCCCGGCCTCTGCCCTGTTGCCGTGTCAGGCGGCGGGTGCGGGGCATACGATAGGGCAGGCGGTTTTGTGCAACCCTTTTGTCACCAATTTGTGCCATTTGCTTGACCTTTTCGCCCTGCCGTGGTATAGTAATACCAAGTAAATTGAGATTTCCGGGTTTGTCCCGTTTTTCGGCAGCGGTCGCGCTGCCGTTTCGCCCGCCTGCGGCGGGCTTTGCAAGACGCTCTGTAAAGGAGGTCAGCTTCCCCTTGAAGCGCTTTTTGTGCGTGGTGTTTGTCGCCGCGCTGCTTGTTCTGTGTGCCGCCTGCAGCCGGCAGGCTTTTTCCAACGTGCCGGAGCCCACGGCCGCGCCGACGGCCTCTTCTTCGCGCAACCTGAGCCGTGATGCCGCGCGCAGCGAACCGGTCATTGTGGATGAAACCTACGCGAACAGTGACAATGTCTCCCCCGCCACCCAGGCGCCGGCTACCGCCGAGCAGCCTGCCGTGGATACCCCGGAAACCGGGGATTCCCGCGTGCTGTACCTGATTGGGGCGCTGGGGCTTGTGTTGATCTGTTCGGCCGGCCTGTTGCTGCTGCGCCGTATCTGAAGCCGTGATTGATTTGGGGACGCTTTGGCGTCCCCATCAGCGTGTCGAGAAACTCGACACGCTGCAAAAGGGGCAACAGCCGCGCACTGCCGCCGCAGCGGCGTGTCGGAGGCCAACCGGGC
>URKR01000027.1 GCA_900548355.1 uncultured Oscillospiraceae bacterium
TCCCGCCGCCGGGCCAGCGCATACGCCGCGCCCCCCGCCGCCGCCAGCGCGCCAAGCAGCAGCGCCGGCCCCGGTGTGAGCGCCATGCCCTGCACAAGTTCGGCCTGCTGGCCGGATGCAAGCGTGTAAGGCAGGCCGAGCAGCTGGCCCAGCGCCGCGCCGTTCGCCTGGATCGGCTCAACGCCGCCGGGCTGGTTGATCGCAAATTTCCCGGTCAGATAATAATCGAGCAGCGGCAGCAGAAAACCGGCGTTGAGGGCGCAGAACACCCCGGCCGCGCCGGCCAGCCTGCCAAAGGCAGCCCGGCTGAACACCTGCCGCGCGCAGAGCAGCGCAGCCAGCGCCAGCAGCAGCACCGTCATCTCAAAGCTCAGCAGGTGGCTTTGCAGCACCCCCGACAGCCCAAGGACCAGCAGCGCCCACCCCGGCAGCCTGGCACGGTCCGGCCGGAGCGTGCGCCAGAACCCGGCCGCGACAAGCGGCAGGAATGCAAGGGCCGTGTACTCCCCAAGGGCCGCACGGTCGGTGACATCGCACAGGCGGTATGCCGAAAGGGTGTACAGCACCGCCCCTGCCGCGCACGCGCAGCGCCCGCCGCCAAGCCTGCGGCCCGCATAGTACCCTGTCGCCGCCGTGCACAGCGTAATGCCGAAGAGATAGGCGTCATACGCGGCGGAAACCGGCACCCCGGCCAGCCGCAGCAGGGCCGGGGCGTACAGCAGCACATCGCCGTAAAAGACGCCGACCGCATAGCCGCAGCCGTTCACCCAGTCGGACTGGATGCGCACCGGGAGCTGCCCGGCCGCCAGCCCCATCGCTATATTTTCGATCCGGCGCAGGTGGTAGCCAAGGTCGGACCCATGCCAGAGCCCGCCGGTCAAAAACGGCCCGCAGGCCAGAAGGGTGACGCCGAGCAAACAGAGGATGAGAAAAAGCGGGCGTTTGAGAAGGTGTCTAGCTTTGTTCATTGTATCCGTCCAAAAATCAAAAAACAGGCATAAAGAATGAAAAATTGCGGTGGATCAGCGGCTGCCGGCCGCCCCAAAAAAGGCAGACACTTTTCCGCCGCTTTTTTTGAGCGTACCGCCAGGCGCGCGAACCACCACAATTCTTCACTATTCACTTTTCATTTGCTGCTTTACTGCGCCGTCCGATACCCATCCGGGTTATGGCTCTGCCAGTTCCAGCTGTCGCGGCACATTTCGTCAATGCCGTACTCGGCCTCCCAGCCAAGTTCCCGCTTGGCCTTGGAGGGATCGCACCAGCATTCGGCAATATCGCCGGGACGGCGCGGGTCGATGACATAGGGCAGTTCGCGCCCGCAGGCCTTGCTGAAGGCATGGATGACATCCAGCACGCTGTAGCCGTGGCCGGTGCCGAGGTTGCAGACAAACAGGCCGGGCTTTTCGGCCAGCTTCTTGATCGCCGCCACATGGCCGCGGGCCAGATCGACGACGTGGATGTAATCCCGCACGCCGGTGCCGTCCGGGGTGGGGTAATCGTTGCCGTAGACATGGACCTTTTCCAGCTTGCCGACCGCCACCTTGGCGATGTAGGGCACGAGGTTGTTCGGGATGCCGTTGGGGTCTTCACCAATCAGGCCGGACGGATGCGCGCCGATCGGGTTGAAGTAGCGCAGCAGCGCGACGTTGAGGTCGGGGTCGGCTTTGCAGCAATCGGTCAGGATGCGCTCGGTAAAGACCTTGGTCGTGCCATAGGGGTTGGTGGTGGCGCCGGTGGGAAAATCCTCCCGGATGGGCACGCTGGCCGGGTCGCCGTAGACCGTTGCCGAAGAGGAAAAGATCAGGTTGTGGCAATCATAATGCCGCATGACATCCAGGATGGTCAGCGTGCAGTTGAGGTTGTTTGTGTAATACTCGATCGGTTTGGAGACGCTCTCCCCCACCGCCTTGTAGGCCGCGAACTGGATCACGCAGTCGATGCCGGGATAAGCGCGGAAGATGGCTTCCACCTCGTCACGTTTGGTCATATCCGCCTGAACAAAGGGGAAATCCTTGCCGGTGATGGTCTTGACGCGCGCAAGGGCGACCGGGCTTGCATTGTACAGATTATCCGCCACGACGATGTCGTAGCCCGCTTGCAGAAGTTCGACACAGGTATGGCTGCCGATGTAACCGGCGCCGCCGCTGACCAGGATGGACATAACGAACGCTCCTTTGCTGTGTATGGAATTTTTATGCGGGGCGGCCGGCGGTTCCGGCACCCCTTTATTTTTATTGTACACGCCTGCGACAGTTTATGGTATAGACGTTTCGCAAGCTTGCATGGCAATTTGTTGCACGCACCTCACCCGCCGCACAGGTGCAGCGGCTTGGGCGCACGGCGGTAAGCCGTGGGGGTCTGGCCGGTCAGCGCCCGGAACCGCTGCGAAAAATACGATTGCGACGCATAACCGAGCATGCGCGCCACCTCGCCGGGCGGGTACCCCTGGGCCAGCAGCGCGCCGGCCTGCTCGATTTTGAACCGGATAAAGTAATCCCGCACGGTGCGCCCGGTGCGGGCGCGGAAAGCCTGCTGCAGCAGGGGCTTGCTGCACCCCACCGCGCGGCAGATTTCGTCCAGCGTCGGCTCTCGGTCAAGGTTTTCGGCAAAATAGAGCCGCGCGCCTTCCACCAGGGCCACCTGCTTCTGCTCGGCCCGGGCACGCGGGCCGGGCCGGCGGGCACGCCCAAGCCGCCGGGCCAGCAGCCAGAGGAATTCTTCGAGATACAGAACCTGCAGCCGCCCCACCCCAAGCGGCGGGTCGCCGCGGCGGGCGGGCAGGTCGCCGGCCGCCGGTTCCGCGGGCAGGGTCCAGCCTTCCCGCACGGCGCCGGCCAACAGCCGCAGGCAGTTGCGCTCCGCCGCCGCTGCCGGGGCGCTGCGGCGGCGGAACTGCTCCAGCAGGGTGCCGTCGGCCTCAAATTCCAGGCGCAGCACTTCGGGCGGCACTTCCCCCACCGCCCGCATGGCGGCGCGTTCCAGCGGCTGGTGGAACAAAAAGCGGCCGGTGCGCAGCAGCTGGGGTTTGCCGTCGGTTGATTCTTCCACCGTGCCGTCCAACACATAGACAAGCTGCCAGCCTTCACAGACACGCTCGGCCATGGTGGCGCCGGTGCGCCATTCGGCCGCCGCGGCCAGCAGAATTTCCCCCACGCGCAGGGTGGGCTCTTCCCGTTTGGCGGGCATGGGCAACCTCCTTATCAGCCGTGCCGCGGCGCCCGCGGCGGGGCGGCGGCGATCAGGTCATCCCGGCGGTAAAGGGCGGGGTCGGTCTGCGGGTCCAGCCGGAAAGTGCCGGGCGGGTCAGCCGCAGCGGCGGGGAACTGCTCAATGCCGGCAAAGGTGGCGCATAGCCCGAGCCGGTACGCCGTCAGCGGGCAGATGATCTTGTCTACAGCCTCATAGTCCAGGCTGCCGTCGGCATTGTAGGTATCCTGCATGATCGCATCGGGCCAGGAAGTCTCGACATAATCGACAAGCGCCGGCGTGACAAACAGGTCGTTGCTCCGGTCATAGAGGTCCGGCGCGCCGAACAGGTGCAAAATCTCATGCGCATAGACGGCCGGCGTTTCAAAGGTGCCTTCGGGGAAGAAGGCGTTTTCACGGTACAGGCAGCTGTATTCATGGTAGTAGGCGTCGCCGTCCTCCAGATAGTGCACCATCGTGAAGGAGCAGCCGGCCACCGGCAAAAACAGCAGGAACCCTATGTTGGAGGTTCCATAGGTTTTGGTGAGGGTTTCGGTGTCAAGCTCCTCGCAGAGGGCTTCGGCCGCACGGTAGAAGGTTTCGGATTCATCGGCCGACTGTCCGCCGGCAAACGTGCCGGCATAGCGCATCCGGATGACCAGGTCTTCCTCCCCGGCATAGAGGGTCGGGGTGACGCCGTATTCGGCGGCCTGGTCGGTGATCCAATCCACCGCAAGGGCCAGGTTCTGCTGGCTGCGGGCGATCTCCTCCTCACTCCAGGTTTCGCCGCCGGCCTCGTCAAGGTAGACGCTGTAGAGCACACAGGGCCAGGCCAGCAGCCCGGCGCTGCCGTACAGCCGCTGTTCGGTGCTGCGCGCCGGCAGCGCGGCCGTGGGCGCCGGGGTGGGGCTTGGGGTGGGCAAAGCAGGCGCCGGCATCTCCATTTCCGGCTGGGGGATGGCAGGCTCGCCGCGCCGGCGGGGCACACACCCGGCCAGGCAGGCGAGCGCCAGCGTCACGGCCAGCATACGCAGTGCAACCGGTTTCATCACACACCCCCTTATGGCAAAAACAGCAACGAATCGGCAAAGCAGCCGCGGGCCGCGCCGCTTCAGGCTTCCGGGGCGGCTGTGGGCAGCACCAGCAGCGGTTTTCCCTCTGCGTCGGCTTCCAGCCGCACAGAAAGGCCGTCGCCGGCCAGGCCGCCTTCGATCAGGGCCGAGGCGACCGGATCTTCCAGGTACTTGCGGATGGTGCGGCGCAGTTCCCGCGCGCCGAACTTGGTGGAAGTGACCCGCACAAGCGCGGTGAGCGCTTCGGGGGTATAGGCAAGCTTCAAACCGCGCGCCTCAAGGCCGGGGCGGTATTCTTCAAGCATGAGGGCGGTGATCTTTTCCAGGTCCTTCTCATCCAGCGGGCGGAAGGTGATGACTTCGTCCACACGGCCGAGGAACTCGGGGCGCAGGAATTCCTGCAAAGCCTTCATGCTCTTGTCGCGGGTGACCTCCTCGGCGGTTTTGTTGAAGCCGGTGACGCCCGAATGGTCGGTGGAGCCGGCGTTCGAAGTCATGCAGATGACGGTGTTCGAGAAATCGACGGTACGGCCCTGGGCGTCGTTGATCTTGCCTTCGTCCAGGATCTGGAGCAGGATGTTCATGACATCCGGGTGGGCTTTCTCGATCTCATCAAACAGCACGACGCTGTACGGGTGGCGGCGGACCTTCTCGGTCAGCTGGCCGGCCTCGTCGTAACCGACATAGCCCGGCGGCGAGCCGATCAGGCGGGAAACCGCGTATTTCTCCATATACTCGCTCATATCGATCGAGATCAGCGGGTCAACGGTATCAAAGAGCTGGTTGGCCAGCTGCTTGACCAGCTCGGTTTTGCCGACGCCGGTCGGCCCGACAAAGATGAAGCTGGCCGGGCGGTGGCGGCCGGCCAGGTCGGCGCGGGCGCGCTTGACGGCCTGGGCCACGCTGTGGACGGCTTCATCCTGGCCGATGATGTGGGCTTTGAGCGCATCCTCCAGCCCCTGCAGGCGGCCGTATTCGCTTTCCTTGATCTTGACAGCCGGGATGCCGGTCCAGAGTTCGACAACCTGGGCCACATCGTCAAGGGTGACCTTGATATCGGCAATGCGCAGCTCAAGCGCCGGCAGGCGTTCCCGCTCCCGGGCGAGCTCGGTCTTGATCCTGGCAAGTTCCTCATAATCGATGGAGGAATCGGCCGCATCGGGGTCGGGGTTTTCCAGGGTGTGTTCCTGTTCCTCCAGGTCGGCGATGTGGTGCTGCAGCTGGAAGAACTCGGTGATTTCGGGGTGGCGCAGGTTGCAGCAGGCGCAGGCTTCGTCCAGCAGGTCAATCGCCTTGTCCGGCAGGTAGCGGTCGGTGATATACCGCTCCGACAGCTGCACCACGCTGGCAACAATCGGGTCCGGCACACGGACGCAGTGGTACTTTTCATAATACCCGCGCACGCCGCGCAGCACCTCGATGCTGTCATGGATCGAAGGTTCTTCCACCTTGACAGGCTGGAACCGGCGTTCCAGGGCGGAATCCTTTTCGATAAACTTGCGGTATTCGCTGAAGGTGGTGGCGCCGATCACCTGCACCTGCCCGCGGGAAAGCGCGGGTTTCATGATGTTGGCGGCGTTCATCGCGCCGTCCGAATCGCCGGCGCCGACAATGTTGTGGATCTCGTCAATAAAAAGGATCACGTTGCCGGCGGCCTTGACCTCGCCCAGCAGCCCCTTGACCCGCTGTTCAAACTGGCCGCGGAACTGGGTGCCGGCCACAAGGGCGGTCAGGTCCAGCAGGTAGATTTCCTTGTCCTGCAGCCGGGCGGGCACCTTGCCTTCGGCAATACGCTGGGCGATGCCTTCGGCAATGGCGGTTTTGCCCACGCCGGCTTCGCCGATCAAGCAGGGGTTGTTTTTCTGCCGGCGGCAAAGGATCTGCAGGGTGCGGTAGATTTCGCGGTCGCGGCCAATGATGTGGTCGGTCTTGCCGTCGCGGGCTTTCTGGGTCAGGTTTTCACAGTAGGTATCCAGATACTTGCGGCGGGGGGCCTTCTCCTTTTTGCCGTTGCGCTTTTGGTTTTGCTGGGCGTCGCCTTCCGCCCCCTGCGCGCCGAGGCCGAACGGGAAGGCCGGGCTGCCGCCGGGGACAAACTCGTCCTCCCCATCCTGATCGATCGGAGCCAGGGCGCCCGAAGCGCCGGCTTCCTCCAGGAAGCTGGCCATGCGCTCCTCCATATTTTCAAGATCCTGGTCCGTCATACCAAAACGCTGCATCAGGTCGTCAACCGGTTTGATGTGCAGCGCCTTTGCGCAGGTCAGGCAGTAGCCTTCCTGAATGGGCTTGCCGTTTTCCATGCGCTGTATAAACACCACTGCGGTACGTTTTTTGCAGCGGACACAAAGCATAGGATTCACCTCTCTAACTCATAAGCTCTTTGTGATAACGAGCCTATTGTATCATTATCCCCCCGCCCCCTGGCTTTTGCAAGGGGCGAGGGGGAAAATTTAGATAATGTTCACAAGATGCGCCGGCTGTCAATACCGCACCAGAAACGGGTTGAGCCCGGCAAAAAACTGGTACAGCACGGTCTGGTTGAGCACCCCGGCGCCCAGGATGGGCACCCGGCCGGCGGCCAGGCTGGAAGCCAGCCAGATCACAACCGACGTCACCCAGCAGTTGATGGCCCCGATGCCAAGGCCCAGCACAAGCCCCAGCAGCCGGTTCAGCCCGCCGACCAGCGGCACCGCGTTCATCCCGCGCAGCAGCGAAGCCAGCGCCCGCACAATGCCGCGCAAAACCAGGCAGGCCACCAGAAAGATCCCGGCTTTTACAAACGGCAGCAGCACCGCCATAAGGCCTTCGGCCGTCTGGGCTGCCGCGTCGTCGCTGAAGCTGCTGAGCACCGATTCCAGCGCGGCGCGCACGCTGTCGGGCAGGAAGGTGAAGTTTTCCAGCGCGGCGGCCGCATCGCCGCCGGCTTCGGCCAGCGCCAGCGTTACCTGCCGTGTCAGGAACGGGCTGAGAAAGGCATCGCCGATGGCCGGGGCAAAGGCCTGGGCCGCCCAGGCTGCGCCCAAAATGGCAAGCAGCCCGCCGGCCAGCAGCACCAGCGAAGCCAGAAAGCCCCGCCGGTGGCCAAGCCAGGCCGCCCCGGCCAGCAGCAGCACAAACAGCAGGTCATACAGTAACGGATAGAGTGAGCTAGACATTGCAGTTCCCTTCTTCTGATTCATCTTGGCAGGGCGCCGCGCGGCGGGTCAGGCCGCGGGTGCGGTGAGCACTTCCACCCGGCCGGCCGTGAACAGCAGCGGCTCGGCGGCGTTGAGCAGATAGAGCGGGCGGGTGGCATATTCCTGTTCCCACCGCAGCGTACCGTCCAGCCCATAGCACAGGACGGCGTTGTTCTCTATCAGATAAGCTTCGCTGTCGGCGCAGGTCACGCTGGCGGCCTGGCCGGCGTCGATCTCTCCGACGGGGGCAAGGTCGGTATCCAGCAGCGCCAGCGTGTTGCCGCTGTGGGCCGAAAGCAGCAGCGCCACCGTGCTGCCCTGCACCGAGATGCCCTGCAGCGCCGAGCCTTCGTAGTCATAGCGGGCGAGCTCGGCGCCGGTGGCGGGGTCAAGCAGGGCGGCGTAGGTATCAAACACCGCCAGCAGCCGGCTGCCGGACAGCCACTGCAGCCGCAGCACCATGCTGCCGGCCGTGGCCGTATACCGGGCGGTGGCGGTGGTGCTGCCGATCTCCATGCAGTAGACGGTGGAGGCAAGCTGGCCGTCCCGCGCGGCGACGGTGCCGACCGCGAAGCGGCGGTTGTCCGGCGCAAAGGCAACTTCGATCGGGGTGCCCTGGTCCTGGGTGAGCAGCCAGGTAAAGACAGTCCGGTAGCGGGTGGGGTCCAGCACCTGCAGTTCGGCGACATAGCGGTCGGATTCGGTCACAACGGCAAGGGTGCCGTTGGCGGAAAGGCTGCACAGCATAATGCCCTGTTCGGTTGTGATGGTGTGCAGCGTGCGGGTGCGGCTTTCCACCCGCAGCTCGGTTCCGGCGCGGTCATACAGCACAAACCGCGTGTTGCCCACCGAAATCGCGGGCCGGGCATAGCCGGGCTGGATGGTGCGGACTTCACTGCCATAGGCCGAATACACCGCGACATCCTCGGCGTCCATTTCGACAAAGCCGCCGGCTAGCGTTTCGACCCGGGTGGGGGTTTCGATGCCGGTGGAAACCGGCCAGCCGCCGCCGCGCTGCAGATACAGCATGGCCGAATCGGCCGCGTCGCCGGCCACAAGGCTGATCGCCGTGAGGGTGCCGGTATAGGCCCCGAGCGCGACGAGCACGGCCAGCACAAGCGCGACGACGGCGAGCCGGCGGCGACGGCGGCGACGGCGCAGAATCGGGCTTAACGGCTGCAGTTTTCCGCCGAACCCCTGGCGCCGCGGTTCCGCCACGCCGATGCCGCGGGCGATGTCCCGCGCGCTTTCGGCCTGGCGGGGTTTGGGCGGTTTGAAGCTGCCGGTTCGCGCGCGCCGGGTTTCCCGCGCATTCTCGGCGCGGGGGGCCGAAGCGGGCGGCCCGGCGGCGTCGGTTTGCGGGGGTTCCGGGTTCCGGGTTTCGGGTTCGGCCGGCAGCTCGCCGCGCTCCCGCGCGAGCATCCGCTGCCGCCGCGCCTCTTTCTCTCGCCTGCTCTCTGCCATCGGGACACCCCCTTTCGTAAATGAAAAATGAAGAATGAAAAATTCTGGTGGATCGCTCGCCTAGGGTGTATCTGATAAATCAAAAGTGCTGGAAAATTCGCTAAAAAGCGGCGAATACAAGGCGCGAAACCGCAGGAATACTTGGTGTATTCCAAGGTTGAGCAACGCAGTAGACGCTGCTTTTTAGTAGAATTAGACAGTGCTGGGGATTTTTCAGATACACCCTAGCGACGCGCTCAAAAAATGGGCGCTTGTAGGGGCGGATGCTCGCATCCGCCCGTGGGGGTTCGCGCCACCGGAAGGTTTCTCGGGCCGTCGAGGACGCCGGCCCCTACGAATAAATGTAACATTTACCGCCATCCCGGCGGGTTGGCAACCACGTTAACCCCCATTCCGTAGGGGGCGGCGTCCTCGACGCCCCGCAGGGGTTCACGCCGCCGCAGAGCCCCGGGCCGATAGGGAATCGCCCCTGCCATTGCGATTTTTTCGAGCGTTCCAAAAGCGCGCGAACTACCGCAATTTTTAATTTTCGATTTTTAATTTTTCCCCGTACTCCACCCCCACCAAACACAGCCCCTTTGCGGGCAGGGTGGGGCCGGCGCGGCGGCGGTCGCGGCCCGAAAGAATTTCGGGCACCTCTTCCGGGTCAAGCTTGCCGAGGCCGGCTTCGACAATGGTGCCGGCCAGAATCCGCACCATGTTGTACAGATACCCGTCCGCCGTGACCGTGATGGTCACAATCTCGCCGGCGCGGGTCACTTCGCACCGGGTGATCGTGCGGACGGTATCGCCGCGGGCCGCCACGCTCGACCCCGCCGCGCAGAGCGCCAGGCAGTCGTGCGTGCCGATAAAGCCGGCCGCGGCCCGCTGCATGGCCGACGTATCAAGCGGCGCGGCGATGCGGTGGGTATAGGGGAAATCAAACGGGTCGTCAACCGCCGCGTTGCGGATGCGGTAGGTATAGGTTTTGGCGTGGGCCGCGTAGCGGGCGTGGAAACTTTCCGGCACTTCGGCCGCCTCCCGCACCCGGATATCCGGCGGCAGGTGGGCGTTGAGGGCCAGCGGCAGCCGCCGCAGCGGCACATGCCCAGTATAGTGGAAGCTCAGCGCGAAACGCCGCGCATGGACGCCGGCGTCGGTGCGCGAGCACCCTTTGACATCCGGCCGGCAGCCGAACACGGCCTGCATCGCGTCCTGCAAAGTCTCGCAGACGGTCGGCGCGTTGGGCTGCACCTGGAAGCCCGCATACCGGGTGCCCTGATAGGAAAGCCAGAGTAATACGTTCATGGTGTTACAGCAGGGTTGTGGCCAGGATCAGCCCCAGCATCGCGATGAGCGCCGCGCCGCAGGCGATGTCAAGGCGGCCGAATTTGAGAACTTTGAGCCGGGTGCGCCCCTCGCCGCCGCGGTAGCAGCGGCACTCCATCGCCATGGCAAGCTCATCGGCACGGCGGAAGGCGCTCAAAAACAGCGGGATCAGGATCGGGATCAAGGCGCGCACACGCTCGGTGAATTTGCCGTTGTCAAGTTTGGCGCCGCGGGCTTTCTGGGCGTTCATGATCTTTTCGGTTTCCTCGATCAAAAGCGGGATGAACCGCAGCGCGATCGTCATCATCATCGCGAGCTCATGCACCGGGAAGCGCAGCTTCTGCAGCGGCCGCAGCAGCGATTCAATCGCATCGGTCAGCACAATCGGGCTGGTCGTGTAGGTCAAAAGGCTGGTGCCGGCGATCAGCGCGACCACCCGCACCGCGATCCGCACGGCATAGACAATGCCTTCGCGGTAGATGCGGAAGATCCAGAACTGCACAAGCGGCGCGCCTTCGCCCACCTGGTAGAAGATGTTGAGCAGCGCCGTGAACAGGATGATCGGCAGGATCGGCTTGAGGCTTTTGAGGATCAGCTTGTAGGGGATTTGGGCGACCTTGTACAGCGCCGCCAGCATCGCGAGCGACAGCGCGAGCCCCAGCGGGTTGGAGGCAACAAACAACACAATAATGTAGGCGATCACCCCGACAAGCTTGAGCCGCGGGTCACACCGGTGCAGCACCGAATGGCCGGGGAAATGCTGGCCGATCGTAATATCACGAAGCATCGCCATTCCCTCCTTCCCCATGGATGACGGGCAGCGGCAGCGGTTTGTCCGGGTGGCGGGCGTTCCAGGCTTTGAGCACCGTCTTGACCGCGTAGGGCATCGTGTAGACATCGGTCTGGATGTCAAGGCCCATCTCGCGCAGTTTCAAAAAGATCTGGGTCACCTGCGGCACCGAAAGCCCGAGTTCGAGCAGTTCCGGCGCGCGGGCAAAGACCTTTTCGACGGTATCGTACATCGCGACTTTGGCCCGGTGCATGACGAGGACTTTGTCGGCGTATTTGGCGATATCCTCCATCGAATGGCTGACCAGCACGACGGTGACGCCGGTCTTTTTGTGGTAGTTGCGGATCTGGGAGAGGATCGTGTCCCGCCCTTCGGGGTCAAGGCCGGCGGCCGGCTCGTCCAGCACAAGGATGCGGGGTTCCATCGCCATGACGCCGGCGATCGCGACCCGGCGCTTCTGCCCGCCCGAAAGCTCGAACGGGCTGCGGTCGAGCAGGGCCTTGTCCAGCCCGGTGAAGGCGGCGGCCTCCTCGACCCGGCGGGCGATCTCGGCCTCGTCGAGGCCCATGTTGCGCGGGCCGTAGGCGATGTCCTTCGCGCAGGTTTCCTCAAACAGCTGGTATTCGGGGTATTGGAAGACCAGCCCAACCAAAAAGCGGAAGCTGCGCAGGTCGGCCCCTTCGGCCCACATATCCTTGCCGTCGATGAGGATGCGGCCCGAGGTTGGCCGGTTGAGGCCGTTGAAGTGGGAGATCAGGGTGGATTTTCCGCTGCCGGTTGAGCCGATGATCCCGACAAAGTCCCCTTCCTCAATCGAAAAGCTCACATCGTCGAGCGCGGCGGTCTCGTCCGGCAGGCCGGGGTTGTAGACATAGCGCAGATGTTCGCAGCGAATGATTTCTGACATAGTGTTCCCTTCCCGGCGCATGCCGCCCGGGCTTTTCCGGTGAAGCTGCGCCCTGTGTAGAAAGTTAGAAATTGGGTAACGATGAAAAAATGCGGATTTTGCAGGGACGGATTCCATATCCGCCCGCGGGGATTCCCGCCGCCGGAAGGTTCCCGGGCCGATGCAGGCATCGGCCCCTACTCCGCACGCAACAACGCATAAATCGCCTGCGCGCAGGCTTCGGGGGTAACAATCTGTTCCGGCATCGGCAGGCCGGCGGCGGCCAGCGCGTCCCGCAGCTCGGCGGCCTGCGGCACATCCAGGTGATACCCTTTGAGCTTGCGTGTCTGGGAGAACACCTGCGCCGGCGTGCCTTCCAGCACCACCCGGCCGCGGCTCATCACCAGCACACGGTCGGCCTGGGCGGCTTCCTCCATATAATGGGTGATGGCCACAATCGTGATGCCGGCGGCGCGCAGGTCGTGGATTGTGCGCATGACCTGGGCGCGGCCGCGCGGGTCAAGCATAGCGGTCGCTTCGTCAAGGATCAGGCAGTCCGGCCGCATCGCGATGACGCCGGCGATCGCGACCCGCTGTTTCTGCCCGCCCGAAAGCTTGTGCGGGGCTTTCTCGCGGTATTCGTAGATGCCGGTCATCTTCATCGCCTCGTCCACCCGGGCGCGCATCTCGTCGGTCGGCACGCCGAGGTTTTCGAGCGCAAAGGCGACGTCCTCCTCCACGATTGTCGCCACAATCTGGTTGTCCGGGTTCTGGAAGACCATGCCGGCCTTCTGGCGGATGTCGTAGAGTTTTTCCTCGGTGCGGGTATCCATCCCCTCAACAAGGACAGTCCCCTTTTCGGGCAGAAGGATCGCGTTGAAGTGCTTGGCCAGCGTGCTTTTGCCGCAGCCGTTGGCGCCGAGCACCGCGACAAACTCGCCGCGGCGAACCTCCATGGATACCCCGTCCAGCGCCCAGGCCGGCGCTTCGGGGTCATAGCGGAAGTGCAGGTCCTGCGCTTCAATCATTGGTTTTTCGGATGGCATGGGTTCCCCTCCGTTTCAGGTGCAGCCAAACAGGCTCAGGCGTTTGTCCAGACAGCCGTTGCGCCGCAGGGCACAACGCCGCCGGTTGCGGTGACCGGCAGACCGATCTCATCGCAGCCCGTCACACCGCCGCGCACCGGGCAGATGGTGGTTTTCAGAATGTATTCCATCACCGCCGGGCTCAGCCCTTCGGTGTAGGAGTTGATGGCAAAGAAAAGCGGGGTTTCGGTCAGCACCCGGGCTGTCTGGGTGATCAGGTCATAGACGTTGTCCTCAAGCTTCCAGACCTCGCCGCCGGGGCCGCGGCCGTAGCTGGGCGGGTCCATGATGACGCCGTCATACCGGCTGCCGCGGCGGATTTCCCGCGCGACAAATTTGAGGCAGTCGTCAACAATCCAGCGGCAGGGGCGGTCGGCAAGGCCCGACGCCGCAGCGTTTTCCCGCGCCCAGGCCACCATCCCCTTGGAGGCATCGACATGGGTGACCGAAGCCCCGGCCGAAAGGCAGGCCAGCGTTGCGCCGCCGGTATAGCCGAAGAGGTTCAGCACCTTGACCGGGCGGCCGGCGGCTTTGATTTTTTCGCGGTACCAGGCCCAGTTGACGGCCTGTTCCGGAAATACGCCGGTGTGCTTGAAGCCGGTCGGGCTGACAATCAGGGTCAGGTCCTGCCAGGCGATCTGCCAGCGGGCGGGCAGCTTGCGGCGCTGTTCCCACTGGCCGCCGCCGCGGGCCGAGCGGTGGTAGATTGCATCGGCCCGGTTCCACAGCGGGCTGACCGGTTCGTTTTTCCAGATAATCTGCGGGTCGGGGCGGATCAGCAGCGTGTCGCCCCAGCGCTCCAACCGGTTGTGGTTGGTCGCATCAATCAGTTCATACTCCTGCCAGGTATCAGCCGGCCGCATAGTAACGCTCCTTTTGTTTTGTGGGTTCGTTATGATCCGAATTTCCCCCGTCAGTACATCCTCTGCTGCCCGGCCGCATCCTCCTCGTCCTCGTCGCGCAGGCGGCGGGGGACGGGCAGGCTCAGGTGCTCATAGGCCAGGCGGGTCACACAGCGCCCGCGCGGGGTGCGGGTCAGAAGGCCGAGCTGCATCAGATACGGCTCGCAGACATCCTCGAGCGTCACGCTCTCCTCGCCGAGGGCCGCGGCCAGCGTATCCAGCCCGACCGGGCCGCCGCCGTACAGTTCGATGATGGCGCGCAGCACGCTGCGGTCAAGCTCGTCAAGCCCCTGCTCGTCGATGTCCATCTGGCGGCGGGCCGCGACGGCGGTGTCCTTGTCGATGACGCCGTCGCCCTGCACCGTTGCAAAGTCCCGCACACGCTTGAGCAGCCGGTTGGCCACGCGCGGCGTGCCGCGGCTGCACTTGGCAAGTTCCAGCGCGCCCTCCTGCTCGATCGGGATGCCGAGCAGCCCGGCGCTGCGGGTGATGATCCGGGCGAGTTCCGCGGGGCTGTAGGTTTCGAGCTTGAGCAGGATGCCGAACCGGTCGCGCAGCGGGCCGGTCAGCTGGCCGGCGCGGGTCGTCGCGCCAATCAGGGTGAACCGCGGCAGGTTGATGCGGATGCTCTGGGCCGAAGGGCCTTTGCCGATCATGATGTCGAGGGCGTAATCTTCGAGCGCCGGGTAGAGGACTTCCTCCACCTGGCGGGACAGGCGGTGGATTTCATCAATAAAGAGGATATCGCCCTCCTGCAGGCTCGTCAGCAGCGCGGCAAGGTCGCCGGGCTTTTCAATCGCCGGGCCGGAGGTGATGCGGATCTGCACCCCCATCTCCTGTGCGACAATGCCGGCCAGCGTTGTTTTGCCAAGGCCGGGCGGGCCGTACAGCAGGATATGGTCCATCGGCTCGCCGCGCTGCTGCGCCGCGCGCAGGTAGATGCGCAGGTTGCTTTTGACCTTGTCCTGGCCGACATAATCCTCCAGCGTTTTGGGGCGCAGGCTGATTTCCTCGGCGTCGGCCGCCGTCGGCCCGGGGCTGACCAAGCGGGTCGGGTCCACTGTATATTCCTGGTTTTGCGCCATAGCGAGGCTCTCCTTCTATTGCTCTCACGCGCGGGAAAGGCTCCGCAGCGCGATCTTGATGATGTCCTGCACGCTGAGGGTATCGTCCACCCGGGCGACGGCGGACGCCGCGTCGGACGGGCTGTAACCCAGGCTGATGAGCGCCGCCACGGCCTGGGCCGGCGCGCTGGAAGGCGGCGGCGCGGCCTCCGCGCCCGAGAAACCGGCCCCGACGGCCAGCCCTTTGCCGACCTTGTCCTTGAGTTCGAGCGTGATGCGCTGGGCGAGCTTCGGCCCGACGCCGGAAGCCTTGGTAAAGGCCTTGTGGTCGCCGGAGGAGACGGCCAGCGCGACCTTTTCCGGCGACAGGATCGACAGGATCGAGAGCCCTGCCTTGGGCCCCACGCCGGAGACGGCGGTCAGCATCTTGAAACAGCTGCGCTGCTCCTCATTCAAAAAGCCGTAGAGGGCGATATCGTTTTCACTCACCGACAAAACGGTGTACAGCGTCGCCTCCCGCCCGGGGGCGGGCAGGGCTTCGGCCGTGGAAACGGGCACCTGCACCGCATACCCCACCCCGCCGCAGCTGATGACGGCGGTATCCAGGGTTTTGCGCAGCAGCAGGCCTGTCAGGCAATCAATCATACAAGCACTTCCTTACTGGGGTTGGGCCAAACGCGGGCCGGGGCGTTCCTGCCCCGCCCGGGCCAGGGTGTTGCGGGCGCAGTGGCAGTGGGTCACGGCCATGGCCAGCGCGTCGGCGGTGTCATCGGGTTTCGGGATCCCGGGCAGTTTCAGCAGCATCCGGGTCATCTCCTGAATCTGCTTTTTGACCGCCTTGCCGTAACCGGTCACCGCCTGCTTGACCTGCATCGGGGTGTATTCAAACACCGGCACGCCAGCCTGCGCCGCCGCCAGCAGAATCACGCCGCGGGCTTCGGCCACCCCGATGACGGTGGTCTGGTTGTGCTGGTAATAGAGCTTTTCCAGCGAGATTGCCTCCGGGGCGTAGCGGCGCAAAATATCGGTGATTCCATCATAAATTTCGGCCAGCCGCCGCTCAAACGGCGTGTCCTTATCGGTCATCACGGCGCCGTAGCCGACCGGCGCGAACCGGTTGCCGATGTATTCGACAACCCCCCAGCCCACAATCGCATAGCCGGGGTCAATGCCCATCACCCGCATTTTGCTGCACCTCCCCATCGTAACTGGATTAGTATACCACAAAACGCACCCCGGGGCAAGATTTTTTGCCCTGCCCCGCCGCGCAGCCTGCTCGATTCTGCGTCGTTTTTCAGTACAGAAGCCGCGCCGGGGCGGCCTTTTTGAAAAAATTCCCGGATTTTTTCAAAAAAAGGCTTGCATTTTCCCTTTGAATCTGGTATAGTAAACAAGTCGCAAGCGACGAGCGCGGTTAGCTCAGCTGGTAGAGCATCTGCTTGACGTGCAGGAGGTCACAGGTTCGAGTCCTGTACCGCGCACCACAAACAGCCCCCGGAAAGTTTCCGGGGGTTTTGTTTATATTCCGAAGGAGGGCTTCCCAATGCCGATGTTTACGATCGTGGGCGGGGTGAACGGCACCGGGTTCCGGGTGGTTGCCTTTTACCGCAACGGCGAACTGCTGCCCGCCACCGACACGCCGCCTGCCTGGCTGGTTCAGCTGCGGCAAGAGCTGGGGTAACGCAGGGATTTTATAGGCGAGCCCGCACCGCGAAGAAAGTTCTTGCCCGTTCTGCCGGGCATGGCATTTTATACGGCGAGGCCAGGGATGCCGGATCATCTGCGGCTGACAAAAGCGAAGCCCCCCGGAGTTTGTGCTCCGGGGGGCTTCTTTGCGCTTATTTGCCTTTGTGGTGGCCATCAGGCCGCTTGCAGATGCAAGGGCCTCACGCCCGCCGCAGCGGCTGCCCGGGCGTGTGCGCTTTTGTGTCGGGGGGCGCGGGGCTCCGCGCCATCCTTTGTCAATCCAGTTCGAGCGCGCCGGTGTAGAGCTGGTAGTAGGTGCCGTGCAGGGCGATGAGCTGGTCATGGGTGCCGCGCTCAATGATGCGGCCATGGTCCAGCACCATGATGGCGTCGGCGTTCTGCACCGTCGAAAGCCGGTGGGCGATGACAAAGGTTGTGCGGCCGGTCATCAGGGCGTCCATGCCGCGCTGGACAATCGCCTCGGTGTGGGTATCGATCGAGCTGGTCGCCTCGTCCATAATCATGACAGGCGGGTCGGCGACGGCCGCGCGGGCGATGGCAAGCAGCTGGCGCTGGCCCTGGCTGAGGTTCGCGCCGTTGCCGGTCAGCATCGTGTTGTAGCCTTCGGGCAGGCGGCGGATGAAGTCGTCGGCGCCGGCCAGGCGGGCGGCGGTGATGCATTCCTCATCGTGGGCGTCAAGGTTGCCGTAGCGGATATTTTCCATGACGGTGCCGGTGAAGAGGTTGGTATCCTGCAGCACTATGCCCAGGCTGCGCCGCAGGTCGGCCTTCTTGATCTTGTTGATGTTGATGCCGTCGTAGCGGATTTTGCCGTCGGCAATATCGTAAAACCGGTTGATGAGGTTGGTGATCGTCGTCTTGCCGGCGCCGGTGGAGCCGACGAACGCAATCTTCTGGCCGGGTTTCGCGTAGAGCGAAACATCGTGCAGCACCGTCTTGCCCGGGACATAGGCGAAGTCCACGTCATAGAACCGGACGTCGCCGCGCAGGCGGGTGTAGGTGATGGTGCCGTCGTGGTGGGGGTGCTTCCAGGCCCAGACGTTGGTGCGCTCGGGGTATTCTTCCAGGCTGCCGTCGGCCTTTTCACGCGCGTTGACAAGGGTGACGTAGCCGTCGTCGGTTTCGGGTTCCTCGTCCAGCAGCGCAAAGATGCGGTGGGCGCCGGCCAGGCCCATGACAACCATGTTGACCTGGTTGGAAACCTGGCCGATCGCGCCGGCAAACTGCTTGGTCATGTTGAGGAAGGGCACCACAATGCTGATGCTGAGCGCCATGCCGGAAAGGCTGAGGTTGGGCGCGCCGCTGAGCAGCAGCGCGCCGCCGACCAGCGCGACAATGACATAGGTCACGTTGCCGAGGTTGGCGAGCAGCGGCATCAGGATGTTGGCATACCGGTTGGCGTTGCGGCTGTTTTCAAACAGTTCATCGTTGACTTTGTCAAAATCCGCCTTGGCGCCGTCCTCATGGCAGAACACCTTGATGACCTTCTGGCCGTTCATCATCTCTTCCATGAAGCCTTCGGTCTTGGCGATGGTGATCTGCTGCTGCAGGAAGTAGCGGGAAGAATGGCCGCTGACATACCGCGCCGTGAAGAACATGACAACCACGCCGCAGAGCACGACCATGGCGAGCCAGATGCTGTAATACACCATGATGCAGAAGACGCTGACAAGGGTCACGGCCGAGATGGTCAGCTGCGGAAGGCTCTGGCTGATGAGCTGGCGCAGCGTATCGATATCATTGGTATAAAAGCTCATGATATCGCCGTGGCTGTGGGTGTCAAAATAGCGGATGGGCAGGTCCTGCATGTGGTCAAACATCTTTTCACGCAGTTTGGCCAGGGTGCCCTGGGTGATGACGGCCATGAGCTGGTTGAAGGCCGCGCCGGCCGCCAGGCTGATGATGTACAGCACCACAAGGATGACGACCAGCCGCATGATCGGGCCTGCGGCTGCGGCCCAATCGCCGGCGGCGTAGGTATCTTCCACAATGGCCATTGCGTTCTGCATAAAGACCGACGGCATCGAGCTGACGATGGCGTTGATCAGGATGCAGGCGATGGTGATGGGCAGCAGCACCGGGTAAAACGAAAAGACGGTGCGGATCAGCCGGGGCATTACGCCCTTGGGGGCGCGCTTGCCGCGTTCGGTCGAAGCGTTATTGGGCATCCTTGTCACCTCCTGCCACAGTTTCGTTTTTGGCGCGGTTCTGGCTTTCATAGGTCTCGCGGTAGACCTGGCAGGTCTGCATGAGCTCCTGATGGCTGCCGATCGCGGTGATGCGGCCGCCCTCCATCATGATGATGCGGTCGGCGTCCTCCACGCTGGCGACGCGCTGGGCAATGATGATCTTGGTGGTTTCGGGGATAAATTCCCGGAAGCCCTTGCGGATCAGCGCGTCGGTGCGGGTATCGACGGCGGAGGTCGAATCGTCCAGGATCAGGACCTTCGGCTTTTTGAGCAGCGCGCGCGCAATGCAAAGGCGCTGTTTCTGGCCGCCCGAAACGTTCGAGCCGCCCTGCTCGATCCAGGTGTCGTACTGATCGGGGAAGAGCTGGATGAACTCATCGGCCTGGGCGAGCTTGCAGGCTTCGATCATCTCTTCGTCGGTGGCGTTCGGGTTGCCCCAGCGCAGGTTGTCCTTGATGGTGCCGGAGAACAGGACGTTCTTCTGCAGCACCACGGCCACCTGGTTGCGCAGCGCTTCAAGGTCATACCGGCGCACATCGACGCCGCCCACCTTGACGCTGCCTTCGGTTGCATCGTACAGCCGCGGGATCAGCTGCACGAGCGACGACTTGGAGGAGCCTGTGCCGCCCAGGATGCCGATGACCTCGCCCGATTTGATGTGCAGGTCAATATCCGAAAGGGCGTTGCGCTCGGCCTTTTTGGAGTATTTGAAGCTGACGTGGTCAAAATCGATCGAGCCGTCCTTCACTTCGGTCACGGCGTTTTGGGGGCTCTGCAGCGTGCTCTCTTCGCCGAGGACTTCGACAATACGCTCGGCCGATTCCTGCGACATCGTGATCATCGCAAAGACCATCGAGAGCATCATCAGGCTCATGAGGATCTGGAAGCTGTAGGTCAGCATCGAGGACATCTGGCCGACGTTGAGGTCCAGCCCGCGGGAGGTGATGACGGCGTAGGAGCCGTAAGACATGACAAAGACCATGCCGGTATAGACGCAGAACTGCATCATCGGGCCGTTGAGGGCCATGATGCGCTCGGCTCTGGTGAAGTCCTTCTGGACGTTTTCGGCCGCGGCGCCGAACTTTTTCTTTTCATACTCTTCCCGCACATAGCTTTTGACAACCCGCATGGCCTGCACGTTTTCCTGCACGGAATCGTTGAGGGCGTCATACTTGCGGAAGACGCGGCGGAACAGCGGGGTGGCGGCCCGGATGACCAAAAACAGCCCGATGAGCAGAAGCGGGATGGTGAACAGGAAAATCATGGCCAGCCGGCCGCCCATGACAAAGCCCATGACGAAGGAGAAAACCAGCATCAGCGGGCAGCGGATGGCCACCCGGATGATCATCATGTAGGCCATCTGGACGTTGGTGATGTCGGTGGTCAGGCGGGTGACAAGGCTTGAGACCGAGAACTTGTCAATGTTTTCAAACGAATAATCCTGGATATGGTAGAACATATCCTTGCGCAGGTTGCGCGCAAACCCGGCCGAAGCGGTCGCGCAGGTGGCGCCGGCCGCGCCGCCGAACACCAGCGAGATCACCGCCATGACAAGCAGCGCCGCGCCGTAGCGCACAATGACATCCATTGAGCAGCCGGCCTGCATCTGGTTGACCAGGTTGGCGATCACAAACGGGATCGCACATTCCATAATGACTTCCACCGTGACAAGCAGCGGGGTCTGGATGGAAGGTTTCTTGTACTCGCGGATGCTGCGGGCCAAGGTTCCGATAATGTGTGACATTCCTGTTTCATTCCTCCTTTGGTTCTTTTCAGTTCAAAACAAAACCGACCGGCAGGCGGCGAACCGTTTGCCGGCGGACTGTTCCTACCCGAACTTGTTTTCCGCTTCGCCCGGGGGGGCGGCGCAGTCTTCCGCTTCCAGGTTGCGGGCCATGGCGGCCGCCGTTTCGATGAAAAGGCGGACCTGGCCTTCGCTCAGGCCCTGGGTCAGCAGGGCTTCGGTCTGGCGCAGGCAGGCGCGAACCTGCTCATTGAGTTCGACCGCGCGGGCGGTGGGCACCAGGCTTTTGAGCCGGGCGTCCTGCTCAACGCTCTCCCGCAGGAGAATGCCTTTGCGTTCCAGCTGCTGCAGGATGCCGGTGGCCGTGGACCGGCTGAGCTGGAAGGCGCTTTCAATGTCGCGCTGGTACACCGGCTGCCGGGGGCTGTGCTCCAAAATATAAAAGATGACCCGGCTTTGGATGGCCGTGATGCCCAGCCCCTGCAGCGTGGCGTTGAGCCGCCGCCGCACCATGCGGGACAAAAGGTTGATCCATGCGCCGCAATCCCGTTCCAAGCTTTCCCACCTCCCGGCCAGGGCGCACCGCGCCTTTTTTGTTCGTAACCGAACAATATTGTACGGAATTCGGACGTTTTTGTCAAGGGGCGGTTCCCCCGTTTTCACATAGTTCACACATCTGCACAAAAGCGCGCCGCCCGCACCCCCTGAGAAGGTGCGGGCGGCGCGTTACGGGCGGCGCGTTTATGCTTCGCCCCGTGTGTTGAGCCGATACCCGATCTTGTACACGGTCTGGATCTCCTTTTCCAGGCCGAGCTTGCGCCGCAGCCGCTGGATGTGGACATCGACGGTGCGGGTTTCGCCCTGGTAGTCATAGCCCCAGGCAATCTCAAGCAGCTTTTCACGGCTGAGGGCCAGGTTGCGGTTGATGACCAGCGCTTCCAGCAGGGCAAATTCCTGCGGGGTCAGGGTGACTTCCTCCCCGCCGCGCAGCACCCGCCGGGCGCACAGGTCCACCTGCAGGTCATGGAATTCAAACCAGGTGGTGTTGCGCCGGGTGCGGCGCAGCACGTTTTCCACCCGGGCGAGCAGCTCCAGGATTTCAAACGGTTTGACGATGTAGTCATCGGCGCCAAGGCCCAGCCCGCGCAGCTTGTCGGCCAGGTTGGCCTTGGCCGTCACATAAATCACCGGCAGTTCGGCCGGCAGCCGCCCTTTCAGGGCAAAGCCGTCTATGCCGGGCAGCATCACGTCAAGCAGCAGCAGGTCATACTCGGTCTGCTGCACGCCGGCCAGCGCCGCTTCGCCGTCCATCACCTGGTCGCAGGTGTGGCCAACCAGGCGCAGGTTGGCCGCCATCAGGTTGTTGATGGAGCGCTCGTCTTCGGCAATCAGAATATGTGCCATATGGTTCCTCTTTTCCGGTTTTGTTCAAGATCAGCTTCCTCTTTCTCACTCTTCCCCCTATTAAGTATAACGAGGCATGTATCGAAGATGTTACAAAACCGAGGCGATTTTTTTACCATTCTTGCCAAACTGAGCAAAATCGGTTCGCTTTCCACAGAAAAAGGCGCGGCGGAAGGGAAGGCAGCAGCGCAAGATCGGTTCGCTAGAAATACCCGGCGCAAGGGGCGGCGGCGCCGGGCGCGCGCTGCGCAAAATAGTCCACAATTTCTGCAAAATCCTCCCTTTTCCTGCCGCCGCGCACAGGATATAATAGAATTAAATATATTTGCTTTTTTCTGGCAAAATTTCACAAAAAAAGGAGAATCCGTATGCGCACCATCACCCGTTTGACCGAAGCCCTTTTTGCCAAGGAGGGCGACGCGCCGGCCAAAATCAGCCTGCCCCACACCTGGAACAACCTTGACGGCCAGGACGGCGAGGATGACGGCAGCTATTGGCGCGGCATCGGCAGCTACCACATTGCGCTGCCCGCCCGCACCGCCGGCTGCAAACAGTACATTGAATTCCAGGGCGCCAACCATGTCGCCACCGTTTACTGCAACGGGCGGGAACTGGGCACCCACCGCGGCGGTTTTTCCACCTTCCGGTTTGAGCTGACCGACGCGCTGACCGACGGCGAAAACATCCTGACCGTGGAGGTCACCAACGCGCCTTCCGACGTTTACCCCCAGATGGCCGACTTCACCTTCTTCGGCGGGCTGTACCGCGCCGTGCAGTTCATTGAGGTCGCCCCCGCCCATTTTGACCTGCTCAAATGCGGCACTTCCGGCGTGTTTGTCACGCCGCGCGCATCGGGCGGCGTGCGGATCGACGCCTTCCCGGTGGGGGCCGCGGGCTGCACCGTCAAGGCCGTGCTGGCCGACGCCGAAGGCCGCACGGTGGCCGAAGCCGAAGCCCCGGCCGAAAGCCACACCGTGCTGAACCTCAAGGTGGAAAACCCGCACCTGTGGAACGGCCGGCCCGACCCCTACCTGTACACCGCCCGGCTGAGCCTTGTGGCCGACGGCGCCGAGCAGGACGCCGTGACCGAGACTTTCGGCTTCCGCAGCTTCCATGTGGACCCCGAGCGCGGGTTCTTCCTGAACGGCAAGAGCTACCCGCTGCACGGCGTTTCCCGCCATCAGGACCGGCTGGATATGGGCTGGGCCCTGACCCCGAAAGAACATGAAGAGGACATGGCCCTGATTGAGGAGGTCGGCGCAAACACAATCCGCCTGGCCCACTACCAGCACGACGCCTACTTCTATGACCTGTGCGACAAATCCGGCATGGTGATCTGGGCCGAGATCCCCTTCATCAGCAAATTCAACCCGAGCCAGGCCGCGCATGACAACACGATCAGCCAGATGACCGAGCTCGTCGCCCAGAACTACAACCATCCTTCGATCTGCTTCTGGGGCATTTCGAACGAGATCACGATCGGCGGCGAGGATGAGGCGCTGTACCGCAACCTGTGCGAGCTGCACGCGCTGTGCAAGCGCCTGGACCCCAGCCGCCTGACCACCATGGCCGAAGTCAGCATGGTTCCGATGGATTCCGAGCAGGTGTACATCACCGACGTGCTGAGCTACAACCATTACTTCGGCTGGTACATGGGCGATGTGGCCGACAACGGCCCCTGGATGGACGCCTTCCACAAGATGAACCCCGACCGGGCGCTCGGCATCAGCGAATACGGTGCCGAGGCCATCCTGAGCTGGCATTCCGCCAAGCCCGAAAACCACGACTATACCGAGGAATACCAGGCCCGCTACCACCATGAGATGCTCAAGACCTTTGCCGCACGGCCCTACCTGTGGAGCACCTATGTCTGGAATATGTTCGACTTTGCGGCCGACGCCCGCGACGAAGGCGGCTGCAAGGGCCGCAACAACAAGGGCCTTGTGACCTATGACCGCAAGACAAAGAAGGACTCCTTCTTCATCTACAAAGCCTACTGGAACGCCGAGCCGATGGTGCATGTGGCCGGCCGCCGTTTTGCCGACCGCGCCCCGGGCGAGCGCACCGTGACCGTCTACACCAACCAGCCCGAAGTGACCCTGCTGCTCAACGGCCAGCCCGTCGCGACGGTGGAAGCGGTGGACCATGTCGCCATCTTTGAGGAACTGCCGCTGCAGGCCGGGGCCAACACCGTCACCGCCCGCGCCGGCAGCTGTGAGGACAGCATCACCCTGAACGGGGTCGAAACTTCGAACCCCGACTATGTCCTGCCGGCCGATGAAGGCCAGGCCGGCAACTGGTTCACCCCGGAAGGCGAGGACGCCCCCGGCGAGCTCGTCTTTGTCGAAGGGCATTTCTCGATCAACGACAAGATCGGCGACATCCTCAGCCACCCGCAGGCCGGGCCGATCCTGAACGAGATTTTTGAAAAAGGCAACATGAGCACCGGCATGCTGGATATGATCCGCGGCTTTACCGTCGCCAACCTGATCCGCATGGCCGGCAAGAACATGCCCGCCGCCATGCCGTTCATTTTGAATGACAAGCTGAACAAGATCGCCAAGTAAAACAAAGCCCCTGCACAAAATTCCTGTGCACAGGCTGCAAAACGGCCGGCGCCCCAAAAAAGGGCGTCGGCCGTTTTCCATGGTGCAAAGCGCGCGCGCAAAACAGGGCGCGCTGTGTTTGGGGCGTTTGGGGCTTACCGGGGCTTGCTGTCCCCGCCCATGCGGCGGTCGCGGCGGGCGTATTCTTCAAGCGCCTTGTCAAAGGCGGCCTTGTCAAAATCCGGGAAGAGGGTGGGGGTGAAGTAGAACTCCGCATAGGCGCACTGCCAGAGCAGGAAGTTGGAAAGCCGCTGTTCCCCGCTTGTGCGGATCAGCAGGTCCACCGGCGGCAGGTCGCTGTACAGGTGGCGCTCCACCGTGGCTTCATCGATCTGCTCGGGGTCCAGGCTGCCGGCCCGGACTTCGCGCGCAATCGCGCGGGCCGCGTCGGTCAGTTCGGCGTGGCTGCCGTAGTTCAGGCAGAAGTTGACAACGCCCTTGTCCTTGTCACGGGTGGCGTCCATCATATAGTCCATCGCGTCAAGCACGCGGGGCTGCAGGTTTTCGCGCCGGCCGCTGAACAGAATGCGGCAGCCGCGCTCGATCATTTCATCGGTCATCGCCTTATAGTTGTTGACAAGCAGGTCCATCAGGAAGTTGACCTCCTTGGAATCCCGGGCGAAGTTTTCGGTGGAAAAGACATACAGGCTCAGGATATGCACGCCGCAGTCCTTGATGGCATAGCGGGTGATTTCGGTCAGGCGGTCAAAGCCGGCCTTGTGGCCAAGGCTTGCCGGCAGGTGGCGCTGGCGGGCCCAGCGGCGGTTGCCGTCCACAATCAGGGCGACATGGGTGGGAATGCGTTCAGGCATCGGGGGCCTCCTTTTCCGGTTGGGGCGGGGCGACGGTTTCAGGCGGGGTTTCGCCGGGGTGCTGCCGCCGCCAGGAAAGAAAACTTTCCAGGATGACGGCCGCCGACACGGCGTCCAGCTTTTGCTTGCGCTTGGCCCCGAAGGTATCGTTATCGGCTAAAATTGCGGCGGCGGTCACGGTGGTGCGGCGTTCGTCCCACAGCACCACCGGCATGCCGCAGGCGGCGGCCAGCCGGGCCGCAAACCGGCGGCTTTTGGCCGCGCGGGCGCCCTCGGTGCCGTCCATATTGCGGGGCAGGCCCACCACCACCCCGCCCGCGCCCTGCCGCGC
Organism: uncultured Oscillospiraceae bacterium; assembly: GCA_900548355.1. Lineage (GTDB taxonomy): Bacteria > Bacillota > Clostridia > Oscillospirales > Ruminococcaceae > Gemmiger > Gemmiger avicola. The sequence goes on from URKR01000027.1 coordinate 25,731, forward strand.
AATGACGCCGGCGGCGGCCGCAGCCGCCTTGTTCATGCTTTTTTCCTCAATCTGCGGGGTGAGCGGCGTGGCCAGCAGCTCGGTCGCATCGCTGGCGGCCAGGCCGGTGCGGGCGTCGCCATAATCCACGGCAATCCACTTCATCGGCGGCCCCCTTTACAGCCCGCACCGGGGCGCCAGCTTGCGCCCCAGCGCGGCGGCCAGTGCGATCTTGGCGGCATCGCCGGGCAAAAACGGCAGCACGCAGAGCGCAAGGCTCTGCCACAGCGAAATACCGGTGATGGCCATGAACCAGACGGTGCCCAGCGCGTAGCAGCCCAGGCACCCCGCCGCCATGGCCCCCGCCAACCGCCTGGCCGAAGCGCCGCGCGGGGCCAGCACGCCGGTGAGCAGCGCGGCCAGAAGATACCCGATCACATAGCCGCCGGTGCGGCCGAACAGCACGGCCGGCCCGCCGCCAAGCCCCGCCAGCACCGGCACGCCGACAGCCGCCAGCACAAGATAGACCAGCTGGCTGGCCGTGCCCCACACAGGGCCGAGCAGCGCGCCCGCCAGGTAGACCGCAAACAGCGCCAGGTTGACCGGCACGCCCCAGGGCATGGGGATGGCGATCTGGCTGCAGACGGCGGTCAGCGCGGCGAACAGCGCGCAGAGGATCATCCGCCGGATGCGGCGGTGGGTGGTGGTGTACATGGGCAGTCCCTCCTTGAACGGCATTGTATCTGCCACCAGTATACCGTCATGGGGGGGTGTGCGTCAACCGGGGCTGCCCGGCGGCTTTCCCACAATTCCCAAAAATCATGACACCCCCTCTATTTTTGGGAATTAACTCAGTTTTCATCGTTGCAACGCCAATAGTTTATTCCCAAAAATACCTGGATTTTTGGGAATTCCCAAAATTCATGACACCCCCTATTTTTGGGAATTACCCCACTTTTCATCGCTGCAACGTCAATAGTTCATTCCCAAAAATAGCCGGATTTTTGGGAATTCCCAAAATTCATGACACCCCCTCTATTTTTGGGAATTACC
>URKR01000028.1 GCA_900548355.1 uncultured Oscillospiraceae bacterium
AGTTCGTCAAGGGCGGCTGCATTGGCCTTTTTCTGAACCCAGTCAAAGAACTTCCCCAGCAGCATGATGATGAGGCACAGCACCACCAGCAGAGAAAATACCAGTACAATGCTTGTGGAAACGAGGGTGGCGTCAAAGGCGGTCAGGCCCCCGGCGGCCATAGTCGGGATAGTAGTCAAGATCATTCCTCCTCTCGGCAATTACGCCGGTTACTACCGAACAAACAGCTTGATTATAGCACGAGTGGGACAGAACGAACAGATTGTTTTTGAAATTTTTGATGAAAATGTAGAAATTTGGGGAATTTGGCTAATATTTGGCAAAGATTTTAGGCGATTTGGTCTTGCACGGCCCGCATGCCGGAAAGGCGGAAGGGCCGGCGACAGACAAAGGAGGATGCAGGATGCGAAAGTGCGTGCTTTTTGATTTTGACGGCGTTCTGGTGGACAGCGAATGGCGGCTCTTTTGCCAGATCCGCGAATGGCTGACAAAGGAAGACCGGATCACGATGCCGGACAGCGATTGCATGCGGTACATCGGCGGCAACGATGAGGCTACGGCGCGCGACCTGATTGCGCGGTATGCCCTGCCGGTGGGGGTGGAGACGCTGGCGGGCCAAATTTCAGCCCACAGCACGCTGTATGAGGATGGAACCCTGACCCTGCTGCCCGGCGCGCGGGAATTTCTGGTTTCCCTGCGCCGCCAGGGGGTGTGCACCGGGCTTGTCTCCTCAACCGAAAGCCGGCACATCCTGGCGGCGGCCAATCATTTGGGGCTGACCGGCCTGTTTGAGGTCATGATCTGCGGCGATATGGTCGCCCGCCACAAACCCGACCCCGAGGGGTACCGCCGCGCGATGGCGCTGCTTGGCGCCGCGCCGGGCGACTGCCTTGTTCTGGAGGATTCGGCCGCCGGCCTGCGGGCGGCCAAGGCGGCCGGTGCGTATACTGTCGGCTTTTGCGGGGCGCGGGTCCGGCAGGATGTTTCGGACGCCGACGCCTGTGTGGTCAATTACGCGGCGCTTATGCAGCCCGCGGTGCGCCGCGCGCTCGATTTGCCGGCGGCAGAATGACCCGAAAATCCATGTTCAAACACCGCCCGCGGTGGTACAATAGGGAACGGTGAACGCCGGAAGGGCGCGCCGGGTCTTGCCGTGCAGAAGGCGGGGCGCCGGGGCGCGCCCCTGCAAAGAGGGAGGCGAAAGCATGGAGATCGGGTATCTGCTGCCGGGGCAGGAGCGCTGCACCCCGCTGCCGCCGAAGGACGGCCGCAGCCAGGTGGCCTACAGCTTCCGCACCGAGCACGGCGCGCTGTTCCAGTGCGTCTGCCGCGACGCCGAGGAAGCCCACCACCTCTGCGAAGACTGGATGCTGCGCCAGGAACGATATTGACATGGCAGTGTGCCGAAAAGCTCGACACGCTGAACCGGCCCGGCAAAACTTGCCGGGCCGGTTTTTTGGCAAAAACAAAAAAACAGACGGCAGAACCAACGTTCTGCCGTCTGTTTTGGTGCGCCCGCAGGAACTCGAATCCTGGACCCTCTGATTAAAAGTCAGATGCTCTACCAACTGAGCTACGGGCACCTATCTTGCTGCCAGGCTGGCAGCTTATCTAGTATACCATGCCGGATTGTTTTTGTCAAGCAAAAAATCTGCCGCAGCGGGCGAGCGGGCCGGTTCAGATAATGCGGCCGCCCAAATTGCGGTACATCCGGGTCAGCATCTGCTGCAGCCGGGCGCGCTCTTCCTCCGAAAAACCCTGCAGCAGCTGGTCCTCACACGCCTGGAAGCTGCGCTCAGCCGCAGCGAAAACACGGAGCCCCTTTTCGGTGATGGCGACTTCGTCGGTGCGGCGGTCATTCTTGCTGGGGCGGCGGCAGAGCAGGCCGGCGCGTTCCATGCTGTCCAGCACGCGGCAGATGGCGGAAGGGTCAACTTCACAGTAATCGGCCAGCATCCTCTGGCTGCAGGGGCCGTGGGTGGCCAGGCAGCGCAGAACTTTGGGCTGGCCGGGGCTCAGGCCGAGCGCAGCCAGGCGGGGGCGCAGGTCGTTCTGCATGCGGTGGGCGGTGCGGTTGAACAGGGTATGAATCGCGTATTCCATCCGAAAGCACCCTTTCTTGCCCGGGAAATGGCCTTGGTCCGTACAGCCCCATTATGAGAGGATGCGGGCCGCTTGTCAAGAGGGTAAAAAGCGGGTATACTGTACGGGAAAGGCGGGAACCGGCGCGCCGGCGCCCGCGCTATGGCTTTATCAAGGAGGTCCATTGTATGCCGTATATCGAAGCAAAGCTCACAACGCCGGTCACGCCGGCCCAGCAGGAAGCGCTCAAAGCCGGGTTTGGCCGCGCCGTAACAGCGCTGCATAAAACCGAAACCTACCTGATGGTCGGCATCGAAGGGGGCAAGGACCTCTGGTTCGGCGGCCGCAAGCTTGAGCAGGGCGCGTACCTCAGCGTCAGCCTGTTCGGGCGGGCGGCCCCGGCTGACTGTGAAGAGATGACCGGTCGGCTCTGCACATTGCTGGACGAGGTACTTGGCATCCCGGGTGAAAATGTCTACATCACCTACCACCCGATCGAAAACTGGGGCTGGAACGGCAGCAATTTCTGATGTGCCCGGAAGGCCCTGCAGCAAAACAGTCAAACAGCCGGGCGCACCGTGCCGAATTTTTCGACACGCGGCGCCCGGCCGCTTTTTGTGTTACAGGCTGCGCAGTGCGCGGCGTTTGGCCGGGGCCGGGGCGCGGCGTGCCTGGCGTGCGGCAGCCAGCCGGTCCAGCGCCAGGGCCAGCGCAATACCGCCCATGGCGTCCAGCACCGAGTGCTGGCGCAGCAGCAGGGTGGAAAGGACGATTGCGGCGCAAAGCAGGTGTGCGGTACCGCGCACCCATTCCCTTCCGGGCCTGCCCAGAAGGGAAGATCTCTGATACGCCAGGCTTACCGTGACGGCGTTGAACACATGGATTGAAGGGAAAACGTTGGTGTCCGTGTCGGTGCGGTAAAGCCAGCGCACGGCGCGGGCAAAGATATCGTCACCCGGTACGGAGGCCGGGCGCAGGTCAACCCCGTTGGGGATCAGCGCACAGATGACAAGCGAAAGGGTCATGCCGGCGAACAGCGGCAGGCACAAACGCCAAAATTCCTGCCGCGGCGCGCGCGCCAGCAGCCAAAGCAGTGTGGCAGGTACCCAGGCGAACCACAAAAAATACGGGACAACAGCATATTTGCAGAACGGAATCAGGTCGTCCAGGCGGCAGTGCAGCAGCACGGCCGGTTGTGTGACCCGATGTTCCAACAGGGCAAAAAAAGCCAGATAAAATACAAGGTATCCGGCCATAAACAACACGGGGTGGGTTTGGCACCAGCGGCGCATGGAGAAGGCCTCCTTCATGACTCAGAATTTGGTACCTTGGAGAAGGTTCCTTCTATTGTAACGATTGTTGCGCCGGAGTTTTAGCACAAAAAGGTGAAAAAGTTGTAAAAAATTGACGGGGAACAAAAAACGCCGTCAGGGCGCGGGGGTCAGGGGGATTTTGCCTTCCACCCGGTTGATGACATAATAGGCCATGCCTTCCTCCGGCTTGATATAGACCTGGCAGGAATGGATGCCCACTTTGTGGGTGGCGCGGTAATGGGCGCGCGCGGCTTCAACAATGGCGGCGCAGTCATAATCCTGCCCGGCCAGCTGCAGCCGCACGACGGTGGGCGGGGTGTGGGCTTTTTTGGGGGCGTTCTTGCGGCTGCGTTTGACGGCGGGCTTTTCCTCTGTGCCGGCGGTGGGGTTGCGCATGATTTTGTCCTCCTTATCTAAAAATAAAAGGAATGCTTTGGTAACAGTATACCACAGATTTGCGGGGAAAGAACAGGTTTTCAGAAAAAAATCCAAAAAACTTAACTGTCTCTTTACCGCTGCATTACCGCCGCTTTTCCCGGCTTTTTCCCCGCCATTTTCCGACAGGGCAGCCCGGGTTTTGACCTTCTGAACCGCTTGTCAAAACCCGGCTGCTGCCGTATACTGGTTTGTATACCACAACACACAGAAAAGAGGCTTTGCGCCATGCAATATCGCAATGACCAGACAGGCCGCCCCATCTCGCTGCTGGGATACGGCTGCATGCGGTTTACCCGCAAGGGCGCCGGAATCGACCTTGAAAAGGCCGAGCGGGAGGTGCTCGCCGCGATTGGGGCCGGGGTGAACTACTTTGACACAGCCTACATCTACCCGGGCAGCGAGGCCGCGCTCGGCGAAATTCTTGACCGCAACCACTGCCGGGACCAAGTGCGCATCGCAACGAAACTGCCGCAGTATCTTGTGCGCGGCAAAGGGGATTTCGAGCGCTATTTTGCCGAGGAGTTGCGCCGCCTGCGCACCGACCATGTCGATTTCTATCTCATGCATATGCTGACCGACGTTGAGAGCTGGCACAAGCTCGAGGCCGCCGGCGTGCGCGAATGGCTCGATGCCAAGCGGGCGGCCGGGCAGATCGGGCAGGTCGGGTTTTCCTTCCACGGCAACACCGAGATGTTCAAAAAACTGCTCGAGGTCTACCCCTGGAACTTCTGCCAGATCCAGTACAACTATCTCGACGAGCACAGCCAGGCCGGGCGCGCCGGGCTCGAAGCGGCGGCCGCCAAAGGGCTGCCGGTTATCATCATGGAACCGCTGCGCGGCGGCAAGCTGGTAAACCTGCTGCCGCCGGAAGCCAAGCGGCTGTTTGCCGAAAGCCCGCGCGGCTGGACGCCGGCCGAATGGGCGCTGCGCTGGCTATGGGACCAGCCGGCCGTGACCTGCGTGCTGTCCGGCATGAACGACCTCGAGATGATTGAGGAAAACTGCCGCATTGCAGACGAGGTGCAGCCCGGCGCGCTGACAAAGGAGGATTTTGCCCTGCTGGAACGGGTCAAAACCGCGATTCAGCAGCGGGTCAAGGCGCCCTGCACCGGCTGCGGCTACTGTATGCCCTGCCCCAAGGGGGTGGATATCCCCGGCGCGTTCCGCTGCTACAACGAGATGTTTACCGAGCACAAGCGCACCGGCCGGCGGGAGTATTGGCAGGTCGTCGGCCTGCGCAAGGAGCCGGCCTTCGCGACCCAGTGCGTCGGCTGCGGCAAATGCGAAAGCCACTGCCCGCAGCATCTGCCGATCCGCGCCCTGCTCAAAGAAGCCGACCGCGCCCTGCGCCCGCCGCATTACCGCGTGGCCGGCTGGGTGGCCCGGAAGTTTTTGTTTGGGCGGAAGGCGTGAGGGCCCGCCGACGGCCTTCTTTGCAGGGGCGGATTCCATATCCGCCCGGCTCGCGGCGGGATGGTCATCTGCGGTGTGGTGATGAGGTTATCCGTAGGGGCGGGCATTGTCCGCCCGCGAAAGTTCCCGTCGCCGTAAAGTTTTACGGGTTGATGCAAGCATCGGCCCCTGTGCAAGAGAAAACCGCCCCGGCGCAGTAGTGCCGGGGCGGTTCAGTTTGTTCATTAAGAGTTAAGGCAAGGGGCGCTTAAACTTCGCCCTCGGCGCGCTGGTCATAGCTGAAGGTTACGCCCCAGGCGTCGGCGGCTGCTTCGACAAGGGCATCGACATCGGCAAGTTCGGTGTTGGCCATGACGTAGAGGATTTTGTCGTCAAATGCCACAACCCGCTGGACATTGGCCATGGTGCAGATCCATTTGGCGGGGTTCAGGTTGGCCAGCATGGCGTCGGCAATGGTCTGGGCGTCGGCTTCATCCTTCAGGCGCAGCAGAACCAGGCTGTAGGCCTGGCTGCCGGTCATCGATTCGCTGAGCACGCCGGCGTCAACCAGCTCTCCCTGTTCCAGGGTCAGGCCGGTGTTGTAGCTCAGCCAGCTTTCGTCCGAAAGGTCGATCGCGCTGGTCTGCGGCATCATGATCTCAACCGGATACGCTTCGTACAGGCTCGTGACCATCTCGGCCAGGTCGGCGTCGGGTTCAGGCTGCTCTACAGGCGCCACATCGCCCAGGTCGGGTGCGGCGGTTGCCTCGAGGTCAACGCCCTCGGGCGGGGTGGCGGGCTCGTCCAGGCTGTCTTCGGGCAGTGGTGAGGCCGTGGGGGCGGCGGTGGGCTCCGCCGGGGCGGATTCGGCCGGCGCGCAGCCGGCGAGCAGCGCCGCCGCAAGGGCGGCAGAAAGCAGAAGGGCAGACAGTTTCATGGTGGGCTCTCCTTGTATTTTTGTTTTTTGGGTGACGGTGGAAAGGGAAACGCGCCGGGGCTGCATTATGGCAGAAGTTCGTCTTTGCCGAACCGTGCGTCCCAGCTTTCGGCCGGAAGGTTCGGAAGGCGCAAGGCGGGCGGGCAGGCCAGCCGGCGCACGCCTTTATAGTGTGCCAAAAATCGGTCATAATACCCGCCGCCGCGGCCAAGCCGCACGCCGTTTTGGGAGCAGGCCAGGCAGGGGATCACGGCCAGCGCCCGCGGGCCGAAAAACTCCGGCCCGACGCCCGGCGCATCGCCCGGCGGTTCGAGCAGGCCGTAGGGCGGCGCGGGGGCGAGCGATTCGAGCGAGGCGATCCGCACGGCCAGCATCCGGCCGGCGCGATCGACCACCCGCGGCACATACAGCGGCTTGCCGGCCCGGAGCGCAGCGGCAAGCACCGGGGTCAGGTCAGGTTCTGTGGGCATCGGAACAAAACAGAAAACGGCGTCGGCTTGCTGCCAGGCACCTTGGGCGAGCAGGGCTTCGGCCATCGCGGCGCCCTGCCGCCGCAGTGCGTCGGCGTCGAACTGCCGCCACAGCGCCCGGGCCGCCGTGCGGGCTTCCTGTTTGGTCATGGCGAACCCTCCTTGCGCTTTTGATTCGAACCAGAATACCACATCCGGGTTCATAAGACAAGACGGAAAACGCGGCGGGGCGTTACAGGGGGAGAAAAATATTTTTTGCGCGCTGCTGACCGCCCGGAACCATGTTGAAATTGTAGGGGCGGGCATTGCCCGCCCGGGAGGCTTGCGACGGGGTAAGGTTCCCCGGGCCGGAAGAATCCGGCCCCTACGAATGACGGGAAACATGATCACAGCCCCGCAGGGGTGGCGATGCACCAAACAACCGTGTGTAGGGGCGGGATTTATCCCGCCCGGGAAACCCTGCCCCGCCGTGAACCTGCACGGGCGGGCATTGCCCGCCCCTACGGTCTCAACAATTTTTACACAGTCACCGCCGGCCGCCTTAATAAACGAAAGCCTTGCGCGCGCCGGCAAAAAAGAGTACAATACCCTTATCCAGATGTAAAATAGAAGAATTGTGGCATTTTTGCTTCCACATAACGCCAAAAGGAGAATCACTATGGGCAAGTTCCAGTTTATCGAGACCGCCATCCCCGGCGTCGTCGTCATTGAGCCGACCGTTTTCGGCGACGACCGCGGCTATTTTATGGAGACCTACCAGATCGACGATTTCGCGGCCGCCGGCATCGACAAGCCGTTTGTGCAGGACAACCAGAGCCGCTCGACCAAGGGGGTGCTGCGTGGGCTCCACTTCCAGAAAAACCACACCCAGGGCAAGCTTGTGCGGGTCACGATGGGCGAGGTCTACGACGTCGCCGTTGACTGCCGGCCGAACAGCGCGACCTTTGGCAAATGGGTTGGCGTGACCCTCTCGGCTGAAAACAAAAAGATGTTCTACATCCCTGAGGGCTTCGCCCACGGCTTCCTGGTGCTTTCGGATGTGGCGGAGTTCTGCTACAAATGCACCGACGTCTACGACCCGACGGCGGAGGGCGGCATCCCCTACGACGATCCGACTGTCGGCGTGGAGTGGCCGGACTGCGGCTGCCCCCATCTGACGAGCGCCAAGGACAAGGCCCACACCCCGTTTGCCGAACAGAAGTTCGAGTATTTCGAAAAATACTGAGCGGGGGCCCCGATGCAGAGTCTTCAAAATTCGCTGGCCGGTTTCTGGAAATACCGGTATCTTTTGCAAAACCTCATTACCCGGGATTTCAAGCTCAAGTATCGCCGCAGCGTACTCGGCGTGGCCTGGAGCGTGCTCAACCCGCTGCTGACCTGCCTGGTCATGTTCCTGGTTTTTGATTCGATCATGAAAGGCCTGCGGGGGGAAGGCATCCCGAACTTTGCGGGCTTTTTGATCATCGGCCAGCTTTTGTTCAACTTCTTCCGTGAATCGACGACGATGGCGATGGAGAGCGTGCTCAAAAACGCGCCGCTTCTGCGCAAAGTCTATATTCCGAAGTACATCTTCCCGATGGAAAAATGCTGCTTCGCGCTGGTTAACTGCGCGTTCAGCTTTATCGCGCTGGTCATCGTGTTTGTCATCACCTGGACGCCGGTCACCTGGGCCACGGCCTGGATGGCAATCTACCCGCTGATTATGCTGTTTTTCTTCAGCTTCGGCATCGGGCTGCTGCTCTCGGCGATGTATGTCTTTGTCCGGGACATCATGCACATCTGGGAGGTTTTCTGCACCCTGCTGACCTATGCGAGCGCGATCTTCTATGACCCCGAGACCCTCTCGGGCATTATGCAGCAGCTGATCCACATCAACCCGATGTACTGGTACATCACGGCTTTCCGGCGCTGCGTGCTCTGGGGCGAGGGGCTGGATCTGACCATGATCACGGTCTGCTTCCTCTGCGCGGCGGCCAGCATGGCGATCGGGATCTTTGTGTTCAAAAAGAACCAGGACAAGTTTGTCCTGTATATGTAAGGGGGCCGCTATGGACAAACAGCCGATCATCTCGGTTGAACACGTCTCGATGCGGTTCAACCTGGCCAAAGAAAAGCACGAGAGCTTAAAAGAATACTTCGTCGCGCTGCTGCACGGCGGCGTGCGGTTCGATGAATTTTTCGCTCTGTCCGACGTCAGCCTTGACATCATGCCCGGGGATTTTTACGGGCTGATCGGGCTCAACGGCAGCGGCAAATCGACGCTGCTCAAGATTATCTCGGGCGTGTACAAGCCGAGCGCGGGCAAGGTGACGGTGCGCGGCACCATCGCCCCGCTGATCGAACTCGGCGCGGGGTTTGATATGGACTTGACCGCGCGGGAGAATATCTACTTGAACGGCACCGTGCTCGGCTATACGCCCAAGTACATCGATTCGAAGTTCGAGGACATTGTCGAGTTCAGCGAACTGCGGGACTTCCTCGATGTGCCGCTGAAAAACTATTCCTCCGGCATGACGGCGCGGCTGGCCTTCGCGGTTGCGACGATGACCAAGCCGGACATCCTGATTGCGGACGAGATCCTCTCGGTCGGCGATTTTCTGTTCCAGCAGAAGTGCGAAAAGCGGATGGCCGAGCTGATGAGCGGCGGCACGACGGTGATCCTGGTCAGCCATTCGATCGAGCAGATCGAGCGGATGTGCAACAAGGTCGCCTGGCTCGACCACGGCCACCTGCGCCGCAACGGCCCCACCGCTGAGGTCACGGCCGAGTATAAGAGCTTTGAGAAGCCGGAGAATTGAGGCCGGGCGTTTTGCAAAGAGTTTAGAGTTGAGAGTTTAGTTTCGGTGCGGCGCGCTGCGCCGCTTTTTTTGAAAAAAGGAGTCCTCCATGCCCAACGAGAACGAAAACCGACCGGCGGACGTCGCGCAGGCCGACAGCGTCGGCGGGATGGCGCGCCGGCTGGCGAACCCGGCCCATTTGGCCGACCTGGCTCGCCGCAGCGCCGCCACCCTGCGCGAACAGGGGGCCGAACAGCTCTGGCGGGATGTGACCTTCCGGGTCGGGCTGGCCTTCCACCACGATTCCTGGCGGCACCGCGCCGATATCCCGCTGCGCCGCGAGCTGAAAGCCCAGCGCGCGGCCAACCTGCAGGGGCCCAAAATCAGCGTCGTTGTGCCGGTGTACAACACGCCGCTGCGGTTCTTTAAGCAGATGGTCGCGAGCGTGCAGCGCCAAACTTACCAGAACTGGCAGCTCGTGTTTGTCGATGCTTCGGACGGCGACCACCCCGAGCCCGGCGCGCTTGCCCGCCGCCGGGCTGCGAAAGACCCGCGGATTCTTTATAAAAAAGTGGAAAACCAGCGCATCGCCGGCAATACGACGGCCGGGTTTGCGCTCGCGACCGGCGAATACCTCGTTCTGCTTGACCATGACGACCTGCTTTATCCGAACGCGCTGTTTGAATGTGTGCAGGTCATCCAAAAGACGGGCGCGGATTTTGTCTATTCCGATGAAATTGTGCTCGACGCTTCGCTGAAAAAGCTCGGCGGCTACCACTTCAAGCCGGATTTCGCGCCCGACTATCTGCGCGGCTGCAACTACATCACCCACCTGGCCTGCTTCTCCCGTCCGCTGCTCGACGAAGCCGGCGCGTGGGAAAGCCTGGAATTTGAGGGCGCGCAGGATCACGATCTGCTGCTGCGGCTGACCGAGAAGGCGAAACGGATCGAGCACATCAAGAAAGTGCTCTATATCTGGCGCGGCCACGCCGGTTCGACGGCCTCCGGCATGGAGGCCAAGCCCTACGCGATCGCGGCCGGCGAGCGGGCGATCGACGCGCACCTCGCCCGGGTCGGGCTGCCGGGCAAGGCCAGGGCGGTGGAGGGCGCGCCGGGGGCTTTCCAGATCCGGTACGAGCTGACGGCCAACCCGCTCATCAGCGTGCTGATCCCGAACAAAGACCATGTTGACGACCTCGAGCGCTGCCTTTCGAGCCTTTACAAAAATGCCGGGTACGACAATTTTGAGGTGCTCGTGCTCGAGAACAACTCGACCGACCCGGCGACCGAAAGCTATTACGCGGCGCTGCCCGCAGCCTACCCGCGCTGCCGGGTGCTGCGGTACGAAGGTGCGTTTAATTTTTCGGCCGTCAACAACTTCGGCGCGGCGCAGGCGAAGGGAGAGCATCTGCTGCTGCTCAATAACGATATCGAGGTGCTTTCACCGGATTTTTTGCGCGAACTGCTTTCCTACAGCCAGCGGGCGGACGTCGGCGCGGTCGGGGCGAAGCTCTACTACCCCGACGATACGATCCAGCACGCCGGGGTTATCATGGGGATCAACGGCTCGGCCGGGCACAGCCACAAGGGCTACCCGCGCGCGGCGGTGGGGGATCTCTACCGGCTGGTCACGGCGCAGGATTACATGGCGGTCACCGGGGCCTGCCTGATGACCAAAACCGCGCTCTACCGCGCGGCATGCGGGCTGGACGAAGAACAGTTTGCGGTGGCGTATAACGATGTGGATTATTGCCTCAAACTCTGGCAGCAGGGGCTGCACAACGTGTTCACCCCCCGCGCCGAAGCCTACCACCACGAAAGCAAGAGCCGCGGCCTCGACACCACCCCAGAAAACGCTGCCCGCTACGCGCAGGAAAAGGCGAATTTTTACGCAAAGTACCAAGCGTACATCGATCAATACGATCCGTATTATAACCCGCATTTCAACAATTTGTTTGAGAATTTTGGGTTGAAGTGAGGGACCGCGATGCCCGAATATCCCGCCCGCAAACCCAACCGCCTGCCCGGGTTCGATTATGCCCAAAACGGGGCGTATTTTGTGACGGTGTGCACAAAGGGGAAGGAACCTTTCCTGTGGGTTGCCAACCCGCCGGCGTGTGAAACCTACCCCGTAGGGGCGACCATTGGTCGCCCGCCCTCGGGACCGCCGTCACCCTACCTGTCTGCCATCGGCGTTCTGGCCGAGCAGGCCATTTGGAAAATCCCCGAACATTACCCGGCCGTCACCGTGACGCGGTATGCCGTAATGCCCAACCATGTCCATTTTTTGCTGGAGATAGAGGCCGGGGTTCACGGGCGTGCAATGCACGCCCCTACGATTAGTCGAATCGTGCAACACTGGAAGGGAAACGTCAGCAAAGCGGCAGGACGTCCCCTCTGGCAAAAATCCTTCCATGACCATGTGATCCGCGGGGCGGCGGGGTATCAGATGATCTGGAATTATATCGATTCCAACCCCGCCACCTGGCGCAAGGATTGTTTTTACATCCCCATCCCAAAGGAGAACCTTTCATGAATTTGCAGATGAAACGTGTGCGCGAGCTGTTCGGTTATGCGGCTACCCTGACGCGGGAACAGGGGGCCGGGGCGATGCTGGGGCGGGCGGCCGGCTTTTTTGGGCGCCGGCTGTTCGGCAAGCGGGCGCGGTACTGGCCCGGCAAACCGGCGCTGGCCGCCCAGCGGGAAACCGACTGCGGCGATTTCCCGGTCATCAGCATCCTGACCCCGCTCTACAACACGCCGGAGCCTTATCTGAAAGCGTTTCTCGACAGCGTCGCGGCCCAGACCAGCCCGCGCTGGCAGCTTGTGCTGGTCGATGCCTCGGACGAAGCGCATTCTTATGTCGGCAAGATCGCATCTGCCCGCGCGGCGGCCGATGACCGCATCCTCTACCGCCGCATCGAAAACGGCGGCATCGCGGCCAACACAAACGCCGCGGCCGAACTTGCGACCGGCGAATACCTCGCCCTTGCCGACCATGACGACATTCTGGCCCCGCACGCGATTTTCTGCATGGGGCGGGCCGCGGCCGAAACCGGGGCCGATTTCCTCTACTCCGACGAAGCGCTCTTCCGCAAAAAACCGCGCGTCGCGCATGTCGCGCATTTCAAGCCTGACTATGCGCCTGATTACCTCAACGCCTGCAACTACATCTGCCACCTGGCTGTTTTCCGGCGGCGTCTGTTTGAACAGGTGGGCGGAGAGCGGAAAATCTGTGAGGGCGCGCAGGATCACGACCTGTTTTTACGCATCATCGACGCAATACAGGCTGAAAACCCGGCCGCCGCGCCGGTGCACATCCCGCAGGTGCTCTATTACTGGCGGGTGCACAGCGGTTCGACAAGCAGCGGCACCGGGGCGAAACCCTATGTCGAGGAAGCCGCCCGCCGCGCCGTGGCCGACCATCTGGCCGCGACAGGCCGGGAAGGCATCGTCGAGCCCGGCCTGTTCCCCGGCACCTGCCATGTCAAATGGGCGTTGCCCGAACCTGCGCCGCTTGTCTCGATCCTGATCCCGAACAAAGACCATGTCGAGGATCTCGAAACCTGTCTGCACAGCCTGTACGCCAAGACCTTCTATGAAAACTTCGAGGTCATCGTGATCGAGAACAACTCGACCGACCCGGCCACCCGCGCTTACTACGGCAAACTGCAGGACCGGTACGAGCGCTGCCGGGTTGTCGGCTACAGCGGCAGTTTCAATTTCAGCCGGATCAACAACTTCGGACGCAAGTTTGCGCAGGGCAAGTTTTTGCTGCTGCTGAATAACGACATCGAGGTCATCAACGGCAATTGGCTGACCGAGCTTGTCGCCGAGGCCAGCCAGCCCGGCGTCGCGGCCTGCGGCGCAATGCTCTATTACCCCGACGATACAATCCAGCACGCCGGCATCATCACCGGCCTTGGCGGCTACGCGGGCCACAGCCACAAATACCACAAGCGCGGCGGCAGCGGGTATATGTTCCGGCTCGCCACCGTGCAGGATTTTTCGGCCGTGACGGCGGCCTGCCTGCTTGTGCGCACCGCGGCGTTTGACGCGGTGCAGGGGATGGACGAAGGGTTCACCGTCGCTTTCAACGACGTCGATTTCTGCCTGCGGCTGCGCAAGGCCGGCTGGCGGGTGGTCTGGACGCCCTACGCCGAACTCTACCACCATGAGAGCAAGTCCCGCGGCTCGGACGAAAACGATCCCGAAAAGAAGCAGCGCTTTGCCGGCGAGCAGGCAAGACTGTACGAAAAGTTCGGCCGCGAGGCGATTTTGCGCGACCCCTATTACAACCCGAACCTCTCGCTCGATTACGAGGATTTCCGCGAAAGCGGGGATTTGCGGCGGTTGAAAAATGTGGAGGATGCGTGACTGTTTGCGTTTTGCCGCCCGGCGGCGCATAAAACGGATACAAGGATACAAAAATACACCCAGGGTGTGCGCGGCCCTGGGTGTATGATTTTGGCGGAGGGGGCGGGAAATTCGTAGGGGCCGATGCTTGCATCGCCCCGCGGGTGTTTGCGGCGTTCCCGGGCCGATGGCGAGCATCGGCCCCTACAGAGGTTTTCGAGGCGGCCGCCGATCCACCATAATTCCTGATTTTCAATGCGCTTCCTTCTGCCGGCAGGCGGGGCAAAGATAGTGGATGGTCAGCTGGTAGCTGCGCACCTCGGTGCCGATGGCGGCTTCAATCTCCCGCACGAGGCCGATGACCGGGATATCCTGCAAATCGCCGCAGCCGTCGCAGTACAGATGGCCGTGCGGGGCGGCGGTTTTGTCAAACCGGTCGGCGCCGTCCGGCATTTCAAGCCGGCCGATTTCACCGGCCTGCTCCATGAGCTTGAGGTTGCGGTAAACGGTGCCGCGGGCAATGTTGGGCATTTCCCGGCGGGCTTGGGCAAAGATCTCGTCCGCCGTCAGATGGCGGGGGCTTTTTTGCATCAGATCCAAAATCAGGCGACGCTGGCGTGTCATGGTCATCCCGTCCTTTCTGCCTGAAGGGCGAAGTGAATATAAGATTTTGTCTTATCGATACGATACCGCATTTTGGCGCCGTTGTCAATGCCGGAAGGGGATTTTCCGGCAGATTTCACAAAATCATGTTCCAAAAATTTTCGAAATGGGGGTTGACAACCCTGCGGAGGACGTGTATACTTTGATTAAGATACAGTCTTAAAAATAGACTGCAACACAATGCGAAAGGAGAGCGCAACAATGGAACTGAAAGGCAGCAAGACCGAAAAGAATCTGTGGGAGGCTTTTGCAGGAGAGAGCCAGGCCCGCAACAAATACACCTACTTTGCCTCCAAGGCGAAGAAAGAGGGCTATGAGCAGATCTCGGCCATCTTCACCGAGACCGCCAACAACGAGAAGGAGCACGCCAAAATCTGGTTCAAGCTCCTCATGGAGAACGGCGAGATCCCCGATACCCTGACCTGCCTGAAGATGGCCGCCGCCGGCGAGAACGAGGAGCACACCTCGATGTACCCGCGGATGGCCGCCGAGGCCAAGGAGGAAGGCTTTGACCAGATCGCCGCCCTCTTTACGATGGTCGCCGCGATCGAGAAGGAGCACGAGGAGCGGTACAAGGCGCTCGCCGCCAACATCGAGGCCGGCAAGGTCTATGCCCGTGAGACCGAACAGGTCTGGCAGTGCCGCAACTGCGGGTTTGTCTATATCGGCACCCACGCGCCGGTCAAGTGCCCGGTCTGCGCCCACCCGCAGGCGTACTTTGAGCTGCGGAGCCAGAACTACTGATTGAGAGTTAAGAGTTTAGAACTAAGATAAGGTGGATCGCGTACCTGCGGTACGCTCAAGAAGCTGGGGCAGACGCCGCCGTGACTTTTTGAGCGCGCTGTCAGGCGCGCGATCCACCTGTTTTCTTTTTTCTATTCCCTTAAACCGTACTCTATCCCTTCCGCCCGCAGATTGTGGGTTGCAGTTTTGCGCCGGGTGCGGTACACTGGAGGTATCGCGGGGCGGGTTGGGCCGGCGCAGGTCAGAGCGTTTCGCCGTCCGGCACGAGCACGACGGCGCGGCGGCCGAGCTGGCGGTAGATTTCGATAAACCGGCCGCGTTCGACCCGGCGGTTGAAATCGAGCGGGTCGGCCACCGTGAAATGGGTGTCGTCCGCCCCGCACAGCGCCATGCAGTGCAGCGTGTGGAACACCCGGTGCTCGCCGCCGCCCGGCAGCGCGTAGGCTCCGCAGGCGTCAAACTGCACGTCGTTGAAATGCAGCGTCGCCCAGAAAATGACCGGCCGGCCTTTTTCGAGCTGGGCGACGAGGTCGGCCTCCTCCGCGCCGGTCAGATCCTGCGGGGTATACCCGCCGCCGTGCGCGGCCAGGTAGGCGCGGGCGGCCGCGACGATCGGCCCTGCAAAGCAGTAGTAGCCGGTCTCGGGGCTGCCGTCGTCCAGGTGCGGGTTGCCCATATAGACTTTGTCCGGGTCGGCCCCGTACCAGCGCGCGCTGCGCGGCAGGTAATGGTCGGCCAGGTCGCATTTGTCGGCGTCGAAGCCGTAAAACCGAAGCACCTCGCACAAACTCGTGATCTCGCAGCCATTCGGCAGCTCCGGGTTTTGCAGGATTTGGGGAACCGGTAAGAGGATGGGCACGGCGATCGTCTCCTTCGTTTTTATTCTTTGTTTCCAACGGCCTTTTCCCCATTGTACCATGCCCACCCAAAGAAAGGAAGTCTCCCATGCCCACCATTCGTGAACTGGGGTTTGCACCGGGCCGGCTGCAGCCGGGGGCGCGCAACGCGCTGACCGACGTGGCCGGCGTGCGCGTCGGCCACTGCACGGTGCACAGCGCCCGTCACAACACCGGCGTCACTGTCGTCCTCCCGCGGGAGGATGTCTATTTCCACAAATGCACGGCCGCGGCCGCCGTCATCAACGGCTACGGCAAATCGGCCGGCCTTGTCCAGATTGAGGAGCTCGGCCAGCTCGAAACCCCGATCGCACTGACCAACACCCTCGGCGTCGGGCTGGTATCCGACGCGCTCGTCCAGCACACGGCCGAAGTCTGCGAAAAATACGGCGAGCGGCTGCGCAGCGTCAACCCGGTTGTGGGCGAGTGCAACGACAGCGAACTCAACGAGATCGCCGACCGGGTTATCGGTCGGCGGGAGGTCGAGCGCGCCTTCGCTTCGGCCGGCGCCGATTTTGCCCAAGGCTGCGTCGGGGCCGGCGCCGGCATGATCTGCCACGGGCTCAAAGGCGGCATCGGCAGCGCGAGCCGGGTTGTTGAGATCGGCGGCCGCGCCTTCACGGTCGGGGTGCTCGCGCTGTGCAACCACGGGTGTCTCGAAGAACTGAACATCTTAGGCCGCAAACCCGGCGCGGCGATCCGCGCGCGGCAGGAAGAAACCCGCCCCGAATCCGACGTCGGCAGCTGCATCCTCGTGCTCGGCACCGACCTGCCGGTTTCGAGCCGGCAGCTTGGCCGGCTGACCCGCCGCTGCGCGGTCGGCCTGGCGCGGGTGGGCAGCTACTGGGGCCACGGCAGCGGGGATATCGCGATCGGCTTTACGACCGCCCACGACCTGCGCGCCGGCAAGGCTGAGGAACCCCCGATCGCCACCCGCGCGATTCTGCGCGAAGATTTGCTTGAACAGCCGTTTCTGGCCGCGGCCGAAGCAGCCGAGGAGAGCGTGCTCAACGCGCTGGCCGCCGCCGTGCCGACGACCGGCTTTGACGGTAAAATCTGCCACGCGCTCTGCGAATATCTCGATCTGCTCTGAGCGCGGCGCAAAAGGGAAGGGGAAGGAAAAGCATGAAAGTCTGGGATCTGCACTGTGATACGCTCTACCGCCTGCTCGGGCGGGAGGATACGGCTGGAGAACCGGCCGTCGAGGCCTTTGCAAAGGATGGCGGGATGCTCGATCTCGCCAAGATGCGCGCGGGGGATTATCTGCTGCAATGTTTCGCCTGCTTTGTCGGGCTGGAGGAAAGCCCCGACCCGCTTGTTTCGGCGCTGCGGGAGGCCGATTTTTTCCACCGCCTGCTCGCCGCCTACCCCGACGACCTTGTCTGGGTGAAAAGCGCGGCGGATATCGATAAACTGGGCGAGGACGGGCGCATCGGCGCGATGCTGACGATTGAGGAAGGCGCGGTTTGCCGCGACGATCTTGCGATTCTGCGCGATTTCTACCGCCTCGGCGTGCGGATGATGACCCTGACCTGGAACCACCAAAACGGCCTGGGGAGCCCGAACATCACCCCCGATTACAGCGAGGATACCTGGCCGGTCAAAGACCCCGGCGCGCCCGGCCTGACCGGGGTCGGGCGTGAATTTGTGGCCGAGATGGAGCGCCTGCATATGATTGTGGATGTTGCGCATTTGTCCGACGCCGGCATCCGCGATTTGCTTGCCATAGCCACCCGGCCGTTTGCGGCAAGCCACTCGAACGCCCGGACCTGCTGCCCCCACCTGCGCAACCTGCCCGACGAACTGCTGCGCGCGATGGGGGAGAAGGGCTGTTTGATCGGGCTCAATTACTGCCCGGCTTTTCTTGACGATACCCCCGACCGCAAACACTGCGTTGGCAGCGTTGCCCAGATGGCGCGGCACGCGAAATATATTCTGAACCTCGCGGGCGAGGACGCCCTCGCGCTCGGCAGCGATTTTGACGGCATCGGCGGCGAGCTCGAGATCACCGGCGCGCAGGATCTGCCGCTGCTGGCTGAGGGCCTTGTAAACGAAGGCATCCCCGCGCGGGTGGTGGAGAAGATTTTTTACAAGAACGCCCGGAGGTTTTTTAGGGAGAACTTGTAATGGGGGAGATTGAAAGTGAGGACGCTCAACAGGGAAACAACGGCATTATTTAAAATATTCGCAATTGTGAGCGTTGTGATCGCGCATGTGGGAAGAGCTTATTGGGGTATGAGCGAGCAAATTTCCAACTGCTTTGGAACCGGAGGGGTTGCGGTATTTTTGTTTCTCTCCGGGTATGGCTTGTACCAATCAGCCAAGAGACATGGGATCACAACGGCTTACTGGCAGAAAAAAGTACAAAAAGTATTTTTTCCATATTGGTTGGCTACAATTTTGTACGTTGTGCTGTGCCGTATACCGGTCAGTTCATCCACATTACTCCAAAATCTGCTTACAATAGACTATAACCGAAGCATTGACGGTACGATGTGGTATCTGAGCCTGCTCATGATTTTCTATCTGTCATTTGGCGTGCTGTTTTGGGCGCAAATCCCAACCTGGGGGCGTATAACCTTCCTGTTTTTGGTTGCGACGGTGGTTCAAAATGCAACCGTCTTTGGCTCATGCGGTTGGCAGTTTCAGCAAAACAGTTATATCTTCCCCTTAGGGGTGACGGCGGCCTGGGTTTTGGATCTTCTTTATAAGTGCAGAAAAAAGGCGCCGCGTGGTGTGCAGATCCTTGTTTGCTGTGTTTTGGGCGCCGGCTGCATCGTGATGTATGGCTGGGGTGTTGCAGATCAGCGGACTTTTTCAAGTATAAATGCATGGCTGGTGGGGGGATGCCTCTTTTATGGCCTTGTTTTGAGCAATGGACTAACCATGGCCCCAAAAGGGAAAAAGTGGATTGGCGTTGCAGGGGCGCTGACATACCCGATATATCTTGTGGAAGGAAAAGTGCTTGATAGGATAAAGGCGATAAGCGCTTTGCAGAATGCCTGGGCAGCGACCGTAACGGTTATTTTGCTAATTTTGGTAACCAGTATTATCCTGTATGTACTGATTCAATGGATTGATAAACGTGAAAAGGAGAAACAACCATGCCCCACCCTGAATTGACGCTGGAAAAGCGCATCGAGGCTGAGCTTTGCGGTTTGGATGCGACGCTGTGCCTGTATGCCGACGACCTGCACGGCCGGGTCATCGAGCGCGGGGCCGACCGGGTGTTTGAGTCGGCTTCGACCATCAAGGTCTTTGTGCTTGGGTGCCTTTTTGCCAAGGCTGCGGCCGGCACGGCGGAGCTTGACGCGGTGCTGACCTATGAGGCAAAGCATTTTGTTGATGGCTCGGGCATGCTGCGCGCACTTGGTACCGGCGCGCAGCTGCGCGCGCTTGACGCTGCGACGCTGATGATTGTGTGCAGCGACAACATCGCGACGAATATGCTGATCGATTACCTCGGCCTTGCCGCCATCAACGAATTCATCGCCGCGGTCGGCTGCCCGAATACCAGGCTGCACCGGATGCTCGCCAGCGACAACTGGGGCGCGCCGCTCGGCAGCATCACGCCGCGGGATTATGGGCATTTCTTCGCCCGTCTCGCGAAAGGCGAGCTTGTCAGCCCGGCGGCAAGCGAAGCCATGCGCAGGATCTTCCGCCAGCAGCACTACAACCAGATGTTCATCGGCAGCCTGCCGCCCTACTATACCGACGCCGAGGAATCCGGCGCCGACCCCGAGCTGATTTACACCGCGACCAAAAGCGGCAGTATGGACGCCTGCCGCAACGACGGCGGGCTGGTACACACGCCGTATGGGGATTATGTGCTGGCGATGATGTGCACGGACTTCAAAAATAAGCTTGAGGTGAACGACCACCCGGCCTTTTTGTACGGCGCGCGGGTCAGCCGGCTGCTGTTTGACCAGTACCTGGCGCTGGAAGGCCGGTTTGAACGCCGCTTTGACGGCGCGGAGGGCTGACCGATGACGGTGCTGAACCTGATTTACTGCCTGGTGGGCGGGGTGTTCATTGTGCTGGGCGCGGCCTGCCTGTGGGAGAAATACCGCACGGTGCGCGGCGGCGTGCGGCTGCCGGCTCGGGTGATCGAGTGCCGGCGCCAGGGGGCAGCGGATACCAAGCGCGGCGGGTACTGCCTGGTTGTGGAATTTACCGACCCCGCCGGCATCCGCCATACGGCTGCCACCAACGATTCGTTCTGGTTTGACCAAAGCCGCCGCGTGGGCAATGTGATAGAAATCTGGTACAACCACCGCACCCCGACCGTCGTCGAGCGGCGCAGCGCCGAGGCCGAGATCCTTGGCGTGCTCTGCGTGGCGCTCGGCTTTGGCGTGATTTTCTGGCTGGGGCTGCGATAATCCCGAAAAAGGAGACACCACCGATGATGACCTTGTTGATCCTGCTGCTGGCGCTGGCGCTGGCAGGGGATGTGCTGCTGGGAGTGCTGCTGTGGCGCAGCGGCCGCGCTCCGGCCGCCGATCAGGACGCGCTGCTGCGCGCGCTGCAAAAGGCGATTGAAGGAGAAACCGACCTTTTGGCCGACCAGCTGCGCGCCACCCAGGCCGAAACCGCACGCGCCACCCAGAGCGCCGTGCGGGACCTGGGCACGCTGCTGGCCCAGAGCCAGAACCAAAGCGGCCAGGCCGCGACCGCCCGGCTTGAAGCGATTGACCGCGCCGGCGCGGCGCGCCAGAAAGCCGCAAACGATGCACTGGCCGCTCAGCTGGCGCTGCTTGAAAACCGACTCAAAGGGCTGGAAGATTCAAACGCCGCCCGGCTCGACGGGATGCGCGGGGCGCTGGTGCAGGGGCTCAACACAATCCGGACGGAAAACAACCGCAAGCTCGATGAAATCCGCGGCACGGTGGATGAAAAGCTGGAGACAACGCTGCAAAGCCGGATTCAGGAATCCTTCCGCACCGTCAGCGCCCAGCTCGAGCAGGTGTACAAGGGCCTGGGCGAGATGCAGACGCTGGCCGCCGATGTGGGCGGGCTGAAAAAGGTGCTCTCCGGCGTGAAGACCCGCGGCATCTTGGGGGAGGTGCAGCTCGGCGCGATTTTGTCCGAACTGCTGGCCCCCGGCCAGTATGCCGAGAATGTCGCGACGGTGCCGGGCAGCGCGAACCGGGTCGAGTACGCGGTCAAGCTGCCGGGCCAGGGCGGCGGCACGGTCTGGCTGCCGATTGACGCCAAGTTCCCCGGTGACAGCTACGCCAAACTGCTGGACGCCAGGGACACGGGCGATGCCGCCGCGATCGCCGCCGCGCGCAAGCAGCTTGAGACGACGCTGCGGGCCGAAGCGAAGGACATCCACGACAAATACATCGAAGCCCCGCACACGACGGCGTTCGGCGTACTGTTTTTGCCGTTTGAAGGGCTGTATGCCGAGGTTGTCAGCGCCGGCTGGAGCGAGGCGATCCAGCGCGACTACCAGATCAGCGTAGCCGGGCCTTCGACGATGGCGGCGCTGCTCAACGCTTTGCAGATGGGCTTCCGCACGCTGGCGATCCAAAAACGTTCGGGTGAGGTTTGGCAGGTGCTGGCCGCCGTCAAAACTGAATTTGAAAAGTTCGGCGCGGGGCTGGCCTCGATGCAGCGGCACCTGAACCAGACCGGCAACGACCTTGAGGAGCTGATCGGCGCCCGCAGCCGGGCCATTACCCGTAAGCTGGAAGCCGTGCAGCAGCTTGACCCCGGCGAAGCGGCCGGAATGTTTGGGCTGGAAAGCCCTGCGCCTGAACCGACCGCGGCGCGGTTGCGCAGACGCGGGGAACCGGAAATAGGAAAATAAGCATGGAGGAGGCTACCTTATGAACAACATCCGTTGGGATCGGCTGATCCTGCCCGTTGCCGGCATCGTGCTCGGGCTGTTTCTTATCCTTCGGCCGTGGAATGCCACGGCTGCGCTGTGCAGCTTTATCGGCTGGCTGATTTTGCTGGTGGGGGTGCTTGGCGTGGTCAATGCGCTGGCCTTCCAGCGGGCGACGATGCTGGCCAGCCCGATGCTGCCGTTCAGCGTCGGCGCGATTGTGATCGGGCTGTTCTTTATTGCAAGCCCCGGCACGCTGGCCGCGCTGGTTGGTATGATCGTCTGTGTTATGCTGATGGTGGCCGGCATTGGCAACCTGCAAACCGCCGCGCTGCGCCGCGGCTGGGGCGACCGCCTGTGGTGGCTGCCGCTTGTCACCGGCGTGCTTTGTGTGCTGCTTGGGGTGTATGCGCTGCTCTTCCCCGGGGCGTCGGCCGTGTTTGTCATGCGGATGGTCGGGGTGATGATGCTGGTTTCGAGCGCTGTCAACCTGATCAACGTGCTGACGTGGCGAGAATGAGCCCAGGAGGTGTACCATGATCCGTATTTTGACCGATTCGGCGGCTGATTTGACAGCGGCCGAGGCCGCGCGTCCCGGCGTGACCGTGATTCCTTTGCAGGTGCTGTTTGCCGACGGCACATCGGCCCGCGACGGGGTGGACATTTCGGGCGACGACTACTACGCCCGGCTCAAAACCGAGCCCAAACTTCCCCGCACAAGCCAACCCTCACCCGAAACCTTCATGGAGTTTTTTGAACAGGCCCGTGCGGCCGGGGACGAGGTGCTGGCGATCCTGATTGCATCGAACCTTTCGGGTACCTTCCAGTGTGCCAAGCTTGCGGCCGAGACCTGTGAGTTTACGGCGGTACGGTTTGTCGATTCCCGCACGGCATCCCAGGGGGAAGCGCTGCTTGTGCGTGAGGCATTGCGCCGGCGCGAGGCGGGCGAAACCCTTGACGAGATTGCCGATGCGATTGAGGAACTCAAAGGGCGCATCCGCATCCTCGGCGTTGTGGACAGCCTCAGGCATCTGCACAAGGGCGGCCGGCTGCCCGCCGCCGTCGCGGTTGTGGGCGGCGCGCTCGGCATCAAGCCGGTGCTTTCGGTCATCGACGGCGAAATCAAGCTCGCCGATACCGCCCGCGGCCGGCCGGGGGCCTATGTCGCGCTGTTCAAGCAGATCGAAAAGCTCGGCGGCATCGACCCGGCCTACGGCTATGTGCTGCTCTATTCGGATGAAAAAAGCACGGTCGCGCCGATCCACCGCTATCTGCACGAAAACTGCCATCTGACCGGCGGCCGCGCCGCCCAGCTCGGCGCGGTCATCGGCACCCACATCGGCCCGGGCTGCGCCGCGCTTGTCTTTGTGGCGAAGGAGGAATAAACCGTGCTCGCGTTTGGAAAGTGGAAAGAGCTCACTGTCTGCCAATCACAAAAACAGTGCGATGAGATCTGCGCGCTGCTTCGCGAACATGAGATCCCATACACTGTGAAAACGCGCGCAAGAAACTCCCCCTCGGCGCTCTCCTTCGGCTCGCGCGAGCGCGCCGGAACCTTCGCACAGAACCCGGCCGCCGCATATCAATACTATATCTATGTTGAGCGTGGCGCGCTTGCCGATGCAAAGGCGCTCTGCGCCCGCCCGCACTGAAACCAGCCCCCTCCGCCATTTTTTGGCGAAGAGGGCTTTGCTTTGCATCACATCGTTTTCACTTGTTTCGAACGCCCGGCTGTGGTATACTGAATCAGATTGGCAGGGCTGCCCTGCCGCAGACCTTCGATAAAAGGGGGCGCCCGATGCGGCCAGACACAACAAAACCCGCGCGCTTTTTCCTGCGCGCGGCGCGGGCCTTTGCGCTGAGCGTGGCCGCGCTGTTTCTTCTGCTGCTGGCGGCCTATGCGCTGCCGGGCGGTGCGGTGCGCCGGAATCTTTTGGCCAGCGCCGCGACGATCCAGCGCGAGGGGCTTTACCCCGAGTTTTTCGGCTTCAAGCTGTTCCAGATGGACAACTACACCGACACCATCATGCTGTTTGAGGCGGCCACGGCCGACGAGACCGACCCGCTGACCGCCATGATGGCCAATACCGCCTACAACGTCGATAATTTTGAGACGCTGGCCGACGACCTGCAAACCTACTTAGAAGCCCGCGCGGCAGGCGAGCCGCTGCCCGACAGCCTCGAGCCGTTTTCTTATGCGCGGTACTGGCACGGGTATCTGATCTGGCTGCGGCCGCTGCTCTGCCTGATGCCCTATGCCGGGGTGCGGGTCGTGCAGTATCTGGCGCTGGCGGCGCTGTTTGCGCTGGTGCTGGCGGGGCTTTGGCGGCGGGCCGGGCCGCGGGTGGCTGTCTGGTTTGCGGTCAGCCAGCTGCTGGTCAGCGTTTTCTTTGTGCCGCATCAG
>URKR01000029.1 GCA_900548355.1 uncultured Oscillospiraceae bacterium
GCCCGCCCTTGTATTTTACCGTCGGATACCCGGCGGGAAAACCAAAACGACGCCTTATTCGTAGATAATGCGCGGGGCCTTGCGCAGCGCAATGCGCCAGGTAATGCCGGTGCCGATGTTGTACGCCTTCGAAAAACTGCCCTGGTTGATCGCGACGGCGACGCAGTCGAGCGAGTTGATGTAGAGCAGCGGCTCGCCGACGTTGACATCGGCAAAGCTCTTGGCATAGACCATGATGTTTTTATACAGCGTGCGGGTGTTGTTTGCAATCGATACCTCTACCCGGCCGCCGTGGGACACCCCCAGCCCGGCAAACAGGTCACGGGAGATGTTGGTCCAAAGCGAACCGAACCGCACGTCCAGCACATCGATCGTGCCGGTGATCACGTCGCCTTCCCGCTGCGGTTCAACAACCGGCAGCTCAATCACACTGTCCACCGGCACTTCGGGGCCGACCTGGGCAAAGCTGATAACCCCCGAAGCAAGCCGCGCGCCGGTGTAGGCATAGATATCGCGGCCGTGGAAGGTGTAGCTCTCGCCCGAATTGGGAAGCCGGTTCATGCTTTCGTCAATGATGCGGGCTTCCTCAATGCCGCACATCCGCTTGATGTGGGTCAGGGTGCCGTTGTCCGGCGTGATGATGTACTGCCCTTCGGCCGTGCGCACCGCAATGCTGCGCCGTGTGGAGCCTACGCCGGGATCAACCACGCTGACAAAAACGCTGCCTCTGGGCCAGTAGCTCACGGTCTGGATCAGGCGGTAGCTTGCCTCCCAGATGTCATACTGGGGGATGTCGTGGGTCAAATCAAAGACCCGCAGCGTGGGGCTCACGCCCAGCGCCACGCCGTACATCGCGCTGACCGCACCGTCCGCATAACCAAAATCGGATTGAAGAATCAACGGATTCATAGGTTTGTCTTGCCTCCCACACGAAATTCCACCCCAGTATACGCTCTTTCGGGAAGTTTTGTCAAGTTGCGCGCCGGCAGCATTTGCGGCCGCAAAGCCGGGCGTTGTTCTACGGTTAAAAATAGCACTTGACCTGGAACCGATCCTCGCTCTTTGCCTGCTCCACAACAAGGTGTTCGTGGTTGAAGTCAAAGTGCACGTCGCGGCAGAGCTCGGCGTTGCGGGTCAGCCGCAGCAGGGTATCCACCCGCTTCTGTTCGTCCTTTGTATAAAAAAGGTAGCTCGCGCCCTCCTTTTTGGCGCGGCCGGTGCGGCCGATGCGGTGGGTGTAGTGTTCGTTTTCTTCCGGCACGTCATAGTTGACGACGGCGTCAACATCCGAAACGTCGATGCCGCGCGCCGCCACGTCGGTTGCCACCAGCACTGCGATCTCGCCGGCTTTGAACCGCTGCATGATCCGGTTGCGCTCGCTCTGGGAAAGATCGCCGTGCAGGCAATCGACATTGAAATGCAGCCGGGCCAGCTGGTTGGCCAGCGTGCCGGTCGTGTACTTTGTGTTGCAGAACACCATAACCCGCTTGTAATCCTGTGAAAGGATCAGCTGCGCAAGGTCGGCCAGTTTGTCGCGCCCGGTGGTCAGCAGCTTGAACTGTGCGATCTTGGGGCTGGATTCCTCCACCGGCTGCACGCTGACCTCGGCTGCGTTTTTCTGGTACAGCCAGCCGATGTCGAGCACCTCACGGCTGATGGTGGCCGAAAACATCGAAAGGCTTTTGCGGGCCTTCATCAGGTCAATGATGTGGCGCACATCCTTGTAAAAGCCCATGTTGAGCATCTCGTCTGCTTCGTCCAGCACGATTGTCTCCACATGGGAAAGGTCGATCGCATGGTGGCGGTGATGGTCCATGAGCCGGCCCGGCGTTGCGACAACGATCTGGCAGCCGGCTTTGAGGGCGCGCTGCTGCTTTTCCATGCCGGCGCCGCCGTACACGCAGACAACCCGGATGCCCGGCAGATACTGCGCAAGGTTTTGCAGGTCGCCGGCAATCTGCTGCGCAAGCTCCCGCGTGGGGGAAAGGATGACGGCGCGCGGGGCCCCGGCCGGGGCTTCGGCGACCTTTTCAAGGATCGGGATGCCGAAAGCGACGGTTTTGCCGGTGCCGGTCGGGGCTTTGGCGATCATGTCGTGCCCTTCAAGCATCAGGGGAATGGCTTTCTGCTGGATCTCGGTCATATCGGTATAACCCATCGTCTCGGTGGCGCGGAGAATCTCCGGCCGAATCGCAAGCGCGCTGAACTGCATGGTGGTTTCCTTTCTGTTTCTTTTGTTTCCGGCGGCTGATGGCCACAACATCCCATGATAATGTATTTCCTATTATACCACCCCCGCCGGGCTGCGGCAAGCGGCGCCAATTGATTGCCGCAGCCCGGCGGCAACGGGTGCGGCGTCTTTCCGGCGGGATGAAAATGGATGCTGTTCTTATTTTTTCTCTGCCGGGTGGCGCTTGGCCGCGCCGTGCAAAAAAGTTCTTTCCTTTTGGGGGTGGATGGGGTATACTGAAATCAAACCATACGGCGCCGGGGCGGCCCCTGCGCCGGGGCGGCATCCGCCTGCAAAAAACATCCAACCAGGAGGCCAATCATGCGCTATTCGATTGAAAACGAGGCGCTGCGCCTGACCGTGGACACCCACGGGGCCGAGGCTGTCAGCGTTATCAACAAACAGACCGGGGCCGAAATGCTCTGGTGCGGCGATGCCGCGGTCTGGGGCCGGCACGCGCCGATTCTCTTCCCCTATACCGGCAAACTGACCGGCGGCAAGCTGCGCGCCAAGGGCGCCGAATATGCCGGCGGCCAGCATGGCTTTGCCCGCGATGTCGAACACACCCTGGTCGCCCAGGACGCCGAAAGCCTGACCTTTGAGCTGCGCGACAATGAAGAAACCCGCGCCTTCTGGCCGTATGCCTTTGTGCTGCGCTCTACCTTCCGCCTCACCGGCCGGACCGTGCGCCACACCCTGACCGTGCGCAACCCCAGCGATACAGAGGAACTGCGGTTCGGCATCGGGTATCACCCGGCCTTCACGGTGCCGTTTGACGACGCCCACACCACGACCGATTATGAATTCCGGTTCGACACGCTGGAAAGCCCGCTGTGCGTCAGCGCGCTGCCGAACGGCCTGCTCAACGGCACGGATTTCTATTATCTTGGCCGCAACATCCGCTCCGTCCCGCTGACCGACGACCTGTTTGCCAACGATAGCTTCTGCATGGTCAACCTGCGCAGCCAGACCCTGGCCATTGTTGAAAAAGATACCGGCCGTGCGGTTCGCTGCGACATTGCGGGCTACCCTTATGTGCTGATCTGGTCGGCCAAGGCCAAGCCGGTGCGGTTTGTCTGTATTGAGCCCTGGCACAGCCTGCCCGGCGAGGAACACGGCCCGATTGACTGGGACCAGCGCCCCTGCGCCGCCGCCCTGGCCCCCGGCGAAAGCTGGGCGACCACGCTGAACACAACCTTTGACCGGTAAAACAGCCCCCGAGAGGCAGAAAAAGGCATAAAATCCACCGTCATCGGCGGACCTCTCCGGCCAAGGAGCTGCCGTTTGCGCGGCAGGTTTTTGACAGACGGAACGCCGCAGGGCGGATGCTTCTGGCATCGCCCTGCGGCGTTTGCTATTGTATGGAATGGCGGGTTACCCGGCCGTTGCGGTGGCGGTGCTCTGCACCACCAGCCGCCCGGCGGCGGGGTTCGGTTCACCGGCTGCGGTGCGGGCGGCTTCCAGGGTAAGGGTAACGGTATAGGTGCGGGTTTCTCCGGCGGCCAGGCGCTGTACGGGCGGCGGGGTAGTCCAGCGGCCCGCGCCCATCGGTTCGCC
This sequence comes from uncultured Oscillospiraceae bacterium, assembly GCA_900548355.1. Classification (GTDB taxonomy): domain Bacteria; phylum Bacillota; class Clostridia; order Oscillospirales; family Ruminococcaceae; genus Gemmiger; species Gemmiger avicola. The sequence continues at coordinate 3,788 of URKR01000029.1, forward strand.
GGCTTCCACTGTATAGGCGGCGATCACGCCGGCGGCATCGGCCACCGTGTAGCGTACGCGGCATTGGGCGTTGTTGATTCCATCGGGCAGGCCGGCTGCGCCGGGCGGCCGCAGCATATACCCGAAGTTGACGGCTTCACCGGCGGCAAGCCGCTGGTCGGCCGGGGTGCAGGCGCAGCGCAGCGGAAAATCAACCGCTGTGGGCAAAAAGGCTGCGCCCTGCGTTCCTTCGGCGTCATACAGCCCGCCCCCGCCCACCGGCACGCCCTGGCCGCCGTAGCTGCGGGCGTAAGCAGGGCGTACGCCGTCCAACCGGACAACAAGCTTGCGCCCGTAGGTCGTGTGGCCGGTTTCATCCAGCGCGGGCTTTTTGGTTACGGGGTGGGCGGCATAGTCAAAGCCGGTTACGGCCAGGGTGCCGGCTTCAGGGTCATAATGCACGGCGTCTTCTGGCAGGGCCAGCTTGACCGAGCCCCAGCCCGTGCGGGTCTTTTCCAGCAGATAGACGTGCGGTGCGGTTTGCGGATCGGCCTGCAGTGCGGTTGACAGGGTGTAGCACAGCCGGGCGGCGCTGTCCGGCCCGGGGCCGGCGCCGTCCTGCCATGCCTCAAGCGTCAGGGTAAAGCTGCCGTCCCCAGCCGGTTCGGCCCGGGCCTGCAGCGTCAATACGGCCGGCCAGGGGGCTTTGTGGCTTGCGGGGGCCGTTTCAGCGGTGGCGGCGGGGGCATTCCGCTGACGCAGCGCGCTTGCAGCAGCGGAATGGGTTGGTTGGGCAGCGATGCGGGCGGCCGGCGCTGCGGCGGCGAAGGCCGCCCAAACGGCGGTTGCCAGCCCGCAGGCCAGCAAAGTAAACGCGGCGGGACGAAGTTGCATGGGGTCCTCCTTGTTCCCGCCGCAGCGGGGTTATCCAGTGCGATAAACCGGCGCAAGCGGGCCGGCCGGCGCGGGGGAAGGTGCGGGCGCATCCGGCAGGGAAAGGGCGGTCAGCACGGGGCGGCGAACCTTATACGCCGCCCCGGCAGACCCCGGCGGCGCCGCGCACCAACGACCGAGCGGCAGGCCGGTTGCGGCTGCTTGGGTCGCGGCCTCTGCAGGCGAAAGCGTGGTGCCGTACCAGAAATCGTCGGCGGGTTCGCCGGCTGCTGCCGGCATTGTGCTGAACAGCGCGGCTGTGGCTACTGCGCCGGCCACAGCCCGCAGCCCGGCCAGTGCGGCCGCGGCCAGGCAAACCCCGGCCAGCAGCAGGCCGGTAATTCCCAGCGCAAGGTGGTGCATCCGATGCTTCATCCTCGTTCATCCCCTCTCCAAAATATGGGCGGCCGGCCCGGCTTGCGGGGGGCCGGCCGCCGGCTTTAAAGAGCGCGCCCCCGGCCAAGGTGCAGCGGCCCGGCCTGCCGCGGTCAGGCCGGGCACAGGCTTGTCTTGGCGGGCGGGGCTTTGCCGGGCCGGCAGCGCTGATGCACCCAGGGTGCGGGCCCCTTTGCCGCAAGCCCGGCCGGGCGTCGGCAATGCGGGGGCATATGTAGACGCTGCCGCCCGAACGGCGGCCCCGGGGCGCCGAAGCGCCCTGCGAGTATGAGTATACCCGCCCCCGCATGCAAAAGTTGGCAAAGGCTGTCACCACTCCGGAAAAAGTTTTTTGGCCGTGCCGGAGAAAAAGTTCACTTTTTTTCAAAAAGAGACTTGACAATCCGGAAAGACCGCGCTATACTAATAAAGCTGATTTCAATATTGCCCCTTAGCTCAGTCGGTTAGAGCACCTGACTGTTAATCAGGGTGTCCTCGGTTCAAGTCCGAGAGGGGCAGCCACTACGCGATGGAACCTTACGTTCCATCGCGTTTTTTGCGTTCCGAAAACCACTCGCCCAGCGAGTGGTTTTCGGAACACAAAAAAGGCCGCCCCGGCGGGCGGGACGGTCAGGAAAAATCTGTGCGGTTACGCGGGGGGCTTCAGCTGATGGTGAGCGTCCAGGCAAAGGTTTGGCTGGCGCCGGGGGCAAGGATTTCGTGCTTGCCCTCCTCATTGACGCTGTTGGCCCAGCCGTTCCAGGGCTCCATGCAGACAAAACGTTCGGCATCCTGCTGCCACAGCACGGCATGCGGGAACTGCGCTTCGTCAAAGGCGATGGTCACGGTGTGGCCGTTGCCGGCGTCATGCAGGACCATCGGGCTCTTGACGCCGGTCAGCAGCCGGGTGGAATCGGCGCTGCCGGGCGTGCGGGTCAGGGTGATGGTTTCGGGCGCCGCCGGCTGCGAGCCGACAGCGCTTTCGGAACAGGTGGCGGCCTGGATCGCAAACGAGATATTTTCCAGCTTGGTCGCTGCAAAATACGGATGGAAGCCAACGCTGTACGGCATTTCCTTGTCGCCGGTGTTCTCCACCCGCAGCGCCAGCGTAGCGGTTGCCCCGGCCAGGGTGTAGCGCATGGTGAGCTTGAAGTCAAACGGGTAGCAGAATTTGGTCAGCCCATTGGGGGTGAGGGTCAGTTCGATCGCTTCGTCCTCCGCCTTGGCAACCGACCAGGGCAGCAGGTCGGCAAAGCCGTGGATTTCGATCGGGTAGGCCTGTCCGCCGAACATATGCACGCCGCCTTCCGGCTTGCTGCAGCTCGGGAACAAAATCGGGATGCCGCAGCGGGTGCGGTCGGTCGATTCAAAGTTTTTATCCCGCAGCCAGAGGTATTCGTCGCCGTCCTTCTGGAACGAGATGGCCATGCCGCCCTTTTCCGGGGCGACGGTCAGCGCATAGGCGCCGTCGGTGAGGGTGAGGGTCTGGTAGCGGACGCCGTATTTTTCATAGACGCCGGTGGAACAGATGGACATAAGTACCTCCTTTGGACTTTGAAAAAACAATAGAACCGGCGGCCATAGCCGGACGGTTTGCATACCGGAAACAGCGCCCGCACAAACAGGCAGCGGGGGCGGTGAACCCTTACAGCGTTACGCCGCCCTTGAAAATTGCAATCTCGCGGAAACCGCCGGCTTCCGCCCGGGTTTGGCGCCCGCAAGCCGTGGCAAGCACAAGGCGGTACAGGTCTTGCGCGGCGGCGTCAATCGTTTTGCAGCCGTCGGCGATGACGCCGGCGTTGAAATCGATCCAGTTCGCCTTTTTGGCGGCCAGGGCCGAGTTGGTGCTGAGCTTGAGGGTCGGGGCCGGCGCGCCGAACGGGGTGCCCCGCCCGGTCGAAAACAGGATCAGGTGCGCGCCGGCCGCCGTCAGCGCGGTGGCCGAGACAAGATCGTTGCCCGGGCCGGAAAGCAGGTTGAGCCCGCGGGCCCTGACTGCGTCGCCGTAGCCGATCACATCGGCGATCGGGGCGGCGCCGCCCTTTTGCACGCAGCCGCAGCTCTTGTCTTCCAGGGTGGTGATGCCGCCCTGCTTGTTGCCGGGGCTCGGGTTTTCATAGACGACCTCACCGTGGGAGAGGAAATAGTCCTTGAAGCCGTTGATCATCGCGACGGCTTTGTCAAAAACCTCTTTGCTTGTGCAGCGGTTCATCAAAAAGCCCTCGGCCCCGAACATCTCGGGCACCTCGGTCAGCACGGTCGAGCCGCCGCGCGCGCAGAGCATATCGCTGAAACGGCCGATTACCGGGTTTGCCGTAATGCCCGAAAGCCCGTCTGACCCGCCGCACTTCATCCCGATGACGAGTTCCGAGGCCGGGATGGGTTCGCGCGCGAACTGCCCGGCATATTCGGCCAGCTGCTTGAGCAGTTCGCGCCCGGCGGCCAGTTCGTCCTCAACCTCCTGGCAGGTCAGGAACTTGACGCGGGCGGGGTCATACGCCCCAAGCTCGGCCAAAAACTGGTCGCGGGTCAGGTTTTCGCAGCCGAGCGAAAGCACCAGTACGCCGCCGGCGTTCGGGTGGCGGGCCAGCGCCGCGAGCAGTTTGCGGGTCTGGGCGTGGTCGGCCCCGGTCTGGGAGCAGCCGTAGGGGTGCGGGAAGGCGTACAGCCCTTCGACGCTGCCGGCGACAAGATCCTGATTGTCCCGCGCCAGCGCCTTGGCGACATCGTTGACACAGCCGACAGTCGGGATGATCCAGAGCTCATTGCGGATGGCCGCACGGTCGTCCGCCCGGCGGAAGCCCATAAAGCTCTCCGGCGTGACGGGGGCCAGAGGGTGCAGGTCGGGGGTGTAGGCGTATTCAACCTCACCCGAAAGGTTGGTTTTAAGGTTGTGGGTGTGCACCCAGCCGCCGGGGGCGATATCGGCCGTCGCGTGGCCGATCGGGAAGCCGTATTTGACGACGTTCTCGCCGGCGCGGATCGGAGAGACGGCCATCTTGTGACCCTGGGGGATATCCTCGGCTGCTGTGACGGTCTGCCCGCAGTCGGGCAGTTCCACCGCCGTGCCCCGCGCAAGGGGGCGCAGCGCCACGACGACATTGTCGGCCGGGTGGATGTGGATGGTGAGAGGCATGGGGGCTCCTTTTCGCGCGGCCGAGCCGCGCAAATGAAAAATGAAAAATTGCGGTGGAGCGGCGTCCTGCGGCCGCCTTCAAGAATTGAAGCGAGAGAGATATAAACGGTTGAGACCGTAGCGGCGCACAGTGTGCGCCATAGATGTTGAAAATTGTGGAAAACGGAAAAATTGGCCGGTGGTTTCAATGTAGGGGTGGATTCCATATCTGCCCGGTTTGCGGCGTTACAAGGTTCCCGGGGCGTCGGGGTCGCCGCCCCCTACGCACAAGGGGTAGGCGCGTCGCTGCCCCGGCGGGGCTATGCCCCTCACCCCACACGCTCAAACGCCGCCTTCGCGCCCTGTTCTCGGATCATCGTCAAATTCCGGACCGTCGCTTCCTCAAAGCAGGGGATTTGGGTCAGATCCTGCCCCCATATCCGGGTATCGGTCATCACGGCGTGGACAAGGGCCGGAACCGCGTCGTTCCGGTGCGCGGCATAAAACTCGAGCACCCACCGGTCGTCGCTGATCGTGTATTCATTGCCGGCCGGCCGCTTTGCCACAAGCCCCGCTTCGGTCAGGCCCTGGATCTCGCTTGTATAAAACGCGAGGTAGGCCGCAAAGCTCATCGCCAGACACGGCGGCAGCGCGCCGTTTGCTGCGACGTAATCGAGCAGGCTCGGCAGGTTGCGCGCCCGCCATTTTGAGGTGGAATTCAGCGAGATGCTCAGCAGCTCATGGTTGACGAAGGGGTTGTTGAACCGATCCTCGACCGCGGCGGCGAACTGTTTGCAGTCCTCCTGGTCGAGCGGCAGCACCGGCACGATCTCGTCGAGCAGCATCTTGTTCATAAAGGTGCGGATCGTTGCATCGTGCATACAGTCCCGCACAATATCGAACCCGGCCAGGTAGGCCCCCAGCACAAAACCGGTGTGCGCGCCGTTCAAAATCCGTACCTTGCGTTTTTTATAAGGGGTCACATCCGGCACAACCGGGCAGTTGAGCCCGGCAGCCTTGAATGGCAGCTTGTCGGCCAGCCAGGCGGGGCCTTCAATGTTCCAGACGCCGAAAATCTCGCCGACGTCGATGAGTTCGTCATGGTAACCGTTTTCGGCGTCCAGCCGGGCGGCTTCCCCGGCGTCCCGGATGCGGCCGGGCACAATCCGGTCTACCAGGGTGGAACAGAAAAGGCAGCGCTCGTTCACCCAGCTGCGGAAGCCATCGCCAAGATTCCACTGGTCAATGTACCGGTTCACGCATTTCAGCAGTTCCTTGCCGTTGTTGTCGATCAATTCACAGGAAAGGATCACAACCCCCGGCTTGCCGGCGCCGTACCGTGCATACAACACCTGGGTGAGCTTTGCGGGGAAGGAGGCCGGCGGGCAGTCCTCCGGCTGGCAGGCCGGGTCATAGACAATGCCGGCTTCGGTTGTGTTCGAGACAATATATTCAAGATCGTCCGAAACGGCTACCGCCATCATCGCGTCGTACCCTTCCTTTTCGTAAGGGTTCAGGCAGCGCGATACGCTCGAAATCACCCGCTTTTGGTCGATCTTCTCACCGTTTTGCCGCCCGCGCAGATACAAGGTATACAGCCCCTGCTGCGCGTTGATCTGCTTGGCAAGGCCCGGGGCAATCGGCTGTACCAGGCAGCACTTGCCGTTCCAGCCGACCTTCTCGTTGGCCAGATCAAACCAGTAATCAACGAAGGCGCGGAGAAAATTTCCTTCTCCGAACTGCAGCACCTTTTCGGGTGCGGAGGGAAGCAGGTAGCCCCGGTAACCGGTCTGGGCCAGGGTTTGGTAGCTGAGTGTCTGCATACAAGGGCGCTCCTTTTTATTCAAGACGGCAAGATGGGTCCCCTGGCGCAGAACCGGGCGGGAGCGTCTTTGCCGGGCTGTGCGGCGGGCGCTTCCATGCGCACGCATGGCGCCTGTGCACGGGGGCGGTTTTCCTTTATTCTAGTTTCTTTGCCCGGCGCCGTCAAGATTCAAATTGATCAAAACGCACGGATCTTGCACAGGGCGGGCCGGGAAAACGGTTTTTGGGATGTTGCACAAGGATCATTTGAAAAGTTTGGCGGTTTTTTTCGGACTTTGGGCAATTTTTGCAACTTGTTTGGCGGCGCCGCAATCGGTATAATGAAAGCATAGACAAGCGTTTGGCGGCCGCGGCGGCGGGCAGGATCTGCACGCTGCGCCCGCCTGTGAAAAGGAGACTGTGTATGAAAGCGTTTATGGACAAGGACTTCCTGCTCGATACCGCCACCGCCCGCCGTCTGTATCATGACTACGCGGCCGGCCTGCCCATCATCGACTACCACTGCCATATCCCGCCGCAGGAAATTTACGAGGACCGCCGGTTTGAAAACATCACCCAGGTCTGGCTCGGCGGCCGCCAGGTGGCCGCCGACGGGTCGGTTTCCTACTTCGGCGACCATTATAAATGGCGGGTCATGCGCTCCAACGGCGTGCCGGAAGACTATATCACCGGCGACAAACCCGACCGCGAGCGGTTCCAGAAGTTTGCCGAATCGCTGGAAATGGCGATCGGCAACCCGATGTACACCTGGTGCCACCTGGAACTCAAGAAATACTTCGGGTATGAGGGTGTGCTCAACGCCGATACGGCCGAAGAAGTCTGGAACCTCTGCAACGACAAACTGCAGAACGACCCGAACATGACGGTCCGCGGCCTGATCCGCCAGAGCAACGTCGCGATGGTCGGCACGACCGACGACCCCGTTGACACCCTGGAATGGCACAAGAAGATTGCCGAAGACCCCTCGATCGAGGTCATCGTAGCCCCGTCCTTCCGCCCCGACAAGGCCCTCAACATCCACAAGGCCGGCTTTGTGGAATACATCCACAAGCTCGAGGAGACCGTCGGCCGCAAGTTTGCCTGTGCGGACTGCGTTGTCAAAGCGCTTGAAGAGCGGCTGGCGTTCTTTGTCTCGATGGGCTGCCGTGCGGCCGACCACGGGCTTGACTATGTGCCGTTTGTTGACGATGCGGACCTTGCCACCGCCGCCTTCAAAAAGGCGATGGCCGGGGAAGAAGTCTCGAAGCAAGAACGGGACGCCTACATCACCCACCTGCTCATTGCCTGTGCCAAGATGTACAAAAAGTACGGCGTCGTCATGCAGGTGCACTATTCCTGCCTGCGCAACCCCAACGCCCGGATGTTCAAGCGCCTTGGCGCCGACACCGGCTTTGATATGATCGCTGTGACCGACGCGAGCGTGACGTTGAGCAGCCTGCTCTCGAAGCTTGACGAAACCGACGAATGCCCCAAGACCATCCTCTACAGCCTGAACCCGTCCGACTTTGATATGCTCGGCACGATGATCGGCTCCTTCCAGGGGGATGAAGTCCCGGGCAAGATCCAGCTCGGCTCGGCCTGGTGGTTCTGCGATACCAACGACGGCATGTACCAGCAGATGCGCACGCTGGCACGCCTGGGCCTGCTCGGCAACTTTATCGGTATGCTGACAGACAGCCGCAGTTTCCTGTCCTACACCCGGCATGAGCTGTTCCGCCGCCTGATGTGCAACCTCGTCGGCGAATGGGTCGAAAACGGCCAGTACCCGAACGACGAAAAATCCCTCAAGAAGATTGTGGAAGGCATCAGCTACTACAACGCCAAGCGGTATTTCGGGCTGTAAGAATTAAGATACATACAACAGCGCCTGCGACGCGGGGAACCCCCGCGCCGCAGGCGCTGTTTGTTTGTATGGGGATTGCAGGGGACGAGGTTCGCACCGGGAATCGCGATCCTCAATACCCCCTTACCCGGAACCTTCTTTCCTCTTCCACCGTCGGGATCGTGCGGCAGGTCATGCCGTCGATCAAAATCCAGCGGCTCGTGGCGGTCAGGGTGGGAACCAGCTTGTCAAGCGCTTCGGGCGGGCCCTGGGCTTCCAGGCTTACGCTGCCGTCGTCGTTGTTTTCCACCCAGCCGGTCAGGCCAAGGGCCTGGGCCGCATACTGGGCGCGGTAGCGGAACCCCACCCCCTGCACCCGGCCGGTAAACCGCCAGCGGCGGCGCTCGGCCGGCTTCATGGCGCAATGCCGGTCACGGCATAGTCTTCCGCCTCCACGGCGGCCTTGAGCGTCTCGTCCGCCACCGGTTTGCTGAGCGTGACAAGGGCGGTGCCGGCCTCATGGCTGACCGCGGCCTCGGTGACGCCGTCCAGCGCTTCCAGCGCCTTTTTGACGGTGGCTTCGCAGTGCGGGCACATCATGCCGGTAATGCGCAGCGTCTTGTGCAGCGCGGCCTGCTGCGGGGCGGCCTGCGCGGGCGCAGCCGGTACCGGGCAGGCAGCCGGCGGGTCCCCTGCGTCGGGCGCAGCCGGCGGCGCCGGGCGCCCCCGCGGGGCATCGCGGGAGGCATCGTGCGGGTCAAAGGTGTTCAGCCGCAGCGCGTTTGTCACAACGCAGATGCTCGAAAGGCTCATGCAGGCGGCCGCGATCATCGGGTTGAGCAGGATGCCCAGCGGATACAGCACGCCGGCGGCCAGCGGAATGCAGATCGCGTTATAGAAGAAGGCCCAGAACAGGTTCTGGTGGATGTTGCGCACCACCTGGCGGGACAGCCGCACCGCGGCCGGCACATCGGCCAGGTCGCTGCGCACAAGCACGACGTCGGCCGCATCCAGCGCAACGTCCGCCCCCGCGCCGATCGCAATGCCGGTGTCGGCCCGGGTCAGGGCGGGCGCGTCGTTGATGCCGTCGCCCACCATCGCAACCCGGCCCTGTTTTTGCAGCTTTCGAACCTCGGCCTCCTTGCCGGCCGGCAGCACGCCGGCCACAACATCCCGGCTGTCCAGCCCGACAAGGCTTGCAATGTGGGCGGCGGTGGCGGCGTTATCGCCGGTCAGCAGCACCACCCGCATGCCAAGGGCGCGCATCGCGGCAACCGCGGCCTTGCTGGTCGGCTTCACAACATCGGCTACCCCGATCACGCCGGCCGCGTGGCCGTCAAGCGAAAAGTAGAGCGGGGTGATCCCCTTGTCTGCCATCGCACGGCCGGCCGCGCGCAGGTCGTCGGGCAGGGCGCACTGGGTCATGATAAATTCCTCGTTGCCGCCGGCCATGACCTTGCCGGCCACCTTGCCGGTCAGGCCCTGGCCGGGGATGGCCGTGATGTTTGCCACCCGGCTGCCGCGGATGCCGTCCGCCTTGGCGCGGGCCATGACCGCCTTGGCCAGCGGGTGCTCGCTCTGGCTTTCGAGCCCTGCCGCCATGCCGAGCAGGAACTTGTCCGGCACTTTGCGGGTGCCGACAATCTCGACGACGGCCGGCGCCCCGGCTGTCACGGTGCCGGTTTTATCCAGCAGCACGGTGTCGGTATAGCCGGTGGTTTCAAGGCTTGCGGCGGTCTTGAACAGGATACCGTGCCTGGCCCCGACGCCCGAACCGACCATGATCGCCACCGGCGTTGCGAGCCCGAGCGCGCAGGGGCAGCTGATGACCAGCACGCTGATGCCCCGCGCAAGCGCAAACGGGAAGGTAAAGCCGAGCAGCAGCCAGATGATCATCGTCACCGCCGCAATGCCAATGACCGCCGGCACAAAAATGCCGGCGACTTTGTCGGCCGTGCGGGCCAGCGGGGCTTTGGTCGCAGCGGCGTCCTGCACAAGCCGGATCACCTGGGAAAGCGTGGTATCCATGCCGACCCGGGTTGCGCGGCAGGTCAGCGCGCCGTTCTGGTTGATGGTTGCGGCGCTGACCGTATCGCCGGCGGCTTTGTCAACCGGCATGCTCTCGCCGGTCAGGGCCGCTTCGTTGACGCTCGATTCCCCGGCCGTCACCACGCCGTCCACCGGGATGCTCTCGCCCGGACGCACAAGGAACACATCGCCGACCTGCACTTCGCCAACCGGCACCGTAACCTCGCCGCCGTCGCGCAGCAGGCAGGCTGTGGGCGGGGCCAGCTCCATCAGGCTTCTGAGCGCCGTCGTCGTCTTGCCTTTGGAGTAGGCTTCCAGCATCTTGCCGACCGTGATCAGGGTCAGGATCATGGCGGCCGATTCAAAGTACAGGTCATGGCGGAACTGCAGCACCTGGGCCTCGTTGCCGGCAAGGAGGCCGGCAACAATCATCACAACGGCATACAGGCCATAGAGCAGCGCGGCCCCCGCGCCGAGCGCGACCAGCGTATCCATGCCGGGCGAAAGGCTGCGCAGGCCTTTCCAACCGGAGATAAAGAAGGCGCGGTTGATGTAGCACACCGGCAGGGTCAGCGCAAGCTGCGCAAGCGCAAAGACAAGCGCCTCCCACCCGCCGCCGTCCATAAACGGCGGCAGCGGCAGGCCGACCATATGTCCCATCGTGATATACAGCAGCGGGACCAAAAAACAAAGGCTTGTGATCAGCCGGCGTTTGAGCCGCGGGGTCTCGGTGTCCTCGAGCGCGGCCTCGTCCAGGTCGGCGCCGGCCGCAGCCGCGCCGTAGCCGGCCGCTGCCACGGCGTCAAGGATCGCCGTGTTGACGGCGTCGGGGTCGGCGCCGGGGGCATAGTCCACCTGCATGGAGTTGGTCAGCAGGCTGACCGCGACGCTGCGCACACCCGGCACCGCCGCGACCGCCCGCTCCACATGCGCGCTGCATGCCGCGCAGCTCATACCGGTCACAGAAAAACGTTGCATGAGATACCTCCGGGAGCGCGCCCGAAAGGGCGCGGGGAAAATGAAAATGAAAAATTACGGTGGATCGGCGGCCTGCGGCCGCCTCGGGAAATTGTGGTGAGAAGGTTATCAATGGTTGAGACCGTAGGGGCGGGCATTGCCCGCCCGGGGGTGTTCGCGGCATGGCGGGGTTCCCGGGGCGTCGAGGACGCCGCCCCCTACGGATGGCGGCAAACGCGGTTGCCGCCTTGCAAGGCAAACGACGAACCAAACCACCATGCGTAGGGGCGGGATTCATCCCGCCGCGGTCGCACCGTGCATTCCGAGGCACGTCCCCTTAAAACACCCCCTCCGGGATGCAGATATCCCCCCGCGGCACCTTTTCCCACGAGAAGCCTTCGATAAGCTCCTCTGGCCGCCGCGCATCGGGCGCAGGTTGCAAACCGCAGAGCCAGCCCAGCTTGCCGATGATCTGTTCCGGCGTGTACCGCTGCTGCAGCTGTTCAAGGCTTACGTCCCCGTCCCGCTTCGAAAGCCGCCGCCCGTCGGATGCGAGCAGCAGCGGCGCGTGGGCAAAGGCCGGGGCCGGCAGGCCGAGGGTGCGGTAGAGCCAGATCTGCCGCGCCGTGCTCGAGAGCAGGTCCTGCCCGCGCACGACCTCGGTCACCCCCATCGCGGCGTCGTCCACCACAACGGCGAGCTGGTAGGCAAACACCCCGTCCGACCGGCGCAGGATGAAGTCCCCGCACTCGTGCGCAAGGTTCTGCCGCTGCGCGCCCAAATGCCGGTCCATGAATGCAATCGTTTCATCCGGCGTCCGTACCCGCCAGGCCGGGCGGCGGGTCTTGCTCTTTTCGGCAATTTCGGCCGGGGTCAGGTTTCGGCAGGCGCCGGCGTAGAGCACCTGCCCGTCGGCCAGATGCGGCGCGCTGGCCGCGTGCAGTTCGTTCCGGCTGCAAAAACACGGGTAGAGCAGGTTCTTTTCGGCCAGGCGCGCAAACGCGGCTTCGTACAAAGCCGTCCGCTCGCTTTGGTAATAGGGAGCGTGGGGGCCGCCGGCCGCGCCGCCCTCATCAGCCGAAAGCCCGAGCCAGGCAAGGTCGGCTTCAAGCAGGTCGGCAAACTTCCGCGGGCAGCGCTGCGGGTCAAGGTCTTCGATCCGCAGCACCACCCGGCCGCCCTGCCGCTTGGCCGAAAGCCAGGCCAGCAGGCAGCAGCAGAGGTTGCCCAGGTGCATCCGGCCGCTCGGGCTCGGGGCATAGCGGCCCAGCGTCATGCCAGCGCCTCCAGCGTGTACTGCCCGTCGCCCAGGCACCGCAGGTGGACGGTATAAAACTGCGCCACCGTCCGCACCATCGCCGCGGCGTCGGCGGTGGCGGCGGTCTCCACCGCGCTGTGCATCCCGAGCTGCGCCAGGCCGATGTCGGCCATCGGGATCGGCAGCGTGTGGCTCTGCAGATTGCCGAGCGTCGAGCCGCCGGGCAGGTCGGCCCGGTTTGCAAACAGCTGCACCGGCACGCCGGCCAGCCGGCAGATTTCCCGCAGCAGCGCGCCGGAAAGCGCATTGGTCGTGTATTTCTGGCTCGCGTTGACTTTCAGCACAATGCCGCCGCCCATCCGCACGGGGTTGGCGGGGTCGGCCTTGTCGGCAAAGTTCGGGTGGGTTGCGTGGGCGTTGTCGGCGCTGAGCAAAAAGGAATTGGCGAGCGCGCGCTGCATGCCCTGCCCGCTGTGCGGCACCGAATCATAGATGCGGTCGAGCGTGTCGCGCAAAAAGCGGCTCTGCGCGCCCTGGCGGGTGCCGCTGCCGACCTCCTCGTTGTCGAGCATCGCCCAGACCGGTGCGCAGGCCGAATCGGTATCCTGGCCGGCTTCCAGAAAGCCGAACAGCGTCGTTGCCGCACATTCGAGGTCGTCGATGCGCGGGCTCATGAAGTATTCGCCGTCGGGGCCGATCACCGTCGGCGCCTGGCGGGCGTAGAGGGTCAGGTCGGCGTCCACAAGGTCGTCTTTGTCTGCGCCGAGCGCCTCGGCGATAAGATCCTCAAGCCCCCGGCATCCGGCCGGGCCCCACAGCGGCTGCATATCCACCTGCGGGTTGTAGCGGTGGCCTTCATTGACCGCGCGGTCCATGTGCGGCGCGAGCGAGGGGATCACCAGCAGATCCCGGTCAAGGTTGACAAGCCGCCCCGCAAGCCCTTCGGCTGTGCGCAGCATGACCCGCCCGGCCACCGAGAGCGGCCGGTCCAGCCAGGTGGCGCTGTGCATGCCGCCGTACCCTTCCACGTTGAGCTTGACGCAGCCGGCCGCTTCAACGGCTGTGTTTTTGATCTTGAAGGTCGGCGAATCCCCGTGGGAGGCCGTGATCCGCCAACCGCCGACCGCATGGGCCGGCATCCGCCAGGCGATGACGGCGCTCTGGTTGCGGGTGATGTAATACCCGCGCCCGGGTTCCAGGTTCCAGAAATCGGCTTCCTGCAGCCGGGTGAAGCCGGCCGCATCCAGCAGCCCGGCCGCATGGGCCGCCGCGTGGAACGGCGAAACCCCGGCGCGCAGAAAGTCAAACAGTTGTTGCAGTTCCATTGGGTGTCCTTTCCGTGGGCCGCGCATCCGGCGGGCCCTACGCTTCTATTGTACCGCATCCGCCGCGGTGGGAAAAGGGGGAATTTGAGAAAATCCGGGCAGAAAGGAAGAGAGTGCCCTCCAACTTGGTTATACTTGACTAACTGGCGCCCCGCATGGTATTGTATTCCCCACATAAGGGAGTAGCTGGCGCGCCTTGGCGCGTGATAAGGCCAACACACTGGGGTGACCCTGGCTTTAGATGAAACGGCGAGACTTATTTTGCCCGGCTGTAAGGCGGGGCGGGATGGGTCTCGCCTTTTTTGTCGCCGTTTTGCGGGCAAAACGGTACAGGGGGAATTTGGTATGAGTTTGTTGGATCTTTTTCTGATCGCGCTTGGCCTTTCCATGGACGCTTTCGCGGTGTCCATCTGCAAGGGGCTTTCGGTGCGCAAGCTGGAAGCGCGCCATGCCGCGCTGTGCGGCGTGTGGTTCGGCGTGTTCCAGGCCGGCATGCCGCTGCTGGGCTTTTTGCTGGGCTCCACCTTTGCCGGCGTCATCAGCCGGTTCAGCCACTGGGTGGCGTTTATCCTGCTGGCTGCGATCGGCGCGAACATGGTGCGCGAAAGCTTTGGCGCAGAGGAAGAAGACCTTGCGCCGGATTTTTCCCCCAAGGCGATGCTGCCGCTTGCGGTGGCCACTTCGATCGACGCGCTGGCCGTCGGGGTCAGCTTTGCGGCCATGCAGGTTTCCATCGGGCCAGCCGTTGCGCTGATCGGGGTTACCACCTGCTGTTTGTCGGCGGTCGGGGTCAAGGTTGGCAACCTGTTCGGCATGCGCTACAAGGCCATGGCCGAGCGTGCCGGCGGCATTGTGCTGATCCTGATGGGGGCGAAGATTCTGCTCGAAGGGATCGGGATCTTATAACATCTCAATTTTCAAAAACATACCCGTTGAGGGAGTAGTACCGCGCGCAGCGCGGGGCGGCATCGTCAGCACGGCTTCGGCCCGGTGCGCCCGGTTGTACAAGACTCACACGCCAGGGATGGCTTTTTCCCCTGCATGGGGGCATCGCCCCTCTGCCCGGCCCGGGGCCGGACAAAGATGCAAAGTTTTGGGAAAAATCCTTAAAAAAGTCCTTGGCAGGTGGGTATTTTTTATATATAATAGACCTGTATAGTGCTGAGTCTGTCCGGCCGGGTACGGCTGCCGGCCCAAAGAACGGACAAACTACGGCAAAGGCGCCCGGCAGGGGGGTTCACCCTGCAAGGGCGGGCGGATGCCCGCCCGCCATCCATTCACAAGGCGGCCCGCCCCGGGCGCCTGCACCGAAAGGAGAGGAAACCCGATTGAAAACGTATGAATTGTCTGCGGAAGAAGTCCTGCAGGAAGAACAGTCTTCCCACAATGGCTTGACCGCGCAGGAAGCGGAACAGCGCCTGCAAAAGTTTGGCCCCAACAAGCTCAAGGAGGCCGAAAAGGCCACCCTGCTCGAACGGTTCCTGGACCAGCTCAAAGACCCGATGCTGCTGTTGCTGCTTGCTGCGGCCGCTGTGTCCTTTGCGCTGAGCATCTTTGAGGGTGAGAGCTTCGCCGAAGTCATCATCATCCTTGTTGTCGTGCTGCTCAACGCGGTTCTCGGCGTGTACCAGGAAAGCAAGGCCGAAGCGGCGATTGAAGCGCTGCAATCGATGACCGCCGCCACCAGCAAAGTCCTGCGTGACGGCAAAACCGTGACCCTCCACTCGACCGAGATTGTCCCCGGCGACGTGGTGCTGCTGGAAGCCGGCGATGCCGTTCCCGCCGACGGCCGCATCCTGGAAAGCGCCTCGCTCAAGATCGAGGAAGCCGCCCTGACCGGTGAAAGCGTCCCGGTCAACAAGTTCATCGAAGCCCTCAACCTTGGCCCGGACGGCAAGGATGTGCCGCTGGGCGACCGCAAGAACATGGCCTATATGGGCTCGACCGTTGTGTACGGCCGCGGCCGCATGGTTGTGACCGGCACCGGCATGGACACCGAGATGGGCAAGATCGCCGGCGTCCTGGCCGCCACCGAAGAAGAGCAGACCCCGCTGCAGCGCAAGCTCAGCGACCTTGGCAAGACCCTGACCAAGCTTGTCATCGTGATCTGCATCTTCATCTTTGCGTTTAACATGTTCACCGCCGGCCAGTTCAGCCTGGATGCGATTGTCTCGACCTTCATGGTCGCGGTTTCGCTGGCTGTCGCCGCCATCCCCGAAGGCCTGGCCACCGTTGTCACCGTCGTGCTTTCGATCGGCGTGACCAATATGTCCAAGCGCAACGCAGTCATCCGCCGGCTGACCGCTGTCGAAACGCTGGGCTGCGCGCAGGTTATCTGCTCGGACAAGACCGGCACCCTGACCCAGAACAAGATGACCGTCGTCGAGCATGTCGGCGAAGAGAAGCTGCTCGCTACCGCGATGGCGCTCTGCTCTGACGCCGAATACGCCGAAGGCGGCGCCACCGGCGAACCGACCGAAGCCGCGCTTGTCAACTATGCGGCGGCCGTCGAACTCAAAAAGCCCGACCTGGAAGCCCGCCAGCCTCGTGTTGACGAAGCCCCGTTCGATTCTTCCCGCAAGATGATGTCTACGGTGCACCTGGCCGAAGGCGACAAGTATATCCAGTACACCAAGGGCGCGCCGGATGAAGTGCTCAAGCGCTGCACCGCCTACTGGGATGGCGCCAAAGCCCAGCCCATGACCGACGCCAAGCGGCAGGAGATCCTGGCCGCCAACAAGGCGATGGCAGACAAGGCCCTGCGCGTGCTGGCAGCCTCGATGCGCGCCTGGGACCACAAGCCCGAAAGCAACGAACCCGAATTCCTTGAAAAGGAGCTCTGCTTCATCGGCCTGACCGGCATGATCGACCCGGTCCGCCCCGAAGTCAAGCCCGCCATCATCGAATGCCGTGAAGCCGGCATCCGCCCGGTTATGATTACCGGCGACCACAAGGATACCGCTGTGGCGATCGCCTCCGAGCTCGGCATCATCACCGACCCGAGCGAAGCGATCACCGGTTCCGAGCTGGATGATCTTTCGGATGAAGAACTCGCCGAAGCGATCACCAAGTACGGCGTGTACGCCCGCGTCCAGCCGGAGCACAAGGTCCGCATTGTCTCTGCCTGGAAGAAGAAGGGCTGCATCACCGCGATGACCGGCGACGGCGTCAACGATGCGCCTTCGATCAAAACGGCCGATATCGGTGTCGGCATGGGCATTACCGGTACCGACGTCACCAAGAACGTTGCCGATATGGTCCTGGCGGACGACAACTTCGCCACCATCGTCAACGCGGTCAGCGAAGGCCGCCGGATCTATGACAACATCCGCAAGGCCATCCAGTTCCTGCTGGCCTCCAACATGAGCGAGGTGCTCGGCGTCTTTTTTGCCACGCTGCTCGGCTTCACGCTGCTCAACCCGGTCCACCTGCTCTTTATCAACCTGATTACCGACTGCTTCCCGGCCCTTGCCCTCGGTGTGGAAAAGGCCGAAAAGGACATCATGCACCGTCCGCCGCGCAAATCTTCCGACGGCATCTTCGCCGGCGGCCTCGGCGTTGACGTTGTGTACCAGGGCATTCTGGTCACCGTGCTGACCATCACGAGCTATATCATCGGCCACTGCTTCGAAGTGGGCTACTTCGAAATGCCGAAGGGCGTTTCCCCCGATGGTATGACGATGGCCTTCCTGACCATGAGCATGTGCGAAATCTTCCACAGCTTCAACATGCGCAGCCAGCGCGGCAGCATCTTCACGCTGCACACCCACAACAAGGTGCTGTGGCTTGCCATGCTCGGCAGCCTGGTGCTGACCACCATCGTGCTGGAAGTTCCGTTCATCGCGAACGCCTTCGGCTTCACGCCGGTTGATCTGCCTGAGTATCTGACGGCCATAGCGCTTGCCATTGTGGTGATCCCGGTTGTCGAAATCATCAAGGCAATCCAGCGCGGCCTTGCAAAATCCAAGCAGGCGGCGTAACCGCTTTGCCTTTTGTCCCCTGCGGGGGCCGGCTATTGGCCGGCCCCCGCTTTTTGTGTGCCGCGGCTGCATAACCCGCCCGCCTTCTGCCTACACTAGGCACAAAGGCTGCTGCCTGGGGGCTTGTGAAGCCCCCGAAAACATTTTAGGATAAAGGACGGGGGAAGATGAACAGCTTCAAAGCATTTTTGAGGGAAAAAGGGTTGTACCTGCTCTGCCTGGCGCTGGTGCTGATCGCCACGGTGACCGGCGTGATGGCCGTGCAGACCGTGGTGCGCAACGTGAAAAGCCTGACCGATGCCCGCCAAAAAGCCCTGGAGGAACAGACATGGAACCAACCCGACGCGCTTGCCAACAGCCCCACCGAGGATCTGCCCATCGCCACGCCGATGCCTTCGCCTTCGGCTGCGCCCTCGCCGGAGCCTTCGGCGGCGCCGTCTGTGCCTGCATCGGGCTCCGGTGGTGCTGGCGCGGGTGGCGATGCTGGCAAGTCTGCCGCAGCGTCGGCGCCATCGGCCGCGCGGCCGGTCTGGTTTGGCACGCCGCTGCGCGCTTTCAGCGGGGATGAGCTTGTGCTGAACGAGACGCTCGGCGACTGGCGCACCCACAACGGCGCCGACTATGCGCTTGAAACCGGCGCCGCAGTCGAAGCCGTCTTGCCCGGCACGGTCGCCGCAGTGGAGGACGACGCCCTTTGGGGTACCGTGGTAACGGTGCAGGATGCATCCGGCCGGCTGTGGCGGTACTGCGGGCTTGCCGGCGCCGCGGTGGAAACCGGCGCGTCGGTGGCGGCGGGGGATACCCTTGGCACGCTGGGCGTTGTGCCGAGCGAGCGGGCGGACGAACCGCACCTGCACCTGGAATGTATGCAAGAGGAAATCTACCTTGACCCGGCCCGGGCCGCAGACGAATAAAGAATCCCCCCGCTGTAGACCAGCGGGGGGGTTCTGTGGTATAATAACGGCATATATGGGTTCTGCCATGCCGGCAACCCCGCCGCGCCGCGAACCTCCGCGGGCCGGAAGAATCCGGCCCCTACAAATGGCGGGTAACGCGGTTGCGAACCTGCAAGGCCGGCAATGTGCCTTGCCTTCATGTGTAGGGGCGGGATGTATCCCGCCCGGGGAAGCCCGCTGTGCCGTGAACCTCGCGGGCGGGCAGTGCCCGCCCCTACATGATGCCCTGCATTTTCCTGCTTTTTCCCCACAAAATTCCTTCCTGGGAGTGTCCTATATGCCGCTTTTGAGCCGTGCGGAATCTCAGTTCCTGCGCCGTCATCTCGCCGCCGCCCGCCAGGTCACGCTGCGCCGGGCGGACGGCTGCGTTGTGCGGCTGCATCTGCTGCCGCCGCGCCGCCCGCAGCCGGACCTGCCCTTCCTGCTGCTGCGCAACGGCAGGGACCTGCTGCCTCTGCGCCTGTCCTGGGCGATCCTGCTTGCCTGCTGGATGGAGACTGTCGAACCGTTTGCCGGCCGCGCCATGACGAAGGAGGAAGCCGCCGCCGCCCGCGCCGATGCAATCGGCGCGGCGGCCGCCGTCTACCACCGTACCCCGCCGGCCCAGATCGCAACCGATTTTGACGCGCTGCTCGCCACTTTGCTCGACGTTGCCGGAAAAACGCCGCTGCGTTTGCCGGAGGTGGAGCTCGGCGCCTATGCGCGGTACATGACCGCCCCGCTGCGGATGGACCTGCACATCAGCGCAATGGTCAAAGACGGGGCCTGGCACTGCAACCAGAAATGCCTGCACTGCTATGCGGCGCGCCAGCTCTATGCCGAAGCCGAAGAGCTTGACACCGATCAATGGCTGGCGATCCTGGAAAAATGCCGCACGGCCGGGGTGCCGCAGCTTACCTTTACCGGCGGCGAACCGACGCTGCGCCACGACCTTGTCAAGCTTGTGGCGGCGGCGCAGTGGTTTGTAACCCGGCTGAACACCAACGGCCGGATGCTGACGCCGGGGCTTTGCCGCGACCTGTGCGAAGCCGGGCTGGACGCCGTGCAGATCACCCTGTATGCGGCGGAGGAGGAAGTCCACAATGAACTTGCCGGCGCGCCCGGCTTTGCCGATACCGCCGATAAGTTTGCGCTAACCACCCAGCTGCTGCGTATTACCTTTCCCTATATTTTGCTGATCTCCCTGGCTTCGCTGGTGGGGGCGATCCTTAATACCTGGAACCGCTTCTCGGTGCCGGCCTTTG
>URKR01000030.1 GCA_900548355.1 uncultured Oscillospiraceae bacterium
TGCCGTCCGCGAAACGCCCGGTATCGTCGATGAACAGATGCCCGTCTTCGCCATAGACGGCGCTGGCCACCCACTCATTGTAGAAGCCGTTGGGGCCGTTGACCTCCACCAGACGGTAGTGGCCCAGGGGCAGTTTTTCGGGCAGGGCCAGCATGCCGGTATCATCGGTATAGAAGGTGTCGATCTCCTTTGGCAGCGCCGGGTTGGAGGTATCGGTCATAGTGACCAGCTTGGCGTGACCGTTCTCATCGTAGATGTGGTTGCCCTGGTCGTCCATCCAGTAGATCTGGAACGCGGCACCCTTGAGCAGAACCGGCTTGCCGGTTTCCTCGTCAATTTTGGTCACCCGCAAATAGACCTCGATCTCTTCATCCAGCACCGTGTACTTCTGGTAGCTGTCGGACGGGGTCTGCACGGCATCCTTGGGATTGGCCATAGCGGACTGGAGATTGGATTCGTCCGTGGGGTCAATGTCCACAATGAAGGGCTGGGCCTGGAACACGTCTTTCGGGGTGGTGGTCTCGACGACTAAATATTGCCCGTAGGGCAGCCCCTGCACGCGGATGGTGCCGGTGTCGTTGGAGTAAATTTCCGCCAACTGATACTCGTTGGGGCGGCCTGTGGCTACCCAGCCGTCACCCTTCCCGTTGCGATAGTCGCCAGCTTCGGTAAGAGATTCATTGTACGCTGCGATTTGATCAGCGTTGACCTCGTAGGTTTTGACGATGGCCTGGGTCTCACCGCTGAAATCGTACTTGGGATGGCTTTCGTCGTACTCCGGGTCGATGTAGGCGTCCAGAATAGAATTGAGCAGGTACTTGCCGCTGCGGCTCTGGGCAAACTGTTCCTCTTTGGACAAATCGGAGATCAGGTAGAAGGTAAAACCGGCTCTTTCCAGGTCGATGCCATCCGAACTGCCGGTGCTGGAAACGTGCTTGGAAAGTTCTACGTTGCCTTTCATCACCTGATCCTGAGATTCTGCCAGCACATTATCCCGGTGCAGATGATAGTTGGCGCTATAGTCGGTGGTGTCGAGTTGTTCTCCCTCGGCCTGCCGGTTATCCTCAAAGGCTGTCTTTTCGATGTACCAGCCCTCATCGGCGTATGCCGGGGTAATGTAATAGTTGTGCTCGTCGCAGAGGTAGCCGGTGGCATAGCTTTCGTAGTAGCCGTCATAGGTCTTGGTGCCGTCCAGTGCCTTGCTCTGGCCGATGTACGACCACTGATGTTTGTACACATAGTCGGTGTACTGCCCCTGTCCGTTGGTAGCCAATGGTGACGTAGTGCCTGTCGGCTCCTTGGTTTTGGAATCCACATCGGGGTAGGTGCCAGACAACTTGTAAGCACCGTCCTCCACGGGGATAACAACACCGGTGCCGCGCTCGACAATGTAGTATTTGCCGAGGTAGAGGTTCGAGAAGGTCAACCAGCCATCCTTGATCTCTGCGCTGGCCACTAGATGGTCTTTGGCCAGCACCGGCAGGTAGTCATCCACCCACTGGCCGGAGTTGTCCCGGATGGTAGTATGCCAGATGGGCGTGCCGTCGGGATAGGTGATCTTGCTGTAATCCACCGTACCGGTCACGCCATCCGGGTGCTGAATGTCCTCGGCAGCATACAGGTCATACACCGCGCCGTCCAGCCGGGCGTCAGCGTGGGCCTGGCCGCTGGCCATGGCATCACCATTGGTATCACGGCCACCAACATAGCGCACGGCGTCCAGATCGACCTTGGACAGAGAAATCTCTCCCAGCACGCGGTCGTTCTGCATGACGCCCTCCACCGGGGTCATGGTATAGCTGTCCTCGTTGGCGGCGGTGCCGGAGTTGTCGGTGTTGTAAGTACGGCCTGCATCCTGGTACTGCACTTCGGCGGCAGGCTCGTCGCTGGCCTTGTAGATAGTGACGGTGGTCTCGACGCCGCCACTGGTCAGCAGCTTGGTGCCGCCCGTGTAGCTGGTGGCGATGTCGGCACTGTAATGCGAGTTGTCCAGTGTGATAACGTTGCCGTCGTTGGCGGCGGTGATCTCGATGTAGTAGCCGCGCTTGCCCAGCGGGGTGCCTGCGGTGCCGGGATGCTCCACGTCTGTCCAGTCGCCGTAGTAGCCGGACGGTGCGCGTGTTTCGACGATGATGAATTTGCCCTCGTTGCGCTGGGTATAATACATCTTCCGGCTGGTGTCATACTCGGTGCCATAGTTGGAGCCGTTGGCAACGGAGTAAGTGCCATCCGGGTTGCGCACAACGCTGTACTGGTTGTACCCGCCATAGGGGATGTACTGCTGGGTGGCGGTGTCCCATTCGTAGACCTCATACAGTGCGTCGCCGGCAATTTGCTCGCCGGTCTCGCTGTCCACCTTTTTCAGATTGACCTGCAGGCTCCACTCGTCATTTTTCATGACGTAGTCGTTGGAACTGTCAGCAGGCACAGTGATGGTTTGGTGGCTGCCCAGCGCGCCGTCAAATTCCTCAAAACCATACGGTACATCAATTTCATCATACTGGAAAGCAATGGAGGCCAGTTCGGCGCGGGCGGCTGCAATGGCTGCATCCACCATTCCCTGGGCCTCGGCTTGCAGCTGCGAAATGGCGGCGTTTTTGGCTGCCTCTGCCGCCGCATCCGCTTCGGCCTGGCTGCTGAAAGGCCCTTCCTGGCCGCTCAGCTGCGTAGTGGAGGTCTTGGTCACCTCGTAATGCACCGTCCAGGTAGCGGTGGCGTCGCCGCCGTTGTTTTGGTAATTGTCATCCTGCGTGTGGCCGCTGGTGGTGATGGTCTGCGCACCGGCGGGGCTCATCTGCCAGCTGCCGCCGTCGATGCTGCCGCTGGTTTTGGAAGGCGTGACGGTGATTTTAGCACCGTCCACCTTTTCGCCGGTCTCCAGCTGCTGTTTGTCTGCATTGACCGTGAAGGTCAGATCGAAGCTGCCGCTGGCGCTCTGAGCCGGGGCGGTCCAATTGGCGGAATAGTATTCGGTGTCGGGCACATCCGGGATATCCGTACCGCTGCCTTCCGAAATTTCTTCACCCACAATGGCAACGATCTGCCAGGCGTACCCGGCAGGCGGGTTATAGATATAGGTGTAATACCCGTTTTCGCCGGAGTAGGTAGCCGCTCGGTTCTCCGTTCCCTGTTCAGCCAGCGCCTGGGCCGAAGCCCGGTAGGTCTGCGCAGCAAGGCTGTCCGGGTAGTGCTCCATGATCCACAGCTGGGTGTCATCGTAATAGCGGTAGGCGGTTTCTGCGGCATTTTCTTCCGTCAGCCCATAGGTCGTGGCCGGTGCATCGCTGTGCTTTTCTTCCAGCAAACCAAGCGACAACTGGTTGAGCCCGCCCCAGATGTTGATCTGGTTGGCATAGTGGTTGCCCGGTGTGTATTGCCCCGGCTCCAGCTTGGATACATACGAGAAATTGTAAGTAGGGCAGCCGTTGGGTTGGCCGTTAAGACCGTGTGAGCAGCAATAGGCTTCTTGGCCATTAAACCAAATGAGCCAAGTGCCTCCTTCAAAGCTGATCGAGGTGATCTTGCCAGTGGTAAAAGGCGGTGTCGGCCCGGCCGCATAGGTGCTGATACCAGCATTGGCGGTAGTGATTGGGTTTGCGCCGCCGCCATCGGTCACTTTGACCTGCAGACTTTTACGTTGCTGACCACCGTCCGGGGCGGTATACACAAATTCGGCAGTAAAATTCTGTGCAGCCCGCACATAGATGCCGTGGGCCGCCGCGGAAGTTTCAGTATACGAGGCGCACAGGATGTCCTCGGCTTCTGCGGCGTCGGCCGCGTTGCCCTCATAGTCCAGCAGCGTCACGCTGTCCGGCAGGATGATCTCGGTCGTGCTGCCATTGGCCGGGTACTCCACCTGCACCATGATGGGCACAATGGCGTAATCCTCGCCCGCCATCCTATCAACTGTGATGACTTCGCCGTCTGCATGGAGCGCCGCGGCGTCGATATGCGCGTCCACACCGTCGTACAGATCGGTGACCCATTCCGAGATGGAGATGCGCGTTTCCCCGGTGGCGATGGGCAGGCCCATGCTGCCGATATAACTGCCGGTGGGTTCGTCCGGCAGGTCGCCGTACAGCGCACGGCGGATCTCATCCAGTTCAGGCGTCCCGTCCGGCCCGGTTGCGGTGGGGTTTTCCATCGCGGTGTAGGTCGCGGCCAGAATGACGGCCAGCGCCGCATAGGCGTCCTGTACCCGCTCGTCGCTGCGCTCCGCTTCGGAGATCTGGTTGTAGAGTTCCTCGGCTTCCGACAGCGGCGCGCAGGCTTCCTCCTGGGCGACGGTCGCTTCGTTCAGAGCGGCTTCCAGCTCAGCGTTATCGGGGTTCGCCAGCCACGCTTCATGAGCCAGGCCCCAGGCATTGCTGGCCGCGACCATGCCATCCCGGTCTAACTCATTGACGGCGTCAATGAACGCCTGGGCCCGCTCGCTGAGATCGGCAGGCGCAGCCGTCTCCGGCGTGGCCGCTGTCTCAGCTGTGGCCAGCTTTTTGCCACCGTCTGCAGCATCGGCACGTATTGCAGTCGCGCCGGTGCTTGTCAGCAGGCAAAGGCCCGCCAGGAGCGCGGCTGTTGCCCGCCGTACACCTTTCCATTTGATTTTTCGATTCATAAGCAAACTCCTTATGGTATGAAATGAAAAAAGCCCACAGCATGGCTGCCATGCAACCATGCCACGGGCGCGGGTCAAAGGTTCGTATTTATCTTTCGGCGCCAGAGTGGTTCCGCTTGTGCGATTGTGCCTGTACGTCTCTTGCTCGTGCTGCCGCTTGCAGCACGGCTTTCGGGTCGAACCCGGCCAGCCGATACCCCGCCAAAACCGTTTGCAGATAAGTGGCGGCAGGCGGCTGCACTTTCTCACAGTAGGGCGCGGTCATAACATAGGCCACAACGGTTTGCGGCCCGGAATCCGTCTGCACCGGCAGCAGTTCCTTTGTGTACAGGTGCGGGTAACCCTCGTAGCGGTCGAGCGTCAACTCGTCCCAGGCGTTGACCCGCCACAGCAGGCCATTCACCCGGCTGCCCGCTTTGGGCAGGATCGTCAGCACACTGCGCCGGAAGGCCAGTTCGTATCCTTCCAGCACAGCCTTGCCGACCACCCCGGCCTGCGGGCAGCGGACGGCCATCTGGCCAAGGTTCAGGTTGGAGCCATAGGCAAAATACAGTTCTTCCAAAAGCATCGCCTCCTATCGGGCATCGCCGCGGGTATGGCGGCGCTGGTAACTTTCATACTGGTTGCGGTCGCGCAGCCAGGCCGGGTCGCCGGGCAGGCGCTTGAGCAGGTGCATCCGCACATTCTTGTATTCGGGGCCGATAAGCCCCAATCGAAGCAAGAATGTGCGAAACGTAAACGCAGGATTATTCCCGACCGGCGTCTTGCGGGCCACCGTCTTTTCCAGGTTGATGGCCTGGGCCGACATGGCCAGCGCCAACGTGATGTCGGCGCGGACCTCCCCGGCGTGCAATGTACTCTCAAAACAGCGCCATTCCACGGTGCCGTGGTAAAACACCGAATGAAGGTTGAGGGCGTAGTACCGTGACCAGTTGTAATGGTCGTGCGCACCGTCTCGGCCCTCGTACCAGGCGCGGCGGAGCTGCTCCATCGAAAGGCTCGGCGGCATATTGCGAACTACCTTCATCACATTTTCCCGCGACAATTGGCAATACTGCTGCACCCTTCGCGGCTGGGTGCCCAGTGCCTTCAGGATCAGGTCCTCCTTCGAGTACATGATGGATAGCAGGTTCCGCAAGCTGCGCGGCGTATGATTCGCCGCATCCACATGAACGTGCAGCCCGCAGCTGGGGTTGACCACTGCCCCGGCATGGCGCAGCGCCCGCACGACCTCCTGCAACTTGCCCATCTCGGCATATTCCAGCACCGGCGAGTTCAGCTCTACCTTATAGGCCGAATCTCGGGCCGGTTCCTGCCGCCGGCCAACGCGCTGCGTTGCCTGGATGCTGCTGTCATAGACAAAGCGCCATTTCTTGCCATCGTTGTCAACAACGTCCCAGGGGTCATAAATGCGGGATTCATGCGTCTGGCGCGCCATTGTACCAAACAGCGCAGCCACCGCACCGGCGGCCTGCTGCCGGGTGATGCCGGTCATCTCGATCTCGCAGCCAAATTTCTGGTCGCGGAAGTCAAGGGGCAGGGACCGCACCTCCGTTCAGTTCGGCATCCACCGCCGCCAGTCTGCGGCCGATGGCTTCCACCACAGTGACCGTCACGCCGTTGCCGGCCTGTCTGTATACCTGGTTGTCGCTTTGAATGGCCAACACCTTATCGATGCGGTCATCCTGCCAGCCCTGCAGCCGCAGGCATTCCCGCGGGGTCAGGCGGCGAATACGGGTGCCGCACAGTACGCCAGAGGCTTCTCGTTTATGATTGCGGATACCACCGTTCTGCTTGGCGGTCAGGCAGCGGGCGATCTCTGTGGTTTCAGGATCACGGTTCATATCGATGAAACATAGTGTCCTCTGTGTGCTGCTGGTTGTAAGCGTGTGGGCAATTTTATGCCCCACCCGGCCGCGGCGGGTGTTGGTGCTGTAGTAGCTGATGTCGATGCTGTCCCCGGGATAGGCTATCTTATAGCCTTTCCGGGTCGCTTCTTTGATGGGCAGCCCTACAGCATACAGGCCGGTCCGTCCGCCGAAACCTCCAGCCAAAGCCGAAAGCGTACAGCTTACACCTGTGGGGGAATAGATCCGCTTCCCTTGCGCTCCTGGTTGGATTTGTGCAAGAGAAGTTCCTGCTGTTTCGGTGAAAGGTAGTATTTTTCCTCTACATCGGTCATCAAGATATCCGACAATGTACACGCGGCGGCGGGATTGGGGGACGCCGAAATCTTTGCTGTTAAGCACCTGCCATTCCACACCATACCCCAGTCGGTCCAGCGCATCGAGGATCGCCGCAAACGTCCGTCCGCCGTCATGAGACAGCAGACCGGGTACGTTTTCAAACAGCAGATAGCGAGGCTTCCGGGCTTCAGCCAGACGGGCAAGTTCAAAGAAGAGGGTGCCGCGGGGGTCTCCGAATCCCTGGCGGCGTCCAGCAAGGCTGAAAGCCTGGCAGGGAAATCCGCCGCAGAGCAGGTCGAAGTCGGGCATGGTTGCGGGGTCGGCATTTCTGGCATCTTCGATGTACCACTCTCCTTTGCAATCGAACAGCGCACGGTAACTGCGCTCGGCGTATTTGTCGCACTCGCAGTGTCCCACGCAAACAAAACCGCCGGCACGGGTCAGCCCCTCGCGGAAGCCGCCGATGCCGGCAAACATATCAATAAAACGAATGGTCTTTCAGCATCCCTCCCAAACAAAAAAGCCCGCATCGCCTGCCATCTATGTGGCAAGCATTGCAGGCGTGTAAACTTATGGTTCGGTCCTGTTTACCGCGCTTCCTCACGGAAGCGGGTGCCGGCCGGCACAGGCCGCTGCCGGGCAAGCTGCTCGACACAGTGTGCCAGCAGCGGCGTCTCGTAGGCATAGAGGCAGAAGTTGGTTTCGCCTTTACGCGGGTCACAGCGCAGCAGGTAGGTGCGGCTCGCTGTCTTGAGTTTGACGCCGTACACGGCCGCGTAGCCGGTCCTCAGCGCCGTTTCCGGGTGGCGGGCGCAGAACTCGGCCATGCGGTGCCGATCCGCCAAAAGGCCGCAGCCGCCCTTGGCCCGCAGAGCGTGAACTACCCTATTGAGTTCGACGCCAAAGTCATGGGTCTTGAACTGTGCCTGGTGGTCTACCCATTCGGGGTAGAATTCCCGGCCCGAGCCGAAGTCCCCCTGCAGATGGCCGATACAGCCGGAACGGCTGTCCAACTGCTCGTCCTGGTCAAATGCGAACGGGATCTCTGCCGGCCGGATGCCGGTAATGTCAAGTTGCAAAATCATTCCCCCTTCAAAGGAAATGGCCCGCAGGCTGCGGGCCATTGGGTCACTTTTTGATCTCCCAGCTGTCCAGGATCAGGAAGTCCAGCGGATAGAACTCACCTTGGCCAGTGCGGATGCATTTGGCAGCGTAGGCCAGGTTGGCTTCCCTGCTGCCCTGGTCTGCGACGATGTACAGGCTGGGAAGGCTGAAGACGTACATTTTGTCGCCATCGTCCGTTACAAGGTGCATTCCGGGTTTGATCTCATCACCGTTGCGGTCATACCGCTCTCTCGGCATCTGCATCGAATGCAGGGTCGTCATATCTCGCATCTGCGCCCGCACAGTCCGCCAGAGCCGCATCTGCTTCCGCATCGCCTTCCGGCGCATCATCCGGTTCCGCATCCTCGTCCGATTCGACATCACTGGTCACCTCGTCCTCCTGGTCCATATCTTCGACTCCGTCCGCCAGATCCTCGGCGGCAGCCGCTTCCGCTGCCTCGAATTCTTCATCAGCTTCCGCCAGAGCCTGCTCGATCAGGCCGATGACGAACTCCTTCTGGCTGAGTTTGCGGTGGTAGGTCTGTTCGTAGCGGGCCAGATACTCCTTGATCTGCTGGAAGAGTTCCTCGCTGACCTGGAAGGCCATTGTCCGTGTTTTGCCCATTGTGATTGCTCCTTTCGCGTAGTGCTCCAAGATGATCTGTTCGATGAATTTGCTCATCGTGCTTTCGTTCTGCCGGATCTCCGCGGTGATGCGATCATGCAGTTCTAGCGGGATCTTGCAGGTCAAGCCTTTGGTTTCCATAGCCTCTCCTTTCTGTCATGCCTGCGTTGTTTTTGCTTGCAAAGCAAGCATACTCCAAAGGTCAAGGGAAAGCTATACCAAGACCCAACAAAGAACGAATGCAATGATCGTGCAAATGGAAGCAATACCAACAAGGGCAAGATGTACATGGGGCAGTCACTTTGGGGCACATCAATGGGCAAGCATAGGCATCCCCCCTTTCGCGGTTTCTTTGCCAGTCGGTTCGGCCAGGTCATGGCTGACCAGCGCGCTGTAGTAGCTGTTGATGGTGATTGGTGCGTTGTACAGCGTCGCCAGCAGGTACTGCTTGATGTTTTTGATCTTGCTGGTGTTCTCATGCAGGCATTTCAGCACAAAGCGAATGTGCTCGGCATCCAGCTTGAGCAGTTGCGATTTGACCACCTCGGCCGGGAAGTCGGCCCCACAGACGCGGGTGGTCTTGCGACGGGCACAGACGGTTTCGGTCATGAGCTCGACAATCTCGTCGATCAGGTCGGCATCCTCCGGGTGCTGCGCCACCAGCAGCGGGTACTGGATGTTGTCGCGGATCAGATCCCGGTATTCCGCCATCCGCTCTGCCGAACTCGCTTCGGTTCGCTTCGCTTCCGGCGGCTTGTCCGCCGATTCCCGGAAAAGAATCGAATCGGTATTTGATTGATCCGTATTTTTTCTATCTATATTTTGTTGTGTCGGATTTTCCGGCATCGGTTTTCCCGTTGTCGGATTTCCCGACGACGGTTTTTCCGGTGACGGTTCGTCCGATGGCGGTTCCTGTGGCCGTTCATAGATCGTGTACTCGTTGCCAGCGAACTTGCCGCCGCTGTCGATGGTTTGGCGGCGGCGTATGTAGCCGGCCTCTTCCAGCTCGCGGATCGCGGTGCGGATGGCGTCCTTACTTTCGCGGTTGATGTAGCAAAGGCCGGTCAGCGTGTAGTCCCAATCCTCCGGCAGTGAGAGCATCTGCGACAGCAGCCCCTTGGCCTTCAGGCTGAGCCGCTTGTCCCGCAGGTGGTAGTTGCTCATAACGGTATAGTCGCTCGTTCGTTCTACGCGAAACACAGCCATGTCCATTCATCTCCTTTGTGTCAGCCAAAGGCAAATCGCGGGGCTTTGGCTGTATTTTGTGTTTCCGCTGCAATGCGGGGTCTTCTATTCGGGCGCCTCCTCCTGCAAGGCAGAGAAAAAGTCCAGCGTTGATTTTGGCAACGCCTTCTTCGCCTTGGATTCCGCGGGCATTGCGGCGACCTGGATTTTGCCAAGTTCTTCCCGCAGCATTGCGCGCAGTTCCTTTTGCGCGGCCTCCAAATCACCGGCCTTGATGATGCAGGCGGCGAGATACGCGCTGCGCTCTCCCACAGGCTGTGCCTGCAGCAGCTTCCAGGCGCGTCGCTGGGCCGGGTCGCGCAGGTTTGGGCGAAAGACGAACTGCGGGCGGTTCACCCCTGCGCGTCATCGCCCCAAAGCACGGCCACAGCGCGCTCGTAGCCCTGTGCGTTGATGCGATCGTCCAGCAGAGTCACGGTGCGACACAGGCCGTCACTGGGGCGGATGTGGCGGCTCACGACCGACGCGCCGCCGCCCATCATGACGACGGGGAGCGCGTGGTAATCGAACCCCGCTTCCAGCACGGCCGAAAGCAACAGCTCGGTGTAGATCCGTCCCTGTTCGCTGATCAGGCCGCGTACCGTTTCCTCCAAACTGCACGGGCGGCCCGCCAGCACCTGCTCGATCTGGGCGTCAGTCAGGGACAGCCCGGTGTTCTGGCGCACCCGCTCCCGCACCTCATCGATGCAGCGGATCATGCCAAACTCCAGGCTGTGGCAGGTGCCAATGATCGGCCGCCCGTTGTCGATGCGCATCAGGTCCACCGTCCATCCGCCGATGTCAAGCAGCAGCATGGAGGGTTCATCCACCAGCAGGTCAGGCTGGGTCATGAGCGCGGTAAAACCTTGCGGGAAGAGCAGCACATCTTCAATCGTGATGCGGTACTTCTTACCCTCGTAGCCGAACTCAGTCGGCTGGCCCACATTGCGGAGCAGATACTTGCGGAAGGCAGGCTTCTCGCGGCCGTAGCTGGTCAAGGGCAACCCCGCCGCGATGGTCACGCTGCACTCCCGCGGCGCACCACGGGCCTGCAGCTCCTGCGCGATAGCCGCCAGCGTCAGCAGGTAGTAGTTGTCGTTGGCGGTCTTGTCCCGCTGGATCGGCTGCCGCCCGCTTCCGCAAACAAAAAAACACCCGCCGAACGTAAGCACGTTCTGGCGGGTGTAGGGTTCGTGACTGCCGCAGGGTGTGATGCCAGCCGGGAAGGAACAGTTTCGGGTTTTGATGGCGTAGTAGCCGTGGTCGATACCAATGATCATGGAATGCCTCGCTTTCTGTATGTGGTATATACTGTAATCTATCTACAAAGCCGGAAAGATGTTCCCAGCCGGGTAGCAATGCGGATAAAACAAAAGCCCGATCCTTGGCTTCGGTAAGCCAAAAATCGGGCTGCTGGCTGTATCATTATCTATTTCGGTCTTCGCTCTATTCGTTGCCTTTCGCCTTTCTACATATTGCACAAAATATCAGTCAGAATTTCTACGCCAAAAACTCCACCTTTTTTCAGAAAACGTAGAAAAAGGTGGAGATTCTCCCCTTTCAAAGCCCGAGAAACGACCTTCAAAGCTGCGCGTAGCCCCTGAACCCCTGCTGTTATCCCCTGCGTTATCATTTGACCAACGGCAAATTTCTGAAGGGCAAAACGGCTATTTTCTTTCGCTGCAACGACAAAAAAGTGGTCGTTATCCAAAACGACCACCAGACTTGGAGGTGACGACCAGATTTGAACTGGTGAATGAGGGTTTTGCAGACCCTTGCCTTACCACTTGGCCACGTCACCATATAAACCAAGTACCGGCGGCTGGCCGGTACTTGGTTGTTTGTGGAGCGGCCGACGAGGCTCGAACTCGCTACCTCCACCTTGGCAAGGTGGCGCTCTACCAGATGAGCTACGGCCGCATTTTAGGAGAGTTTAGCTTGTCGGCTCTCTCCGGGCGACGGGTTATATTTTACCGCATAGAGGGCCGTTTGTCAAGCCTTTTCTCTCCATTTTTTCAAAAAAATCAGGTTATTTTTCTTTTGACGCTGTATCGTCTGTTTCGGCTGCCGGCCAGCTTGCCAGCAGTTCGCCCAGATCTATGTGGTAAACTTTATCACAGAACTGGCAGTCCACCTCTGCATGGGGGTCTTCTTCCCGCAGGCGTTCGACCTCCTTGCGGCCGAGGCTGCGCAGCATACGGCGCACGCGGTCCTCGCTGCAGTCGCATTGGTAGGTCACAGTGTCGGAATCCAGCACCTCAGGCGCAAAGCCCGCAAGGGCAAGCTGCATCATATCCTCGGGGGTTTTGCCCTCGGCCAGCATCGCAGTGACCTGGGGCAGCGCGGCAATATTTTTTTCCAGGTGGGCAATCTCCGTTTCGGTGGCGCCGGGCAGCAGCTGCAGAATGAACCCGCCCGCGCACTGCACGCTGAGATCGGCGTTGACCAGCACGCCGAGCGCGCAAACCGTCGGCGTCTGCTCACTGATTGCAAAGTAGTTGGTGAGATCCTCGGCAATTTCGCCCGAGGCGAGCGGCACCTGGCCGATGTAAGGCTCGCGCAGGCCAAGGTCGCGGATCACATCAAGGGTGCCGTCCTTTCCGACGGCGGCGCCGACGTCGAGGTGGCCATCGGCGCGCGGCGGCAGCTCCACGACCGGGTTCTGCACATAGCCTTTGACATGGCCGTCCCCATCGGCAACGGCAAGCAGGCGGCCCGCCGGGCCGCCGCCGTTGATCTGCAAAGTCAGCGAATCGCTGCGGCTTTTGAGCATGGCGCCCATCATGGCGGCGCCGGTCAAAAGCCGGCCCAGCGCGGCGGTGGTGACGGCACTTGTCTTGTGCAGGCGTTCCATCTCCCGCACAATAGCGGTTGAATCAATGCCGTAAAAGACCACGCCGCCGTTTTCCGAAATGCCGCGGATCAGGTTATCGGTTTCTAACATGTGGTTTGTTCCTCCTGGGTGTACCGCTTGACGGCGGTGAAGATCCAGCGCTGGCTGTCGGGGCGCGGTTCGCCGAAGGTTTCACCGTCGGCCAGCCGCACGAGCGTAAAACCGTAGCGGTCCAGCAAGGCACGCACGGTATCCAGCGCATAGCTGTATTCAGAAAAGTTTTCCGAAACGACATCGCCTGTCTCTTTATCCCGGATCTCGATCGAGATGTCCACCCGGCCGGCAGCGGGGTCATAGCGGTTGCGCCAGCGGCAGAAAGCGTCTTCGGCATCAAGGTCGAAGGTTTCGCTGCCGAGCACCTCGGCATGTTTGTACGGCGTATTGAGATCAAAGATAAAGACGCCGTCTTTTTCCATAAAAAAGGCGGCCTTGGCAATGGCCCGCTCAAACCGGTCAACCGGGCCGATGTGGTTGAACGTATCAAAGGTTGAGACAGCCGCCTTGATCGTTCCATAGAGATCGAGCTGCAAAAGGTCCTGCTGCAGCAGCAGCACCCGCCCCGCCAGGCCAAGCTCGTCCGCCTTGTCGCGCAGTATGCTGAGCATCTCTTCCGACTGGTCAATGCCGATAACATCGTAACCGGCCTGGGCCAGCATGAGGGTCAGCTCTCCGGTACCGCAGCCAAAATCAGCCAGCAGGCCGCCATCGCCCGGCTTGGCGCCGCGGGCGGTGAGTTCGGCGCTCACATAGCGGTAGAGCGCGTCATAGTCGGCTGCGGCGTTGAGCTCGTCATAAAAGTAGGCAAACTCGTTATACGCCATCGCCGGCCTCCTGCACGGTTTCAGCCAAAGCCGCCTCGATCGCGGCGCGCAGCGCTTCGATGCCGTCGCCTTTCTCAGCGCTGGTCAGGATGACGCCGCGGCAGCCATAAGGTGCGCAGGCGGCCTCGAAGGCGGTCTGCGCGGCTTCACGCTCGCTTTTTTTGAGCTTGTCGGCCTTGGTCAGCGCCGCAAGAAACGGGATGTTGTGGTAATGCAGATACTCGAGCATTTGCAGGTCGTCGGCCGAGGGTTCGTGCCGGCAATCCAGCAGCTGGACAAGCAGTGCAAGCGGGCGGGCGGCCTCAAAATAACCGTTGATGAGCTCATCCCAGCGGGCGCGCTCAGCGGCCGAAACCCGTGCAAAGCCGTAGCCAGGCAGGTCTACAAAGTGGATCGCATCGACCCGGTAAAAATTGACGGTGGCCGTCTTGCCCGGCTTGCCTGACACCCGCGCCAGGCTTTTGCGCTGGCACAGGCGGTTGATAAGGCTTGATTTGCCGACATTGGACCGCCCGGCGAAGGCGATCTCGGGCCGGTCGGCGGCAGGCAGCTGGGCGGCCGTGCCGTAGGATGCGCGAAATTCGCAGAGTTGGTAGTTCATGGGCTGTCCTTTTCGTTTGGTGTTTGAAAATAATAAAGAATAAAAGCCGTGCGCAAAAAAGGCGCTTCGAGATATCTCTTTTCTTATTTATTCTTTTTCATTTTACTTTATTTCACATAACCGTCGCAGGTTCCTTGGCGGCGGCGGAATCGGCCGCAATGAGCTGGGTGGCCGGCGGGACGGTGGCGACGGCGCGCGGGGTGTTGTGGGCGGGCTGGATCAGCGCAGCCTTGAGCACCTGCGAAAGGTCCGCCACCGGCACAAACCGGATGGCCTTTTTGACATCTTCATCCACCTCATACAGGTCGGACACATTGTCCTTCGGGATCAGCACGGTCGAGATGCCTTCGCGGTAGGCAGCCATGCTCTTTTCTTTGAGGCCGCCGATCGGCAGCACGTTGCCGTGCAGCGTGATTTCGCCGGTCATGGCAAGGTCGTGATGCACCGGCAGGCCGGACAGCGCAGAGACCAGCGCGGTGGTCAGGGTAACGCCGGCCGAAGGGCCGTCCTTCGGCACGGCTCCTTCAGGCGCGTGGATGTGGACGTCAGAATTCTTGAAGATTTCAGCGTCAATGCCGTACTGCTTCGCATGGACGCGGGCGTAGGTCACGGCAAGGTGGGCGCTCTCCTTCATGACATCGCCGAGCGAACCGGTCAGTTCGATCTTTCCTGTGCCGCCGGGGATCACACTGACCTCCACCGGCAGCATTTCGCCGCCGATGCTCGTCCAGGCCAGGCCGTTCGCAATGCCGACAGCATCGGTGCGGGAGATGAAGGTCGGCTTGACCTTTTCCGGGCCGAGCAGCGATTTGATCATCGGGGCGGTGACGCTGATCGTTTCCGCTTCGCCGGCGGCAATCTTCTGGGCGCATTTGCGCAGCACAGCGGTGATTGTGCGCTCCAGGCTGCGCACGCCGGCTTCGCGGGTGTAACTGTCGATGATGGTGCCGAGCGCGCCGGCCGTCATCGTCGCCTTGCCGGTCAGGCCGTTGTTCTTGAGCTGCTTGGGCAGCAGGTGGCGCTTGGCGATGTTGAGCTTTTCGACCCGGGTATAGCTCGAAAGCTCAATGACATCCATCCGGTCATAAAGCGGGCCGGGGATCGTGGAGGCATCGTTCGCTGTTGTGATAAAGAGAACCTCGCTCAGATCAAACGGGATATCGAGGAAATTATCCTTAAATGTCTTGTTCTGCTCCGGGTCAAGCACTTCAAGCAGCGCGCTGGCCGGGTCGCCGCGATAGTCTCCGGCGAGCTTATCAATCTCGTCGAGCAGGATGACCGGGTTTGACGACTTGGCCGAGAGGATTGCGTTGATGATCCGGCCCGGCATTGCGCCGATGTAGGTGCGGCGGTGGCCGCGGATCTCGGCTTCATCATGTACGCCGCCCAGGCTCATCCGGGCGAACTTGCGGTTCATGCAGGAGGCGATTGACCGGGCGATCGAAGTTTTGCCAACGCCCGGTGGGCCGATCAGGCAGATAATCTGGCCTTTGACATCGGTGTTGAGCTTGCGCACGGCAAGCAATTCCAGAATGCGGTCCTTGACCTTGCGCAGGCCGTAGTGGTCCTTATCCAGCACCTTGCGGGCATGGGCCTGGTCAAGGTCGTCCTTGGTTGTGCTGTGCCAGGGCAGCGCAAGGCAGGTATCCAAGTAGCCGCGGATCACGCTGATCTCCGCCGCATTGCCCTGCATCCGGGCCAGGCGGTCGCACTCCTTGAGCAGCTTTTCCTCGCTGTCGGGTTCAAGGTGCAGCGCCTGGATCTTCTCACGGTAGGAATCGGCCTCGGCACGGGTGTCCTCACTGTCGCCGAGTTCCTCGCTAATGATGTGCATCTGCTCGCGCAGGTAGTAGTCGCGCTGGCTTTTGTCCATCTGGATATTGACCTTATCGTCAATGTCCTTCTCAATGGAAAGGATGTCGCACTCCTGGTGCAGCAGAATCAGCAGCTTTTCAAGCCGGCCGAGCAGCGTCGATTCATTCAGCACCGCCTGCTTGTCCTCATACTTGAACAGCAGGTTGGCCGGCATATACTCGCTCAAAAACAGCGGGCTGTCAGAGGAAACAATGTTGTAGACAATATCCTTTGACAGCTGCGGCGAATAGGACAGGTATTCCTCGAAACAATCTTTGAGGCTGCGCACGAGCGCCTCGGTCTGGTTGCGTTTGTCGGCCGGGATGCCGCGCACCGGTGCGGTGCGCACTTCCGCCATCAAGAATTTGCCCGAACCGTCAAGGCTCAGCAGCTTGGCACGGGTTTTGCCCTCCACCAGAACCTTGACAAGATCCTCCGACACGCGCAGCACCTGCTTGATCTCGGCAATGACGCCGAAGGCGTAGAGGTCAGCGGCGGTGGGGTCTTCGGTATCGGTTTCACGCTGGGCGACAAGGAAGATGTTGCTGTTGCCCCGCATCGCCGCTTCAATGGCGGCGATTGACTTGGCGCGGCCGACCTCGAAATGAATGATGTTGTTGGGGAAGACCACCAGCCCGCGCAGCGCAATGGCCGGCAGATGCACAACATTGTGGGTGACTTTGATCTTAACCTTCTCTGACATGGGTACTCCCTCCCTGGGGGGCCAGGCCCCCGGCGCGCTGGAAATTGGAATGAAACGCCACCGCCGGCCGGCGCGCACTGGCCGAAGGCGGGATCAGCATAGTAAGCCGGCCCGGCGCCACCCGGGCCTCCATAGTTTGGACAAGCGCAGATTCGCCGTCCACCGTTGCGGCGATCGGCCGGCCGTCCAGCACATCAAGCCGGACTGACTTGGCGCGGCAAAAGCGCATCCAGCGGTCAAACGCCGGTGCAGGCCGGCCGTCCGGGCCAAGATGTTCCCCGCGCTTGTAAGCGCCAAGCACGCCGAGCAGCTGCAGCCGGGGCACCGGCCGTACCAGCACCAGGTCAAGCCAGCCATCATCCATTTCGGCCAGCGGCGCCGCACAATAGCCGCCGCCGTAATACCGGCCGTTGCAGATGGCCGCCATCATATAGCGTTCCTCGTGGGGTTCGCCATCCACCGTAACCCGCAGCGCATGGCCAAACCGTGTGCAGGCGGCCATACCCATGGCGAGGGTGTAGGCCATCGGCCCGCCACAGCCGGGAATCCGGCGGAAGCGCGGCGCGTTGTAAGCGACATACGCATCAAGCCCCGCCGCGCAGATCGCCGCGCCGAAACCAAAACTTGTGTCGAGCGCGTCCAGGGTGACAGGCCTTGCCTGGAGCTGGGCATCCAGGTCAAGGAAGTCTTCCTCCCGGCCGAAGTTGCGCAGATAATCATTGCCGCTGCCGCAGGGCACGCAGCCGACGGCAAGCGAACGGTGGCCGGCTGCGGCCTGCAGCACCTCATTGAGGGTGCCGTCCCCGCCGCAGGCGTACAGGTTTACCCGTTCGCCCGATGCCGCATAGCGGGCAGCCAGCCGGCGGGCATCCCCGCGGCAGGCTGTGCGGTGGATGACAACCGCCGCCCCCTGCCGCGCGGCGGCCGCACGGACGGCGGGTTCAAGCCAAACTGAAGCGTCCCGGCGGCCGGCAATGGGGTTGATGATGAAGACGTATTGCAACCGCTTCTCCCTTCCTGCCGGCGGGCGCCCGGGTTGATCTTCGACATAAAGCCCGCTTTGATACAAAAATACAATTTATATTGTAGCGGCTTTTTTTACAAATGGCAAGGGGGTAGCATAATATGGTACAAATCGCACAAAATGGAGAGAAAAGGCACTGAATTTCTGGCAGTGCAAACCCCCGCGCCGCATGGTGCGGCACGGGGGTTTTAACCGGACATGAGGGAAGGACGGGATGGGCAAAATGGCAATGGAGATTTTGCAGATTGTGGTGCTGAGCGTTGTCTCTCTAGCCGTGATGTTTGCAACGACGAGGCTGGGCGGCAAACGGCAGATTGCGCAGATGAGTCTGTTTGACTATGTCAACAGCATCACGGTCGGTTCGATCGCAGCCGAGATGGCGACCAACCTTGAAAGCTGGTACCGCCCCTTCACGGCGCTGCTGGTCTACGGCGCGGTGACCTGGCTTGTCCACTGGGGCGCCTGCAAAAGTTTGTGGGTGCGGCTTGTGCTGGGCGGGCGCACGATTGTGCTGATGGACGCCGGCGTCATCCGCAGGCGGGCGCTCGAGCGGGCGGGCATCGACCTTAATGAGTTTCTGGCCCAGGCGCGGGTGGCCGGCTATCATGACCTGAACGATGTCGAGAGCGCGCTGCTTGAGACAAACGGGCAGATCAGCTTTTTGCCCAAAAGCGAAGCCCGCCCGGCGACCGCCGGGGATCTGGGGCAGGCGGGCAAACCAACCGGTTTGTGGTATGATCTGATTTTGGACGGCCGGATCATGCGGCAAAACCTGCACGAGAGCGGCCGCGACGAGCGATGGCTGCGCGACCGGCTGCACACCGCCGGCATCGGCCAGGCAAGCGAAGTCTTCTACGCCGCCTGCGATCAGGAGGGGCATTTCTTTGCATGCCGGGGAGAGTGACCCTTTACCCCTGATGCCGCCGGTACGCCCGCATGGCGAGGGCGGCGAGGGGCAGGCTGAAGAGGATAGCGGCAGCCGGAAAGACGACGTACTGCGGCAGCACGGTGCCGAAGAAATCATACGGTGCGGGGCAGAAGATGTTTTCAAACTTCATCATTCGGCTCGGCAGCAGGTTCAGGGCCAGCAGCGGCCAGAGCGGCGCCGAGGTCGGGTCCAGGTCGAACATCATCGGCACAAGCAGCAGCACCGTCGCCCCCACCACAACCGGGAAAGCGCTGCGCAGCGCGGCGCTGGCCAAAAGCAGCAGCGCCGTCATCAGCAGGCAGCCGCCCAGCACGCAGACAAGCCCCCACGCTGCGGCCTAGCCGAGCGTGAGCGGGTAGGCAAAGCCGATCTGCAAAAGCTGCAGCGGCGCGTCGCCGGCCTCAACGCCGTAGGTCAGCGCCATGACGGCGGCGGTGGCCGTCCCGAACAGCACATACAGCCCGAGCGTCACCCCAAGCCCGGTCGCCAGCTTGGCCGCGCCCAGCTTGCCGACGCCGTGCCGGCAGGTTCGCAAAAGCGGGTCGGTGCCGCGGGCATACTCCCCGGCAAAGAGCGGGGCGAGCAGCACGGCGGACAAAAACATCACAAGGAAGCCAATCATCTCAAGATAGGTAAAAAAGCCGCTCCACCCCTGCGTAAAGCGGTATGTCCAGGGCTGTGTAACCTGGCTGTCCCAGCGCAGCAGCGCGGCGCGGGTCGCCTCGCTTGCCTGGATCGCACCGATCCGCTCGGCCATCCAGGCTTTTCTCTGGCTGTAAAACGCCTGGCCCCAGCCGGTCGTTTCAGCGCGCAGCTCCTCGGACGAGAAGAAAAAGCCGAGCGTCTCCCACACCGGTTCATACGGCCGGGCGATCTCGTTGTATTCCGCCGTCGCCTGGTAGAGCGGGGCGTCGGCCGGGATCGCAGCAAAGGCCGTGGCGGCTGTGTCAAACAGCGCGTCGTCCAGCGGCCGCCCGCTGAGCGCCGCAGCAAAAGCGCGGTCGGCCGACAGCCGCTGGCGGTTGGTCTCGACAAATTCGCCGTCGAGGTAATACCCGCCGAACAGGCTGATCTGGCTGGTCACCACGAGAAACACAAGCCCGAGCGCAAGCGCCGCCCAGGTCGCGCGGCGGCGGAAGATTTTGCGGTATTCATAGCCGACGAGCGTCCAAAACGTCCTCATACCTCGCTCACCTCGCTGAAATAATAGAGATACAAATCCTCGAGCGTCGGCTCTGCCGGCTGCGCCGATGGGCAGGGGCAGGCGTCGGCCAGCAGCCGCAGGGCGACCTTCTCCCCCACCGGGCAGGTATCGGCGGCCGGGTACCGCGCACAGAGGGCTTCGGCCTCGGCCGGCGGCACGGCGCAGGCCCAGACCTTGCCCCGCACGGCCTGCAAGACCGCTTCCCGCGGGCCGTTTTGCAGCAGTACGCCGCCGCGCAGCAGCAAAATTGTGCCG
The DNA here is from genome assembly GCA_900548355.1 of uncultured Oscillospiraceae bacterium. Classification (GTDB taxonomy): domain Bacteria; phylum Bacillota; class Clostridia; order Oscillospirales; family Ruminococcaceae; genus Gemmiger; species Gemmiger avicola. The sequence goes on from URKR01000030.1 coordinate 20,038, forward strand.
GCGATGTGCTCGATATCCGAAACAATGTGGGTCGAGAGGATCACGGTGCGCTGCGCGCCGAGCCGGGCGATCAGGTTGCGGAACCGCACCCGCTCCTTGGGGTCCAGGCCGGCGGTCGGCTCGTCAAGCACAAGCAGCGCCGGGTCGCCGAGCAGCGCCTGCGCGATGCCAAGCCGCTGGCGCATCCCGCCCGAAAAGGTCCGGATTTTGCCGTTTGCCGCATCGGCCAGGCCGACTTCCTCGAGCAGCGCAAGGCTCTGGCTGCGGGCGGCCGCGCGGGGCAGCCCCTTGAGCGCGGCGAGGTAGAGCAGGAAATCGAGCGCTGTGAACTCGGGGTAATAGCCGAAATCCTGCGGCAGATAGCCGAGTTTCTCTTTGAGCTGCCGCTCGCTTTTGCGCAGCGGCGCTCCATCCACCGCAATACAACCGGAGGTAGGCATCAGCGCCGCCACCAGCAGCTTCATCAGGGTGGACTTGCCCGCGCCGTTTGGCCCCAGCAGGCCGACCAGGCTGGGGCTGTTGAGGCGAAGATTGAAGTCCCTCAGCGCCTGCTTGCCGTTGGGGTAGGTCATGCTGACATTTTGAATGTTGATCTCCATGATTCTACAATCCTTTCTTGTTGGGATAACTGTAGAATACCAGACAGAGATGGAGCCGCTTTGGAGCAAAGATGTGTTTTTGATGGAGCTGAGCCTTTTTAAAACTGCACCTGCGCCCGCACGCCCTGCGGGGTATTCTCGATGGTGCAGCTGGCGCGGTGCTTTTCCAGAATTACCTTCACCAGATACAGCCCCAACCCGCTGCCGCCGGTGCTGCGGTTGCGGGAGCCTTCCGCGCGGTAAAAGGCCTCGAACAGGTGCGGCAGGGCCTCCTGCGCGATGTGGGCACCGCTGTTCTCCACCGTCAGGGCGGGATGCCCCTGCAAAGTGCCGCACCAGACGCGGATCTCGGCCCCTTCGGGCGAATAGAGCGAGGCGTTTGCCACCAGATTCCCCACCACCTTGCTCAAGAGCGAAACGTCCGCACTCACCGTGATTCCCGGTGTCAGCTCGGTGACAAGGCGCTGTCCACGCTGCTCCAAAAGCCCGGCGTCCAGCGCCAGCTGCCGCTCGATCAACACGGCAAGGTCAACCTGCTCGCAATTGAGCGCGGCTGAACCGCCCTGCATCCGGGAGATTTCCAGCATCTCCCGAATCAGATTTTCCATCCGGCCGGTAACCTGCAGCGAGCGCAGCAGATACTTGTCCCGATCTTTGTAAATGTCCACCCCTTCCAGCATCCCGGAAAGCTGGCCCTTGAGGATGGTGACCGGCGTTTTCAGCTCGTGGGAGGCGGCGGAGAAAAAGGCCGTGCGCTGCTCCACCTCCCGCCGCAGGGCGCGGTTGGCGCTCTCCAGCTCGGCCAGCGCCGCGGACAGCCGCCGCGCCATCTCGTCCAAGCTGCGGCCCAGCTGACCGATCTCGTCCCGGCGGCGCTCGCCGCACTCCCAGTGAAAGTCCAGCTGCGCCATCCTGCCCGCGATGCCGCTGAGCCGCACGATGGGCCGCGTGATATAGCGGGAGTAGCCGAAGGCGCACAGCAGCGAAAAGACCAGCAGGGTCAGCAGCAGCCACGGCGCCATCTGCACCAGCGCCCGCACCGCCAGATTCTGCGCCTGCAGGTGTGGGGTGACATAGAGCGAACAGCTCTCCGGCTGACCGGCAAAAGACACCTGAGCGGTGACGGTGGCCTGCTCGGACATGGTAACGGCCACCGAATCGCCTTCCGACCAGGTGAAGAAGGAAGAATCCATTGAACCCTCCTCCGCAACCGTCACCTCGTCGGTCTCGCTCACCGCCGTTTGTTCCCCCTCGAGCGGGTCCTGCACGGTAACCCGGCAGCTCGCTTCCCCCTCGGACAGGCTCTGCACGGCCAGCTGCGAGCCGGTCTCAGCCGCCTGCCCGTCCGGTCCCAGCAGCAGAACATCCGCTCCCGACGTGCGGATAAACCGGTCCAGCAGCGGTCCGCTGTCCGCAAGCTCCACCCTTTCCAGCTGCTGCACCAGCGCGTCCACCTGTTGGGCGAGGTCGTCGTTGACCACCGCGGTGTAGGTGATCGGCGTGGCCCAGGCGATCAGCCCGAAGGTGATGGCCCCGGCCAGCAGCAGCATCGCGGCGGTGAGCAGAAAGACGCGGGCCGTCAGGCTCTCAGTGAGTTTCCTTCGCAGCACGATAGCCCACCCCTCTCACCGTCTCGATGTAGTCGCGGCCCAGCTTGTGGCGCAGATTTTTGATGTGGCTGTCCACAATCCGCTCGTCGCCGTAAAAGTCGTACCCCCACAGCCTTGCCAGCAGCATCTCACGGGTGAACACCCGTCCTGGCGCGGACAAAAAGGTGTGCAGCAGCGCAAATTCCCGTGCGGTCAGCTCCAGGGCCTTGCCATCCAGCAGCACCTCCCGCGTGTCGGGATTGAGCACCAGGTCGCGGTAGCGCAGGCAGCTTTCCTGTGGCTCTCCCGCCCTGCGGCGCAGGATGACCCGGATCTTTTCCAGCAGGACGGGGATGGAGAAGGGCTTGGTCACATAGTCGTCGATGTTTAGCCCAAAGCCCTTGAGCTGCTGCTCCTCGCCGTCCAGGGCGGTAAGCATCAGGATGGGCACCTGGGACTGGCGGCGGATCAGCTCGCAGACCC
>URKR01000031.1 GCA_900548355.1 uncultured Oscillospiraceae bacterium
GTCTGGGCCGTGTCTCAGTCCCAATGTGGCCGTTCAACCTCTCAGTCCGGCTACCGATCGTCGGCTTGGTGGGCTGTTATCTCACCAACTACCTAATCGGCCGCGAGCCCATCTCTCAGCGATAAAATCTTTGATGAAAGAACGATGCCGTTCCTTCATGTTATGCGGTATTAGCGTTCGTTTCCAAACGTTATTCCACTCTGAAAGGCAGGTTACTCACGTGTTACTCACCCGTCCGCCACTAAGTTGTATTTCCAGCAAGCTTTCAACACAACTCCGTTCGACTTGCATGTGTTAGGCGCGCCGCCAGCGTTCGTCCTGAGCCAGGATCAAACTCTTTATAAAATGGTATCAAAACCGCTTTATAAAAGCGTTTAAGATCGCTGTAATTTCTCAGACACAATCGCTTGCGTCCTGTTGAATTACTTGTTTTTTGGAATTGATTAAAGTGTTTTTCCAAACACTGTAAGGTTCCACAAGTTTCAGGTTTGTTCAATTTTCAAGGTCCTGCGCGCTGTTCCCTCGCGGGACAGCTTGTTTATTATATCTCATTCTCTTTCGTTTGTCAAGAGGTTTTTTGAGATTTTTTTCAAGCTGTTTTTCTCAGCGCCGCTGTCTCTCGCGACAGCTTAGCTATAATACCATCCCTTTCCCTTTTTGTCAACACTTTTTTCGGATTTTTTTGACATTTTTTTGAGGCGTCTTTTGCCAAGCCTTTATATAGCGTCAAATCACCCCTTCTGCCACCAGATCTTGGTTTATCCGTTTTCTTTGCTTTTGTACTGACCGGGAATCGTTGCCTTTTTTCAGACATGCTTGCCTGACTTCCTGTTCTCTATATAGATGAGGACAGACAGGATCATACGGTTCCCTGTTTCTGTTGATCTGTTTATATAGTGCGGCAAACCCAACCGTTCTTTCTATATATAATGAGGCGCAAGTTTTCCACAAAGAACGCCTGGTTTGTGGAAACCTTCTCCTGATACACAAAGGCCCCGGCAAAAGCCGGGGCGGCGGGTTATTCGGCGCAGGAGCCTAGGAGTGTGAGGCGCTCGTCAAAGGGTGGATAACTCCACCCCAGGATCTCGGCTTCTTCAATCGGCTGGGTCAGGTGGGGCGCCAGATTCCAGAAGCGGCCGTCCTCGTAGGAGGCTTCGGCAAAAAAGTTGCCGAGCTCGGCGATGCGCTGCTTGAGGATCACATACGAGGCCTCCGCCGGACGGACGACGGTTGGGTTCCACTGGATAATGGTAAACCCATCCGCCGAAGGCAGGCCGAGCAGCTGTTGGATCTGGGCACGGGTCTGCGCGGCATAGGTGGGGTTGACTTCGGGGCGGTTCTGCCTGGATTCGATCACTTTCATGGTACATCTCCTGGTTGTGGGGTTGTTTTCTTCCCCCTTATACTACGCCTTTTGGGGTGTCGGATTCTGTAAGATTCTAGCCAAAAGATGAAAATGCCGCTTCTTTTTTGCCAATCATGGCGAAAACAGCATAAAAACGATTCTTTTTGGACGAGAAACCGCGCGCTTTCTGGCAGATCGGGGCGTTTGCGGGCGAAGAGGGCTGCGGCTTTGTTTTCCACATATTTGTTGAAAACTTTGTTCTTTTATAGTAGTATAAAGGCAAGATTTTCCGGCCCTGCCCGGATGGAGGGAGAAACGCCATGCTTTTGGCTCTCAATATTGGAAACACCAACATCACCTTTGGCAGCTTTGCCTCGGACGGGCGCCTGGCCTTTGTTTCGCGGCTGTATGCCGACCCTGCTTTGAGTTCGGACGAAATATGCTACAAGATTATCAACATGCTGGATTTGTACGGCGCTTCGCCGCTGGACATTGAGGGTGTAATACTGGGCAGCGTGGTGCCCAGCATCACCGGCCGGATGCGGGAAGCGCTGCGCAAGATGACCCAGGCCCCGGTGCTTGAGGTGGGGCCCGGGCTGCGCAGCGGCGTGCGCATCCGTATGGACAACCCGGCGCAGCTCGGGGCGGAACTGCTCTGTGCAACGGTCGGCGCTTTGCGCCGGCACACCCCGCCGCTGCTTGTCATCCATATGGATACCGCTGCGACGATGCTGGCCGTGGATGCCGAGGGAAGCCTGGTTGGCGGGGTGATTTTGCCCGGGCCGCAGGTTTCCCTGCGCGCACTTGTGGAAAACACGGCCCAGCTGCCCCAGGTTGAACTGCACACAACGCCCCGCAAACTGCTGGGTTCCAACACGGCCGATTGCCTGCACAGCGGCGCGGTGCTTGGCACCGCCGCGATGCTGGACGCAATGGTGGGAAAAATCCGCGCGGCGCTCGATGCGCCGCAAGCCCCTGTCGTTGCGACCGGCACCCTGCCCGCGAGCATCCGCGACGCCTGCGAAACGACGATCGAGTACCGGGAAACCCTGGTTTTGGAAGGTCTCTACGAAATCTGGCGGAAAAACCGGCACGGCAAGCGCTGAAGTTTTCAACAATTCTGTGGAAAACGCCGCACCCTGGCGGAGTTTTCGGCGGGAAGCATGCGTTTCCTGCCCGAGGCCCTGCCTTTGGGACGGCGTTTTCGGTTTGTTGCAGCTGTTGTTTTCATTTCGGAAAATTTTCGGGTCTTTTTCGCTGAAATTTCGCCCTGTTCCTGCCAGCGCGCGCCCCGTCTGGGGCGGCGCGCAGAGGACAGGGCTCTTCCTTTATATAATAAGGGGTTTTATGGGGTCTTCCCGCTAGACGGCGGGCCGTTTTTGTGGTATAATATCATGCGTATATTTCTGCGCCTTTGCCGGGCGCAAGACCGTAAACAAAGTGGGGAAGAACATGGATTCATTCAACGACGTATTGGACGCGGCCAAACTGTACTGCCGCGAACATACCGCCGAAGCCACCTACCAGTGTTATATTGCCGGGTTGGAAGCCGTCAGCTTTGAAAACTCCAACTGCGTCACGCTGCTGGTCCGCAACGATTTTATCCGTAAAATCGTCAACGACCGGTATGCCGGGCTGCTGAAGGAGGCTTTCAAGGAGGTTCTCGGGTTTGACATTGAGCTTGTGCTCGTCATTCCGCCGTCCCAACAGGCTGAGGGGGAAAAAGCTCCCGAAAAAATCACCGAGGAAACGCTGCCTTCCGGCCGGTATGACTTCACTTTTGAAAACTTTATCCGCGGCCCATCCAACCAGTTTGCCTTTGCGGCGGCCCAGGCGGTGGCGGCAAACCCTTCAGGCGCTTACAACCCGCTGTTTATCTACGGGCCTTCGGGGCTGGGCAAGACCCACCTGCTCAATGCGATCCAGATTGAGATCCGTAAAAACCACCCCGATTTCAACATTGTTTACGTCGATTGCGAAAAGTTCACCAACGAGATCATCACCGCCGTGCGCAACAACACGACCGAGCTGTTCCGCCAGACCTACCGTGAAGCGGATGTGCTGCTGATTGACGACATCCAGTTCATTGCCGGCAAGGAAGCGACGCAGGAAGAATTTTTCCACACATTCAACACGCTGCACAATGCCGGCAAACAGATTGTGCTGGCCTGCGACCGGCCTGCCAAGGAGATCAAAAGCCTGGAGGAACGCCTGCGCACCCGGTTTGAATGGGGCCTGACCGCCGACATTCAGCCGCCGGATTTTGAAACCCGGGTGGCGATCGTCAAACGCAAGGCCGAACTTTTGAACCTTGACCTGCCCGACGACGTGGCCGAATATATCGCGAACCATCTCAAACAGAACATCCGGCAGCTGGAAGGCGCGGTGAAAAAGCTCAACGCCTACTATATGCTCGAAGGCATCGCCCCCTGCATCGGGGTCACGATGACCGCAATCAAAGATACGCTGAACGACCAGCAGCCGATCCCGGTCACGATTGAGAAAATTATCAACGAAGTGGCCCGGACTTACAATGTGCTGCCGGCCGACATCCGCGGTAAAAAGCGCAACGCCAACGTGAGCGCCGCACGCCAGATGACAATGTATATCATCCGTGAGATCACCGGCATGAGCATGGAGGCGATCGGCTCGGAGTTCGGGCGCGACCACTCCACCGTCGTCTATTCGATCAACACGATGGAAAAAAACATCGCCAAGGACCGGCACCTCAAAGAGATGGTGGACGATATCACCAAGAACATCCGCACCTGAAAAAGGGCTTTTTCGACCAACTAAATCGCCTTTTTTGAGTTTTCCCCATTTTCAACCGTTTTTTCAACAATTAACATTCGTTTTCCACAGCGGGTGTTGAGAAGTGGAGTTGTCCACAGCGGCGGATTTTTCTTCCACAAGGTTTTCCGCAGCCCGCACAGCCCGGGTTTTGACGCGGCTACGCGGTGCGGGCTCCTTTTCCACCGTTTCCACACCCCCTACTACTACGACTATCCAAGTATAAGTTTAAACGGCCGACAAAACGAGGTATCCCCTTCTTTCCACAAAAAGCCCGCAGAGGGCTCCGGCCGACAAAACAGAGTAAAGACGAGGTGAAGAGAACGTGAAGTTCGAATGTGAAAAGTCACTGCTGGCTGCCGCGATTGAAGGCGTATCCCGCGCAATTTCGAACCGCACAGCCATCCCGGTGCTGGAGGGCATCTATCTGCAGGCAGAGGGGTTCAAACTGACCCTGACCGGCTACGACATGGAGATGGGCATCACAACAACGATCGATTGCAACGTCCAGGCGCCCGGTGAAGCGGTGCTTGACGCCAAACTGCTCGGTTCGATGGTCAGTCGGATGCCGGCCGGTGACGTCGGCATCGAATTGAACGAGGAAGGCATGGCGATTATCCGCGGCGGTGTGGCCGAGTTCGAAATCCCGGCGCTGAACGCGAGCGATTACCCGAGCCTGCCGAACACCGCGGCCGAAAACACAATGACGATCCCCTGTTCCATGATGCGGGAGATGATTGAAAAGACAATCTATGCGGTCGCCCAGGAGGACAAAAAGCCCGCCCATACCGGCGAGCTGTTTGTGATTGAGCCGGGCAGCCTGACGATTGTCGCGCTCGACGGCTACCGGCTTGCGATTATCCAGCGGGATGTCGAATGCACGCGGGATATCCGGATCATCATCCCCTCAAAGCCGCTGCAGGAACTGCTCAAGATCATGGGCGGGCCGGAAGACCCGGTCAAGATCGATGCAAACCGGCGGTATGTGGTCTTTACGACCAATGGCTACACAATTATGAGCCGGCTGATCGAGGGCGAATTCTTAAATTATGAGAGCGTCATCCCCAAAGGAGCCCGCACAACCGTCCATGTGGAGACCCGCCGCTTTATCGAGACGATCGAGCGCGCCTCGCTCGTCATCACCGAGCGGCTCAAAAACCCGCTGCGGATCACCTTCGCACCGGACAAAGTGACGGTGCGCTGCCAGACCGCACTGGGCAAGGTTGTGGATGAGTTCCCGCCGGTCAGTTTTGAGGGCGAGACGGTTGAGATCGGCTTCAACAACCGCTATATGCTGGACGCTTTGCGCAACTCGAAAGCCGACGAGATGAAGATGGAGTTCAACGGGGCCCTGAGCCCGGTCAAGCTGCTGCCGAAGGAAGGCAAGGACTATATCTACCTTGTGCTGCCGGTGCGGTTCAAAAACGATATGTAAAGAAAACATCTTTTCGAGGGATCATCTATGGATCTTGTCCATATTCATACTGAATTTATCAAGCTGGATGCGCTTTTGAAATTTGCGGGGCTGTGCGAGACGGGCGGCGAGGCGAAAGAACTGATCCAGGCCGGGGCTGTGACCCTGAACGGCGAAGTATGCACCCAGCGCGGGCGCAAATGCCGCGCCGGGGACACCGTTGACCTGGATGGCCGCACGGTGCAGATCGCGGAGGGGCGCTGATGCGGCTGGACGCGCTGCAGGTGCAGGATTTCCGCAACCTGGAAAGCGCGACGCTCTGCCCTGCCCCGCAGCTAACCGTGCTGTGCGGGGCAAACGGCCAGGGAAAGACCAATCTGCTGGAAGGGATCTGGCTGCTCACCGGCGCCAAGAGCTTCCGCGGTGCAAAGGACGCCGAGCTGATCCGGCGCGGGCAGCTTTTTGGCGCGCTGGAAGCCCGGTTTGAAGCCGGCGGCCGGGCGCAGGAGCTGCGGCTGACCGTCGGCAGCAAAGAAAGCGGGCGGCCGGGCCGGCGCGCCAGGCTCAACGGGGCTGACCGCGGGCGGGCGGCTTCGGTTGCCGGCACCTTTACGGCCGTTGTGTTTGACCCGAACCATTTGAGCCTGGTCAAAGGCGGGCCGGAAGGGCGGCGGCATTTTCTTGACGCCGCGCTCTGCCAGCTCTACCCCGGCTACCTGGCCGCGCTGCGGCGGTACGCACGGGTGACGGCCCAGAAAAACGCGCTGCTCAAAGCCTATGAGATCACGCCGGGGGCCGACATGCTGCTGGAAACCTACAACGAGGCAATGGCGGCCTATGGCAGCGAGGTGATCCGCCGGCGCGCCGAGTATCTTTCCCGGCTGGCCCCGGTCGCGGCGGCCAATTACCGCGATATATCAAGTGGGGCCGAAGTTTTGCAGATCGAGTACCGCCCCTGCTGTGACCCCGGCGACGGCGGGGCGCTGGCTGCCAAACTGCGCGCGATGGCGCCGGCTGAGCGGCGGGCGGGGTTCTGCCTGACCGGGCCGCACCGAGAGGACCTTGAGATCCTGCTGGATGGGCAGCCCGGCAAAATCTACGGCAGCCAGGGCCAGCAGCGCAGCGCGGTGCTGGCGATGAAACTGGCTGAGGCGAGCGTGGCGGGCGAGGTGCTCGGCGAGCACCCGGTCATGCTGCTTGACGATGTATTGTCTGAACTGGACGATGCGCGCCAAACCTATCTGTTGACCAGGATTGAGGATAAGCAAACTTTTGTGACAACCTGTGATTCGGCCGCTTTTGCACGCACCAACGGAAAATTGGTGTTTGTGGAAGGCGGCCGCGTGCGGGAGGGATAAGGCAATGTACCTGCATGTGGGGCAAGACTTTGTGCTCAACGACCGCGAGATCATCGGGGTGTTTGACCTGGACACCGCAACCGACGCAGGCCAGAAGGCCAAAATCACCGATGAATTCCTGCGCAGAGCGCAGGAGCAGGGCGCGGTGGTGGATGTGAGCGGCGCGATGCCGAAAAGCTTTATCCTGACCGATTTCGCCGGCGGGACAGTGTATATCACCCAGCTTTCCACAGCCGCCATCCGCGGCAGAAGCGGGCGGGCGCCGGGGTGAGGGAAGCCTGATCCACCATCATTTTTTTGAAAACCAAAGCGTTGAGAGTTTAGATTCTGAACTCTAAACTCTTACAAGAACCACCGCTTTTCTTTCATCATCAAACTAGAGGGGTAACAATGGCAGAAGAGATCATCACATCCACCAACCAGGAGACCGCAACCGACCATGTCTATGGCGGCGAGCAGATCCAGGTGCTGGAGGGCCTTGAGGCTGTACGCAAGCGGCCCGGCATGTACATCGGGTCAACGGGGCCTTCCGGCCTGCACCACCTGGTGTATGAGATTGTAGACAACTCCATCGACGAAGCTCTTGCCGGATACTGCAACCATATCGAAGTGACCATCAAGGAAGGCGACATCATTGAGGTAGCGGACAATGGCCGCGGCATCCCGGTTGATATCCAGCCCAAGATGGGTATCCCGGCCGTGACCGTCGTCTACACCGTTCTGCACGCCGGCGGCAAGTTCGGCGGCGAAAACTCAGGCTACAAGGTCTCGGGCGGTCTGCACGGCGTCGGCGCGAGCGTTGTGAACGCTTTGTCCGAATGGCTCATCGTCCGGGTGCGGCGCGACGGGGCGGAGTATGAACAGCGGTTCCAGCGCGGCAAGCCGGAGGGTGATCTGAAAAAAGTCGGTATCGCCGCTTCCACAGGTACGACTGTCACCTTCAAGCCGGACCCGGAAATGTTCGTCGATACGACCGAATATGACTACGAAGTCCTGCTCAAGCGCCTGCGGGAGGAAGCCTTCCTGAATGCCGGCGTCCGCATTACCCTGACCGACGAACGCAAGAAAACCCTTGAAGAGAACGGCGGCGCGCCTCTGCGCGAGACAATGTGCTACGAGGGCGGCATCCGCAGCTTTGTGAGTTACTTGCAGCAGCGGCGTGATTTGAGCCCGCTGCACCCGCAGGTCATCTATATGAAGGGCGAGGGCGACGGCGCCGTCGCCGAGATTGCGCTGCAATACTGCGACAGCTTCAATGAGCTGATGCTGAGTTTTGCGAACAACGTCCACACCCCCGAAGGCGGTACCCATGAGGAAGGTTTCAAGCTGAGCCTGACCCGTGTGATGAACGAGTACGCCCGCGCGAAGGGGATCTTAAAAGATAAGGACGAGAACCTCAAGGGCCCCGATGTGCGCGAGGGGCTGATCGCGGTCATCAGCGTCAAACTGCAGGAGGCCCAGTTTGAGGGCCAGACCAAGGCCAAGCTCGGCAATACCTACATCAAGACGCTGGTTTCCGGCCTTGTCTACCGCGCGCTGACCGAATATTTTGAGGAAAACCCCGCCGTTGCGAAGGCAATCCTTGAAAAAGCGACCCAGGCGGCCCGCGCCCGCGCCGCGGCCCAGAAAGCCCGCGACCTTGTGCGCCGCAAAAGCGCGCTGGAGACCAACCGGATGCCCGGCAAGCTTGCCGACTGCCACGAGAAAGACCCCGCCAAGACCGAACTTTTCATCGTCGAGGGTGACTCGGCCGGCGGTTCGGCCAAGCAGGGGCGCGATTCCAACATCCAGGCGATCCTGCCGCTGTGGGGCAAGATGCTCAATGTCGAGAAGGCCCGCGCCGACCGCATCTACGGCAACGACAAGCTGATGCCGGTTGTGACGGCGCTCGGCACCGGCATTGGGGATGAGTTTGACATCTCGAAGGTGCGCTACCACAAGATTTTCATCATGGCCGATGCCGACGTGGACGGCAGCCATATCTGCACCTTGATGCTGACCTTCTTCTTCCGGTATATGCGGCCGCTGATTGAGGCGGGGTATGTCTATGTCGCCCAGCCGCCGCTGTTCAAGCTGCAGAAGGGCCAGAACGTGAAGTACGCGTACAATGAAGAGGAAATGAAGCTGCTTTCGGCCGAGATGCCGGGCGCCAAGATCAACCGCTACAAAGGCCTGGGCGAAATGAACCCCGACCAGCTCTGGGAGACGACGATGAACCCCGATAACCGGGTGATTGTCCAGATCCAGATTGAGGATGCAGAGCGCGCCGACGAAGCCTTCAGCATCCTGATGGGCGAGCAGGTGGAACCCCGCCGCCAGTTCATTGAGAAAAACGCGAAGTATGCGAATTTGGACGTTTGATGGAGCCAAAAGAGGAACGGCCGCGGCGAAAACCTTTGCGGCTGGAACCGGCGCTGTATGCGGAAGGCTGGTATTTTGTGACAGTTGTCACCCGGGGGCGCGCGCCACTGCTCGGGCAAATCCGCCGGCCGGACGTTGTCATACCGACAAAGACTGGGCGATGCGCGTGGCAGGCGCTGCAGGATTTGCAGCGCCGGTATCCGGGCGTTCGGGTGGACAAGGCGGTTTTGATGCCGGATCATCTGCATATCATTTTTGAATTGCAGGCCGGCAGCCCGCCGTTGGGCCGGATAATCGGCGGCTGGAAGGCCGGGGTTTCCCGAGAAATGGGCAAATCCATCTGGCAGCGGTCATTTTATGACCACATCATTCGCGGGGCGCAGGATTATCAGGAAATATGGAAGTATATCGAGGATAATCCGCGCCGGTGGCTGGTAAAGCATGGCCGGATGGAGGAATAAGCCGCCATACGCCGGTGTCAGGCGGTCGCAATCCCGCCGCGTTGGTGATGAACCCAAAATTCATGCGTAGGGGCGGGATTTATCCCGCCCGGGGGCGTTTGCGGTGCCGCGAGGTTCGCGGGCCGGAAGAATCCGGCCCCTACGCATGACGGAAACCCCCTCGCAGCCCCGCTGTGCTGGTAAGGAATCCGTAACAAATCAAACGTTCTCATGCTATTTTCGGCGAGGCTGTGCCCGCTATCTTCCGCACAGGTGTATAACGAGATTTAGGTGGTAAAGTATGGAAGAAAACATCATTATGGTGCCGGGGTCCGGCACGAAGGTCATTGTGCGCGATGTCAAAAAAGAGATTGAGACCGCGTTCCTGGACTATTCGATGTCGGTCATCGTCTCCCGCGCGCTGCCCGATGTGCGCGACGGCCTGAAGCCTGTGCACCGGCGCATCCTGTACACGATGCACATCCGCGGCAACGACCCCAGCCACCCCTACCGGAAATCGGCCGATACCGTCGGCGCGGTGCTGGGTTCCTTCCACCCGCACGGCGACGCGAGCGTGTATGACGCGATGGTCCGCCTGGCGCAGGATTTCAGCCTGCGGTATCCGCTGGTTGACGGCCAGGGCAACTTTGGTTCGATTGACGGCGACCCCCCGGCCGCCTACCGTTATACCGAGGCCCGCATGTCCAAGATGGCGTGCGAGATGCTCACCGACATTGAGAAGGACACGATTGACTGGGACCCGAACTTTGACGAGACGACCAAGGAACCCCATGTGCTGCCAAGCCGCTTCCCGAACCTGCTGGTCAACGGCAGCCAGGGCATCGCGGTCGGCATGGCGACCAACATCCCGCCCCACAACCTGCGGGAGGTCGTGGGCGGGCTCTGCGCCCTGATCGATAACCCCGACATCGACCTGCCCGGTTTGATGGAATATGTCAAGGGCCCCGACTTCCCGACCGGCGGCATCATCATGGGGCGTTCGGGCATCCGCGCGGCCTATGCGACGGGCCGCGGCAAGATCACGCTTCGCGGCCGGGCCGAGATTGTCGAGAAGAAAAACGGCCGGTTCGAGATCCTCATCACCGAGATCCCCTACATGGTCAACAAGACCCGGCTGATTGAATCAATCGCCGACCTTGTCAAGGACAAGCGGATTGAGGGCATCTCCGACCTCAACGACGAATCTTCGTCCCGCACCGGCATGAAGATTGTCATCGAGATCAAGAAGGACGCGAACCCGCAGGTTGTCTTAAACCAGCTCTACCGCTATACCCAGCTGCAGGACACCGTCGGCGTCATTATGCTTGCGCTGGACGACGGCGTGCCCAAGATCATGAGCCTGAAAACGATGATGCAGCGCTATGTTGACTTCCAGGGTGAAGTCATCCGCCGCCGCACCGCCTTTGAGCTCAAAAAAGCGCAGGACCGCGCCCATATCCTTGAGGGCCTGCGCAAAGCCGTGGACATTGTGGACGAGATCATTGCGACGATCCGCGCCTGCAAAGGCGGTTTTGCCGAGGCCAAGGCCGCGATTATGGAACGCTTTGACTTTGACGACCCGCAGGCCGATGCGATCGTCAAGCTGCAGCTCGGCCGCCTGGCCGGGCTCGAGATCCTCAAGATTGAGGAGGAACTCGGCCAGCTGCGCGCAAACATTGAAAATTACAAGGACATCCTGGCAAACGACGCCCACGCGATGCAGATCGTCAAGAACGACCTGCAGGCTTTGGCCGACAAGTACGGCGACGACCGCCGCACTTCGATCGAGGCGGTGACCGGCGAGGTGGACATTGAGGACCTGATCCCGAAGGAGCAGTGCGTCTATACGCTGTCCCACACCGGGTACATCAAACGGACCGCCGCCGATACCTACACGGCGCAGAACCGCGGCGGACGCGGCGTGCAGGGCATGAACCAGAAAGACGACGACTTCACCGAAGAACTCTTCGTCGGCTCTTCCCATGATACGGTGCTGTTTATGACTGACCGCGGCCGGGTATACCGGCTCAAGGGCTACCAGGTGCCGGAGGGCGGCCGCACGGCCAAGGGCAGCCACATCGTGAACCTGCTGCAGCTGCAGGAAGGGGAACAGGTGACCGGCATGCTGCGCCAGCCGGCCGACATTGACGAGGAGCACAGCTACCTGACCACCGTGACGCGGCAGGGCGTGATCAAGCGGACGCCGCTTTCGCAGTACCGCAATATCCGCAAAGCCGGCCTCAACGCCGTTGCGCTCAACGAGGGCGACAGCCTGGTTTGGAGCCATCTGACCAACGGTGAGGATGATCTCATCATTGCAACCCACGACGGCGCGGCGATCCACTTTCAGGAAGGCGACGCGAGGCCGATGGGCCGTTCCGGCCATGGCGTGCGGGCGATCCGGCTGCGGGAAGGCGACTATGTAGTCGGGGTCGGGGTTTGCCGCCCGGGCGCCACCTTGCTGACCGTGACCGAGGAAGGCAAGGGCCGCCGCAGCCTGGTGGACGATTACCGCACCACCAAACGCGGCGGGCTTGGCATCCGCAACTATGCAAAGGGCGGGGTCGCGGCCGTCAAGATTGTGGACGATACCGACGATTTGATCCTGATTTCGGCCAACGGCATCCTGATCCGCATGCATGCCGACGACATCAACATCCAGAGCCGGTACGGCAGCGGCGTGCGGGTCATGCGGCTGGGCGAGGATGACAAGGTTTCGATGGTTGCGCGGGTCGAGCGTGACAACGGCGCCGAAACCGAAAAACCCGAAGCCGAGGACGACGCCGAACCCACGGCCGAGGAGCTTGCCGCCATCCAGGCCGAGGAAGCCGCCGACGCCGCCGCAGATAATGCGGACTTGAGCGAGGAGTAAGGCGGGCGGTTTTGCCTGAGAGACCCGGGAATTTTTCGGGCAAAGAAAAACATGCAGAGTAAACAAAACGGTGAACCGCTGAGATACTGCAGCGGTTCACCGTTTTGCTTGTATATGGTTTTATTGTTTCAGGGTCTGCGCTTATACCTCGATAAAGGTTGCGCTCTCCCCTGCCATCTGCAGAACGCCGTCGGCAAGCGCGGCGGCTTGGCCGTGGGCGTAGAGAACCTGCTTGGCGGTAAAGGCGCAGGGGCAGGAGGCCGGTTTTGCGGACGGGTTCAGCGCAACAAGCACCCGCTGGCCTTCGGCTTCCCGCAGGTAGAGCAGCGGCTCGCCGCCTTTTTCGCACCAGACAAAGGAAATCGAACCGTCCACGCCGAGCGCGGGGTTGGCACGGCGCACCGCGATGAGTTTGCGCACTTCGTTCAGCAGCGAATCGGGGTCGTCCTGCTGGGATTCCACGGTCGGGGCGTCGGCGGCAGGGTCAAGCGGGGTGTAGAGCCATTCGGCCGGCGCGGGTGAAAAGCCGCTGTTCTTGGCCGCAGCGTCCCACTGCATCGGGGTGCGCGCGCCGGTGCGTTCATACCCGCCTTCCACCGAAGGAATGTCAAGCTGGCGCATCCCGATCTCATCGCCGTAATAGAGGAACGGCGCGCCGGGCATCGAGAACAGGAAGGCAAAGGCGAGCTTCATCTCCTCGGGGTCGAGATATTTGCGCATCCGCTGTGAATCATGGTTGCCGGAAGGGATGCAGATCAGCCCTTTTCCGTTTGTCAGGGCGTAGTTCTTTTTGTATGTAGCGACAAATTCGCTGATGTCGCCTTTCCCGTCGCGGCCGAAGTAGGGGTGGTCGCAGCGGAACAGGTCGTTATAGTGGCTCGGGCCGAACTGAAGCAGGAAGTCCATGTGGAAGCCGCCGGCGAGCGATTTGTCCGGTTCGCCCCATTCCGAGACCATGACCGCATCGGGATAGCGCGCATCCAGGAAAGCGCGGACATCCTGCCAGAGCTTGATCGTCTCGCGCTGGCCAGGGTCGTTCTTGACAAGGGAACCCGCCATATCCACCCGGAAACCGTCGCAGCCTTTGTCAAGCCAGAAAGCCATGACATCCTTCATCGCCTGCCGGGTGGCGAGGGCTTCGGGCGAATCAACCGCACACTGCCAGGGCTTTTCCGGCTGGGCAAAGCCGTAGTTCAGCGCCGGCTGGCAGGAATAGAAGTTGGTGCCGACAGCGCCCGGCCGCTGCGAGATGCCGCGCAGTTCGCCCGCGATGCCGGGCACGCCGGTGACCGATTCCCACGGGTGGTTTGACCAGACATACCGGCCGGAGTATTCGTTTTTCTCGGGCCGGCAGCTCTCTTTGAACCAGGGATGCTCGATCGAAGTGTGGCCGGGCACAAGGTCAAGCAGCACATGCATGCCGCGGTCATGGGCGGCGGCAAACAGGGCGGCCAGGTCCTCGTTGGTGCCGTAACGCGGGGCGACACGGCAGTAATCGGCCACATCGTAGCCGGCATCGCCAAACGGAGAGACAAAGCAGGGGTTCAGCCAGAGCGCATTGCAGCCGAGCGAGGCAATGTAGGGCAGCTTGGCCGTGATGCCCGGAATATCGCCGATGCCGTCGCCGTTTGAATCAAAGAAGGTCTGGGGGTAGATTTCATAGAAGACCGCGTCGTGAAGCCAATGTTTCATAAGGGTCCGTCCTTTCCTGAAATAATACAGCGTCCGCCGGCTGTGCCGGCTGTCTCTACCTTGAAGTATATCCCGAATTTTGGCGGCTGTGTTGCACTATATCCGGGAAATGTTGTACAATATCCATAGAGAGCGGCCGGAAAGGCGGCTTGGGTTTAAAGCTGTATCAAAGAACAAGGAGGCAGGCATGAACATCCCCCCTTCCCTGCGGGAACCCCGCCCCGGGCGGCGGGACCGGCCGCTGGAAATTTACGCGATGCAGGCCGGGCCGGCCGGGCTGGAAGTGCCGGTACACTGGCATGACCACGCTGAAATCCTGCTGATGCAGGCGGGCGAGCTGGCCCTGACCGTTGAGGGGGAACCCCGCACCGGCCGCCCCGGGGATGTCTTTTACCTCAACCCGCGGGCGCTGCACGGCATGCGTTCGCCCGGGCCGGAATGCCGGTACCTGGCGTTTGTCTTTCCGCTGCCCTGGCTGGGGTTTGCCCAGGCAGACGAAGCGGAGGATTACCTGCGCCCGCTGGCCGAGGGCAGCGCCCGGGTGGCAACCCAGCTGCCGCCGGATTCTGCGGCGGCGGCCGGCGTGCTGCTGAACCAGGCCGCAGCCTGGGCAAAAAGCGAAGCCCCGGGCGGGTGGCTCGGGGTGAAAGGCTGCCTGCTGCAGCTGTTTGCCCGGCTGTATGCCGACGGCCAGATCAAAAGCCGCCCGGCCGAAACCGCCCTGGCCGATACGCTGCGTGCGATTGCCAAATACCTGGAAGAGCACTGCGCCGAGCGGATCACCCTGGCCGAAATGGGCGCGCGGTTTCATATGAGCGCAAAGTATTTCAGCGTGTTTTTCAAGCGGTATTTTGCCCAGGGGTTTGCGGCTTACCTGACGGCGCTGCGGCTGGAGCGCGCCAAGCAGCTGCTGGCCGAAACCGACGCCGGGCTTGATGTGATTGCCCAGGCGGCGGGGCTTTCCAGCGCGAACTATCTGATCCGGGTTTTTCATGCGGCCACCGGGCTAACGCCGGGGCAGTGGCGGCGCCAAAGCAGGGCGGCGCCCCGTTGAAGCCGGCCGGGATGCTATTCTGCATCGCCCTCCCCTTCCCCTTCTGCGGCGGCAACGCAGGCAGGCTGGGGGTGCAGTGCGCGCTGGGGGGCGGGGCCGGCGGGCAGCGGCGCCGGGATGACGGCGAAGGCTTCATCCGGCGCGTCAACCGGGATGCGGACGGTGTATTCAAGGCAGCCGTCCCGCCGGCCGCAGGTTGCGGTGGCCGGGATGCCTTTCTGGGTCATCAGGTCCACCGCGTGCTGCAGGGTGTTCACAAACAGCCGCACATCCCGCACCATCGGCATGGTGCGGCGCACCGGGCTGGGGCCTTCCCTGGGCGCCGAGAGCATGGCGTCAACAAGCTTGTCGGCATCCCGCACGCTGAGGCCGTCCCGCGCCATCTTTTCAAGCGCGGCGGTGCGGCGGCTTTCGGGCAGGCGCAGCGCGGCGCGGGCATGGCGTTCGGTCAGGTGGTGCGCCGTGCAGATCTGCTGCTGCGCGGGGCTCAGGCTCAGCAGCCGCAGTTTGTTGGCAAGCGCGCTCTGTGAAAGGCCCAGCCTGCGCGCGGCTTCGGCCTGGGTGCAGCCCCAAAGGCGGATTACCTCCTTGATGCCGCGGGCCGTATCGAAGGGGTCGAGCTGGGCGCGCTGCAGGTTTTCGAGCAGGCCGAGCGCGGCCGAAGCCCCGTCGTCACAGTCGGCCAGGATGGCCGGCACCCGGGCGAGCTTGGCAAGCCGGCAGGCGCGCAGACGGCGCTCCCCCGCAATAAGCTGGTAACGGTGCGGCCCGGTGCGCCGCACGCTGACCGGCTGCAGCAGCCCGTTTTGCAAAATGCTGACGGCCAGCGCCGCAATTTCGGTTTCATCAAAGGTTGTGCGCGCCTGATAGGGCGACGGCTCAATCTGTTCGACAGGCAGCAGCAGGACCTTGCCGGCCTTCTGCTTGGGCGTGTCGTGCTTTTGGTTTTTGGGCATGGCGGCCTCCCCCTCATGTCATGGCAAACAGCCCCGTGGTATGCGTTTTCTTTCAGCATACCACGGGGCTGTGATCGTTTCCAGCAAAATCGTTCGCCGGATTTCGCGCGTTTGCGTGGGGTTAGAGCGGTTTTTTTGCAATTTTTCCGCCGTTTCGGGGGTAAACAGTCGGGGTTTGCGATATTTTTTCGCAGAAGATCAGGTTGCGCACGCTGCCATCCGGCAGGGTGAAGAGCCTGGTTTCACCAAACCGGCCGCCCAGGGTTCTGGCCGCCCGGCCTGCCTCGGCGCGTTCGGCCGCGGCGTCGGGGCCTTTCATCGCAATGAAGGCGCCGCCCACGCGCACAAGCGGCAGGCAGTATTCACACAAAACAGGCAGCGCGGCGACGGCCCGCGCCACCGCGACATCATACCGTTCGCGCCAGGCTTTGCGGGCGGCTTCCTCGGCGCGTTCCCTGGCGAATTCAATGTCGGCAAAGCCGAGCGTCCCGCAGACCCAGCGCAGGAACTCAACCCGCTTGCCGGTCGGTTCCAGCAGGGTCAGCGCGAGATCCGGCTTGTAAATTTTGGCCACAATGCCGGGGAAACCGGCCCCGGTGCCGACATCGACAAGCGAACCCGCGACTTCGGGCTGCGCGGCAAAGAGCAGGCTGTCAACGAAGTGGCGGTCCTCAATCCCTTCGGGCGTGGTGATGGCGGTCAGGTTGACCTTGCGGTTGTACTCTACAAGGCAGGCGGCGTAGGTATCCAGCGCATCCAGCTGCGCGCCGGTGAGCTGGATGTTCCACGTGGAACACTTTTCAGCCAGGCGGTTTTTATCAATCATGCATAAGACCTTTCTAGTTTCAAAACAGGCGGGAAGAAGCGGGCGGCTCAGCCTCGCTTGCCAAGCACGGCCAGGCTCAGCTGGGCAAGGTCGCTGGGCGATACGCCGGGGATGCGCCCGGCCTGGGCCAGGGTGCGCGGGCGGATCGCCGCGAGCTTTTCGCGGGATTCCAGCGTCATGGTCTGGATGGCGGCATAGTCAAACCCTGCGGGGATCTGCACGTTTTCATGCCGCTGTACTTCCCGGATGGCCCGCTGCTCGCGTGCAATATAGCCGGCGTAGCGGATTTCGGTTTCGATGCGCAGCGCCATGGCGGGGGTAACCCCTGCACCGCGGCCGATGACATCGGCAAGCAGTTCATACCGGATAGCAGGCCGGCGCAAAAGCTCGGCCGCCGTGCCGCCGCTTTCACCCAGGGCCGCGGGGTCAATGCCGCGGCAGGCGGCCGCTTCACGCAGCGCGGCAAGCGGCACCTTTGTGTGGTTCAGCCGGTCCAGCTCGGCCTGTTTGGTTGCGGCGTCGCGTTCATAGGCGGCCCAGCGCGCATCGTCCACCAGGCCGTATTCCCGGCCGATCGGGGTCAGCCGTTCATCGGCGTTGTCCTGGCGCAGGCTCAGGCGGTATTCGCTGCGGCTTGTCATCATGCGGTAGGGGTCCATAACCCCTTTTGTGACAAGGTCATCCACCAGGGTGCCAAGGTAGCTTGTGTGGCGGGCCAGCACAAGCTGCTCTTTCCCCTGCACGGCCCGCGCCGCGTTCAGCCCGGCCAGCAGCCCCTGGGCGGCGGCTTCCTCATAGCCGGAGGTGCCGTTGAACTGCCCTGCGCCGTACACCCCGGCCACAACCTTGCTTTCGAGCGTGGGGTACAGGCTTGTCGGGTCAACGCAGTCATACTCGATCGCATAGGCCGGCCGCATGATCTCGAGGTGCTCAAAGCCGGCGATTGTCCGGTACATCTCGTTCTGAACCGCTTCGGGCAGGCTGGAACTCATCCCCTGCAGGTACATTTCCTCGGTATCCTCGCCGCAGGGTTCCACAAAGATCGGGTGGCGGCTTTTCTCCTGAAAACGGACGACCTTGTCCTCAATCGAAGGGCAGTACCGCGGCCCGACACCCTGGATGTCCCCGCCGTATAGAGGCGAGCGGTCAAGATTGCGCAGGATCACGGCGTGGGTTTCGGGGTTGGTGTAGGCGATGTAGCAGGGCAGCTTGTTGTGCATCGGCGCCCGGCTCAAAAACGAAAACGGCTGCAGGCTCTCGTCGGGGTCGCCGGGCTGGCATTCAAGCTTGGCAAAATCAATGCTGCGGCGGTGCACCCGGGCCGGGGTGCCGGTTTTGAACCGGCGCAGCGGGAAGCCCAGCCGGACAAGGTCCTCGGTCAGGGCGGTGGCGGCGTGGGAACCGTCCGGCCCGCCGGCGTAGTTTGCCTCCCCGATGAAGATCCGGCCGCCCAGGCTTGTGCCGGTTGCGATGACGACGGCCCGGCAGCCGTAATAGCCGCCAAGGTTTGTGCAGACCCCGCAGACCCGGCCGCCTTCCACCTTGAGCCCGGTGACTTCGGCCTGGTGGATGAAGAGGTTCGGGGTCTGCTCCAGCGCATGCTTCATCCAGATATGGTAGCGCGCGCGGTCGGTCTGCACGCGCAGGGAATGGACAGCCGGGCCTTTGCCGCGGTTGAGCATCCGGCTTTGCAAAAAGGTTGCGTCGGCCGCAAGGCCCATCAGCCCGCCCAGGGCGTCAATTTCCCGCACAAGATGCCCCTTGGCGGTGCCGCCGATCGAAGGGTTGCAGGGCATGTTGCCGATAAAGTCAAGCGTCAGGGTAAAGACGGCGGTTTTGGCGCCGAGCACCGCCGCCGCATGGGCGGCTTCAATGCCGGCGTGCCCCGCCCCGATCACAATCACGTCATAGTTGCCAAGATGATCCAAAGTGATGCCTCCAGGCGCGGCGCGTCAGCGCTGCCGCGCAGTTCAGAATATAAAATGCGGTGCTGGGCGCGCCGGGATGGTCGGCGCGGTTCACCCGCAGCGGAGATTCCCTGTCCCCTACTTGCCGACGCAGAATGTTGCGAACACTTCATCCAGCGTGGCTTCGGTGGCGTCCTGACCGCTCAGGTCGGCCAGGGCGCGCAGCGTATCGGCCAGGCAGACGCCGGCGGCGTCGGGGCCAAGGCCTTCCCGCTGGCTTGCAATTGCCTGGTCCAGCGCGTCCCGTGCGGCGGTGGCGGCTGCAAGCTGCCGCGCATTGCACAGCTGGGCGGCGTTCGGGTCAAGCCCTGCCGTGCCAAGCAATTCGGCCACAGCCGCGGCCAGCGCCGGCCGGCTGGCCGGGTCGCGGGCGGTCAGCGGCAGCAGCCGCCGGAAACAGGGGGCCAGCGCTTCCCGCTGGGCCTGCATCGCCGCTTCGGTCGGGTTGAGGTCCTGCTTGTTCAGGATGCCGATGGCCGGGCGGCCGGCGCAGGCTTTGGCGATGGCAAGGTCATCCTCGGTCAGCGGGGCGCCGGCGTCAAACACCGCAAGAACAAGCCCGGCTTCCTCAAGCTTTTTCCAGCTTCGGCGGATTCCTTCGGCTTCGATCGCGTCGCCTTCCTCCCCCACATCCCGCACGCCGGCCGTATCAAACAGGTTCAGCCGCAGGTCTCCGAGCTGGACAGCCTGCTCCAGCACATCGCGGGTGGTGCCGGCCACCGGCGTTACAATCGCGCGGTCAAACCCGGCCAGCAGGTTGAGCAGCGTGCTTTTGCCGACATTCGGCCGGCCAAGCAGCACGCAGTCCACGCCGCGCCGCAGCACGGCGCCCGCGCCGTAGGAGTTGATCAGGGCATCCAGCTTTGCCTTGGCGGTTTCCAGCGTCAGGGTCAGTTCCCCGGGCAGCAGTTCGGGCACATCCTCCTCCGGGTAATCGATCCAGGCAACCAGGTGGGCGTTGAGGGTCTGCAGGTCGGCCTGGATGCCGGCAATTTCCCGGGCCAGCGCGCCGTCCAGCGCGGTTTTGGCCAGCGCAGCGCCCTGCCGCCCGTTCGCCGCAATAATCTCCATCACGGCTTCGGCCTGGGTCAGGCTCATCCGGCCGTTGACAACGGCGCGGCGGGTAAACTCCCCCGGGCCGGCCGGCGCACAGCCGGCCAGCAGCAGCGCTTCCAGAAGGCCGTCGGCCATCGCGCTGCCGCCGTGCACCGAAAGTTCAATGACATCTTCACCGGTGTAGGAGTGGGGCGCGCGGAAAAACAGCGCGATCGTCTCGTCCATCTCCTGCCCGCGCAGCCGATAATGGCCGAGCAGCGCGGTGTAGCCGCGGGCCTGTTCGACGGTTTTGCCGGCATGAACCGGAAAAAAGACCCGCCCGACGATCGGGTAAGCTTCCGGCCCCGACACCCGTACCACCGCGATGCCGCCTTCGCCGGGCGCCGTTGCCAGCGCGCAGACCGTGCGGGAAAGATCCATAGTGTTCGCCTACCTTTATATAAAGAGAGTTTTGAGATTCCGGGTATGTTTAGCATAACACAAAACCGAAAGGGGCGCAATGTTCCACGTGAAACATCCCGCATCCCCTTCCCCCGGCTATCAAAATGTGCTATAATGATACCGCATCGACAAACAAAGGAGGACCCGGCATGGCGAAAGTGGTGGCGATTGCAAACCAGAAAGGCGGCGTCGGCAAGACGACAACCTGCGTCAACCTCAGCGCCTGTGTTGCAGCGCTCGGCAAAAAGGTGCTGGTGGTTGACCTGGACCCCCAGGGCAACACAACATCGGGCTATGGCGTCGCCAAGCATGAGCTTGAATCCGACATCTACACCTGCCTGATTGATGATGAAGATGTCCGCGGCGCGATCGTCAAGACCAAGTTTAACGCCGACCTTCTGCCTTCCAACACCCAGCTGGCCGGCGCGGCGGTAGAGCTTGTCAGTTTGCCGCGGCGTGAAAACCGGCTGCGCAGCGTGCTGGCCCCGGTCGTGCCGGCGTATGACTATGTCTTTATCGACTGCCCGCCCTCGCTCGACCTTCTGACCATCAACGGCCTGTGCGCCTGCGATACCGTGCTGATCCCGATCCAGTGCGAATACTACGCGCTGGAGGGCCTTTCGGAGCTGATGAACACCCTGAAGACGGTGCGCAAGATGTACAACCGTTACCTTGACATTGAAGGGGTGCTTTTCACCATGTATGCCGGGCGGCTCAACCTGACCATGCAGGTGGTGGCCCAGGTGAAAAAATATTATGGCAACAAGGTCTATAAGACCGTTATCCCCCGCACCGTCCGCCTTTCGGAAGCGCCGAGCTTTGGTATGCCGATCAACTTCTATGAACCCAACGGCAAGGGCAGCGAAGCCTATATGGCGATGGCGAGAGAGTTTTTGGCGAATAATGAACGCTGAACACTATAGAAAAACTGTACAGGGAAAGCAAGGAGGGAACGTCTATTGGCAAAACGAAAACTCGGCGGTTTGGGGCGCGGGCTGGACAGCCTCTTTGCAGACCTGCCCGAGCCGGAATCCGGCAGCGTGACAAGTTTGCCGCTTTCCGAGATCGAGCCCGACCCCGACCAGCCCCGCAAACACTTTGATGTGGAAGCGCTGACCGCGCTGAGCAATTCGATCCGGGAAAACGGCCTGCTGCAGCCGATTGCGGTGCGGCCCAAAAAGGCCGGCACCGGGTATGTCATCATTGCGGGCGAACGCCGCTGGCGCGCCGCCCATGAAGCCGGACTGGATGAAGTGCCGGTTATTGTCAAGGATGTTACCGACGAACAGGCCGCCGCCCTTGCACTGATTGAAAACCTGCAGCGCGAAGACCTTGACCCGATCGAAGTGGCCGAAGGCTGCCGCCGCTTGATTGACGAATACGGCCTGACCCAGGAACAGGCCGCCCAGCGCATCGGCAAAAGCCGCAGCGCCGTGACCAATACGCTGCGGCTGCTGACCCTGCCCGACCCCGTGCGGGAAAAGGTGCGCACCGGCGCAATCAGCCCCGGCCATGCCAAGGCGATCCTTGGCCTGCCCACGCAGGACCTTATCTGTGAAGCGGCCGGCCAGATTGAGGCAAAGGCGCTCAACGTGCGCCAGGCC
The DNA here is from genome assembly GCA_900548355.1 of uncultured Oscillospiraceae bacterium. Lineage (GTDB taxonomy): Bacteria > Bacillota > Clostridia > Oscillospirales > Ruminococcaceae > Gemmiger > Gemmiger avicola. Next base: position 22,177 of record URKR01000031.1, read on the forward strand.
GAAGCGCTCTGCCGCAAGCTGACCCGCCCGCCCAAGGCCCCCAAACCCAAAGAAGACCCCTTCACCCGCCCCGTGATCGCAACCGAAATCGAGGCCGCCCTCAAGGAGATCACCGGCAGCGAGGTGCGCGTCGAATACAAAGACGGCAAAGGCAGCTTGCGGATTGACTTCTACAGCGAAAGCCAGCTCAAAGCCTTTGCCGGGCTGCTCGGCCAGTATAACCCGGAAAAGGCGGCGGAAGCCGAAGCGGAGGACGCGGAAGCCGCCGAAATGTAGGGGCGGGATTCTTCCCGCCCGGGAAACCTCGCCCCGCCGCCAACGTCCCCGGGCGGGCAATGCCCGCCCCTACGGTCTCAATAATTGTAATCCCCTCTCCCCATATTTTCGA
>URKR01000032.1 GCA_900548355.1 uncultured Oscillospiraceae bacterium
GCCCCGGGCGCACAGGCCCGCGGGCGGATGGTTTGGCTTGCATGGCAGGCCTCACCCGCGGTCAACAATCGCGAAGGTCAGTTCGGCGTTGACGGCGCGCTGGCCGTCCACCCAGGCCGTCGCCTTGCCGACGCCGACCGGGCCGTGCCGTTCGATCAGCTCACATTCCAGGGTGAGCACATCACCGGGGACAACCTGGCGGCGGAACCGCGCGTTCTTCACCCCGCCGAACAGCGCAAGCTTGCCCTGCGCGCCTTCCTCGCTGAGGGCGGCAACCGCGCCGCACTGGGCCAGCGCTTCCAGGATCAGCACGCCGGGCATGACGGGCTGGCCGGGGAAATGCCCCTGGAAGAAGGGTTCGTTCATGGTGACGCACTTGACGCCGCGGGCCCACTGGCCGGGGGTGTAATCGGTGATTTTATCCAGCAGCGCAAACGGATAACGGTGGGGCAGGATCAACGCGATCTGCGCAGCCGTCAGCGCGCGCGGCGGGTCGTTTGGAACAATCGCCATTGCTCAGCCCTCCCAGCGCTTGAAGATGACCGCGGCATTGTGGCCGCCAAAACCGAGCGAATCGCTCAGCGCATATTCAACCTGTTCGGCAACGCCCTGGTTCGGGATGTAATCAAGATCGCAGGCCGGGTCAGGCTGCTGCAGGTTGATGGTGGCCGGCAGGAAGCCTTCGTGCAGCGCCAGGGCGGTGAAAACGCCCTCCACGCCGCCGGCCGCGCCAAGCAGGTGGCCGGTCATCGACTTGGTCGAAGAAATGCGCAGCTTGGCGGCATGGGCGCCGAAAGCCGCCTTGATCGCCGCGGTTTCACAGGAATCGTTGAGCGGGGTGCCGGTGCCGTGGGCGTTGATGTAGCCGATGGCTTCAGGCGCAAGGCCGGCGTCCGCCAAAGCCAGCTGCATGCAGGCCGCGCCGCCGACGCCGCCCGGGGCCGGCGCCGTGATATGGTGGGCGTCGCAGTTGGTGCCGTAGCCCACAACCTCGGCATAGATCCTGGCGCCGCGGGCCTTGGCATGCTCGAGCTCCTCAAGCACAAGCAGGCCGGCGCCTTCGCCGATGACAAAGCCGCCGCGCTCGGCGTCAAACGGGATCGAGGCGCGGTTCGGATCGGTCGCGGTGGTCAGCGCCTTCATGCTGGTGAAACCGCCGACACCCAGCGGCGAGATGCAGCTTTCCGCACCGCCGGCAATGGCCAGGTCTTCGTATCCGTCGCGGATGCGGTGGAACGCATCGCCAATCGCATTGGTGCCGCCCGCGCAGGCCGTGACCGGCGCATAGCAGTAGCCTTTCAGGCCAAAGCGGATTGCAATCTGACCGGCGGCCATGTTGGCAATCGTCATCGGCACAAAGAAGGGGCTGACCCGGTCAAAACCCTTCTGCTCGCCCTTGGCATGCTCTTCCTCCATGTTGGGCAGGCCGCCGATGCCGGCCGAAACGATTGTGGCAAACCGGGCGGCGTCCTCCTGTTCCATCTTGATGCCGGCGTCGGCCATCGCCTCAATGGCGGCGGTCAGGGCGAACTGGGTGAAGCGGGCCATCTTGCGGCATTCGCGCTTGTCAAGGACTGCGGCGGGGTCAAAGTTCTTGACTTCGGCCGCGAGCTTGGTCTTGGAATTGCTGGTATCATACAGGGTGATGGGGCCAACGCCGCACACCCCCTGTTTGACGGCGGCCCAGCTTTCGGCCACCGTGTTGCCGGTGGGGTTAACGGTGCCCAGGCCGGTGATGACGACTCTGCGTTTGTCCATGATGGAATCCTCCGAATGATTCTACGTTTTGTATAATCGTGAGAGCTTTGGCTGAAATAGACCTAAAAATATACCCATGAAAAATTGTGGTGGACCGCACGCCGGTAGCGTGCCGGAAAAGCATGGGCCGCCCCTGCGACCCCAGCCCGATGCACCGCAATTTTTCTCATTTTTGGCGGCTTACCGGCCGCCGCTCACATCCCCATCCCGCCATCGACGCAGAGGACCTGGCCGGTGACGTAGGAGGCGGCGGGGCTGGCGAGGAAGGCCACGGCGGCGGCGACCTCCTCCGGGTTGCCGACACGGCCGGCCGGCACGCCGGCAAGGGCGGCGGCCTTGGCGGCTTCGGGCATGGCCTGGGTCATATCGGTCGCGATGAAGCCGGGGGCCACCGCGTTGACCGTGACGCCGCGGGCGGCAAACTCCTTGGCAAGGCTTTTGGTCAGGCCGATGAGGCCGGCCTTGCTGGCGGCGTAGTTGGTCTGGCCGGCGTTGCCGTGCAGGCCGACGACGCTTGAGATGTTGATGATGCGGCCGTAGCGCTGGCGCATCATCCGCTTGGCGGCGGCCTTGCAGCAGAAGAAGGCGCCTTTGAGGTTCGCGCTGATGACCTTGTCGAAGTCCTCCTCCTTCATCTGGAGGATCAGCTTGTCGGCCGTGACGCCGGCGTTGTTGACAAGCACATCCAGCCGGCCGAAAGCCTTGGCGGCCGCTTCGACCAGGGCCGTACAGGCGGCGGGGTCGGTCACATCGGCCTGGTGGGTTACCGCTTCCACGCCCTTTTCCCGGCAGGCGGCGGCGGTTTCCTCGGCCGCGGCCGCGTTGCCGGCATAGTTGACGCAGACGTTGAAGCCGGCTTCGGCCAGAGCCAGGCAGATCGCGCGGCCAATGCCGCGGCTGCCGCCGGTGACAAGGGCGGCCGGGCGGTCGTTCATTTCCATGTTGGCAGCCATCTTCAGCCCTCCTTGACGGCGGCAAGCGCCTTGGCGAATTCTTCGGCCGTTTCGACGGCGTAGCAGGTCATTGCGCTGCCGACGGTTTTCTTGATAAAGCCGCTGATCGCATGGCCGGGGCCGACTTCGACGACGGTGTCAACGCCGAGGTCAGCCAGGCGGCGGATCGTATCCTCAAGATAGACGCTGTTCTGCACCTGGCGGACGAGCAGGTCGGGGATTGCGTCGGTCTCGGCCTTTTCATGGCCGAGGCAGTTGAAGAGCACCGGCAGCTGCATCGGTTTGAACTCAACCGTCTTGAACCGCTCTTCGAGCGCGTCGCCGGCCGGGTGCATGAGGCTGGTGTGGAACGGGCCGCTGACCTTGAGCGGCACGCAGCGCTTGGCGCCGGCCGCCTTGGCGAGCTCGGCCGCCTTCTCGACAGCGGCCTTCTCGCCGCCGATGACGAGCTGGCCGGGGCAGTTGTAGTTGCAGATCTGGACGCAGCCGAGCGCCGATGCCTCCTCACAGCAAGCCTGGAGCTTGTCACGGTCAAGCATGAGGACGGCGGTCATGCCGCATGCAAGGCCCTCGCTGGCTTTCGCCATCGCCTTGCCGCGGAAGGCCACGAGCTCGACGGCGGTTTTCGCGTCAAAGACGCCGGCGCACTCAAGCGCCGAATATTCGCCGAGCGAGAGACCGGCCGCAAAGGCCGGGGCGACGCCGGCTTCGCGGAACATCGCGGTAACGCCGGCCGCAAAGGCAACCATGCAGGGCTGGGTGTACTGGGTCTGGTTGATGACGCCGTCTGCATCGGTAAAGCAGACTTCTTTGAGGTCGAAATCGACAGCCGCGGCGGCCTCGTCAAAGACGGCGCGGAACGCCGGGCTCTGCTCATACAAATCGGCCCCCATGCCGGCGTGCTGGCTGCCCTGGCCGGCAAAGACAAATGCTACTTTCATGGTCTTCTCCTTCTCTGCGTTACAGCTTCCCTGTCAGCCCTTCCATCTCGCCGAGGCGGGCTTTGCAGCCGTCCATCAGGCCGGCGAGGATCTCGGCCACAGGGCGGATGTCATGCAGCATGCCGGCGACCTGGCCGGCCATCAGGCTGCCGGTGTCGGTGTCGCCGTCAAACACGGCGCGGCGCAGGCTGCCAAGCGTGAACTTTTCAAGCTCCATCTTGTCGGCGCCGGCCTTCTCCTGGCGGACATACTCGCGGGCCATCTTGTTTTTGAGCACCCGGACCGGGGTGCCGCCGATGCGGCCGGTCACGATGGTGTCGCTGTCCTTGGCTTTGAGCAGGGCCTTTTTGTAGTTTTCGTGGATCGGGCATTCCTGCGAGACAAGCAGACAGGTGCCGACCTGGGCGCCGCAGGCGCCCAAGGCAAGCGCCGCGGCCAGCTGGCGGCCGTCCGCAATGCCGCCGGCCGCGATGACCGGCAGGTCAACCGCGTCGATGACCTGGGGCACAAGGGCCATTGTCGTCATTTCGCCGACATGGCCGCCGCTTTCGGTGCCTTCGGCAATCACGGCGTCAACGCCGGCCTTGGCCAGGTGTTTGGCCAGCACGGCCGCCGCGACAACCGGGATCACGATGATGCCGGCTTCCTTCCATTTGGCGACATACTGGCCGGGGTTGCCGGCGCCGGTCGTGACGACGGGCACCTTTTCCTCGACAACAATCCGGGCGAATTCATCGGCGCAGGGGTGCATGAGCATGATGTTGACGCCGAAGGGCTGGTCGGTCAGTTCACGGCAGCGGCGGATGTGGGCGCGCAGCTCGTCGCCGCTGCGGATACCGCCCGCGCCGATCAAACCGAGCGCACCGGCGTTGGAGCAGGCGGCCGCAAACTCACCGGTGGCGATGTTCGCCATACCGCCCTGGATAATCGGGTATTTTGTGCCAAGAATCTCATTGAGCAGTTTCATCGTAAACCGTTCCCCTTTCTGTTCATGCTTTTGCGCCTGTGTTGAACGAATCACCGACAGTGAACGCCATGCCGGCCCAGGTCAGACCGCCGCCGAAGCCGACGCAGGCGACCCGCATGCCGGCGCGCAGCTTGCCGGTTTCGGCCAGTTCATGCAGGGCCACCGGCACGCTGGCCGCGCTGGTGTTGCCGAAGCGCTCCATGTTTTTGTAAAACTTGGCGGGGTCGGCCTTGAGCTTTTTGACGCAGTGGTCAATGATGCGGCCGTTCGCCTGGTGGCAGACCACCCAGTCCAGATCGTCAAGGGTGAGCCCGCTTTCCTCCATGACGGCGTGCAGGCTGCGGGGCAGCGCATCCACCGCAAACCGGAACACCGCGCTGCCGTCCATCTTGATCGGGCCGCCTTCGGGCACCTCGATCGCAAGGTCGCCGCGGGCGCCCAGGTCCACGGCAAACGGCGCGTCGCAGAGCTTAAAGACGCCTGCGCCGGCCGCATCGCCAAACAACACGCAGGTGCTGCGGTCGGTCATATCCATCAGGCGGGACAGATGCTCGCACCCGATGACCAGCGCGTACGGCCGGCTGCGGTCGGCCCGTGCAGCCAGCAGGCCGCGGGCGACCGCCGCGCCGTACACAAAGCCGGAGCAGGCGGCATTGATATCAAGCACCGGGATATCCTGCGCCAGGCCGAGTTCCTGCTGGATCAGGCAGGCGTTGCTTGGCGAAAGGTAGCGCCCGGAGATTGTGGCGCACAGGCAGCAGCCGATTTCCTTGGGATCAAGGCCGCTGTTTTCAAGCGCCTGGCGCGCCGCGCCGATTGCCATTGTGCCGGAATCTTCCCCCTCGGCGCAGAAACGCCGCTGGCGGATGCCGGTGCGGGTGGAGATCCATTCGTCGCTGGTCTCCACAATCTTGCTCAAATCGTCGTTGGTCACAACCTTGGCGGGCAGGTAGGCCCCGGTCGCAATCAGCTGGAATCCTTCCATGTTGTTCCCCCGTTATGTCATAGGTTCGTCATTTCCTGGCCATGTACCTGGCGAAAAAATTAAAAATTAAGAATGAAAAATGAAAAATGCGGTGAACGGCGGCCCTCGGCCGCCAAAGATGCGCTGCGCGCCCCGGATTTTTCATCTTTCATTCTGCATTTCAATTACAGGCCGATCTGGCGGTACTTCTTGTACCGCTGTTCGGCCAGGGCCTTGCCGCCCATTTTGCACAGCTCGGCCAGGTGGCGTTCCAGCACGGTATCCAGCACGGCAAAGAGCTTGTCGTGGTCGCGCTGCGCGCCGCCGAGCGGCTCGGGGATGACCTCCTCCACAACGCCGCCCTGGTAAAGGTCCTGCGCGGTCAGCTTCATGACCTCGCACGCCTCGCCGCTGCGGGAGGAATCCTTCCACAGAATACTCGCAAAGCCTTCGGGGCTCAGAACCGAGTAGACGGCGTTTTCCAGCATGAGGATGTGGTTTGCCACGCCGAGCGCCAGGGCGCCGCCGCTGGAGCCTTCACCGGTGACCACCGCGATGACCGGCACGCTCAGCGCGCTCATCTCGGCCAGGTTGCGGGCGATCGCTTCGCCCTGGCCGTGTTCCTCGGCCTGTTTGCCGGGGTAAGCGCCCGGGGTGTCGATGAAGGTGATGATCGGCCGGCCGAACTTTTCGGCCTGTTTCATCAGGCGCAGCGCTTTGCGGTAGCCTTCGGGTTCGGGCATGCCGAAGTTGTAGCGCATATTTTCCTCAAGCGTCGAGCCCTTGCGGTGGCCGATGACGGTGACCGGCATACCCTTGTAGCGCGCAATGCCGCCGAGGATCGCGGCGTCCTCGCCGCTGTGGCGGTCGCCGCGTTGCTCAAAGAAATCGGTGAAGAGGACGCTGATAAACTCATCAATATGGGGGCGGGCCGGGTGCCGCGCCAGGAAGACCCGGTCAGCCGGGGTGAGTTCGGCGCAGGATTCCAGCAGCTCGCCGCGTTTGGCGACAAGCTCGGCCATTTCGGCCGATTTGGCGATGCCGCCATCCGGCTGGGGGCCGACCGATTCGGTGCCGAGGATCTCTTCCTCCGGCATATCGGCGGCTTCGGGTGCAGCCGCGCGCAGCGTTTCGATCTGCGCGTCGATGGCTTCGACTTCCTTCAAAATTTCCTTAATCATGCGCTGTGTTTCCTCCCCTGGGTGTGCAGCTGCAAAAGCAGCGCGAGGGTCTTCTTCATCTCGGCGCGGGGCACGACCTGGTCCACGAAGCCGTGCTCAACCAGGAATTCACTGGTCTGGAAGCCCTTGGGCAGCTTTTCGCCGATTGTCTGCTCAATCACGCGGGGTCCTGCAAAGCCGACAAGGGCGCCGGGTTCTGCCAGCGTGATATCGCCCAGGCTGGCGAAGCTTGCGGTGACGCCGCCGGTGGTGGGGTGGGTCAGGTAGGAGATGTACAGCCCGCCTTTTTGCTGGAACCGCTGGATCGCCGCGCTGGTCTTGGCCATCTGCATGAGGGAGAAGATGCCCTCCTGCATGCGGGCGCCGCCGCTGGCCGAAAAGATGATGAGCGGCAGCTTCTTGTTTGTCGCATATTCCACCGCGCGGGTGATCTTTTCACCCACGGCGGTGCCCATGCTGGCCATGAAAAAGCGGCTGTCCATCACACAGGCAACGCAGGGCGCCCCGCCGATCTTGCCGGTGGCGGTGACAACGGCTTCCCGCAGGCCGGTCTTGGCCTGCTGGGCGGCGACCTTTTCAGGGTAGCCGGGGAAGTTGAGCTCATCCTTGCCGACAAGCTCGGCGTCGAGCTCACGGAAGGTGCCGTGGTCCAGCACAAGGCTCAGGCGGTAGTACCCGCCGATCGGCTGGTGGTGGCCGCAGTTGGGGCAGACGTAGAGGCTCTGGGCCCAGACCTGGCGGGTGGCGCGGCGCTCGCACTTTTTACACATCAGGAATTGCGGGGCCTGCCAGCGCGGCGCATCGGTGCCGGCGTCGCGCTTGGCCTTCAGCTGGAACACCCGTTCGCGGGTGCCGGCGGCAAACATCTTGCCTACGTTCATACGTCTGTCCTCCTCTTCGGGTTGCGGGGTATCGGGTGGATTATTCAGCGTGCTCGGTGACGTAGTTGAAGATGTCGCCGACGGTCTTCATGTTGGGCAGCTCTTCGTCAGGGATCGAAACGCCGGTGGCTTCCTCGATGGCCATGTTCAGTTCGACGGCGTCGAGGCTGTCCGCGCCGAGATCATCGGCGAGGTTGGCTTCCATCGTGATCTTGTCGGCGTCAGCGCTGAGGGTTTCCACAATAATGTCTTTGAGTTCTTCGAAAGTCATGGGGAATTCTCCTTTTCTATGTATGGCAATTTGATGCGGTGCCCGCCCCTGCCGGGGCAGGCTGCCGATTTTACCTAAATTTATTTAGGTAAAAAGACGATGTTATTATACACCCGCCCCCACATTTGTCAAGCAGGCAGCGGCCTGCGGCCGCACGGTTCGGCGTCTTTCACAAATTTCTGCCGGACGGGCCGGCGGTTTTCCAAAATTCACTGCATACAAAGCGGCTGCCGCGGCCCGGCCGGTCGCATTTTCTCCGCCGCCGGGGAAAACAGGGCTATGCCTCGCGCCACGCCAACACCCCGCCCACAACCGTCGCTTTGACCTGCATGGCAGGGATCTGTGCTTCGGGGACAGTGAAGAGGTCGCGGTCAAAGACGGTGAAATCGGCGAGATACCCGGGCGCAAGGCGGCCTTTTTCGGCTTCGGCAAATTCGTTCCAGGCGCCGGCCTCGGTGTAGCAGCGCAGCGCCTGGGCGCGGGTGACGCATTCGGCAGGCTGCCAGGCCGGGCCGCCGGCGAGCGGTTTGCGGGTGATTGCACTGTAGAGGTTGCGCCGCACATCCAGCGATTCGACCGGCGCGTCGGTGCCGTAGCTCAGGTGTACGCCGCGGCGCACCGCGCTGCCGAACGCATAGGAAGTCGCGGCCAGCGCCGCCCCGCAGCGGTCTTCCACAATTGTGTGGTCATAATCGAGGAAGATCGGCTGTACCAGCGCGCCGGCGTCCAGCCTGGCAAGCCTTTCCCACTGGCCGGGCGTTGTCACCTGGCAGTGCACAACGCCGTGGCGGTGCGGGTTGGCGCCGCCGTGGGCCGCGTTGACCGCCTCGATGACATCGAGCATTTCCTCCATCGCGGCGTCGCCGATCGCATGGGCGATGACCTGCATGCCGGCGCCGTCGGCAAGTTTTGCCATCCCGACCGCCTTGTCATATTCAAGGCAGCACAGGCCGTGCTCTTCCGGCGCATCGGCATACCCGCCGCGCAGCCAGGCCGTGCGCGCGCCGAGCGAGCCGTCCAGAAACAGTTTGAGCGGGCCGAGTTTCCAGCGGCGGCCCTGCGCGCCGGGGCGGAAGCCGGCGGCCCAGAAGTCACGCAACTCGTCCGGCGTTTCGAGCGCGCATTGCAGCACAATCCGCACCGGCAGAAGCTGTTCCGCATCCAGTGCGGTCAGCGCGGCCATGACGGTGCGCCAGTCCCGGCTGCGGACATCGTTGGACTGCACCGTCGTCAGGCCAAGCGAAGCGGCATGGGTGGCGGCGGCGAGGAAGGCGGCCTTGATCTCGTCAACGGTCTCGGCCGGCAGCAGCGGGCGGACCAGATTGACCGCATTGTCCCGCAGCAGGCCGTTGGGCGCGCCGTCGGGGCCAAGGTCGATGCCGCCGCCCGCCGGGGCCGGCGTGGCCGCCGTGATGCCGGCGGCGCGCAGCGCGGCCGTGTTGCAGACCATGATGTGGCCGCAGACCCGGTCGAGCAGCAGCGGGTTGTCTGGGCAGAGCGCGTCGAGGTCGGCGCGGGTCGGCATAGCGTGCGAACCTTCAAACAGATCCTGGTTCCAGCCGTTGCCGTAAACCGCGCGGCCTTTGGGCACGGCGCGGCGGCGCAGGAAATCGGCGCAGCGGGCCGCGATGTCGGCGGGGCTTTTCGCGCCGAACAGGTCGGTCGAGCCGAGCCCGCGGCCGACATCGAGCAGGTGGCAGTGGGAATCGTTGAAGCCGGGCAGCGCCCAGCCGCCGCCGAGGTCGATGCAGGCCGTGCCGGCCGGCGCGGCCGCACGCAGTTCGTCGCCGCCCAGCGCCGCGATCCGCCCGCCGCTGACCAGCATCGCCGAAGCGCCGGGCCCGAAATGGGCGTTGTGGTAAAGTGTGTAGGACATGGGGGCCTCCGTGGGGGAAATTAGGCGTTGAGGTGGATCGGCGGCCCGCGGCCGCCTTAAAAAGCACACCCCACCCAAAAGCCCCCGGCCAAAAGGCCGGGGGCTGGCAGGGTTACACAGCGATGTGCGAAAAATTACCGCTGGATACGGCCGGAGCCGTCGCCGCCGGCGAGCTTCTCGACCTCGGAGACGGTGACCATGTTGTAGTCGCCTTCGATCGAGTGCTTGAGCGCCGAGGCCGCAACCGCGAACTCAACGGCGTCCTGGGTGCTCTTGCCGGACAGCAGCGCGTAGATCAGGCCGCCGCCGAAGCTGTCGCCGCCGCCGACGCGGTCGATGATGCGCAGCTCATACTTCTTGGAGAAGCAGTATTCGTTCGAAGCAACGTCGTAGAGCATCGCGCTCCAGCCGTTGTCCGAAGCGGAATGGCTCTCACGCAGGGTGATGGCGACCTTCTCGAAGCCGAACTTGTCGGCCAGCTGCTTGGCCACGCTCTTGTAGCCTTCGCGGTTGATCTCGCCGGCGTAGATGTCGGTGGCTTCGGCCTCGATGCCGAAGACGTCCTTGGCATCCTCCTCGTTGGAAATGCAGACATCAACATACTGGCACAGGTCGGTCATGGCGGCGCGGGCTTCCTCACGGGTCCAGAGCTTGCCGCGGTAGTTCAGGTCGCAGCTGATCTTGACGCCGTGGGCCTTGGCGGCCTTGCAGGCTTCGCGGCAGATATCGACAACATTGGGGCCCAGCGCCGGGGTGATGCCGGTGAAGTGGAACCAATCGACGCCTTCAAAGATCGCATCCCAGTCGAAATCGGCGGTAGAGGCTTCCTGAATGGCGGAGTGGGCGCGGTCATAGATGCAGACCGAACCGCGCTGGGAAGCGCCCTTCTCATTGTAATAGATGCCGACACGGTCGCCGCCGCGGACGATCTTGGTGGTATCGACGCCGTAGCGGCGCAGGCTGTTGATCGCGCACTGGCCGATTGCATGGGCCGGCAGCTTGGTGACGAAGATCGCATCGGCGCCATAGTTGGCGAGCGAGACGGCCACGTTGGCTTCGCCGCCGCCGAAGGTGAATTCGAGGGTGGAAGCCTGGACAAAGCGCTCGTAGTTATACGGCTGCAGCCGGACCATCAGCTCGCCAAAGGTAACAACTTTCATGGGGATCATACTCCTTTTTTTGATTTTGGTGGGCGGGAGAAAGCGTTAGGAATGAGGAATTAGGAGTTTCGGTGGTTCGGCGCAGCCGCGCGGAACACCATAATTCCTAATTCCTAATCTATTCCATCATTTCTGCACCAGGTGGATCGCAAAGCCGGCGATTTCGTCGGCCATATAGATCGCGGTGGTCTTGCCGTTCTTGACGACCTTGGAATCCATATCGAACTTGACGCCGCGCAGGCCGAGGTGGTAGATCGCACGATCGACGTTGTTGGTCTTGATCGCGATATGGCCATGGGTGCCGCGGCCCGGCTTCTTCATGATCTCGAACTCCTTCTTGCCGACGAAGATCGAGGAGTTGCCCGGCTTGACCGCCATATTCAGCAGCGCGCCGAGGGTTTCGGCCGTCTTGGCGGCTTCGGCCTCATCGGCCGAATTGATGCCGATATGGCCGAGCTCGAGGCCGAGCATTGTATCGACGGCTTCCTTGCACATCGCGGTGATCTCGTCCCAGGCGCCGGCCTTGATCTTGTCCGACTTGCACATCCAGGTGCCGCCGACCGCAAAGATCTGGTCATAGGCCAGGTAATCGTTGACGTTCTTGGCGTTGATGCCGCCGGTGCACATCCACTTGGCGGTCTTGAGCGCGCCGCCGATGTTCTTGAGCATCGCAACGCCGCCGTTGGCCTCTGCCGGGAAGAACTTGATCGCCTCGCAGCCAAGGTTCATCGCCTGCTGCATCTCGCCGGGCGAGCAGGTGCCGGGCATCATGATGCCGCCCTTTTCGATGACATGCCTGGTGACGTTGGGGTCGAAGCCCGGGCTGACAATGAAGGATGCGCCGGCCGCCATTGCGCGGTCCGCCTGGTCGATGGTCAGCACGGTGCCGGCGCCCAGCAGCATTTCCGGCACTTCCTCATGGATTTTCTTGATGCAATCTTCGGCGCAGGCCGTGCGGAAGGTCACTTCCGCGGCAGGCAGGCCGCCGGCCACCAACGCCTTGCACAGGGGCACAGCCTCGTCCACGCTGTTGAAAGCAATGACCGGGATGATGCCGATCTCATACACGCGCTCTACAATAGGATTCATAGCACATTCTCCTTACTGCATAGATTTGCCGCCGCCCTCGGCGCGGCTTTGAACGCGAAATTGGCGGGGTCATTCCGCGGTTCGGAACAGCATTCCGCAATTTGCTAGTTTTATTATACAAATTCGGTGGCTGCTCGTCAATCGGTCAAATTGCTCATTCCTGTGTCGGTGAATTTTGGCAAGATCGCGCGCGTTCCGCCATCCGGCATCCACTTGCGGAAATGGCGGCTTGCTGGTATACTTGGTTCCATAATACGGAACTTTCCCGGGCCGGGACCCGGGGCGGGTAAATGTGAATTTTTTGTAAATTCCGGGCGTTTTGCCGGAATTGGAAAGGAAAACCATGCAGCCACCCAAACAGCAGGAAGGCGGCGTGCAGAGCGTCGCGCGGATTTTCACCCTGATCGAAGTGCTGGCCTCCCACCCGGGCGGGGCCGGCCTGCAGCGGATTGCCGGCGAGGCAAACCTGGCCAAAAGCACCGCCCACCGGCTGCTGGGCAGCCTGGTTGCGCTGGGCTATGCCGCGCAGGACCCCGCCACCGGGTACTACCGGCTGACGCTGAAGATGTTTGAAATTTCTTCCGGCATTGTCAACAACATGGACATTATGGCGGTCGCGCGGCTGCACCTGGAACGGCTGAGCCAGCGCACGGCCGAGGCCGTCCACCTTGTGATCCGGGACGGGGCGGACGTTGTCTATATCTACAAAACCGAAAGCAGCCCGATGCGGATGGCAAGCCGGGTGGGGCTGCGCAGCCCTTTGTACTGCACCGGCGTGGGCAAGGCGATCCTGGCCACGCTGCCCGACGACGAAGTGGCCGAAATCTGGCGGCACAGCCGCCCGCAGAAGCTGACCGGCCGCACCGTGGCAAGCCTGGACGCTCTGACGGCCCAGCTGGCCGATGTGCGCCGCAGCGGCTATGCGATCGACGATGAGGAGAACGAGCTCGGGGTGCGCTGCGTTGCGCTTGCGATCCCCGGCCCGGGCGGCCGGGCCGAAAGCGCGTTTTCCATCAGCGGCCTGGCCCCCTACATGACCGCCGACCGCATCCGCCGCATCAGCGCCCTGGCGCTGGAAACCCGGGACGACATTTTGCGGGAGATGGGGCTGAAAGGGTGAGCAGCCCCCTGCAAGGGCGCCCCGGCCGGATTGACAACCCTTTCCCCGCCGCGTATACTGAAGCTGACCCGTTTTCCTTTTTCCGGCTTGACAGGAGGCTTTTGTCATGTCCCACCCCAGCACCGAAGCGGCCGGCGGGCCGTTTGTTCGGTTTTTGGCTTCCAGCCTTTCTTCCAGTCTGGTTGACCTGGCTGCGTTTGCGGTGTTCTGCGCCGTGCTGGAAGGCCCCCTTGGCGAAACGGCCGCGATCCTGGCCGCTACCGTCGCCGCGCGGGTGCTTTCCTCGCTGTGCAACTACCTGATCAACTATTTCCTGGTCTTTCACGCCCACACCGCGCACGGGCGTTCGGCCACGCTGTACACCACCGTCACCGTCATCAAAACAGCCTGCAGCGCGGTGTTTGTCGCGGCGCTCGCCAGGCTCCTGCCAGCCGCCGTGCCGGAGCTTGCGATCAAAATCCCGGTTGACTGCCTGCTGTTTTTTGCCAACTACCTTGTCCAGAAGCGGTTTGTCTATTGAGCCGCCCTATTACGCAGCATCCCCGCCCGGGGCAGCCCCGGGCGGGGATGTTTTGGTTTTCAGGCTTTATGCAAACCAGAAACCGCTGTAATCGTATTTAAAGGTGCGGTAGTTCTGCATCGTGCAGTCGTAAGCATATTCACGGATCAGCTCGCCGTCGGCGTTGTATTCGCCGAAGACCATCGAGATGCCGCTGTTGACCGCCCAGTGTCCCGAATCACCGATCTGGGAGCCGTTCGAGACAATGCTCGAATACGGCACGTCAAAGCTTTGCTCGAGCGAGAAGGTCCGGGCGTTTTCATCAATCTTGTAGACATAGACCTGGCTTTCCTCATGGCCAAGGCCGTACAGGTCGGTGCCGACGGTATCGGCCAGGTCCGGCTCATAGTCGTCGCGGCTGCTCAGCGCCCAGTAGTTGTTGTTGTACACCGCCAGATAGTAGACGCCCTCGGTATCGCCGGCGGCAAGGTATTCCACGCAGTGCTGCCCGTACTGCGGCACAAACTCACCGTCCTGCGCCAGGCAGTAAGAGGCATACGGCGTATCCGCCCAGAAATCCGTGTCGCCCGCCAGCCAGTCCAGCGTCGGGGTGCCGTGGATGTCGGTAAACTTCATGATGGTCGAAGTCTCGCGGGAGGAGACGATCACGCTGTCCTCCTCCGGCAGGTACTGCAGGCTGTTCAGGTGAATCCAGTCCCACTCGCCGGCCTGCCAGAAGAACGGGTCGGTCGCATTGATCGGGCGGGTCATCGCATAGTAATCGGCCAGCGTCTCGGTAAAATCGATGAGGTGGGTCACCTCGCCGGTTTCGATGTCGATCGAAAGCATCTGGTCCTCCACCGTCTCGGCGCCGGTGCGTTCGGCCAGCGCGAGGATTTCGCCGTCCGTACCGAAACCGATGTCATGGTGCAGCGCCCACTCGCCAAGGTCATAGACCTGCTCCACCCGGCCAAGGCCGTTGATCCGCGCCAGCTTGGTGGCCGACACGCAGGTGATGATATCGTTATCCACAAACAGCACCCGGTCCAGGCCGTAGCCTTCCAGCACCATCTCATACCGCAGCACGCCGGCATCGTCATACAGGAAGCCGTACCCCAGGTACCCGTTGACCCGCATCATGGTGAACAGGCCTTCGGCCTGTGCTTCCTCGGCGGCGGGGCCGTCGGTGACTTCCAGGGTGGTGTCATAGCCGGATTCCGTTTCCGGCATTTCGATCGTGAAGCTGACGTTCTGGCGCAGGTTGCCCCAGGAACCGACAATTTCAAGCGTGACGGTGTTGGTTTCGCCCGGAACAAGGCCGATGATCTGGATCTCGTGGGTGCGGGTGTTGGGCTGGCCATCGGCTTCGGCCGCCGTGGCCGTGAAATCGGGGATGTCCTCGTCTTCCACATGGACGGTGTAGGTCACATGGGACGCGACATCGGTTTCAAAATAAAGGTAGAGCCCGTTCGCCCCCGTGCCGTAGGGGTTGAGCACCGCAAGCGGGTTGGTGGCGGTCCAGGCCATGCCCATCCCCTTGAGGGATTCAAGCGCCTGGTCCAGCCGGTCCTGCACCGCGCTGTCATAGAAAGTGAAACCGTCCTCCTCAATATCGGTGGGCACAAGCCGGATGACCCGGAGCTGGTCGCTGTTGAGGTCGGCTTCGGCAAATTCGATGCCGAGCGAGGCATCGCTGCCGAGCACTTCGCCGGTATCGATGGCCCAATCGGAACGGACAACCGTTTCCTGCGCGGTGAACGCCTTGGAAACAGCCAGCACAATGAAGGGCACCGCCACCAGCAACAGCAGCACAACGGCAACCGGGATCACAAAGCGTTTTTTCAGGCGGCGTTTCGGTTTTTCATTTTCCATGGTGAACGCACTCCTTTCAAGGCGTTACAGCGGCCAATAGTTGACAGCGATCAGAATAATCCCCAGCACGGTGAGCACCGCGCCGGTCAGCCGGTTGAGCAGCAGCGTGGTGGCGCGGGTTGCAATGCGCGCCGCAAACTGTGCCCACCCCAGGGTGAAAATAACGCAAAGAAGCAAAAGATCAAGGCGCGGCGCGCTGCCCAGCGCAAAGTGGCTGACCGCGCCGGTCAGGGCGGAAAAGGTCATGATGAAAACGCTGGTGCCGACGGCGGTTTTCAGCTCATAGCCCAGCACCATTGTGAGCACCATCAGCATCATCATGCCGCCGCCCGCGCCGAAGAAACCGCAGACCAACCCGATCGCACTGCCGCCGAGCACCCCTTTGAGCACCTTGACGGCGGTGGATTCGCCTTCCAGCGTGCGGCGGGTGGAGGTAACCGGGAAGATCAGGAATTTCAGCCCCAGAAACAGCACCATCAGCACCGAGGTGTTGCCCAGCGCCGCGCTGGGTACCAGGCTGGAAAGGAAACTGCCGAAGGCGGTCATAATCAGCACGCTGACCATCATGACCAGGCCGTTGCGGATGTCGATGGTGCGGTTCTTGGCATAGGTATACGCGCTGGCCGCGCTGGCCAGCACATCGCTTGCCAGCGCAATGCCGATAGCGTTGTACGCGTCAACGCCAAGGAAGGTCACCAGCATCGGGGTGATGACGGTGGCGGCGCTCATGCCGGCAAAGCCGGTGCCGATGCCCGCCCCCGCCCCCGCGAGGAAACAGATCCACACCTCATAGAGATATTCGTTCAAACACAGCGGCCTCCTTTTGGTATGACCGGGCCGCAGGGTCGCACTGCTGCGGGCGGTTTTTTGATGCGCTATCCCAATATACCACATTCGCCCCATGAAAGCAAAGCCACAAAAGCATCTGGCTGCGGGGAATCTGAAAAAATTCATGAATTTTTTATGAAAGTACCGCCGCCGGCCCGCGCCGCGGGGATTGACACCTGCCGGCCTGCGCGGTAGGATGTAATATGGGGTGTGGGCGCGCGCTTTGCGCTGCCTGCGCCTTGCATTTCTGTTATATCGGAGGTTTCCATGTCCACCGCAACCACCCTTGCGCCGGCGCTGCGCGACCAGCTGCGCACCGTTGTGCAGCTGAGCATCCCCGCCGTGCTGGCCCAGGTTTCGGCCACCGCCATGCAATACATCGATGCTACGATGGTCGGCAGCCTTGGCGCCAACGCTTCGGCCGCCATCGGGCTGGTATCCAGTTCCACCTGGCTGCTGGGCGGGCTGTGTTCGGCCGCCGCCACCGGCTTTGCGGTGCAGGTGGCCCACCGCATCGGCGCCGGGCAGGATGACCGCGCCCGCGCCGTGGTGCGGCAGGCCGTGGTGTTTGCGGCCTGGTTCGGGGTGCTGCTGGCCTGCATCGGCGCGGCGGTCAGCGGGCCGCTGCCGGTCTGGCTGGGCGGCGCGGCCGCCATCTGCCCCGATGCGGCGGCCTACTTCCTGATTTATTCCGCCGCGCTGCCGGCGCTGCTTGTGCAGCAGATGTTCGGCTCCATCCTGCAGTGCAGCGGCGATATGCGCACCCCCAGCCTGCTCAATGTTCTGATGTGCCTGCTGGACGTTGTGTTTAACGCGTTTTTGATCTTCCCGCAGGTTGTGCTGGGGCCGGTGGTTCTGCCGGGGGCCGGCATGGGGGTGGCGGGGGCCGCGCTGGGCACCGCGCTGGCCCAGGCCGTTGTGGCGGTGCTGATGCTTTGGGCCGTGCTGGTGCGCAGCCCGCGGCTGCGGCACCTGGGCGGCAGCTGGCGGCCGGACGGCGAATGCCTGCGCACCGCCGCGCGGATTGCGGTGCCGGCCGCAGCCGAGCGCGTTACCCTGAGCGCGGCCCAGATCGCCGCCACCCGGATTGTCGCGCCGCTGGGCACGGTGGCGGTGGCGGCCAATTCACTGGCCGTGACGGCCGAGAGCATGTGCTATATGCCGGGGTACGGCATTGCGGCGGCTGCCACCACGCTGGTGGGCCAGAGCCTTGGCGCCAAAGACAAAGCGCTGGCCAGGCGGTATGCGCGGCTGGCCACCGCGCTTGGCGCCGCGGTGATGGCCGGCATGGCGGTGCTGCTGTTTGCCGGGGCAGGCGCGCTGTTCCATGTCCTGACCCCTGACGCCGAGGTACGGGCGCTTGGCACCCAGGTGCTGCGGATTGAAGCCTTTGCCGAACCGCTGTTTGCGGTCAGCATTGTGGCGGCGGGCGCGCTGCGCGGCGCCGGCGACACCCTGGGGCCCAGCGTGCTGAACCTTGTGAGCATGTGGGGCGTGCGGATTACGCTGTCCGCCGCGCTGGCCCCGCGCTTTGGGCTGCCCGGCGTCTGGTTTGCCATGTGCTTTGAGCTCTGCGTGCGCGGCCTGCTTTTCCTGGCCCGGCTGCTGCGCGGCAAATGGCTGGAAAAAAGCGTACTGTGATGCAAAAGATGCGGCCTGTTGCACAACAGTCCCCCAAAATATGGCAAAAATTTCCCCCTCAAAGGAAACGCTTCCTTTGAGGGGGTTTGCCTTGCTGCATCTGCTTCTCTGTGCAACCCGCTGCTGCAGCTTCATTTCGCAGCAGGCGCTTCTTTTTTCTCTTTGGGTTCTGCGTCCGGGCCTGCCGCGCCGAAAGCCGTGTCCCCCGGCAGGCGATCCTCCTCCACCACAAGCCCCGGTTTGCCGCCGCGGCGGGCTTCGAGCAGGAAAAGCCAGGGGCGGCCGCCGGGCGCATTTTTGGCAAAGGCAAGCCGCTTGGGCTCCAGCCCGGCCGCGGCGAGCACCGCAAACACCCGGGCCAGCTGGTCGGGCCGATGGCAGAGCGCAAACCGCCCGCCGTACCGCAGCGCCCGGGCTGCCGCGGCCGCCACATCCTCAAGCGTGCAGCCGCCTTCGTGCCGGGCGGCGGCGCGGCGCGGGTCGGGGCTTTTTTGGCCGGCCGTAAAATAGGGCGGGTTGCAGGCGACAAGGTCGTACTGCCCGCGGGCCGGGCCGGCGGTGCAGAAACCGCGCAGGTCGGCGCAGCGCGGCTCGATGTGGGCGGCGGCGGGGCCGTTTTCCCGCACGGCCTTCGCGCACAGAGCGCTTGCCGCCGGGTCCACTTCAACCGCCGTGCACCGGCCGCGGTGGCCGGCGTCATGCCAGCACAGCGCAACAATGCCGCAGCCGCTGCCAAGGTCGGCGGCGGTCTCCTGCGGGCGCGGCGTGCAGAACCGGGCAAGCAGCAGCGCATCGCTGCCAAACTGCGCCCCCGGCGCGGTCAGCACCCGGGTGCCGTTGTCAAGAATTTCGGTGCGCATGGCGCAAACTCCTTCGCAATGGTCTGCGGCCCTGCAAAGCGGCGCCCCCGGAAACGGCCGCCGCCCCGCCGCAGACGATACAGCATACAAAAGACCGGCCAGACACAGGGGCCGGGCCGGCCGGGGATTATACGGTGGTGAGCAGGATTTCTTCCTCCGGGCGTTTGGGCACGCAGTAATCGCGGTTTTCGTCCAGATAGTAGCGGACGCTGCCGTTTTCCATCGGCACAACGCGGCTTTCGTGCTTGGGGTAGCCGAGCGCGACAACGCTGTGCAGCCGCAGCCGGTCCTGGTCGGCCAGGCCAAGCAGCGCCTTGATCTGTTCGCGGTCAATTGCCCCCATAATGCAGCTGCCAACGCCATACCCCCAGGCTGCCGCCGTGATGCTGCCGAGCGCGAGCCCTGCGTCGGTATCGTTGACGCCGGGCAGGCTTTCATCCTGAAAGACAGCGAGGAAGGCGGTGGGGGTTTCATCGGGGGCGGGGCGGCCCTGGTCCGGCGGCAGATACGCCGCCCAGCGCACCAGCTGGTTGACCGCAGCCACCGCGGCCGGGGTTTCGATCACCGCATATTTAAGGGTCTGGCGGTTCGCGCCGCAGCTGACAATCCGCGCGGCTTCGATGCAGGCGCGCAGCACGGCTTCCGGCACGGGTTTGGGCCAGAAACGGCGGTAGGTGCGCCTGGTGCGCAAAAATTCCAACACGTCTTGCATGGGGAAACCTCCTTGTTGATTGCGCGGGGCGCCCGCGCTCTGCGCGCCGGCGCAGAGCTTCCGGGCGGAGCGCCCCTTTTTGCTTTCTTTTATTATACCGTTCCCTGTTTCAGGAATCAACCACCGTCCGGGTTCGGCCGATGCCGACCGCGGCCGAAGCGATCTGCCGCCAGCTTGCGCAGCCGCAGATGCCGTCGGCCGTCAGGCCGAAGCTTTGCTGGCAGGCTTTGAGCGCGCGCTGGGTGGCGGCGCCGAAGATACCGTCCAGCCCGCCGGCCGAATACCCCAGCGCGTTGAGGGCGTCCTGCAAAATCAATACATAGGTGTTGCGGTCGCCGCGGCGGCAGGTGGGGTACCCGGCCGTTGTGTTCGGGCAGGCCGGCGTGCCGTAGCGTCGGTCAAAGTGCACCCAGGTCGGGGTCATGGAAAGCGGTTCGACATATCCCCAGGCGCCGGTGGCGGTGGCCGCCGCGTGAATGCGCCGCCGGGCCGCCGCGCCCGAACTTTGGCCGACATCAAACGCAACGCCGGCATAGTGCTGGCTGGTGGTGCCGTGGCCGCCTTCCCAGATGCGCCTGAAGGCGTAGCCGACCGGGATGCCGGCGCCGTAACGGCGGCGGGTCAGGTTCCAGGCTTCCATGGCGGCGGTTGTGGTCCAAAGCACGCTGGCCCGGCTTGCGCCGCGGAATTCCCGCACGGTCAGCGTGGTGCCGGTCGCATACGGCATCGGGTCGGAAAGGGCAAGGTCCGGGTAAACCAGGAACTGCCGGTTGTAGGCGTCATAGACGAAGAGCTTTGGCATGGTGGGCCTCCTCGCTGAAAAGATCGATGGGTTTCAGGTTTGCGCCGCGGCGGCCAGAGCCTCCCAGGTGGCGTCGTCCACCAGGCCGAGCGGGCGCAGATCCACCGCAAGCTGGAACGCATCCAGCGCTTGGACGGTGGCGGCGTCAAGAAAGCCGGTTTCCGCCACAAAAGCCGCGCCGGGCCAGCTTGCCGCAACCGCGTTGAGCCAGCTTTGCAGCGTGTGCACGGCCGGGCCGGCGCTGCCGGCCGCAAGCGCGTTGCCGGGCCAGACGCCTGCCGGCCGCGGGGTGGCCGTGCCCGGCGTGACCGCAAACAACGCCGCAGCGGCCCGGGTAAACGCCTGCCAGTCGGCGGTGTCCACCACACCGGTCACCGGCAGCCCAAACGCGGCCTGGGCCGCGCGCAGGGCTGTTTCGGTTTCGGCGTCAAAGGTTTCGCCGGCGCCGGCAGCGCGCAGGTCGGGCAGCCACTGGGCCAGGAAATCCAGCAGCTGGCGCAGCACGGCCACGCTTGCGCCGCTTTCGCCGGGCTGCAGCACCGAAGCCGGCGCCGGCAGCGGGGAAAGCCGCGCCACCGGCCCGCTGGCAGAAAGCCGCATGGCTTTGTCATAGATGCTCCGCCAGGTGAGCGGGCCGACAATGCCGTCCACCGCAAGGCCCGCTTCCTCCTGCCAGGCTTCGACGGCATCCTGCGTTGCCGGGCCGAAGATGCCGTCAACGGCCGGCGCGGGCAGCCCGGCGTAATAGGCCGCCAGCAGCCGCAGATAATACTGCACGGCCCGCACCGGGGTGCCGGTATCTCCGGGGCGCAGCGTGCCGGGGAATACGCCGGGCAGCACACCGGGCTCGACAAGATTGTTCAGAACAGCCAGGGCCACCTGCTGCAGGAGGGCCCAGGTTTCCCGGCCGACGACGCCATCCACCGCAAGGCCGGTCAGATCCTGGAACGCGCGCACGCCGGCCGTCGTGCCGGCGCCGAAGATACCGTCCGGCGTGACGGTGGGCAGGTCATACTGGCTGGCCGCAACAAGCAGCCAGAGCTGGATGAGCCGCACCGCATCACCACGCGCGCCGGCGCGCAGCGGGCTGCCGGGGTAGGCGGTGCCGCCGGCGTCGCTCTGCACGGCCGCCCAGGCTTCAAACAGCGCCTGCCAGGTTGCCTGGCCGACAACGCCGTCCACCGCAAGGCCGGCCTGGCTCTGGAACGCGCGCACGGCCGCTTCGGTGCCGGCGCCGAAGTTGCCGTCCACCGTGACGGCGGGCAGAGATTCCTCATACAGGGCCAGGCCGCCGAGCCAGAATTGGACGAGTTCGACATACAGCCCGGTGTCCCCGCGCCGCAGCGTAACCCCCGGCCAGCTGCCGCCTGTCTGCACCCCGCCCAGGGATTCGCCTTCGCTTGTGAGCTGCGCAAGCCGCTTGACGCTGACATAGATGTAGGTTGACGGCACAAGGGGCCATTACCCCGGCTGTTCGG
>URKR01000033.1 GCA_900548355.1 uncultured Oscillospiraceae bacterium
GGCAGCGCAGTGCCCGGCGCCGCGCGCGCCGGCGGTTTGTGCTGCTGTGCACAGCGGCCGGTATCCTGGTGGTTTCCGCCGTGATTACGCTGCTGCTGCCCAGCAGCGTGACAACGCCGCCCTCCTCGCAGGCCACCGGTGAAAGCGCCGCGCTGGCCACCCGGCTGGTTGCACCGCTGCCCTATGCGGGCGGCAGTTCGGGTGAGGCCCAGGCTGTGGACTGGGGTACTGTGGGCCCGCAGCGCCAGGATGACGCCCGCACCTATACCGCGCTGCCCGCCTCTGATGCGCTGGTGCCTGAATGCGGCCGGGTGACAACCGAATGGTTTGCCGACGCCGCTTTCCTCGGCGATTCGCTGACCGTCGGTTACCTGGATTATGATATCAACCTCGGCGGCGCACAGGTCCTGGCCTATGAGGGCGTTTCCCCCAACACCTTTGTGAACCGCACCGTTGTCACCAATGCCGACGGCGAGGAGGAAGTCCCGTTTGACCGCCTGGCCGAAATGCAGCCCGCCAAACTGTATGTGATGGTGGGCACCAACGCGCTGGTCGGCGGCACCAACGACGAAGGCTTCCTTGCCTATTACGGCCAGATGCTTGACGAGCTCAAAGCGATCCTGCCGAACACCCAGCTGTATATCCAGTCGGTTTTGCCGGCGCGGCCCGAAGCGCTGGAAAGCGCCCCCGGCCTGAGCGCCGACCATCTGGCAACGATCAACGCGGCCATCCGCGAACTTTGCAACGAGAAAGGCTGCCTGTATCTGGATGTCGCCAGCGCGCTGGCGGATGACGCCGGGGCCCTGCAGCCCGATTATGCCCAGCCGGACGGCATTCACCTGACGGTGGCGGGCTACAACGCCTGGGTCAGCTACCTGTGCACCCATGTGCCTTATGACAGGGACAACCCCTACCAGGCCGGCAGCACCTATTACCTGGACGACAGCGTCAAATCACTGCTTCAAGACCTTCCCTGAACTGTTGTATTTCCCGCAAAGGAGTGACCCCCATGCCCAACCCCTACTGGGATGACCAAGACCGGAACAAATCGTCGCACCGCAACCCGCAGCAGGACGAATACCGCCGCGGCGACGCGCCGTTCCAGTTTCCGATGTGGTTGATCATTCTGTGCTTTTGCCTGACCATGTGGCCGGTGGCCATCGGGATGATTGTGCTGAATTCGCTGCTGCGCAGCGGCCAGCTGAGCTGGAACAGCGCCCGCCGGCTGCAAAACCATGCGCGGGCTGCCTGGCTGCAGCGGCGCGCGCCGCAATCCCCAAACCAGCCTGCCTACGTGGCGCAGCCGGCCGACCCGGCCAAAAAACAAACCAAGCCCCCTGAAAAGCAGGATGACCGCGGCGAACGGGTGCTGTTCCTTGTCGGCGCGGCCGTCGGGGCGCTGGGCCTGCTGGCCACCGTCTCCGGGCTCAGCGATATGATCTTCTACGGCGGGTGGGAGTATGGCTACCTCTATATCGAAGATGTTGTGGCCGGGCTGATCCCGCTGCTGGCCGGCGGCGGCATGTGCATCGGCGCGCACCTGCTCAAGACAGGGCGCCGGATGCGCAAAAAGATTGATAACATCGTCGGGGATGACGATTACATGTACATCAAGGATATTGCCGGCGCGATCCCCTGCAGTTATGACAAATGCTGCCGCTATCTGGAAGACTGCATTGACAAGGGCGTTTTTGGGGACGAAGCCTACCTTGATATGCGCACCCGCTGCCTGGTTGTGCGCGGGGACCCTCCGAAGCCCGAGCCCAAGCCGAAGCGCAAAGCCAAGGCAAAGGCCGAAACATCCGAACCGGCCGATCCGCACGCGCAGACGCTGGCCCGTCTGCATGCGCTGCGCGGATCAATCCGGGACGAAGAAATGAGCCAGAAAATTGCCCGGCTGGAAGCGGTGACCGAAAAAATCTTTGCCCAGGCCAAATCTGACCCGGACAAACGCCCCCAGATGCGCAAGTTCCTTGACTATTACCTGCCGACCGTCGTCAAGCTGCTTGAAGCCTATGCCGAAATGGAAGCCCAGGGTGTGGAGGGCGAAAACATCCGCGAATCCAAACGTCGGATTGAGGATGCGATGGACACACTTGTGACAGCCTTCGAGAACCAGCTCGACAAACTGTTTGAATCTGATGCGCTCGACCTTTCGACCGATATCGACGTGATGGAGCGGATGCTGCGCGCCGACGGTCTGACCGAAACCGACAGCCCGTTTAACCTCAAAACGCCCGAGGCCCCGGAAGGGCCGAGCTTGCACCTGTGATAGGCTCCCGGACGGCGTTTGTGCGAAACTGCAAACCAAAACAAGAAAGAAGAAAAGCGGTGTTGTGCGCGCTGCGGCGCGCACTGAGACAGGCGTCCCCGGGCATGGCGGCGCTTGCCGGGGACGCCGTTTTTCTTCTTTTCTTATTTTCGTCCCCCATTATTTTCCACCGCGTCGGCCGGCTTTTGTGCATAGACTAAAGTATGTGCCGGGCTGCACAGCACACCTGGCAGAAGGAGGATGTTATGCTGGAAAACCCTCTGCGCGCAGCGTTGGCTGAAACCGCTGCCCGGCGCCAATCCGCAGGGCTTGCGCCCGGGCCCGTTTGGTCTGCGCTGCGCCGGCTGACGGTGGCCGAGCTGCTGCGCCCCGGTGCGGCCGGCCGCACCGACCTGGACGGCGTGCTGAGCGCCGTGTGTGAAGCCGCCCGGGCCGCCGCACGGCGGCGGCCCGGCTGGTTTTATGCTGCATGGGACGAAGCCCCCTGCCTGGCTGTACGCGCCAATCTGCTGACAGCGGCAATCTGTGCCGCGCTGCGCGGGGTGCTGGCGCTGCCCGGCGCGCGCGGCGTGCTGCGGGCCGAAACCCGCCCCGGCGGTGTGCTGCTGTGGTTCCAGGGCGGCGCGCCCGCGCCCGAAACGCAGGCGCTTTGGGCCAGGCTTGCACAGGAGGGCGGCGGTACCGCGGTATTCGGCGCGGGGGCGGTGTTCACGGCTGCGGTCCGGCTGCCGGGTTTGCCTGGCTGCGCGCCGGCTGCCGCGCCGGCTGCCGCACTGCTGTTGGACCGGTATTCGGTGCTGTACCAGTTTTTGGGGCCCTGGGCCGCCGCGCCGGACGGCTAAAACCGGCCCTTCGCCAAAAATGAGCGGGTTCGGAACGCGCTTTTACGAAAATCTTTTTAAATTCGGTGTTAAAATAATAACAACACTCTTGCAGTTTCGAGCGGAATCGAGTACAATAGAAGCATACCGGGTAAATGGCGCATGCCGTCTACTGGTGGGGCGCTTGCCCCGAATACTAAAATCTTGGGAGGATTTTATTATGGCTGTCAAAGTTGCTATCAATGGTTTTGGCCGCATCGGCCGTCTGGCTTTCCGTCAGATGTTCGAGGCGGAGGGCTATGAAGTCGTTGCCATCAACGACCTGACCAGCCCCAAGATGCTTGCTCACCTGCTGAAGTACGATACCGCGCAGGGTTCTTTCCTGGGCCACATCGGCGAGAACAAGCACACCGTTGACTCCACCGACGACTCCATCATCGTCGACGGCAAGGAGATCAAGATCTACGCCATCAAGGATGCCAAGGATTGCCCCTGGGGCGAGCTGGGCATCGATGTCGTGCTGGAGTGCACCGGCTTCTACACCAGCAAAGAGAAGAGCATGGCTCACATCGCTGCTGGCGCCAAGAAGGTCGTCATCTCTGCCCCGGCCGGCAATGACCTGAAGACCATCGTCTACAGCGTCAACGAGAAGACCCTGACCAAGGAAGACCAGGTTATCTCCGCGGCTTCCTGCACCACCAACTGCCTGGCCCCGATGGCCGATACCCTGAACAAGGCGTATCCCATCGTGTCCGGCATCATGACCACTGTTCATGCTTACACCGGCGACCAGATGATCCTGGACGGCCCGCAGCGCAAGGGTGACCTGCGCCGTGCCCGCGCCGGCGCGCAGAACATCGTTCCCAACTCCACCGGCGCTGCCAAGGCCATCGGCCTGGTCATCCCCGAGCTGAACGGCAAGCTGATCGGCTCCGCCCAGCGTGTGCCCGTTCCCACCGGCTCCACCACCATCCTGGTCGCCGTTGTCAAGGGCAAGGATGTCACCAAGGACAGCATCAACGCCGCTATGAAGGCCGCCGCTTCTGAGAGCTTCGGCTACAACGACGAGCAGATCGTCTCCTCCGACGTCATCGGCATGCGTTACGGCAGCCTGTTTGACGCCACCCAGACGATGGTCACCAAGATCGACGACGACACCTATCAGGTTCAGGTCGTCTCCTGGTACGACAACGAGAACAGCTACACCAGCCAGATGGTCCGCACCATCAAGTATTTCGCTGAGCTGTAATCCCGTCCTCCCAAACGGAACACGCCGCCGCGCGCCCCACAAGGGGCAGCGCGGCGGCGCTGTTTTTTGCCTCAGTCGCTTTAATTGAGTGAAGCTCGGACGCGTTCTGCCCACCACGCACAAAGCCCGGCCCCCTGCTTGTTAAAGCAGGGGGCCGGGCTTTTACATATTCCTGACACCGTGCAGGCAGCGCCAGGCTTCCGCTTATTCGATCATGATGCGACCGGGCTGTTCGGGGAGCTGCGGAGCGGCCTTGGGCAGGTGGATCTTCAGGATACCGTCCTCAAACTTTGCGCCGATGTCCTGCGGGGTGACAGCGTCGCCGACATAGAAGCTGCGGCTGCAGGCGCCGGCATACCGCTCGCGGCGGATGTACCGGCCATCCTTGTCCTTGTCATCCTTGTCCAGCCCCTTCGAGGCGCTGATGGTCAGGTAGCCTTGATCCAGTTTCAGGTTGACTTCGTCCTTCTTGAAGCCGGGCAGGTCGATATCCAACTCATAGGCATTGTCCGTCTCGCGGATATCAGCCTTCATCAAATTGCGGCCATGCTTGCCGTACAGCGCGCTGTTGGCGCTGTAGAACGGGGTCATCATGTCTTCAAACATATCATCAAACAAACTTTCACCAAAAATGCTAGGCAACATAGGTCATACCTCCATTCGCTTGTGCCGGCCACGGGGGCCGGCTTCCTGTTGTCACCTGTCCGCCGTTTTGGGGAAAGGGCGGGCATTTTTGCTGGGAACCCTTTGGAGGTTTGCCCCTCTCTCAAGGTTCGTCTTTAGTATACCACTGTTTTTAGCAATGTCAAGGCTTATCTGCTAATTTTCACAAATTATTTATAATTATACAATCTGTATACTTGCCTCTGTACAGAATGTGCGTCAAAAACGCCCCGGCACAGTTTGGATGTTCTCTGCCCTGCTCGCGCCAAAATAAAAACGCCCCGGCAATAGCCGGGGAATCAGCGTGTCGAGAAACTCGACACGCTGCAAAAGGGGCAACAGCCGCGTACTGCCGCCGCAGCGGCGTGTCGGAGGCCAACCGGGCCGCAGGCCCGGCTCTTAGGCCGGAGACCGGCTTCGCCTAACGCGTCTATTTCCCCTTGTGTATCCCCTTCGACAAAATTTTACCCAAAACCGCGCACTCGTCACTTCGTTCCTCGCACACAATTTTGGGCAAAATTTTCCTGTCGGTGTCGCCGTCGTCGGCGCATGTCCGCCGACGGCGACGGATTTTGGATTTTAGGTATTTACTTGTAAGGTCAGAAACGAGGCAATCTGTTATGATGGAGAAAAACGCGAAAATTTATGTGGCCGGCCACCGCGGCATGGTGGGTTCGGCGATTGTGCGGGAGCTCGAGCGCCAGGGCTACACAAACATCATCACCCGCACCCACAAAGAGCTTGACCTCTGCCGGCAGGACGCGGTCGAAGCCTTTTTTGCCGAAGAAAAGCCGGAATACGTCTTTCTCGCGGCGGCCAAGGTCGGCGGCATCGTCGCGAACAACGAGGCGCTGGCCGATTTCATGTACGACAACATGATCCTCGAGATGAACGTCATCCACGCGGCCTGGCAGAACGGCTGCAAAAAGCTCGAATTTCTCGGCTCCTCCTGCATCTACCCGCGCCTGGCCCCCCAGCCGATGAAGGAGGACTGCCTGCTGACTTCGGCGCTTGAAAAAACCAACGAAGCCTACGCGCTCGCGAAGATTTCGGGCCTTAAATATTGCGAGTACCTCAACCGCCAGTACGGCACCGACTACATCAGCGTCATGCCGACCAACCTCTACGGCCCGAACGACAACTACCACCCGACCCACAGCCATGTGCTGCCGGCGCTGATCCGCCGCTTCCACGAGGCAAAGGAGCAGGGCCTGCCCAGCGTGACCTGCTGGGGCGACGGCAGCCCGTTGCGGGAGTTCCTCTATGTGGACGACCTCGCGAACCTCTGCGTCTTTTTGATGAACCACTACTCCGGCAATGAGACGGTCAACGCCGGCACCGGCAAGGAGCTGACAATCAAGGAACTGACCGAGCTTGTCGCCGAGGTTGTCGGCTACACCGGTGAAATCCGCTGGGATACCTCGAAGCCGAACGGCACCCCGCGCAAGCTGCTGGATGTGAGCAAGGCGACGGCGCTCGGCTGGACGTACAAGACCGAGCTGGAGGAAGGCATCCGCCTGACCTACGAAGACTTTTTGCACAACCCGATGCGCGCCGAGCGGTAAGCCGGCGGCCCCGAACGAAAAGGGGGAATACCCATGAACATCATTCTGCTTTCAGGCGGCAGCGGGCAGCGCCTTTGGCCGCTGTCCAACTCAATCCGCTCCAAACAGTTTGTGCCGCTGCTCAAAGCGCCGGACGGCGGCCAGGAGAGTATGGTGCAGCGGGTCTACCGCCAGATCAAAACGGCCGACCCCGCCGCTAACATTGTGGTGGCCACCGGCAAGCGGCAGGTCAGCACGATCAAGAACCAGCTCGGCGGCAAGGTGGCAATCTGTGTCGAACCCTGCCGGCGGGATACCTTCCCGGCGATTGTGCTCGCCTGTGCCTACCTGGCCGATGTGCAGAATGTCCGGCCTGAAGAGCCGGTTGTCGTCTGCCCGGTTGACCCGTATGTGGATGACAGCTACTTTGCCGCCGTGCGCCAGATGGCCGCGCTGGCCGGCCGGCCTGACGCCGCCAACCTGACCCTGATGGGCATTGAGCCGACCTACCCGAGCTCCAAGTTCGGGTACATCATACCGAAAGCGAAAGAGGCCGTCAGCAAAGTTTCGAGCTTTAAGGAAAAGCCGGACGAGGCTACCGCCGCGGCCTATATCGCGCGCGGCGCACTGTGGAACGGCGGCGTCTTCGCCTTCAAGCTTGGCTACCTGCTGCGCGCGGGCCACAAGCAGCTGGATTTCCGCCGCTTTGCTGATCTGCAGGCCAACTATGCGCTGCAGAAGCGGATCAGCTTTGACTATGCGGTTGCCGAAAACGAACCCGATATTGCGGTGATCCGCTATGCCGGGCAGTGGAAGGATGTCGGCACCTGGAACACCTTCTGCGAAGTGATGAGCGAGCCGACGATCGGCAAGGTCATGCTGGACGAAACCTGCCGCGGCACCAACGCGGTCAACCAGCTCAACATTCCGCTGATCTGCATGGGCTGTGAAGATATGGTCATTGCGGCTTCCAGCGACGGCATCCTGGTTTCATCCAAGGAACGCTCCAGCCACATCAAGCCGTTTGTCGAGCAGGTTGAGGGCGAAGCCCGGTTTGCCGAAAAGAGTTGGGGCTCCTTCACGATTTTGGATGTCCAGCCCGAAGCCACGACAATCCGTATCCTGCTCAACCCCGGCCATCGCCTGGCCTACCACAGCCACGAGCACCGGGATGAGGTCTGGACGATTGTGGCCGGCATGGGCCGCACCATCATCGACGGCGAGGAGCGCCCCGTGCGCCCCGGCGATGTCGTCACGATGCCGGCCGGCGTCAAACACACCCTGATTGCCGACAGCCGGATCCAGGCCGTCGAAGTCCAGATCGGCGACGAGATCGACGTGGCGGATAAGACGAAGTTTGAGCTGTAAAGAAGCGGCTGCGGACATTTTGGGTAGCGGTGAACCGAACCACCATGCGTAGGGGCGGGATTCATCCCGCCCGCGGGGCCTTGCGGCGCCGCGAACACCCGTGGGGCGTCGAGGACGCCGCCCCCTACGGATAGGGCGTACCGCACCGCCAATTTTCAAACGCCCGCCGCACCGTGAACCGGGCGGATATGGAATCCGCCCCTACAGAGACGTGCCGGGCACACAACAACCCACCCCACAACAAACAACACCCCCGCCTGTTCAGGAACAGGCGGGGGTGTTGCTGATTCAATGCTTATTCAGCTGTGCAGTTCCGGGTTCAATCAGCCGGGCTGCTTGCCGATGTAGGCGAGGATGCCGCCGTCGACGTAGAGGACCAGGCCGTTGACAAAGTTTGAAGCCTCGGAAGCCAGGAACACGGCGGGGCCGCCGAGATCCTCGGCCTCGCCCCAGCGGCCGGCCGGGGTCTTGGCGACGATGAACTGGTCGAACGGATGGCGGGAACCGTCGGGCTGGACTTCACGCAGCGGGGCGGTCTGCGGGGTGGCGATGTAGCCGGGGCCGATGCCGTTGCACTGGATGTTGTAGGCGCCGTACTCCGAAGCGATGTTCTTGGTCAGCATCTTCAGGCCGCCCTTGGCAGCGGCGTAGGCGGAGACGGTCTCGCGGCCGAGCTCGCTCATCATCGAGCAGATGTTGATGATCTTGCCGCCGCCCTGCTCGATCATATCGGGGATGACGGCCTTCGAGACGATGAACGGGGCGTTGAGGTCAACGTCGATGACCTGGCGGAACTGGGCGGCGCTCATCTCGCACATCGGGATGCGCTTGATGATGCCGGCGTTGTTGACCAGGATGTTGATGTGGCCGACTTCCTCGGTCACCTGCTTGATGAAGGCGTTGACGGCGTCCTCGTCGGTGACGTCGCAGACATAGCCGTGGGCGTCGATGCCGGCTTCCTTGTAGGCCGCCATGCCCTTGTCAACGAGTTCCTGCTTGATGTCGTTGAAGACGATGGTAGCGCCGCAGTTGGCCATCGCGGTCGCGATCGCGAAGCCGATGCCGTAGGAAGCGCCGGTGATCAGCGCGATCTTGCCGGTCAGATCAAAAGATTTCGGAGTGCAAACAGACATTGTGAAAACCTCCTAATGTTGTATGTAACGGACTATCCGAACGCCAGAGCCGGCAAACGCCGGCGATGGCGGGGAAGCAAAGCGGAGCGCCGTTTTCAGCGCAGGTCAGTGGTGGCGATGTTGTCCATGTCGTCGAATTCCATGTTTTCGCCGCCCATGGCCCAGATGAAGGTGTAGTTCGAGGTGCCGACGCCGCTGTGGATGCTCCAGGACGGGCTGATGACCGCGTCGTAGTTGTGCATCACGATGTGGCGGGTCTCCTGCGGTTCGCCGCACATATGGAAAACGACCTGATCCTCCGGCACTTCAAAGTAGGTGTAGATCTCCATCCGGCGTTCATGGGTGTGGCTGGGCATTGTGTTCCAGTTGCTGCCGGGTTCCAGGCAGGTCATGCCCATCGAGAGCTGGCAGGTCTTGAGCACGCTCGGGTGGATGAACTGGTTGATCGTGCGCTTGTTGCAGGTTTCAAGGCTGCCCAGCGGGCGCTTGGCGGCGTCCTCGATCGTGATGAGCTTGGTCTCGTACCGGCAGTGGGCCGGGGCGGAGACCATGTAGAACTTGGCCGGCTTGGCGGGATCGTCGCTCTTGAAAGTGACGGTCTTGGTGCCCTGGGTGATGTACAGGCAGTCCTTGTAGTTGAGGTGGTAGGCCACGCCGTCGGCCGTGATGGTGCCGGCGCCGTCGCCAATGTTGAAGATGCCGATCTCGCGGCGTTCGAGGAAATACCGGGTGCCGAAGTTGGCCCAGACGTCGATGCCCTTGTCGATCGGGACTTCTTCGCCCACCGGCATGCAGCCCAGCGTAACCATACGGTCAACATGGCTGTAAACCGCCACGACTTCGTCAGCCTTATACAGGCCGGTAATCAGGAACTCATCGCGGGTTTCCTGGGTGGTGTAGCGCTTGAAGTCGCGCTGGTTGCAGGAATAGCGGATATCCATCGGGAAAAAACCTCCTGTCGCCGGGGCGCTGCCGCACCCCTTGTATACAAACATTATAAACGAATTGAGCCCCGCAAGGAAAGTGTATACAAGCACAAGGTTACAAACACAATTTTGTGTGGTTTGTCAGAAATGACAAAACCGCGGGCAGTGCCTGCCCGCGGTTGGGGGAATATGCGGTTGATGGTTACATCTGTACCCAGCGCCGTTCCCAGACGGCGCGGAAAAACGGGGAGACGCCCTCGGTCACGAGCCGACCGTCCTCAAATTCGAGGTTCATGCCGAGCTCCGGCTCCCGGATCATCATCTCGATGTGGCCGCGCAGCAGGTCGGCCGAGACGATCCAGCTGTCGCCGTTTTCATCTACCACGCGGAAGTGAGACATTGCCCAATCCCCGAGCGCCGTGGAGCAATGCAGCGGCAGGTCGGACATCGCCGCGGGCAACCCGGCCGAGACATTGCCCGCCTTGGTATATGGGGTTACCTCGGCAATCTCGATCCCGACGGCGGCCAGGGGGCTTTCGAGCGCGGCGGGCACGCCGGCCAGCCAGGCGTTGCGCTCCGCGGCATAGGCGGCCCAGGCTTCGGCGGCGGTCTCGCGCTCGGCCTCGGTCAGCGGGCTGCCGGTTTTGAGCTTGTCTGTCAGCGCTTCGTCCAGCCGGCCGCCACAGCTGCACACAAGGTCGCGCCAGCGCGGGCAAAGAGTGGCGTAATCGCTGTTGACGAAGAAATAGGCGAGCGTGCCGTCCGGGGTCAGCCAGAGGGTTCGGCGCTCGTTTTCGGCGATGTGGCGGATTTCGAACATCGGGTCTGCGCCGGCCGGTTCGGTCAGGGCGGCGGGGTAGAGCACAACCCGCCATTCGCCTTCCGGCGCGCCGCCGCTCTCCCGAATCAGCCGGACACCGCGGCGCAGTGCCGTGTCAAAGGCGGCGGTTTCCTCCGCCGAAAGGCCGCCGGCCGGGGCCGCGCCGGTCAGATCGACCGGCACCCACAGATCTTCGGCCACCCAGGCCGTATACGGCGGGAAATCGGCCTCCTCAATCGCGGCCTGCACGGCGCTGACGGCGCCGGGTTCGACAAGATCGGTGTCGAGTGTCGGGGCCATCCCGAAACTGGCTGTGCAGGCGGTTAAGCAGAGCAGCGCGCAGAAGGGAAGCAGAAAACGACGGGTCATGGGGGCACCTCCTTGTGAAATGGGGGATGGTTGGACGGTTTTGGGGGCGGCATCTGTTGGGAAAAACGCTTTTACGGGTCGCTGGCTTGCGGTTTGGCGGAGAGGGCGGCGTCGAGGACGGCCTGCTTTTCGGAGAGGGCGATGATCAGATCGGCCACGGCGTCGTGGCTTTCCTCCAGCACGCGGTAAGCCGCGTGCTCGGCGGTTTCGCCGGCGCGGAGCTTCGCATCGACCCGTGGATCGTCGAGGGCGATGGAGAGGTAGTCGCCGTCGTCCAGCCGGACGACCGCAAGCTCGCCGTCGGCCAGCGCCCGCTGGTAGTCCAGCATGGCCTGCGCCGCATCGTGCAGCGCGTCGGACAGGTCGGGAACCGTCCGGCCGTCCTCAAGCTCGATGACCTCCACCCAGCCGCCGTCGGTTTCCTCCCAGTAGACCTTGTCGGGGTTGTCCGCCTGGTAGGCCAGATACTCCCGCGTTTCCTGTTTAAGAACCGGGTCGGGGTCCGTGATGCAGGCGCTGCGCACCTGGTGGGTGATGGCGTCGACAGAGACCAGCCAGCGCTGCTGGTCGCTGGCGCCCCAGGTGTAGGTGACGACCGGGTCGGCGTTGGACAGGGTCAGGCAGTCCTCGGCAAAGGCACGCCAGGTTTCGGGCAGCTCGCCGCCCCGGACGCCGGCGCCGGTGCTCGTCGCGGTCAGGTTGCCGGCGGCCAGAAAATCCCGCGCCAGTTCGGGGCCTTCGGTCTCGCGCCAGGCGGCCTGCTCGTCGCGGTAGGCGGGCCAGGCGGCTTCATAGGGGGCGATGTCGCTCTCCGACAAAGTGTTGAGGATGGCAACGTTCCCGGAGAACTTTGCGGCCTCGCGCCACACGGTTCCGACCGGTGTCTGCCAGAAAGCCGCCCAGGCCGCGTCGTCGGGTTCGCCGCCGGCGGCCAGCGTATCCAGCAGCGCAAGGCCCTCGTCCGCCACCGCGCCGCCGCAGGCCAGCGCATCAAAGACGTGGGAACGGGACGGCCAGACCTGCAGGTATTGCAGCATGCCGGTGGTGGAATCAAACCGGATTTCGCAGGCGTCGCCACTCTCGATATAGACTGAGTAGAACGGCCGCAGGCCGATCTTTTCGCTCAGCTCGGCCGCGGTGTAGGTCACCGTCCAGCTCTCGACATCCTCGAGCGGGTAGCCGGCCTCGGAATAGAGCAGGATGCCGCGCTGCAGCGCGTCGTCCCAGGAAAGTTCGGTCAAGCCGGGCGGGGTCAGCGCAATCATCCCTTCGCCGGTCTTGCGGCCGTCGGCGTCGGTCGAATCCGCCAGGATCGGGCGGTCGTCGCGCCGGGTGCGGGTGCCGCCGTGGTAATCCGCTGTATACAGCGCCGTGTAGTCGGGCAGCGGCGCTTCGGCCAGGGTGCGCTCGGCCGCCGAGGGCGTGCCGGAGACGACGACGTCCTCGGCCACCGTCGGCTCGCTGCCGAACCCGGCCGTGCAGGCGGTTAAGGAGAGCGCGAGAAGGACGGAAAGAAAACGACGATTCATGGGTGTACCTCCCTTCGTTACCTCTATCCTACCCCTCGCGTATCACAGTCTTATCACCAACTTGTTGCGAAGTTGTAAAAGCTGCGGCGGGCGGGAAGGTCACGGTCGCGCGGGTGCCGCGGCCGGGTTCGCTCTCATACTGCAGCTGTGCGCCGTGCGCCGCCGTGATGCTGCGGCAGAGCGCCACCCCCAGCCCGGCCCCGCCCTCGGCCCGGGCGCGGGCTTTGTCGGCGCGGTAGAACGGCTGGCCGATCCGGGCCAGCGTACCGGCGTCCATGCCGCGGCCGTTGTCGGTCACGGTCAGCGCGCAGCCGCCGTCGGCCGCCGCCGCGCCGGCCAGCGTGACCGTCCCGCCCGCTGCGCAGGCTTTGATCGCGTTGTCGCCAAGGTTGACAACCAGGCTTTCAAGCAGCGCGGCCT
This sequence comes from uncultured Oscillospiraceae bacterium, assembly GCA_900548355.1. Taxonomy (GTDB): domain Bacteria; phylum Bacillota; class Clostridia; order Oscillospirales; family Ruminococcaceae; genus Gemmiger; species Gemmiger avicola. The sequence continues at coordinate 13,115 of URKR01000033.1, forward strand.
CGCCCTGGATCGCGGGCAGCGCTTCGGGCGTTTCGCAGTGCAGGGCGACACCGCGTGCCGCGGCTTTGGGGCGCAGGGCTTTCGCGGCGCGGCGCAGCAGGGCGGCGGCGTCCTGCTCGGTCAGTTCGGGCGGTTCCTGCCGCAGCACCGAAAGCCGCACCAGCTGCTGTGAAAGGTTCAAAAGCCGGCCGCTCTCGAACCGGATCGTGTCCAGCGCCTCCTGCAATTCGGGCCCGCGCAGGTCGGCGCGCTGGATGTATTCGGCATAGCCGCCGATCGCGGTCAAGGGGGTGCGCATCTCGTGCGAAAGGTCGTCCACCAGCCGCTGCTTGGCCTCGGCTTCGGCTGAAAGGGTCTTGAGTTGGGCATCGACGGTGGCGGCCAGCTCGTCCAGCGCGCGGCCCAGTTCGCCGACTTCGTCGGTGCGCGGCGCGCCGGGGGTGGTGGCGCGGCGGGTGTAATCGCCGCCGGCCATGCTGCGGGCGGCTTCGGTCAGGGTTTGCAGTGGGCGGCTTAACCGGCGCAGCACAAGATACAGCCCCAGCGCAAACGCCCCGGCCGCAGCCGTGCCCAGCCCGGCGCAGACCGCGGCGATCCGCTGCCATTCGGTGTAAAAATCCTCAATCGGGGCGGTCATTGTGATGGTGTAGCCGATCAGGTCGCCGGCCAGCGCGGTCGTGGCGTAAAACAGGTGCCTGCCCTCCACCATCCGCACCTGCCAGCTGCGCTGGCCGGCAACCAGGGTGGTAATTTCGGGCAGCGGCTCGGCGGTGGGCAGGCTGGAATAGACGGCCTCCCCGTTGCGGAAGATGCCGAGCCCCAGCCCCTGCCCGCGGGCACTCTGGCCGTGGTTTGACCACAGCTGGGCCAGCGCGTCGGGCCGGCTGGCCAGCACGGCGGCGGTATCCTCGGCCACCGTCGTGACCAGCGCGTGCTGGCGGGTCAGCAGTTCGTCCACCCGGGCGGCAAAGCTCTGCCGGCAGCTGATCTGCAGCACCGCGAACAGCGCCGCCAGCAGCCCCGCCGCCAGCGCAAGCGAGGCCAGATAGGTTTTGTGCCAATATTTCAGATGCAGCCGCCGCATGTTGCCACCTGCTTTCTGTATGAATCATGGGAAAGACGGGGTTCTCTTTTTTAGTATACCAGATTCATCGGCAAACGCACAGACGCAGGCGGGCAAAAGGCGCCCTGCCGCCGGGCCGAAAGAAACAAACCGATACAGGAGCAGGGGAGCCCCCGGCCGTTGGCCGGGGACCCCCCTGCACAGAAAAGAGAGAGAAGAAAAATACAAAATGTAGAACAAGAGAAGAATAGACCAACTGGAATTTCGCGCAGCGCAAATCGTTATTCGTACCGGTCGGACTGCAGGATCACCCGCACCAGGTGGGTGATGCACCAGCGCAGCCGGGCTTCGGTCAGGCTGCCGTCGGCCAGGGCGGCGCGGATGCTTGCGTGGTCCATCGCCATGCCGGGCATCACGACATCGTTGCCGGCCAGTATGCAGCCGGCCGCCGTGCATGTGGCGTCGATGTTGGTGGTTGTCCAGTCGGTCATGATAAGGCCGGTGAAGCCGAATTCACACCGGGCCACTTTGGTGCACAAATCATAGCAGTTGGCCGCATGCACGCCGTTGATCAGGTTGTAGCTTGTCATAATCGCGCGGGGGCGGGCTTCCCGCACGGCAATTTCGAACCCTTTGAGGTAGAGCTCCCGCAGGCAGCGCTCGGTCAGGATGCTGTTTGAACCCATGCGGTTGTCTTCCTGGTTGTTGCAGGCAAAATGTTTGATGGTAACGCCCAGGCCGGGGCGGCGCTGCACGCCCTGGGTGATGGCGGCGGCGCAGCGGCCGGACAGCAGCGGGTCTTCGGCAAAATATTCAAAGTTGCGGCCGCAAAGCGGGTTGCGGTGCAGGTTCATGCCGGGCGCCAGCCAGAGATCCACCCCGAACAGCGCCATCTCGGCCCCGATGGCGTCGCCCACCGCGCGCAGCAGCGCAAGGTCCCAGCTTTGGGCCAGCAGCGTGCCGACCGGCATGGCGGTACAGTATTGGTAACGGGCCTCCCCTTGCGGGGCGGGGCCGTCATAGAGCAGGCCGTGCTCCAGCCCGAGCGACATCGGCGTCGGCTGGGGTTTGCCGTCTTGCAGGTAATAGGTCTGGGTCAGCCGCAGCCCGGCCGGGCCGTCGGCCAGCACAAGCGGCGCCACGCCTTCGGCCAGGGCGGCGCTGCTTGTCTCCGCCGCCGAACCGGGCACCGCGGCCCCGGCGCTGCCCAGCGCGCCGCCTGTTTCGCCGGCTTCTTCGGCGCCCTGGCCCTTGCTCGGCTCGCCGGTCGCCAGGCAGACAAGCTGGTCCACGCTCAGCGCATCCACCAGGCGGCTGGCCTCGTCAGGCGCTTCATCGGTGCTGTAGCTGACAATCCGGGGTGCAACCGCCGAAAGGTCATACGGCAGCACCGGCACCCCTTTGGCTGCCAGGCACATGGCGGCATACCGCGCCGCGCGGCGGTTGGCAGGCAGGCACAGGGTTTCCACCGGCGCTTCGGGCGGGCAGATGGTTTCGGTTTTGGTCAGGATCTTGGCGGCGGGCAGATCCAGCGCGGCGACAAGTCTGCTTTCGGCCAGCGAATCGCCGAGATACAGCCCGTAAATACCGGGTTCCAGAATCCAGGCGGCCGCCACTTCGTCATAGCTTTCCAGGCATTCAGGCCCGAACGAAAGGGTCAGAACCTCGGTTTCGCCGGGAGCCAGCAGGCCGGTTTTCGCAAAGGCGATGAGCCGGCGGGCTTCCTTTTCCAGTTTGCCGTCGGGCAGGCCGGCGTAAAGCTGCACAACCTCCCGCCCGGCCCGCTTGCCGGCGTTGGTCACCGCTACCTTGACAAGGACCGTGCCATCGGCCGCGCAGGCGACCTGTGCGCCGTCAAGTTCAAACTCCGTGTAGCTCAGGCCAAAACCGAACCCGTACCGCACGGCAATCTCAAAACTGTCGAAGTAGCGGTAGCCGACATACAGCCCTTCCTGGTAAATTTCCTGCTCCACATTGCCGTTGTTGTGGGAGAAGGTGGCGGCGTTCGGGTAGTCGGCATAGCGAAAGGCCCAGGTGTCGGTCAGCTTGCCGCTCGGGTTGACGGCGCCGGAAAGCACATCTGCCACGGCACGGCCGCCCTCCATGCCGGGCTGGGAGATGACGAGCACCGCCTCAATGGCAGGAAACTCATCCAGGCAGGAAAGATCGACCACGCCGCCGGCGTTGATGAGCAGCACCACATGGCGGTACAGCCGGCACAGGTCGGCCAGCTGGGCGTGTTCCTCGGCGCTGAGCGCATAATCGCCGGGGCCGGCCTGCCGGTCGGCGCCTTCGCCGGCGACCCGGGCCAGCACATACACCGCAACTTCGGCCTCGGTGGCATATACATCGCCGCCGGCCGGCAGCAAAAACGGCCGGGTCGAATACGCCATGAAAAAGGCGCTGAGCTCGCCGGCCTGCTCCCGCACGCGGGCGTCGGCCAAAACTTCCTGTTTCCAGGCCTGGCGGGCGGCGGCATAGCGGGCTTCGCAGTCGTCCAGCCATTGGTCGGTTGTCAGCGAAAATCCGGCTTCCACAAGACCTTGGCGGATCGAAACACTGGCCCGCTCATTCACATCGCCGGAACCGGTGCCCCCCTTGACGGTGTGGGTGGCGCCGGCGCCGAACAGCGCAAGCGGGGCTTTGGGGGAAAGCGGCAGCAGGTTGTTTTTGTTTTCCAGCAGGACAAAACCTTCGGTCGCGGCGCGGCGTGCCAGGCTGGCGTTGGCGGCTTCATACGGGCGCGGGGCGGGGTCGGCGGTGCCGCTCAGTGGCCGTTTGCGAACGTTTCTTGGCATGGGAACCTCCTTATATTCATAATAAGGTAGAATATCTCTACCTGCATTGTACCGCATCCGGGCGGGCAGGGCAAGCGGCAATCAAGGGTTTGTGTACCGCTGTTTGAGCGCGCGCAGCCGGGCCAGCCGGTCCACCGCCCGGTCGCCAAGCTTGGCCGATACGCCGAGCACCAGCGCATCGACAATGGCGGCCGGCGCAGCCATGGAGTGATATTCGTTTGCCTCGCCGCGGTAGACGAACAGCCGAATGTCGGGCTGCGGGTCCGGCAGAGGAGAAAGCTGGCCGGTAAAGAGCAGCGTGCGGTAGCCGGCCTCGCGCTGCCAGTCCAGCAGGATCGCGCCCTCGGTGCTGCGCTTGGAGAAGCTGAACACCACCACAAGATCGCCGGGGCCCGCCGCAGCCAGCCCTTCCAGCAGTTCGTTGCCGGCCCCGGCCAACAGCCGGACATCGACGCCGATCCGCCGCAGCCGAAACCGGAGCAGTTCAGCCATGGAGCGCGAGGCGTTTTTGGCATACACAAAGACCCGCCGCGCTTCGACAATGGCCTGTACGGCGCGGTGAAACTCTGCCGGGTCCAGCAGCGCTTCGGTTTTTTCCAGGCAATAGCGCTGCTGTTCCAGCCAGTGGGGAAGCGGGGCCCCGTCCCCTTCGGCCAGGGTAGCGGCCAGTTTGTCGGCCGGGCCGGTGCGGGTTTGCGTCTGGGCCAGCACCACCTGTTTGAGGTGCTTGAAATCCCGGCAGCCTACATGGCGCGCAAAGCGGGAGACCGTCGCCTCCGACATGGAGAGGGTCTCGGCGAGCTGCGCAATGCTCAAAAAGAGGAACCGGTCGCTGTGCTGGTTGATAAACTCCAGCAAAGCCGCCTCATTGGCGGTGAGTTTGTCCGGCATGGAGGGAAAGGTGATCGGCATAGGCGTCTCCTTGGGAAAAATACAAAACAGAGCCGGCCCCGCCGCGTCTTTCGAACGCGGAAGAACGGGGGGCTGGCTCTATTGTAGCACAGAGACGGTCTGTGCGCATCCTGTTTTTTCAGCCGGCGGCACGCTGTTTGGCGGCAAGCACGGCCGGGGTTTCGCCCTGGCCGAGCAGCACCCCGACATAATCCCCGCCCAAAGCGTGCACCTCTTTGAGCGCCCGCTTGAGAATGCCGGCTGTCCTGACCTTGAAGGCGGCTTCCGGGTGGATGGTGATTTCGTACCGCCCCGCGCGCATCTCTTCATACAGTGCAGAAAAGCTTGCGGCATCGCGGTCAAACCGTGTGCGGATGCAGCCGTACTGGGTGGCCTGGTGGGTGTCGCTGCCCGCCACGACCGGAATCCCCAGCTGGTGGCCTAAGCCGTAGGTCAGCCGTTCAATGCGCACGCGGTTTTCGGCGATGTCCTTGCCGTTGAGGTCGATGAAATCAAACCGGGCCAGCTGGTCGTCGGGCAGGTCGGGGATATGGCCGCCTTCACGGAAGGGGTGGGCGGCGCCGACCAGAACCGGGTATTCGTCAAACAGGCGGGCCAGCGCGGCAAAGGGCAAAAACTGTCCGCGCTGCTTGTAGGGTTCCAGCCGGCGGTTCAGCTCCCGGATGGCGTCCATCGGGCCGATTGAAAGGATGTGCCCGCCTTCGGCAATATCGGTTTCCATCCCGGGAAATACCTTAAGCCCGCCAAAGACAAAGGCGTCGCCGCAGCGGTCGCCGGCGGCGGCAATATAGCCGTAGACTTCGTCAAACTGCTGGGTGTTGAAGTGCTCGGTCAGACAGATGGCGTCCAGCCCCGCGCTGTGCGCTTCGCCCAGCAGCCACTGGGTGTAAGGAATGGAAAAAGGCAGATATTTGGCCAGCTTGCCATGGGTGTGAAAGTCAAGATACATGGTGTGCGCCCCCTTTACAAGATTGTGGAAACCAGGATGGTGACAGCCACCCATAAAAAGGAGACGGCCAAAAAGAGCAGATCGTTGTTCGAAAGTTTCAGGTGGGAAAGCTTGAGCTTTTTGACCTCCTTGTTGACGGCGGCATAGCGGTACCCTTTCAGTTCCAGCACTTCAACGGTGGTGCGGCTGCGCTTGGCTGTGTTGAGCATAAGCGGGTAGAAGGACTGGATGATGACCTGTACCTCATACGCCAAATACCGCACCTTGCCGGGCAGCGTTTCATGCGCCGGCGGGTTGCCCCGCAGCCGGTAGGAAAGCAGCACGTTCTGGAACTCTTCCAGCAGCAGCGGCAGCATCCGGTATGCGTAGGAGATGGAGAAGGAGAGCCGCTCCGGGCAGCCGTACCACATCAGCCCGTTGGCGAGCTGGTCAGGGTCCAGGCCGGAAAAGATCGTGATCGAAGCCAGCGATACCGTCGCTACCTTGAGCGTCAGGACCAGCAGCGGCACAACCGCCGAAGCGTTGCCGCCGAACAGCAGCGTGACAAGCAGCAGGTACCCGGTCTGGGTGAAAACCCCGACGGCGAACAGCGCCAGCACAAGCCCGGCTACATGGGCCAGCCAGGTGGTGGCCATGACCAGCAGAAAACAGCCGATCAAAAACGGCAGATCGTTGACAAACCAGGGAACCAACCCGAAAAAGAGATACCAAACCAGCAGCATCCGCGGGTCCATCCCGGCAATCAGCGTATCGTTGTTGCCGTAGGCGTTTTTCAGTACCTGGTTGCGCAGAAAATCCAACGAAATTTTGTCGTACAAATTTTCTGAAAGCTTTTCCATCGTCTTCATGCCGTGGCCTTCTTTCCGGTAAAACGTTGAAGAAATGCATCGACCGTGTAGCAGCGGGCGTTCGGGTCAAGCGCCGTTCCCATCGTGAAAATCTCGGGCGGGCGGATGCCGGCCCGGCGAAGCAGCGCCGCATCGCCGAAAATAGCGTCCCGCGGGCCGTCCGCAACGACCTGCCCATCGCACAGCACCACAACCCGCTCCGCCCACTCGCAGACAAGCTGCATATCGTGGGTTGCGATGACGACGGTCTCGGTGATCTGTTTCATCTCGTCCAGCGTGCGCAGGATTTCGCGCCGGGTCGCAATATCAAGGTTGGCGGTCGGCTCGTCGAGCAGCAGGATGCCGGGGTCAAGCGCGACCCCGATTGCGAGGCTCGCGCGGCGCATCTGCCCGCCGGACAAAAGCCGCCCGTCCCGCCCGCGCAGCTCGCGCAGGCGGAACCGCTCCAGCAGCGCTTCGGTGCGGGCTTCGGCGTCAGGCAGGCCGCGCACTTGCATGGCATACGCAATATCAGCCTCCACAGAGTCCTGGATGAACATATCCTCAGGGTTCTGGTAGACCATCGAAACCTCGCGGGAAAGCCCTTCCGGTTTGACGCCGCGCAGGCTGCGCCCGTTGAGCCACACCTCGCCGGCGGCGGGGCGCAGCAGCCCGACAAGCATCTTCATCATGGTGGATTTGCCCGCGCCGTTGGAACCGATCAGCGCGACCTTGTCCCCCTTATGGATCGAAAGGTTGAGATGGCTGTAGACCTTGTGCGGCGCGCCCTTGACGCTGCGGTACGAAACCTCCACATCCCGGAACTCGGCCACCGTCTCACGCGCGGGGGCCGGCGCAGGGGCCGGCGCCGGCGCGCTTTGGCCCCCGCGCGGTGCAAACACCGCGCGGCCTTCCGCCACCGTGGCCGGCAGCCGCCCGGCGGGGTATTCGCCGGCGCGGCGCAGCCGATCGGCCGCAATTGTGACCTGCGGCG
>URKR01000034.1 GCA_900548355.1 uncultured Oscillospiraceae bacterium
TGGCCGCTTTGCCCAACGCCCCGGCGCTGACCATCTGCAGCGTTGACGCCCGGCTTGCCGCGCCGGCTTCCGGTGCGGCGGAAGGGATCCGCTACCGGGTCCTGAACGCCGGGCCGAACATGCTCGGCGCCGCCTTTTCCAAGCTGCTGCGGGAAGGCGGTTTTGACCTGGTGCATATCTGGGGTACCGAATATCCGGCCGCCGCCGCGCTGCACAAAGCCGCACTCGCCGCCGGGGTGCCGGCGCTTGTCGGCATACAGGGCGTTATGGCTGACTGCGCCGCCCACCTGCTGGACGGCGTGCCCGACCGTTACCGCAAGGCCGGCCCGGTCGAGCATGCCATCAACCGGGTTGTGCCCGGCGCGCTGCTGGATCTTTCGCAGAAAAATTTTGACGCGCTGGCCGCAAGCGAGGCCGCGCTGCTGCAAAACGCACGATATGTGACCGGGCGCACCGCATTTGACCGCGCGGCTGTGTCCCGGATGGCGCCGGCTGCGCGCTATTACCCCTGCAATGAAACGCTGCGCCCCGGGTTTTACACCGGCGCGTGCTGGACGCCGCGCACCTTTGGCGCTGCGCCCCGGCTGCTGATGACCCAGGGCAACTACCCGCTGAAAAACCTGCATACCGCGCTGGCCGCCCTGCCCGCGCTGCGCAGGCGCTGGCCGGGGCTGACCCTGGATGTGGCCGGCTGGCCGCCGCTGGACAAGGGGCCGCTGCTGCGCCCGGTCATTGCGCGGATGTTCCCCTACCAGACCTTCTGCCGGCGGCTGGCCAGGCAGCTTGGCGTGGCCGACTGCGTGCACTACACCGGCCCGCTTGCGGAATCCGCCATGCGGCAGGCCTATCTCGACGCCGACTGTTACCTGCTGCCCTCTTTCAGCGAAAACAGCCCGAACAGCCTGGGGGAAGCGATGCTGCTTGGCCTGCCCTGCGTTGCAAGCCGGGTGGGCGGTATCCCCGACCTTCTTGCCGACGGAACCGAGGGCCGGTTGTACGCCGCGGCCGGAGACCCCGCCGCACTGGCCGATGCCGTCGCCGCCGTGCTGGCCAGCCCCGATGAAGGCGCGGCGCTTGGCGCGGCGGCCCGCAAACGGGCGCTTTCCACCCATGATCCCGCCGCCAACGCCGCGCAGCTGCAGGCGATCTACCGCGCAATCTTGATTGAGGAGGCCCGCCGCCCATGAGCCTGCCCGCCATCACCGTCATCATTCCCTGTTACAAAGCCGCCGCTACGCTGCGCCGGGCGGTGGAAAGCGCACTGCACGGCGCGCCAAATACCCTGCAGCTGCTGCTTGTGGACGACGGAAGCCCCGATGAAACCGGCGCGCTTTGTGATGCGCTTGCGGCAGGTGATCCGCGTATCACGGCGCTGCACCGTCCAAACGGCGGGGCGGCCGCAGCCCGCAACACCGGGCTTGCGGCGATGCAGGGCGATTGGGTGCTGTTTTTGGATGCCGATGACGAACTGCTGCCGGGGCTTTGGGCCGCTTTGCCCGATGCCCTGGCTCGGTGCCCCGGCCTTGTGCTGTTCGGCATGGAACGCACAAGCGGGCCCGTGCCCTGCCCGCTTGCGCCGGGGGCCTATGCCAGGCTGACCGATCTTGGCGATGCGCTTGGCCCTTTGCTGTTTGAAACCGGTTATCTGGCCGCGCCCTACCCCAAGCTGTTTTCAGCCGCTGTGATCCGGGCGGCCGGGCTACGGTTTGACGAAACCCTTGCCGTCAACGAGGATGTGCGTTTTAACCTGGATTTTTTGCATTTTTCACACATTTCCCCTGCCATTTGTTGCCTGCCGGGTGTATACTATAGGCAGCATGATGAGATTGTCGGAAGTCTGTCCCGCTCGCTGCGCGCAGACCTGCTTGACGCCGAAGCCGGCAACCGCCCCGCTCTTGCCCGGCTGCTGGCCGGCGCCGGCTGGCCGCCCGCCGGCCGCGAAGCCCTGCTGCGCCAAAGCCGGGTGCAGGCCGCCCTTAACCAGTACGACCTGCTGACAGGCCGCCCTGGCCGGATGCCGCTTTCGGCCCGCCGGGCCCTGTTCCGGCGGATCTTTGCGGATGCCGAAGCCCACGCCGCGCTGCTTGGCCGGCTGCGGACCGATCCGCACCGTCTGGCCGCGCTGCCCTACCGGTTCTGTTTGGGCCTGCGCCTGCCCGGGGTACTGGCCGGGTATACCGCCTGCAAAAACCGGCTTCTGGCCGCGCTGCGGCGCGGCTGAGCCGCCGAGCCCCTGTTTTTTTCGCCGGTCCGGCCCGGCTGCATTGCAAAAAAGCCGGAAAACTGGTAAACTTGTATCGAGAGGAGTTTCCCCATGCCGCTGACGCCGACGATCAGCATCGTGACCACCGTCTACGACGCGCGGGACTACCTGCCCCGCACGGTGCAGAGCATTCTGGCCCAGACCTTTACCGATTTTGAGCTGCTGCTTGTGGAAGACGGCAGCCCCAACGGCTGCGGGGAACTCTGCGACCGGCTTGCCCGGACAGATCCGCGCATCCGGGTTTTTCACAAGCCCAACGGCGGACCGGCTTCGGCCGCCAATGTCGGGCTGGACAACGCCCGCGGCGCCTACATCGGCTTTGTCGATTCAGACGACCTGATTGAGCCCGATATGTATGAGCGGCTGTACAACGCCATCCAGGCGACCGGCGTGCGGATTGCCGCCTGCACCGGCGACGCGATTGATGAGGACGACCGCCCGATCCCGGGGCGGGAGGTTGCCATCCGCACCCACGGCGTGCGCGACGCCGAGGACCTTTTGGTTGAAACCTTCCAGACAGGCAGTTTTTACGGCCCGCTGAGCTGGAACAAGCTGTTTGACATCCGCACCTTCCGCGACAAAGGGGTGCGGTATGATGAGAGCATGTTCTTTGGTGATGACGCGAGCGTTTTGCACCTTGTGTTTGAAGGCGAGCGTGCGGTCTGCCTGCCTGATGTGCTGTACCATTACCGCACCCGACGCGGCCAGATGACCGACGCCGCCAGCTTTCCGCCGCGCAAGCTGGATGACCTGCGGATGTACTGGGGCTGGCTTCAGTATTTTGCAGCACGGCCCGGTTCGGCTGATATCTACCGTTGGGCTGTCGCATGGTACTGGCGGGCATATTACCATTTCACCTGCCTGGCCGGCGCAGCCGGGAACCTGAAGGAATTGCAACCCGCCTTTGCGCCCCACAAAGCGCACCTTACCGCCATTTTGCCTGATATTTTGCGCTGCCGCCACCTGCCGGCGTTTGAAAAACTGCGGGCGGCGCTGTTCTGCCTGAACCCGATGCTGACCTACCAGCTGGCCGCCGGGTGGGGCAGAATTGCCGGCCCGAAACCGGCCAAAACCCGGAATGAACACTGAATGAGGGAGTATCATGGAACACATCGCCGTGAGCGTTATCGTACCAATCTACAACACCAAGCCCTGGCTCGAAGAATGTGTGCAGAGCATCCTGGCCCAGAAAGCGAGCTTTCCTGAACCGTATGAGGTCATCCTTGTTGACGACGGGGCGACCGACGGCTGCGGTGAGCTCTGCGATGCGCTGGCCGCCCGGGATGACCGCATCCGGGTGATTCACCAGGAGAACCAGGGCCTTTCGGCTGCGCGCAACACCGGTATTGACGCCGCGCGCGGGCGGTATTATGCGTTTGTCGATTCAGACGATATCCTGCGGCCGGACTACCTGAAAAAGCTCTACGACGCCTGCGAGGCGCATGATGCGTACATGGCTGTCTGTGCGGTGGAGGATGTCGCCGAAGACGGCGCAAGCCTTGACCCGCCAAGCTACACCGACCCCACCGCAACCGGCGTGTTTGTCGGCAAAGATTTGCTCAACAATTTTTACTCTCCCAACGGCACTTACTATACGGTGGCCTGGAACAAGCTCTACCGCGCCGAGGTCTGGAAGCTGCTGCATTACCCCGAAGGCCGGCTGCATGAAGATGATTTTGTCGCCCACCGGCTGTTCTGGCGGTGCGACCGTGTGGTCTGCCTGGCCGACCACCTGTACTGCTACCGGCTGCGCGGGGGCAGCATCTGCCGCAACGAGATGAAGCCCGAAGCCTTTGATGCGGTCGATGGCCTGGCCGACCGCTACCGCTTCTTTGTGGAAAACGGGGCCAACCGCACCGTGATTGATTGCGCTTACGCCGCGTGCTGGCGCCGGTACCTGTTCCTGTGCGCCAAGGTGCGCCAGAACCCGACGCCGCGGCTGATCAAGGCCATTTCGAAAGAGCAGTTCCTGATGCAGGGGCTGATCAGCTACCTGCCCAACTGCAAACAGCTTAAAATGACCGAGAAACTTTCGGCCGCCCGCTGGTCGATGATGCCGGCGGAATCGCTTTGCCCAATGAAGAATTGACCGGCCGCACCACCAAGAAGACCTGTTTGAGAGTTTAGAGCCCCGGCTTAGAGTTTGGATGCGATGCGCCTGCCATCGCGTTTTTGAAGTTTTGCCTGGCATATGCGGCGCCCCCCAGCCTCTACCCCGCTGCTCTGAACTCTTTTTTTGCCCCTTTCCTGAAAGTGAGGACGCTATGTACACCACGCCCCCTTTGCCGCTTGACCCGAAAACCTGGAAACCGGAACTGGATGAATTCCGTGCAAAGACCGACGCTTTTTATGCCGGGCAGATGGAGAAAGCCGCCTACAAAGGCTTTTCCGGCTATTTCGGCAGTTATGCCCAGCGCGGCGCGGCAGCCAGCATGCTGCGGCTGCGGATGCCGGCCGGGCGGGTCAGCGGCCCCCGCCTGGCCTTTGTAGCCGATGTGCTTCGCCGTTACCAGCTCCGCCGGCTGCATTTCACAACCTGCCAGACCATCCAGCTGCATGACCTTGCCCCCCAAGCGCTGTATGCCATTATGGAAGCCGCACTGGAAGCCGGCATTGTGGTGCTGGGCGGCGGCGGGGATTACCCGCGCAATGTAATGTGCTCGCCGCTGGCCGGGGCGGACCCCGCCGAATACTGGGATGTAACCCCCTGGGCCGAAGCCGCCGGGGCCTATTTGCTGTGTTTTCTGCATACTGAAAAGATGCCCCGCAAACTCAAAGTCGGCTTTTCTTCCTCCCCGCAGAACCTCTGCCACGCGACCTATCGCGATCTCGGCTTTGCCGCCCGGGAGGACGGCCTTTTCGATGTGTACAGCGCCGGCGGGCTGGGCAACAACCCGAAGCTCGGGGTCAAAGTGGCCGAAGGGGTTGCCCCCGACCAGATTCTGTATTATATCAAGGCCATGTGGCTGACCTTCCGCGCTTACGGCAACTATGAAAACCGCGCCAAGGCACGCACCCGCTATATGCAGGAAGCGCTGGGCGGGCCGGAAGCCTACGCTGCCGCGTTCCGCCAGAAACTGAGCGAAGTGTACCAGACCGAGGACCTGACCCTGACCGGCGTCGAAACGCCAGCCATGACCAAAACCGGCGTACCGGATGAATCGCTTCCGGCCCACCCGCGGGTACTGGCCCAGAAGCAGCCTGGCCTTTATGCCGTGGCCTGGCACCCGATCGGCGGCATGCCCGACCCTGCGGTGTTCTGCCAGGTCAGCGACGCTCTGCAAACCATGCAGGATGCCGAGCTGCGCCTTTCCCCCGACGAAGGGGCTTACCTTGTGAACCTGAATGCCGAAGAAGCCCGCACACTGCTTGCGATGACCGAGGGCAATACCGCCCACAGCCTGTTTGAAACTTCGGTCGCCTGCATCGGGGCCGGCACCTGCCAGGTGGGGCTGCGGGATTCCCAGGCGCTGCTGGCCGATTGTGTGGCGGCTGTGCGCGCAGCCCGCCTGCCTGACGGCGCTTTGCCCCAGATCCATATTTCAGGCTGCCCTTCCAGCTGCGGCACCCACCAGACCGGGGCGCTCGGTTTTCGCGGCGCAGCCAAGGTGCGGGACGGCAGACCACAGCCTGCTTTTACCCTGTTTGCGGGCGGTTGCAGCCTCCAGGGCCACGAAACCATGGGCCGGGAGATCGGCATCATGCTGGGGGAAAACATTCCCGCCTTCCTGGTTGCGCTGGGCCAGACCGTGGCCGCCGCCGGGCAGGATTACGCCGCCTGGTACGCCGCCAACCCCTCCGCCATTGACACACTGGCCGCGCGTTACCTGTAACCGTACCGGTACAGCGCGTGCCTGCAGAAAACAAAGGTTTCACCGGCATTTTGCCGCATCGCAGCCGCGCCCGGCCTGTGCTTTGCGGCCATGACGGACGGAACCGTGCAGAAAGGAGACGTTCGCCGTGCCGCTGCTGAGCTTGCCGGCCGCCAAACCGCGCCGCCCGCGCGTGCTGCTGGTGCCCCCGCCTGCACTGCCGGTGCCGGCGGTGCAGGGCGGCGCGGTGGAAACACTGGTCACCCGGCTGCTGCGCGAAAATGAGCGCTGCGGTCAGCTGGACCTGCTTTGCGCCAGCATCCCGGACCCGGAGGCCATGGCCCTGGCCCGCGATTTTCGCCACACCAAGATGCTTTACGTCGCCCGGCCCAAGGGCGCGCGGCGGTACTGGCCGCTGGTTTTCATTGAGCGTTGCTTTGGCATTGCCGCGCCGTATGACCCCTGGTACCAGAAGGTACAGCTTTCACTTGCGCTGGAACTGCCCCCTCCTGATCTGATTGTGGCCGAGGGCGGCACCCTGACCCAGTGCAGCGCGATCAGCCGGATGTTCGGCCGCAACCGCTGCCTGGCCCACCTGCACGGGCAGACCGCCTGCAGCCACACAATGGATGAGATCTACGGCGGGATTCTGGCACTGAGCGAATTCATCCGTGACGATTACCTGCGCACAAGCTCGCTGGACCGCCAGCGGGCCTATATCCTGCACAACTGCATCGACACCACCCTGTTCACCCCCGGTCCGGCCGATACGGCGCTGCGCGCCTCGCTGGGCTTTGCGCCGGGGGATTTTGTTGTGCTGTTCTGCGGCCGGCTGGAGCCGGACAAGGGCATCCACAAACTGCTGGAAGCCATCGCCGCGCTGGATGACCCGGCCGTGAAGCTGCTGATCGTCGGCAGCCCGTTTTTTGGCCGCACCCAGCAAAGCCCGTTTTTGCACAAACTGGAGCAGCAGGCCCATGCACTGGGCGACCGGGTCAAATTCACCGGCTATGTCCCGAACGACCGCCTGCCTGAATATTACCGCCTGGCCGACCTGGTCTGCGTGCCGACACTGGTTGAGGAGGCCGCCGGCCTGGTCGGGCTGGAAGCGATGGGCTGCGGCCGGCCGGTTCTGGCCACCCGCAGCGGCGGTATGCCGGAATACCTGGCCGGCAGCCAGGCTGTCCTTGTTGACCGCGGGCCGGAACTTGCCGCCCAGCTCAGCTGGGCCATCCGCATGCTGCGCGAGCACCCGGACCTTTGCACCCAGATGGGCGCCGCCGGCGCCAAAGCCGCGCAGAAATTTTCCGCCCCGACCTTCTACGCGGAGTTTGTGCGGATTGTGTACGACTTTTTAGGCCTGGCAGCCGCAGATGCGCCGGCGCCGAAACCGCAGGAGGATATGCAATGAACCGCTGTGTCAGTGTGGTGGTGCCTGTTTGGGGCGCGGAACGCACGCTGGACCGCTGTGTGCGCAGCGTGCTGGGCCAGGCGCTCGGCCCCGGCGATGCGTTGGAATGTATTCTTGTGGATGACGGCAGCCCGGATCGGTGCGGCGAAATTTGTGACGCATACGCCGCCCGCGACCCGCGGGTGCAGGTGATCCATAAGGAAGACGGCGGCGTTTCGAGCGCGCGCAACGCCGGCTTGCGCCGCAGCCGCGGGGCCTATGTTGTCTTTCTTGACAGCGACGATGCGCTTCGCCCCGGCGCCTTGGCCGCCGCGCTGGCCGCCCAGGCCGCCGCACCCGGCGACTTTGTGCTGTGGCATTACACCGACAACCCCAACGACCCCGCGCCCACCGGGCAAAACGCCAAACCTGCCGGCCAAAGCGCACTGGCCAGGCTTTGGCTTGACTGTTTGATCGGCATGCCTTGGAACAAGCTCTACCGGGGGGATCTGGCCCGCCGGCTCAGTTTCAACGAATCGTATACTCTTGGCGAAGATTTACAATTTGTATTGGATTATCTGGCCCTGCTCGGGCAGGAAGCGCCCGGGTTCGGTTACGCAGTGATCCAAAGCCCGCTGACTTTCTATGATTGCAGCCGGGACGACGGTACGCTTTCCACCCGGTATCACCCCGAAATCTGTGAAATCTGGCCTGAACATTTTGCAAAGCTCAATGCAGCGGCAGAAGCGGCCGGCGCGCCGGCCACCGACCTGCTGCCGCTGCACCGGGCCGAGCTGCGCGTTTTTGCCGAGGGCGCCGCCGACATTTTGCGGCGCGACCCCAGCCCCAAACCTGCGCGCCGGGCCAAAGCCGCCGCCGCGCTGCGCTGCCCCTGGCTGCAAACGCTGCTGGATACCATGCGCGCCGAACAGTGTTACAGCCCTTACTACCTGCCGCTGCGCTGGCGGTGCCTGCCGCTGCTGTGGATGCTGGCTGAGGCCGCCCGCACCGGCAGCCGGCGGTTTGGTCGGCTGGATTGGGCCGGTTATTACCTGCTGGGCGGGCGCTGGGACCGCGGCTGACCCACTGCCGCCGGGGCCGGCGCAGCGGGAATTGCCCTGCGCCCGATGCTGCCGCAAAAGACCGTGCGGGGCGCCGGAGTCCGGCCTGCCCCGCACGGTCTTCTCTCAATAGATGGCTTCTTCCCGCCATCGCATCAGGCGGTGGATGGTTTCATCGTCTTCAACCCAGCCGTCCTCACCGGCTTGGGCATTCGGGGCGTAGCTCTGCATCACAGCAGGGCTGCGCCCTTCCAAAAAGGCCTTTGCCGATTTCTGGCGTGATGGCGCGGTGCGGCTTTCATCGTACCGCGGGGTATGCGGCGGGGCAGGGCGCAGCGGGTCGGGCGGCGCCGGGCGCAGGTCGGTGGCGTTGCGTGCGCCGGGTTTGCAGTTGGATTCATGCATACAAAGGTTCCCCCTTTCCTCCGATGGCTTGCGATGCATACGGGGCGGCCATGCCCCGGCAGCATGAGAACGCGCGGCACAAGAACAATGGCCGTGCAAGAACCGCGGCCGCAGGCGCGTTTCGGAGGCCGACCGCCGCGGGCTTTGAATTTTGCGAAGTTTCGCAGTTTGGCACACCCGCTTCTTGCACAGGCGGTTGCCTTCCCCCTTATCCTATGCCGGGGGGCCTTGTCTATCCCCTAGCCACTGCGGCCAAATTATGGTATACTGAAAACAATCCAACAACACAAACTGTCAAAGGGTTCAAACGCCATGGCGGCCGGCGGCAACGCCGGCCGGGATTCGGTTTGATGCAGACTTCCTCCCGGGTCTTTTTGCTGCGCACAGCGCCGCCCTGCTTGACGCAGCGCGGCAATTCTTTGACATGCTGATAAAGGAGCTTTGCGGATGGATGTCAAACTCAACCAGGTGATCTACCACCTGCTCGATTCCGGGGCGTCGGAACCGGTACTCAGCGACCGGCCGATGGACCTTGACGCCGACCTTTTTGAATATTTCACCGCCTGCATCGAGAAAGCCTGGGCCAGTGACGAGGGCAAAGCCTGCCAGTTCCTGCCCGACTCAGCCTTTTTGGCTGAGATGCGCCAGAACAGCGATTTCATCGACTTGTCCCGCCGGATCGCCGGCGTCATTTTTGAGCAGCAGCTGCAATACCCGGGCATTCCTTCGGGTGACCTGGCCGTGGCCGATTGCACCATGGACGGCGTGCCGTTTTATGCGGTGCTCAAACTGAACTACCGCCCCGGCTATACCCACCAGACAACCGTGCTGGGCAACGGCCAGTGCAGCAAGATCGCGCCGCAGCGCACCCTGCTGCCAGGCAGCCCCAAGGCTGATGAAGCTGCCCTGATCGACCGCGCGAACGAGACGATCCGCCTGATTGAAAAGCGCTGGCCGCTCGACGACAAAAAGGACGTCTATCTTTCCTCGAACGTTTTCGGCTGCACCCAGGCCCTGCCCGAAAAAGAGAAGCTCAAGGCCGTCTGCGATACCGCGGTGGCCGCCGTGCAGAAAGCCTACCCCGAGCCTGAAACCCTCGACGATGTGCCCCC
Organism: uncultured Oscillospiraceae bacterium; assembly: GCA_900548355.1. Lineage (GTDB taxonomy): Bacteria > Bacillota > Clostridia > Oscillospirales > Ruminococcaceae > Gemmiger > Gemmiger avicola. The sequence goes on from URKR01000034.1 coordinate 10,044, forward strand.
GTTTGACGGCGGCACCGAGACGGCGGTCGAACTGCTGGTGCGCAACCAGGCCGTTGACAACAAAATCGCCGTTGAGGATGTGCGCACCCGGCTTGAGGAACAATACCCGCTGGCCGTGCCTGCCTTTGAGGAGGCGCTGGCCGAGACCGGCGTTACGCCCGACGACACGATGATCGTATCCCCCGCGCGGATCAAGCGGATGGAGCGCCGCAGCTTCAAGACCGAGCGCGGCATTGAGATCAAGATCCCGGCCGAGCTCTGCAACAGCGATGACGCGGTTGAATTTATCCACAATGCCGGCGGCGGGCTTTCACTGCTGATCAAGGACGTGCTGGTATAAGAGGGGCAAAAAGATGGAAATTGAACGCAAATGGATGGTAGCCGGCTGGCCGGAAGGCCTGCCGCTGACCGAAACCTTTGAGATGGACCAGGGCTACCTCTGCGTGCGGCCGACCGTGCGCATCCGGCGCGAGGCAAAGGCCGGCGGGCGCACGGCGTATGTGCTGTGCTTCAAAGGCGCGCCCGACCCGACCGGCCTGGCCCGGCAGGAGATTGAGACCGAGGTGGAAGAAACGCTGTTTAACCAGCTTGCCGATCTGATCGGCAAGCCGCTGATCGCCAAGGAGCGCCGCAGCTACGCCCTTTCCGGCGGGCTGACGCTGGAGGTCAACGAGGTGGACCGCGGCCAGCCCGGGCAGTTCTTTTATGCCGAGATTGAATACCCGACCGCCGAGGCTGCCCGCAGCTGGACACCTTCGGCCGACGGCCTGACTGCCTACCTGGCCGATGAAGTCACCGGCCGGCCCGGCGCGAGCATGGGCGAATACTGGCAGCGCACCCGCGGCGATGTTGCGCAGGGAGGGACGGTATGAAACAGCTGAAACCCCTTCTCCAGCGCAGATACTGGTGGCTGTGGCTGCTGTTTGCGGCCGAACTAGTGTTCCTGTTCGGCAGGCTCGCGCTTGACTGGCGCGCCGGCACCGCCGACACAATCGGCCCCGACCGGATCATCCCCTATGCCGAACAGGCGCTCAACGATGAGCGCGGCGCCCATGTCGAGAATTTTACCGGCCAGTTTGCGACGACCCGGTGGATTGACCTGGAACCCGGCAGTTACCAGGTTGTTGTGCATTATGTCAACGACGGCGAACCCGGGCGGGTGCAGTTCCTGGATGAGATCATGCCCACCGCGCAATATGACGACACCGTGCTGCCGCCCGGTTACACCAGCGCAAGTTTCACCCTTTGGATGGAACACGGCTGCGAAACCGCGCAGCTGCAGTTTTATGCCGACTGCGGTGAGGGCGAGGCGATTTTCATCACCGGGGTCGAGATTGTGCCGACCCATTCCTTCGCCTATGTCCACTTTTTAACCGCGCTTGTCTTCTTTTTACTGGCTGACTGGGCTGTGCTGCTGGCCGTGCGGGTGCTGCCATTCCCTGTCAAAAGCCTGCGCGGGCGGTACAGCGCGGTGGCCGTTGCCGGCATTGTTCTGCTGGCCTGCCTGCCGCTTGCGCTCGGGTACCTGACCTTCGGCCACGACCTCAGCGCACATTTGAGCCGGATCGAAGGGCTTAAGGCGGGGCTGCTCAGCGGGCAGTTCCCGGTGCGGGTCAACCCGGACCTGCTGGAAGGCCGCGGCTATGCCTTCAGCCTGATGTATGCCGATCTGCTGCTGTACCCGGCCGCCGTGCTGCGGATTCTGGGCTTCCCGCTTTACAGCGTCTATCAGCTTTATGTAGCGGCCATCACGCTGGCAACCGCGCTTGTCACCCGGTATGTGCTGCGGCGGATGCTCGGCAGTGAAGGGCTGGCTTTGCTTGGCACGGCTCTTTACACTCTTTCGTTCTATCGGCTGACCTGCGTGTATGTGCGCGCATCGGTCGGTGAATATTCGGCCATGCTGTTTTTGCCGGTTGTCGTCTACGGACTCTGGCGCATTTATACCGAGCCCGCGCCTGCGGAAAAAAAGCGCGGCGGCATTCCGGCCTGGGCCGCGCTGGCGGTCGGTTTTTCCGGCCTGCTGCAAACCCACCTGCTGACCACCCTGATGGCCGGGCTGTTCAGCCTGGTGTTTTGCCTGGCGATGGCAAAGCGCACCTTCCGCAAACCGGTGCTGCCGCGGCTGTTCCAGGCAGCCGGTGCGGCGGTTGTCTGGAACCTGTGGTTCCTGGTACCGCTGGCCCAGTTCATGATACAGGGCGTCTGCCGGATCAGCGGCCGGTACGATGCAACCTACCTGTATGACAGCGTCGCCTGGATCGGCCAGATCTTCACAATGTTCGGCGGCGGCCCGATGGATACCGTTTCCGGCATTGGGTACGCAAACTCCCGCACAGCCGGCATGACGCAGGAGATGCCGCTTTCCGTCGGCACTGTGCTGGCGGCCGGGGCTCTGCTGTTTTTGCTTGCCATGCTGGACCCCGCCGTGCGCCGGGCCGACCGCCGCGCCCGTGTGATCGGGGTATGGTCTCTCGGGTTTGGCGCGGCCGCCATCTGGCTGGCAAGCGACCTGTGCCCGTGGTACAGCCTGTATCGGGCCGAAAACCCGGTTGCGCAGGCGCTCTCCCGCCTGCTTGGCAAACTGCAGTATGTCTGGCGTTTTTTAACCCCGGCCACCCTGCTGCTGGTGTTTGCGACGGTCTGCGCCATTGCGCTGTTCCGCAGCGTTCGGCCCGAACTGGCCCGGCAGGCCGCGGCGGCCGCGCTGCTGCTGACTGTGATCCCGGCCGGATACCTGCTGTTTGAAACCTGTTACAACAGCCCCAAGGTCACCTATATGAGCCTGGCCAGCCTGCATACCCACGAAGACCAGGTGGCCGGCGGCGAATATATGCCCTACGATGTGCTTGACGCCGTGACCGAAGCGAACTACGCCGGCACCGAGGTGGAAGCGCCGGAGGGTGTGGCGCTGGAAAGCCTGAGCCGCGGTGCGCTGCAGGTTTCCTTTACCGCCGCCAACACAACCGATGAAACGGCCGCCGTACGCCTGCCCCTTTATGCCTACCCGGGCTACAGCCTTACAGATACAACCGGCGGCGCCAAGCTTGGCCGGTATGAGGGCTACCTGACTGTCGAACTGCCGGCCGGGTACAGCGGCAGCATCACGGTCCGTTTCAGCGGGTGCTGGTTCTGGCGGATTGGGGATGTTGTGAGCCTGGCGGGCATCCTGGCCACCGCCGTCTGGTGGCGGCGCAGGCGGCCGGCCGCCAAAGCAGTTTAACACGCTGCCGGGCGTTTCTTCTCTTTCTGCATGGGGTTTTCCCTCTTTTGCCGCTTTCAGGCCGGTTGGGCCGGCAATCTCGCCGGTTTTCGGCTGGTCTGCGCAAACGAGTTTGTTGAATCCGCCAGTTGAAATTTGGGCACGCGGCCCGTATAATAAGGGCATACAGCAAGGGCGCTGCGAAGAGCATTCGCAGCGCCTTTTGTCTTTTCGTTCCCATTCGGGGCGAGGCGGGCCAACGGCCCAGTGTGAAAGGAGTCATGGAAACAATGGCAGCAACCGTTATGGAGATCTACGGCAGCAATGTCTTCAATGAGCATGAGATGCGCGAGCGTCTGCCCAGTTCAACCTACAAGAGCCTGAAGGCCACGATCGAAAAGGGCCAGCCGCTTGATTTGGATGTCGCCAACGTCGTGGCCAGCGTCATGAAGCGCTGGGCCATCGAAAAAGGCGCCACCCACTACACCCACTGGTTCCAGCCGCTGAACGGCATCACCAGTGAAAAGCACGACGGCTTTGTGAGCCCGCAGCCGGACGGTACCGCCATCATGGAATTTTCGGGCAAAGAGCTCATCAAGGGCGAGCCCGACGCTTCGAGCTTCCCCTCCGGCGGGCTGCGCGCCACCGCCGAAGCCCGCGGCTACACCGCCTGGGACCCCACAAGCTACGCCTTTGTCAAAGACGAAGTGCTCTGCATTCCGACGGCGTTCTGCTCCTATACCGGTGAAGCGCTGGATAAAAAGACCCCGCTGCTGCGTTCGATGCAGGCGATCAGCGACCAGGCCTGCCGGGTGCTCAAACTTTTCGGTAAGGACGTGGACCGTGTGAATACGACGGTCGGCCCCGAACAGGAGTTTTTCCTGATCCGCAAAGAGGATTACAAAAAACGGCTTGACCTTGTGCTGACCGGCCGCACGCTGTTCGGTTCCGCGCCGTCCAAAGGCCAGGAACTGGAGGAGCACTATTTCGGCGTGATCCGCCCGATGGTGGAAGACTTTTATAAAGAGCTGGATGAAGAGCTGTGGAAGCTCGGCGTGCCGGCCCGCACCAAACATAACGAAGTGGCCCCGGCCCAGCACGAACTGGCGCCGATTTATGATACGACCAACGTTGCGATCGATCATAACCTCATCACGATGGAGATGATGAAGAAGATCGCCGATAAGCATGGCCTGGTCTGCCTTTTGCATGAAAAGCCGTTTGAGGGTGTCAACGGCAGCGGCAAGCACAACAACTGGTCGCTTGGCACCAAGGATGAAAACCTGCTGGACCCCGGCGACACCCCGATGGAAAACCTGCAGTTCATGGTTTTCCTGGCCGCCGTCGTGAAGGCAATTGACGAGTATGCCGACCTGCTGCGCACCGCCGTTGCCACCCCGGGCAACGACCACCGCCTTGGCGCCAATGAAGCGCCGCCGGCCATCATCTCGATCTTTGTCGGCGAGGAGCTCGAAGCCGTCGTTGATGCGATCTGCTCCGATTCTCCCTATGCAGGCCCGGTCAAGATGAAGATGGACCTTGGCGTCGATGTGCTGCCCAAGTTCAGCAAGGATACCACCGACCGCAACCGCACCTCCCCCTTCGCCTTCACCGGCAACAAGTTTGAGTTCCGCATGCCCGGTTCGAACCAGAATCTTTCGGATACCAACTACATTCTGAACACCGCCGTCGCCAAAGCGCTCAAGGATTTTGTCGCCGCGACCGAGAATGCGGCCGACTTTGAATGTGCGGCTGCGGCCTGGGTCAAACAGACCCTCAACGAGCATCGCCGCGTCATCTTCAACGGCAACGGCTACTCCCAGGCATGGGAGGAGGAGGCCGAACGCCGCGGCCTGCCCAACCGCAAGTGCACCCCCGACGCGATGATCGCCCTCAAAGATCCCAAAAACATCGCGCTGATGGAAGAGTTCGGCGTGCTGACCAAAACCGAGATGCTCTCCCGCTATGAAGTTGAGATGGAGCATTACAGCAAGATCATCAACATCGAAGCCCGCACAATGCTCAAGATTGCGAACAAGCAGCTGATCCCGGCCGCCACCACCTATATGGGGGATGTGGCCAGCACGGCCGCCGCCAAGGCCGCCGTCAGCGAGGGGATCTCGGTAAAAGCCGAAACCAAACTGCTGAGCCGGCTTTCGGCCTTCACCGATGAAATGTCCGATGCGGCCGACACGCTCAAGGAAGTGACCGACAAGGTCAGCGCAATGGAGGATGAAGCCGCCAAGGCCCATGCCTTCCATGACGAAGTGCTGCCCGCCATGGCCCGGCTGCGCGCCGCCGCCGACGAAACCGAGGAGCTCTGCGATGAGGACTACTGGCCGCTGCCCTGCTACAGCCGCCTGCTGTTCTACACCGAGTGATCCCTGTTTCTGACACGCCATTCTCCCTTTCCTATTTCTTACACCACTCGGAAGGCCTGCCTGCTGCAAGGCGGGCCTTTCGAGTATACCGGGCGCCTGACGGCGCAATGAAAAAGGAAACATGAAAAGCGATGGCGGTCCGTGCGCCGCAAGCCGCACTGCCCCCATTCTTCATTTTCCATTTTTCATTCTCACTTTATTTCACGGAGGCCCCCCATGAAGCACACGGCACAGGATATTCTGAACTACGTCGAGGACAACGACGTCAAGTTTGTCCGGCTGACCTTCTGCGACATTTTCGGCAATCAGAAGAATATTTCGATCTATTCGAGCGAGCTGCCCTATGTGTTTGAGCACGGCATCTGCTTTGACGGCAGTTCCATTGCCGGTTTCCTTCACACTGAGGAGAGCGACCTGGTCCTCTGGCCCGACCCGGACACAATGACCATCCTGCCCTGGCGCCCGGCCGAAGGGCGGGTCATGCGGATGTACTGCGATATCACCCTGCCTGACGGCAAACCGTTCGAAGGCAACAGCCGCGGGTATCTGCAGGCGGTCGTGCGCCGCGCCAAAGCGATGGGGCTTGTCTGCAATGTCGGGTGTGAGTGCGAGTTCTACCTGTTTGAAACAGACGAACATGGCAACCCGACCCGCATCCCGATGGACCGCGGCGGCTACTTTGACATTGCGCCGCTGGATAAGGGCGAAAACATCCGCCGCGAAATCTGCTTTGCAATGGAAGATATGGGCCTGCGCCCCCAGCACAGCCACCATGAAAGCGGCCACGGCCAACATGAAGTTGACTTTTTGTACGACACTGCGCTGCGCGCCGGCGATAACCTGAACACCTTCAAAAGCATTGTCAAAGCGATTGCCGAACGCAACGGCCTGTATGCCAGCTTTATGCCCAAACCCCTGCCCGACCAGGCCGGCAACGGGCTTCATGTGAACATTTCTCTGCTGCGAGAAGGCCATAACCTGTTTGAAGACCCGGTCACCCCTGACAGTGAAGCCGGGCGGTTTATCGCCGGCATTCTGGCCCATGCGCGGGAACTGACCGCCTTCTGCAACCCGGTGCCGAACAGCTACAACCGCTTTGGCAGCTGTGAGGCGCCGCAATATGTCAGCTGGAGCCGGCAGAACCGCAGCCAGCTGGTGCGGCTGCCTTCGGCCAGCGGGGCGTTCTGTCGGCTGGAAATGCGCAGCCCCGACCCGGCCGGCAACCCCTACCTTGTCATCGGCCTGATTCTGGCGGCCGGGCTGGACGGCATCGCCCGCAACCTGCCGCTGCCGGAGCCGGTCAACCGCAACCTTTTCCACAAAGACGCGGCCCAGGGGCTTGAAAGCCTGCCCCGCACGCTGCGGGAGGCCATCACCGTGGCCGCCCAGAGCGAGTTTATCGCGGGGGAGCTTCCGCTTGCGCTGATGAACAAATACTTTGAATACCAGACCCAGCTCTGCATCGACTATGAACAGGCGGTAGACCCAGCCGCCTGGGAGCGGGAAAACAGCTTTTTGGTGCTGTAACCCCGCTGTGACACCACCCCGGAGAGGAGGAACCCGGTTTGGCCCTGGCACTGATCGCATCAGCCGGCAACAACGCAAACACCTATCTGGCCAAGCATATGGCAGAACTGGGCTATGCCCGGCCGCTGATGGTGGCCAGCGGCGGTGAGGGCCGCCGCCGTATGGACGGCAAAGAGTTTGCGGTGGTTGTCATCAACACCCCGCTGCCGGATGAATTCGGGCATGAGCTCGCGCTTTATGCGCTGGAAAAGACCCATGCCGGGGTTGTGCTGCTGGCCAAAGCCGGCACGGCTGAGCACCTGGCCGAAACGCTGCAGACGCGCGGCGTGCTGGTGCTGGCCAAACCGTTTTCGGCCCAGCAGTTCCGCCAGGCCGTGCAGATGGCCGCCGGCTGTTTTTACCGGCTGGACGCCCTGCGTGCCGAAAACGACCGCCTGGCCGACAAGCTCGCCCAGCTGCGGCTGGTTGACCGGGCCAAATGCTTTTTGATTGAGCACCGCGGCCTGACCGAAGCCGAGGCCCACCGCCTGATCGAAAAGACCGCGATGGACAGCCGCCGTTCCCGCGGGGAGGTTGCGCAGGAGATTCTGGAACAGGGGTGAAGCCGGCCGATTTCCCGCCCGCTTTCCCCTTTGCCCCCGTTTGTCGGGGGCTTTTTTGTGCAAAGAGCCGGTTTTCGTCCATTTTCGCCGGACGCCTTGCCAAACGCCCCCGGCGCAGTGTATAATAATTTTATATGTGTTGAACCCCTGACGTGTGGAGGATTGCAATGGCTACGAAGTATATTTTTGTCACCGGCGGCGTGGTATCCGGCCTGGGCAAGGGCATCACGGCGGCCAGCCTGGGCCGTCTGCTCAAAACCCGCGGACTCAAGGTCGCTTCCCAAAAGCTGGACCCTTACATCAACGTTGACCCCGGCACGATGAGCCCGTTACAGCACGGCGAAGTCTTTGTGACCGACGATGGCACCGAAACCGACCTTGACCTGGGCCACTATGAGCGTTTCACCGATGAAAACCTGAACAAATATTCAAATCTTACCACCGGCAAGGTTTACTGGAACGTGCTGCACAAGGAGCGCCAGGGCGCCTATCTGGGCCAGACCGTGCAGATCATTCCCCATATTACCAACGAGATCAAGAGCTATATCTACAACCTTGCCAAGAGCACCGAAGCGGATGTCGTCATCACCGAGATCGGCGGCACCACCGGCGATATTGAAAGCCAGCCTTTCCTTGAGGCAATCCGCCAGGTCGGGCTGGAACAGGGCCTTGAAAACTGCTGCTACATCCACGTGGTGCTGGTTCCCTACATTTCCGGCTCGAATGAGTATAAATCCAAGCCGGCCCAGCATTCCTGCAAGGAGCTGCAGGGCATGGGTATCATCCCGAACGTCATCGTGCTGCGCGCCGACGGCCCGGTTGGCTCCGACATCAAGCGCAAGATCAGCATGTTCTGCAATGTGCGACCGGACTGCGTCATCGAAAACCTGACGATGCCGAGCCTGTACGAGTGCCCGCTTATGCTTGAGGCCGCCGGCCTGACCGATGTTGTGGCGCGCCAGCTTCACCTCGAAACCCCGCCGAGCGACCTGACCGAATGGAAAGATCTGATTTCCCGCATTGCGACCCGCAGCCGCACCTGCACGATCGCGCTGGTCGGCAAATATGTCAAGCTGCACGACGCTTATCTGAGCGTAGCGGAAAGCCTGTACCACGCCGGATTTGAGAACGAGAGCAAAGTGGATATCCGCTGGGTTGACAGTGAAATGCTTGTCGATCAGGAGCGCTGCGCCGAGGAACTCGCCGACGTGGACGGAATCATTCTGCCCGGCGGCTTTGGTGACCGCGGCATTGAGGGCATGATCCAGGCTGAACAGTTTGCGCGGGAGCAGGGTATCCCCTACTTCGGCATCTGCCTGGGTATGCAGATCATGGTCATTGAGTATGCCCGCAACGTGCTGGGTTACCAAGACGCGAATTCGAGCGAATTCACCCCCGACGGCGCGCACAATGTCATTGCGCTGATGCCTGACCAGCAGGGCAACATCCCGAAGGGCGGCACCATGCGGCTGGGCAAGTATCCCTGCACCGTGGCCGAAGGCACCCATATGTATGCAGCCTACGGCAAAGGTGAAATTGATGAGCGCCACCGCCACCGCTACGAATTCAACAACGATTTTCGCGCCGAAATGCAGGAAAAAGGTCTTGTCATCGCCGGCACCAGCCCGGACAGCCGCCTGGTCGAGGCTGTGGAACTGCCTGACCGTGATTTCCACATCGGCGTGCAGTTCCACCCCGAATTCAAGAGCCGCCCGAACCGCGCCCATCCGCTGTTCAAAGCCTTCATCACGGCTTCGCTCAAACACCAGAAGGAGCGCAATCTCTTCGAACACCAGCACCATATGAACTGATTCCGGGGTTGCAGAGGTTTTCAGCCCCGACAATACAGCAAAACGGCTGCTCCGTTGCGGGGCAGCCGTTTTGCTGTATTCGTAGTAGGTAAAAGCAGTCAATCCAGCCGGAATACCTGCTCCAGCTTGGGCTGGGCGCCGGTTTCGGGGTCCATCTCAAGTTCCAGGATATCCTTCATGTAGTCATTCCAGCGGTCAACAACCGGGCTCTCGGCCTGGACCTTTTCGGCATAAGCAACACCTTTTTCACACTCATAGTAGCCGAAAAGTTCATCGTTGACATAAAAGATGCTGTAGTTGCAGATGCCCGCCTTTTTGAGCACCTCCACCATTTCAGGCCAGATGGCATCATGACGGCGTTTGTATTCCTCTTTGCAGCCGGGTTTGATCCGGCCTTTCCATGCCATATGTTCCATGGGACTATCATCCTTTCCTTGTCATATCCTCACCGCGCTGCGCGGAAAAGGCTGTTATCTGCGCCCGGCACCGCCGCCACGGAACGACCCGCCGCCTGCACGGAAACCGCCGCTGCGGCCTGCGCCACCGCCAAAGCTGCCGCCGCCAAACGACCTGCCGCCCATCCGGCCGGCACCACCGCCGCGGAACGAACCGCCGCCTGCGCGGAAGCCGCCACCGGGCCGCGGGCC
>URKR01000035.1 GCA_900548355.1 uncultured Oscillospiraceae bacterium
GGCAGCGCGCCGTCTTGCTTGTATTTTTTAGAAAATGCCGCGGGTTTTACCGTCCGCGCCTGCGCAGGAGCAGCCCGCCCACGATGGCCAGGCCGCCCGCGCCAGCCGCAAGCAGCGCAATCCACATCCCGATCGGGGCGGAATCAGCCGTCGTTGGCAGCGGTGTCGGGGCCGGGGTTGCAACGGCCTGCGCCTGCTGATTCGGTCCGGAAGGCGCTTCCACCTCAGAGGGGGCGAGCGTCGGGCTCGGGGTGATAACCGGGGCCGAAGTGGGCGCCGCGGTTGCCGAGGACCCGCCGCCGGAAGGCGCTTTGGTTGCAGCCGGGGTCGCGGTCGGGGCCGGGGCGGCCGTGGGGGCGGCCGTGGGTTCCGGGCTGGCTTCCGGCGTCTCGGTTGCCGCGGGCGCGGCAATCCAGCTCACGCTGACCGGCGACAGGCTCCGAACTGTAAAGCGCAGTCCGTCGGCCGTTTCCGTCACCGCGGGCAGCTCTACCTCGCCAGCCTTGTGGCCGCCGATATCCGCTGTAAACATATGCGCCACGATAAAGTCATGGCTCGACGCATTCGTGCCGGCCGGGTAAGGCAGCGTAACGGTTATGCCTTCTGCGGGGAAGCTTTCCCCATCGGCGACATTCCAGTCCGTCGCGCCGGTTCCACCGATGTACAGGGTCAGGTCATAGCAGGCGGTTTGCTCGCTCGTCACCCGGTCATTGCCGGCCTTGGCGGCGCCCACCAGCGCATCTCTGATCTTCTGCTGGCTGTCATACCCTGCCACCTTATCCGGCAGCGCATTCGTAAGCTCAAGCCGGTAAGCCTGATCTTCCCCGGCAGCAGGCGGGGTCAGGGTCTGGCCTTCAACAATGGTCAGGGTTGTCTGTGTCTGGTAAGAAATCGAATAGTTCTTGGCCGCGGGCAGCGCTTCAATCGCACCCTTCATCTCTTCGCTGTTCACCCAGCGCAGGGTGTAAACGCCCGCCTTGACCTCGGTGGGCACGCCGCTGACCTGCGGGTTCTTATCCGGGATCAGGCTTTCGCCTTCCACAACGCCTTCATACACCAGCCAAATCTGCGGCAGCGCTTCGCCGGTCGTAATCCGGTTGCTTCCCAGCTGCAGATAGACATCCACAGGCCGCTTGGCAATCTCGACTGTGACCGTTGTTTCCACGCTTGCCAGCTTGGCATTGTCCGGGGTAAAGGTCAGCGCAACGCGGTAGCTGCCGGCATCATGCAGGGTCGGCGCATCAGCCGCCAATGCCCAGCTGCCGGCCACCGCCTGGCCATTCAGCGTCGCGGTGGCCTTCGCCGTCAGGTCGGCCAGCGTCACCGTCTTGCCGTCATAGGCTTTGGAATAGGGCGGCACCGAGATCGAAGGTTTCACCGGTGCAGCAGTCGGTTTCGGGCTGGCTGTCGGCTTCGGACTGGCAGTCGGCTTCGGACTGGCAGTCGGCTTCGGACTGGCAGTCGGCTTCGGGCTGGCTGTCGGTTTCGGGCTAGCAGTCGGCTTCGGACTGGCAGTCGGCTTCGGGCTGGCAGTCGGTTCCGGCGTCGGCTCAGCCGTGGGTTCCGGTGTCGGTTCAGCCGTCGGTTCCGGTGTCGGCTCGGCCGTCGGTTCCGGTGTCGGCTCGGCCGTGGGTTCCGGTGTCGGCTTGGCCGTGGGTTCCGGTGTAGGCTCAGCCGTGGGTTCCGGTGTAGGCTCAGCCGTGGGTTCCGGTGTCGGCTTGGCTGTCGGTTCCGGCGTCGGCTCGGCTGTGGGCTTCGGCGTTGGCTCAGCCGTCGGTTCCGGTGTCGGCTTGGCCGTCGGTTCCGGCGTCGGCTTGGCCGTCGGCTCCGGTGTCGGCTCGGCCGTGGGTTCCGGCGTCGGGGACGGACTCGGCGTCGGGGACGGACTCGGCGTCGGGGACGGGCTCGGCGTCGGGGACGGGCTCGGCGACGGAGACGGGCTCGGCGTCGGGGACGGACTCGGCGACGGGGACGGGCTCGGCGACGGGGACGGACTCGGCGTCGGGGACGGGCTCGGCGTCGGGGACGGGCTCGGCGTCGGGGACGGGCTCGGCGTCGTAATTCCCCACGCAGGATCATAATTGTGCGCCGCCAGTGTCAAAATCTCTTCCCCGTACAGATTGATCTGGTCTGCGTCATATTGATAACTAACAGAATAAGACTGCTCGAACACATAGCCGTTCTGAACACTACCTGTCGTACCAGCTAAAAACAGCCCGCCATCTTGCCCGATTGTACCGGCATCGCTGTTTGTAATATCGACAAGGTAGTTCTTCCCATCTTCCATTGTTACTATGTTCCACATGTGACCGCCTGCACCGGTTCCGCCGGCCATCTCGCCTGTCACTGTGTAGCAACGCAGATCATTCTGGAAACTGCTGATATCAAATAAGTATTGGAATGCCTTCGAGTACCCTTCACAAACCACCTTGGTATCCGGATCCCCGTCAAAAACGTAAATCATCTGCCACGGGTCACCGTAAGGCGTGCCGTCGTTGTCAGCAGCCTCATGATTATAGTCAACCAAAGAGCAAATTGCATCACGGTAGGCCACAAGTTTGTCGTAGTCTGTTAAAGCAGCATTTTGCTCAACAATCTGCTTCGCATTCTGCACCGCAACTTGTGTTGCTCCTGTTTTTTCAGTATCCACCGTATAGGCATCGGCGCCGGCATAATCAGCTGCGACGGCAAGCCAGATGGTAATTCCCGGACTGATTTCTGTGTTCAGCTGCAACGTCCACGTTTCACCGTTTGAGCTTGCACCAAAGGCAGGCGTACCCGTATACCGAACCCCCGCCGTTTTGTCATGCCAATATAAATCATAGGGACAATCCACACGCAGATAATCCAGAATCAAACTGACAGACTCCGAATATTCTGTGTAACCCATCTGCTCCAAGGCAGCATCTATTGCGTCCTGATTGACCCCGCCATCGTACACGGGCACACCCAGGTCTTCCTCTGTCCAGGAAGTTTTTGTAACGCCAAGTTCCTCCCAGGTAATGGTAAACTCTGTCGAAGCGCGTTCACCGTTGGCTACAGCCGCCACCTGCCTCTTCAGGTGGTCGTATACCGTCCGCGCCATTCCTTCCAGCGCCGTTTCGCCAAAATTGCCCAGTGTAGACACGCCGCTGTCGCCATACAGGGTGCGCTGCACATACTGGGCAAACAATTCGTCTGAATCGGGCAGGTCTGCCAGCTCATCGGTCGCGCTTTCCACTTCACCGGCCTGGACGGATTCCTCCGCCGCCAGCACAGGGGTCGCCACTGCAGGCAGAGGGCTCGCCAACAGCCCCAGCGCCAGCATCAGGCTAACCAGACGCTTTTTCATCGTTTGCTCCTTTCTCTGTGTTGCGGGTACACAAACCATTATCAGGGATATATAGTTTCATCATACCAGTTTCGGCATCCGCTTGCAAGCATTTCAATAAAAACAGCAAAAATTGCTTATTCTGCGCAGCAAAAAAAGCCCGCATCCTTTCGGATACGGGCTTCTTGGTGGAGATGAGGGGGATCGAACCCCTTACCTCTTGAATGCCATTCAAGCGCTCTCCCAGGTGAGCTACACCCCCACGGGCAATGCCATTCGGCAACGAAGTATAGTATAGCACAGCTTCCGAGGCATGTCAACAGCTTTCTGCAAAAATTTTGCCCGTCCCCTCGCCCGCACGCCGCCCATGGGGTGCGGCATAGCATGAAGAGAAGGGGGTGGTGCCGATGCGCCGCAGGATTTCACGCCGGCAGGCCCGGCAGCGGGGCGGGCAGCGCCTGTTTCGCTGGCTGGCGCTGGCCGCAGCCGGGCTGCTGGCCGCCTATATCTTTCTGGTTGAGACCGAGGTCAAACCACGTCTGGATGCGCTGGGAGAATACCACTGCCGCGCCATCGTGGCCGAGGCGATGAACGCCGCCGTGGCCGAAGCCCTGGCGCGCGAGCCCGCGCTGGTCGATGCGCTTTATCAGGTAGAGCACGGCCCCGACGGCAGGGTTTCCGCCGTGCAGAGCGACGCCGCCGCGCTGAACGCCGCGCGGGTGGCGCTTGTCGGCGCGGTGCAGGCGGCGCTGGAAGCGCTGGAGGAAGAGTCCTGGCAAATTCCGCTCGGCAGCCTGTCGGGCTGGACCGTGCTGAGCGGGCTGGGCCCGGCACGCACGCTGACCCTTTGCCCTGAAGGGTATGTGACCGGTACGCTGGAAGAAGACGCCGAGGCCGTCGGCGTCAACAACACCCGCTACACCCTGACACTGGTGTTGCAGGCAACAATCAACCTTGTGCTGGACGGCCGCGGCGGCACCGCGCAGATCAGCGAACGGGTGCCGGTCGCCAGCCTGCTGCTGGCCGGCGAGCCGCCGACCTATTACGGCGGGGCATAATGCCACAAACGCCGGCTTTTCCCCTTCCGCCTCTTTTCAGGTTTCCGGCGGTTTGTGGTGCGGGTGGATTTCAGCGTGGTATTCGGGGTGCAGCTTGGCTGTCAGGAAGGTCTGGTGGCTGTACAGCCCGGCATAGCCGGTCAGCGCATAGCAGACGCCGCAGACTACCGCGTAGTACAGCAGCCCCGGCGCGCCGAAGAGTTCCACCGCCAATACAAGAGAAGGCACCAGCGTGTTGGTGGCCCCGCAAAAGACCGCCGCCAGCCCCAGCGCGGCGCCAAACCCGGCCGGCAGCCCGAGCAGCGGCGCGGCCACGCAGCCGAAGGTTGCCCCGACATAAAAGCTTGGCACCACTTCGCCGCCCTTGAACCCGGCGGCCAGGGTGATTGCGGTGAAGAGAATTTTGCACAGGAAATCCCAGGGCAGCGCCTGCCCCTGTTCCACCGCCTGGGCAATGACATCGGTCCCCGCGCCGTTGTAGCGCGTGCTGTTTATAACCAGCGTGAAGGCCAGCACCGCCGCGCCGCCTGCCGCCGCCCGCAGCCAGGGATTGGGCAAAAAGCGCGGCAGCAGCCGGTTGGCCAGGTGCAGGGTATGGCAAAACAGCAGCGTGACCGCCGCGCAGCCCAGCCCCAGTACCGCCACCCGCAGTGCGGTCGCAAGATCCCAGCCGGGCGCCGTGACCGCGAACCGGGTGGGCGGCACCCCCAGCCCCAGCGAAACCGCATACGCCACAAGCGAGGCCGCCAGCGCCGGCACAAAGGACGAATAGAAAACAAGCCCGACATTGACAACCATCATGGCAAACAGCGTGGCCGCCAGCGGCGTGCCGAACAGCGCCGTGAAGAAAGCCGCCATGCCGCAAAGCGTTGCGGTGCGGCGTTCATGGTCGGCCAGGCGGAACAGCCCGCCTGCCTGCCAGCCGATGTCGCCGCCCATCTGCAGCGCCGCGCCTTCCCGGCCGGCGCTGCCGCCGGCCAGGTGGGTCAGTACGGTGCCCAGAAAGATCGCCGGCAGCAGCAGCGGTTTGACGGGCTTGCCGTCCTGCACGGCGTCCAGCACATCATTGGTGCCGAGACCTTCGGTTCCGGTGGCCTTGTACAGCGCCACAATCGCCAGCCCCATCACCGGCAACGCGGCGATCAGCTGCGGATAGGCCGCGCGCCATTCCGTAACGGTATCAACCGCCAGGTGAAAAGCCGACCCCACCGCGCCGCAAAGCAGCCCGATGAGCACCGCCGCCAGCGTCCACCGCGCAAGCCCGGCCAGGGCACCGCCCGCACGCCAGGCCGCCGCGCGCCAACGTCTTGGATCCTGCATACTCGATTCCTCCCTGCGGGGGTTCCGCCATTCTATCTGTAAGTATACGCCAGGCCGGGGCACCGGCGCAAGCCTGTTTTTCGCCGGGCAGCAAAACAGGCATACCACCCCGGCGGGCGGTATGCCTGTCTAATTGCTTGATTTGGATGCTTAACCCTTGACCGCGGCGGCGACTTCGGCAGCGAAGTCCTCGTTGCGCTTCTCAAGGCCTTCGCCCTTGACGAAGTGGGTGTACTCGACGATCGAGATCGCGCCGCCGAGTTCCTTGCCGGTAGCCTCGACGTACTTCTTCACGTCCATGCTGCCGTCCTTGATGAAGGCCTGATCGACCAGGCAGTTCTCCTTGTAGAACTTGCCCAGCTTGCCGATGGCCATCTTTTCCTTGATAGCGTCGGGCTTGTTGGCGTTCTTCGGGTCGTTGGCCATCTGGGCAAGGATGATCTCCTTTTCCTTCGCGATGACCTCAGCCGGGACGCTGGCCTCGTTGAGGTAGGAGGGGTTGGCCGCGGCGACCTGCATCGCAATGTCCTTGCCGAAGGCGGTGAAGCCTTCCTTGGCGGCGACGTCGTCGGTGGTGTCGAACTTGACGATAACGCCGTGGGTGCCGCCGCCGTGGACGTAGGCGGCGCAGTGGCCCTCATAGCGGGCGAAACGGCGGACCTTGATGTTCTCCTTGATGACAAGGATCAGCGCCTTGAGGGCGTCGTCAACGGTGCCTTCGCCCATCTTGCAGGCCATCAGGGCCTCCACATCGGCAGGGTTCGCGTCGGCAATGACCTGGGCGAGCTGCTTGGTGAAATCAACGAACTTTTCGTTCTTGGCGACGAAGTCGGTCTCGGCGTTCACCTCGACGACAACGGCGCAGGCCGGGGTGGCCATCGCATAGACCATGCCTTCGGCTGCAATGCGGCCGGCCTTCTTGCTGGCGGTGGCAAGGCCCTGCTCACGCAGGATCTCGATGGCCTTGGCAAAATCGCCGTCGGCCTGGGTCAGCGCCTTCTTGCACTCCATCATGCCGCAGTCGGTCTGACGGCGCAGTTCCATAACGTCCTTCGCAGAAATAGCCATTGTGATTATCCTTTCTGTATAAGACTCAGGGTGTATCCAGTTTGTTTACGCCTGCACGCTCGCCTTTTCCTCAACGGTCTCGGCGGCCGGGGCTTCCTCAGCGGGGGCGTTCTGCTCGCCCTGCTTGCCTTCGAGGGCGGCGTCCGCCATGGCGGAGGAAATCAGCTTGACGGCGCGGATGGCGTCGTCGTTGCCGGGGATAACGTAATCGATCTCATCGGGATCGCAGTTGGTATCGACGATGGCAACAATGGGGATGTGCAGCTTGCGGGCCTCGGAAACGGCGATGCGCTCCTTGTGCGGGTCAACAATGAACAGAGCCTTGGGCAGGGTCTTCATCTCTTTGACGCCGCCGAGGTATTTGTTCAGCTTCTCCATCTCGAGTTCGAGCTTGACCACTTCCTTCTTGGGCAGCAGGTCAAAGGTGCCGTCTTCCTGCATGGTCTTGAGCTGCTCCATGCGGTCGATACGCTTGCGGATGGTGCGGAAGTTGGTCAGCATACCGCCGAGCCAGCGGGCGTTGACATAGTGCATGCCGCAGCGGGTGGCTTCATCACGGATGGACTCCTGCGCCTGCTTCTTGGTGCCGACAAAGAGGATCTCGCCGCCGTTGGCGGTGGTGTCACGCACGAAGTTGTACGCTTCGTCAAGCTTCTTCACGGTCTTCTGCAGGTCAATGATGTAGATACCGTTGCGCTCGGTGAAGATGTACTTCTTCATCTTGGGGTTCCAGCGGCGGGTCTGGTGGCCGAAGTGGACGCCAGCCTCGAGAAGCTGCTTCATAGAAACGACTGCCATAGTGTTTGCCTCCAAAAAATTTAGTTGTACCCTCCGCACTGCGGTCCTGTTTTCTAACCCTTTAGCGGGAGTATACCCGCTTTTGGGCACAAAAAAACAACGCAATGCGTGTGTATTGCCGAAATACTATACCACACATCACGTTGTTTTGCAAGTGTTTTTTGTCTTTTCGCAGATTTTGGCGCAAATTTCAGATCGAAATCGAGTTTGCAACCTCGATTTCGGAGTCGTCGATGGTTTTGTGCATCGAGAGGGCGACGTTGACGTCGTAATCGACGATTTTGCCGCCCGATACCGCGACGACCCGGTTGTAGATGCCGCGGTCGAGCAGATCGATCGCGTGGTAGCCCATGAGCGAGGCGTTGACCCGGTCGCGCACCGTCGGCGAGCCGCCGCGCTGGATGTGGCCGAGCACCGTCGCGCGGGAATCGACGCCGGTAGCGGCCTGGATCTGGTTGGCCAGATCCTGCGCGCTGATGACGCCTTCCGACACGATGATGATGAAATGCTTTTTGCCTGTGGCCTGGGTCTGGCGCATCCGCTCAAGGATATCGCGCTCAAAATCAAACGGGCGTTCAGGCAGCAGCACGGCCAGCGCGCCGGTCGCAATGCCGACATTGAGGGCGATGTAACCCGCGTGGTGGCCCATAACCTCGACAACGCTGCAACGGTCATGGCTCTGGGTGGTATCGCGCAGTTTGTCGATGGCTTCAACGGCGGTGTTCATCGCGGTGTCGTAGCCGATCGTATATTCACTGCAGGCGATGTCATTGTCAATGGTGCCGGGGATGCCAATGCAGGGGATCCCCTGGTTGGACAGCGCCCGCGCCCCCATAAAGGAGCCGTCGCCGCCGATGACGACAAGCGCGTCAATGCCAAGCTCCTTGCAGCGGGCCACGCCTTTGGCCTGGCCTTCGCGGGTTTTGAATTCCAGGCAGCGGGCGGTATAGAGAATGGTGCCGCCGCGATGGATAATTTCCGAAACGCTGCGCACGTTCATTTCATAACATTCACCGTTGATCAGGCCGTTGTAGCCGCGCTGCACCCCGATCATGCGGTAGCCCTTGGTGATGCCGGCGCGAACGATGGCGCGCACCGCCGCGTTCATACCGGGGGCGTCGCCGCCGCTGGTCAGCACACCGATGGACTTAATCTCCTTCGCCATAAAGTTCCCTCCCGTATCGTTTCCGAAAAAGCATGGCGTTTTCAACGTTTTATCGCGGGCTTTCAAACCGGGAAGCGTTTGGGCGCCCCTGGCTTGTTAAGGCAATAACAAACACCCGCTTCGTCTATTATACCATAGCCCCCTGCCCAGAATATGGACATTTCGCGCAAAAGATATGGATTATTTCATCTTGGGCCCCATGGCGACAACATGATCCCGCCCCAGGATGCGCACCAGTTCGGCGCGCAGCAGCGGGTCATCGTTGGCCCAGAGAGACTGCGGCGCCCGCATGCGCTGGCCGGTATCGGCAAACTTGAAGTAAACAGGCGTTGGGCCGTCAAAAATATTGCGCAGTAGATTTTCCACCCGGGCCATTTCCCTGCTTTCGCGGCCGGGCACCAGCAGCCACAGGCTGTCCGCCTTCACAAAACCTTCCGCCGCAGGCTGCGCAATTTCCCCGCCCGCGCGGGCGCCGCGCACAGCACGGCTGGCCTGGCCGGCATTTTCGGCAAACGAGCGGTCCGGGTCATACCCTTCGACCGGCAGCACCCCTTCGACAAGCAGGCGGGTGCCCTCGTCCTCCTTGTAGGAGACGCGGCCCTGGGCGATGATGACGGCGTTTTCCTGCAAATACGCGCGGCAGTTTGCAAACACGCGCGGAAAGACAAGCAGCTCCATCGTGCCGGTCAGATCCTCGACGGTGGTGAAGGACATGAGGGTGTTGGATTTGGTTGTCATGACCTTGCTTTTGACCACGGTGCAGAGCAGCGTCACCAGCTGGTTGTCATAGTCGCGGGCGTTGTCGCCGGCCAGGTCGGCCAGCGTGCAGCTGGATACCTTTGCGATCATGGGGCGGTATACATCAAGCGGGTGGCCGGACAGATACAGCCCCGAGACCTCCTTTTCCATCCGCAGCAGCTCGCCGGGTTCATACTCCGGCAGGTTGGGCACCTGATAGTCCTCGGCAGCGGATGTCTCGCCGCCGGCGGCCAGCGCGCTGAACAGGTCAAGCTGGCCGTCCAGGTTCTGGCGGGCCTCGGTTTCCACGCTCTTGAGGATCGGCTCCACGCTTGCAAGCATACCGCGGCGGCTGGGCTCAAGCCCGTCAAAAGCACCGGCGCGGATCAGGCTTTCAAGCGCGCGGCGGTTAAGCTCCGCCCCGTGCAGGCGTTTGCAGAAGTCATACAGCCCGCGGAACGGGTGGTCTTCCCTCTCCCGCACAACGGTATCAATAAGGTTTCGCCCGACGCTTTTGACCGCATTGAGGCCGTAGCGGATGCTTCCGCCGTCCGCCGTGAACCCCCCGCGCGAGATGTTGATATCCGGCGGCATCACCTTGATGCCAAGGCGCTGGCATTCAGACGAATACTCAATCACCTTGGCCGTGTTGTCCAGCACGCTGGTCAGCAGCGCGGCCATGAATTCCTGCGGGTAGTGGCATTTGAGGTAGGCTGTCTGAAACGCGACATAGGCGTAGCAGGCCGCGTGGGACTTGTTGAACGCATAGGAGGCGAAGGAAATCATCTCGTCATAGATTTCATTCGCGACCGCTTCCGGGACGCCGTTGGCCACACAGCCCGGGCATTCCTTGCCGGGGTCGGTGCAGCCGTGGACAAAATGGGCGCGCTCGGCCTCCATAACCGCGTGCTTTTTCTTGCTCATGGCACGGCGGACATTGTCCGCCTGGCCGAAGCTGAAGCCGGCCAGTTCCCGGCAGATCTGCATGACCTGCTCCTGATAGACAATGCAGCCGTTGGTCACATCCAGAATATGGGCGAGCTGGGGGGTCCTGTAGCTGACTTTATCGGGTTCGCGGCGGTTGCGCAGGTAAGTCGGGATCGAATCCATCGGGCCGGGGCGATAGAGCGAGATCAGCGCGATGATGTCTTCAAGGTTCTTCGGCCGCATGCTGACGAGCACCTGGGTCATGCCGGTGGATTCAAGCTGGAAGATGCCCTCGGTCTCGCCGCGGGCGAGCATCGCGTAGGTATCGGGGTCATCGTAATCGATGGATTCATGGGAAAAACCGGGCACCCGCCGGGCAACGGCATTTTCGGTATCCCGGATGACGGTCAGGGTGCGCAGGCCCAAAAAGTCCATCTTGAGCAGGCCGAGCCGTTCGATCTCGGTCATGTTGAACTGGGTGACCGGAACCCCGTTGTTCGAGCCCAGCGGCACATACTCGGTTGCAGCTTCCCGCGTGATGACGACGCCGGCCGCATGGGTCGAGGCATTGCGCGGCATCCCTTCCACCTTCAGCGAGGTTTCGATCAGCTCATGCACCTGCGGGTCGGCTTCATACAGCGCCTTGAGGTCGGGGGAAATCTCGAGCGCACGGCGCAGCGTCATCTTGAGTTCCATCGGGATCAGCTTGGCAACCTTGTCCACCTCCTGATAGGGCATACCCATGACCCGGCCGACATCCCGCACCGCCGCGCGGGCCGCCATTGTGCCGAAGGTGACGATCTGGGCCACATGGTCGCGGCCGTACTTTTCGTTGACATAGTCGATGACTTCCTGCCGGCGTTCATAGCAGAAATCCACATCAAAATCCGGCATGGAAACACGCTCAGGGTTCAAAAAGCGTTCGAAGATCAGGTTGTAGCGGATCGGGTCGATATCGGTAATGCCGACACAGTAGGCCGCAAGGCTCCCCGCGCCCGAACCGCGCCCGGGCCCGACCGGAATGCCCCGGCTTTTGGCGTAGTTGATAAAATCATAGACAATGAGGTAATAGTTCGTATACCCCATTTTGCGGATGACCCCGATCTCATAGTCAAGCCGCTCGCGCAGCGCGTCGGTCACGCGGCCGGGGTAACGGCGCTCAAGCCCTTCGCGGCAGAGGGATTCGAAGTATTCCTGGTTGTCACGGCCATCCGGCGCCTGAAAATAGGGCAGCTTGATCTCGCCGTAATGAAAGTCAAACTGGCATTGCGCGGCGATCTTGTTGGTATTTTCGCAGGCTTCCGGCACCATTGAGAACAGGTCGTACATTTCGTCGGTGCTCTTGACATAGAATTCGTCTGTCTGGAATTCCATGCGGTCGGCGTCGGCAATCGTCTTGCCGGTCTGGATGCAGAGCAGGATGCTCTGCATCTTGGCGTCCTCCCGCCGCAGGTAATGCGCATCGTTGGTGGCAACCAGCGGGATGCCAGTCTCCCGCGAGAGGCGGATCACCTGCGGCAGGACGATGTCGTCCTCCTCAAGGCCGTGGTCCTGTAACTCAAGATAATAGTTGCCGTGGCCGAAGAGGTTTTCGTAATAGAGCGCCGCCTGCTTGGCGCGCTCATAATCGCCGGCCAGGATTGCCTGCGGCACCTCGCCGGCAAGGCACGCCGACAGGCAGATCAGCCCTTCGTGGTGGGCTTCGAGTAATTCTTTGTCAATCCGCGGTTTGGAGTAAAAGCCTTCGAGGAAGCCGGCCGAGACCATCTTGATGAGGTTTTTGTAGCCGGTCTCGTTTTTGCACAGCAGCACCAGATGGTTGTTGCCGTCGATGCGGTTGACCTTGTCAAACCGGCTGCGGGTGGCCACATAGACCTCGCAGCCGATGATCGGCCGGATGCCGGCCGCCTTGGCCGCATCGTAAAACTGGATACAGCCGTACATGACGCCGTGGTCGGTGATGGCCACAGCATCCTGGCCAAGCTCCTTCAGACGCGCAAACAGCCCGTCGATGCGGCAGGCGCCGTCGAGCAGGCTGTATTCGGTATGCAGGTGCAGGTGGGTAAATTGTCGTGTCTGTTCAGCCATTGTTTTCCTCTTGGGGGGCGGCGGCAAGCTTCTGGGCCGCCTGCTGGATGCGTTTGAACCGGTGGGAAAGCCCCGCCTTGCTGACAGGCGGGTCAAACTTTTGGCCCAGCTGGGCCAGCGGCAGGTCGGGGTAGGCCATCCGCAGCCGGGCGGTTGCCGGCAGCGGGTCGGGCAAGGTATCCAGCGCGCCGGCGGCTTCCAGCCGGCGGATCGCCATCTGCACCTGCACCGCAGCCTGCACGCTCTTGCCAAGGTTGGCGGTTTCGCAGTTGGAAAGGCGGTTGGTCTTGTTGCGCATATCGTTGATCATCCGCTGTTCCATCACCCGCATCGCGGCGTTGCCGGCGCCCATAAAGGTCAGCAGGTCTTCAATATGGTCGCCTGCCTTGATGTAGACGGTGTTGGCCCCTTTGCGCAGCGCGCGGTGGGGGTGGAAATCATGCTCGGCCAAAATGGCTTCCAGCTGCTGGGACAGCTGGTACCGGGTGGACAAAAACTCAATGTTATAGCCCTTTTCAGGGTCGGTGGCGGTGCCGCAGCACAAAAAGGCCGTTGATACAAAGCAGGACACACAGTTCTGGCACTTGAAGCAGCCCGGGCGGATGCGCAGCGCGGTTTCCCGCCCGGTATGGCCGAACAACGCAAGCAGCTTGCGCACCTGGGCGGGTTCGGCCACGCTGAACTCAAACACCGGGCCTGCCGGGCGTTCCTTGCGCAGCAGGCTGCCGGTGATGCCGCAGCGCGCATACATCCGCTGCGCAAACTGCGCCACGCCCTCGGTCTCGGTTTGCAGAACAATACCGCGCTCGTCAAAATATTTGCCGAAGCAGGCCACGGCGTAGGCCGCGGCGGTGCAGCAGCAGGGCCGGGTGATCTTGCGGCGCAGAATTTCCGCCTTGACATCCTGGGAAAAGCTCACGCGTGGGGTCCCCTTTCACTCAGCGCCCGCGCCGGGCGTCGCGGTGCAGCACATTGGGTTTGTAGCCTAGAGTCTCGCAAAACTCGCCAAGTTTGCGCGCAAAGGTGATTGACCGGTGCTGCCCGCCGGTGCATCCCACCGCAACGACAAGCTGGCTTTTGCCCTCCTTGACATAGAGCGGCAGCGAGAATTCAAGCATACTCTCATACCGGCGCAGCAGCCCCTGTGAGTCCGGGCTGGCCATCACATAATCGACAACCGGCTGGTCAAGGCCGGTCAGTTCTTTGAGTTCCGGTACATAGAAAGGATTGGGCAGGCAGCGCACGTCCAGCACAATATCGGCTTCCTGCGGCAGGCCGTACTTGAAGCCGAAGGAGATAATATCAAGCGACATCGCGCACTGGCCGCGGTTCAAAAACAGCCCGCAGATCCGCTCACGGCTCTGCGCCGGCGAAAGCTGGGAGGTATCAATGACATACTTCGCCCGCTCACGCAGGGGGCGGAGTATTTCCCTCTCACGGCGGATCGCCTCGTCGATCGGCATCTGGCCGCCCAGGGCCATCGGGTGGATGCGGCGGGTTTCTTTGTAGCGGCGGCGGATCACCGCGTCGGCTGCGTCAAGAAAGAGGATGTTGTACTCCATCTTCTTTTCATCCAGCGCCCGCAGCGCGGCTTCCACCGCCTCAACGCTGCGCAGGCCGCGGATATCCATGACAACGGCCACCCGGCTGAGCTGGTTTTCACCCTGCAGGGCAAAATCAACCAGGCGGGGCAGCAGCCCTGCCGGGATGTTGTCGATGCAGAAAAAGCCGATATCTTCCAGCGCGTTGGCCGCCATCGATTTGCCGGCGCCCGAAAGCCCCGTCACCACCAAAAAGTTCATCCTGCCCCTTCCCTCTTTCCTGTTTTACTGTACAACCCGGATCTCCCTTTCCAGGGTGTGGCCGGTTTTTTCCAGCACAATGCGGCGCACTTCGTCGGTCAGGCGCAGCACGTCGGCGCAGGTGGCCCCGCCTTTGTTGACAACAAAGCCGCAGTGCTTTTCACTGACGGCGGCGCCCCCCACCGCAAAGCCGCGCAGCCCGCATTCATCAATCAGCTGGCCCGCAAAGCAGCCGGCCGGCCGCTTGAAGGTGGAGCCGGCGCTGGGCAGGTCAAGCGGCTGTTTGGCACGGCGGCGGGCCATAAAGTCCTCCATCCGGGCGCGGATCGCCTCGGGGCCATCCGGGTCGCGGCGCAGCGTGAAGGTGGCTTCCACAATGCACCAGGGCTTTTTTTCAAACACGCTGGTGCGGTACCCGAGCGCCAGTTCGGCAGCCGGCAGCCGGCACAGGCGGCGGTTTTCGTCAAGAAAAGCCACTTCGGCCAGCACGTCCTTGATTTCGCCGCCATAGGCCCCGGCGTTCATATACACCGCCCCGCCCACTGTGCCCGGAATGCCGTAGGCAAACTCAAGCCCGGTCAGCCCGCGGGCGCAGACCGCATGGCACAGCGCGGCCAGCGTGCCGCCGGCGCTGACCTTGACGGCGGCGGTATCCCCCTGCTCGGTACAGCTGAAATTGGTTTCCAGCCCGGTCAGGCAGATCACCGCCCCTGCAAAGCCTTCATCGGCAAACAGCACGTTGGACCCGTTGCCAAGCAGGTAGGTGCGCACGCCGTATTCGCTGCAAAGCTCCAGCGCGCGCAGCAGCGCGGGCGCCGTGTGCGGCGTGCAGAACACCGCCGCCGGCCCGCCAATGCGGAAGGTGCAGTGCCGCGCCAGCGGTTCGCCTTCGGCGCAGGGCAGGCCTTCGACGCGCAGCGCCTGTATCAGGCTGGGGATTGCATTTGCCATAGCTTCCTCCTGCGTAAGGTTCTCAGATCGATTCAGCCAGCGCCGCAGCGCCGATCACGCCGGCATCGTTGCGCAGCGTGCAGGCCACAATGGCCGGGAACCGGCCGGTCGTGATATTTTTGGTTTCACGCTCCACATAGGCGCGCACCGGGGCCAGCAGCGTTTCGCCCTGGTTGGACACGCCGCCGCCGATGCAGATGACTTCGGGTTCAAAGGTGTTGACGATGTTCGCCACACCGCAGCCCACATATTCAATCCACTCATCCAGCACCTTGCGGGCGCAGATATCGCCGGCGGCCGCCGCATCAAAGGCGGTTTTGGCGTTGACATGGTCAAGGTTGCCGGCAATCTTCCACATCAGGCTGTCGGGGCATTTCTGCATGGCGGTGCGGGTATCCTCGCTCAGCGCGCGGGCCGAAGCATACTTTTCCCAGCAGCCGCGGCGGCCGCAGTTGCAGGGGCGGCCGCCCTTGACAATGACGGTATGGCCCATTTCACCGGCCGCAAAGTTGAACCCGCGCAGGATTTTGCCCGAAAGGATGATGCCGCTGCCGATGCCGGTGCCCAGGGTCACAACCACGGCGTCCTTATAGCCTTTGGCGCCGCCGGCCAGGTATTCGCCGAAGGCCGCGGCGTTCGCATCGTTTTCCACATACACGCGGCACCCCAGCAGGCTGGCCAGATCCGGGCCCAGGTTCCAGTCATAATAGCCGAAATTCGTGTTGTAGCCCACAAAACCGGTTGTGAAATCCACGCTGCCCGGCGTGCCGATGCCGACATACTCAATCTGGGAAAAAGCAAGGCCGGCCTCTTTGACCACGGTGCGGCAGAGTTCCGCCAGAGCCTGTTCCAGGTCCTGGGCCGGGCGGGGCAGACGGGTTGACCAGGTCAGCTTGCCGACAATCTCATAGTTTTCGTTTATGATGCCGGCGGTCATTGTGGTTCCGCCCAGATCAATACCGATGGTATAACGCATCACAGGGTTCCTCCAATCACTTCTTTTATTTCGGCGGCGCAGCTGCGGCGGTGGCGCCGCAGTTCCGCCACCAGGTTTTCCGCCGAAGCGTTGACGATCAGCGCCGGCGGGAACGCTTCCTCTTCCACCATAGCGGCCAGCGCCGCCATGTTCTGCTGCATTTGCAGCACGCTGTGGGCATCGCTGTTGAGCGCGATGCGGCAGCCGTTTGCCTTGCAGGCGCGCAGCAAGGCCCGCATATTCGGGATGCCGTCCCGCCGCACCTGGAAGGAGTTTCCGTTCAGTTCCACCACCTTGTTGCGGGCGGCGAACGCTTTGGTCACCCGGTCGTAATCATATTTATAATGCTGCTGTTCGGAATGGCCGATACAATCGACATAAGGGTTTTCGGCCACGCCGAGCCAAAGGCGGGTGGCCTCGGCTTCGGTCAAAAGGCCGGGGATGCAGGGGCTGTGGATCGAAGCGACCACCCAGTCAAGGTTTTTAAGCGTCGCATCGGGCAGATCAAGCCCACCCTTGGTGTCCATCACATTGACCTCGGCGCCGTAGAGCATGGCAACGCCGCCGATGCTGCGCGGCAGCGCGTGCATATTGCCGAAATGCCAGGCATGCGGCGCATCCGGCATGGCGGGGGCGTGATCGGTGATGGCAAGCGCTTTGTAGCCCATGCCCGCCGCGGCTGCCGCCATTTCGTTGACAGTCTGGAACGCGTGGGTCGCGCACAGGGTGTGGGTGTGCAGGTCTGCTATAATCTCCATGCAATACTTTCCTCTGGGTGTATCTTTTTTGTTTTCATACCGGCCCGCGTGCAGCTTGCCGCAAAGCGTGCGGGACACCTTATCTAAACTCTCAACTCTTGACTATGTATAACTTTTGCAATTTATACATTCTGTTTATATTCTCTGCTCAAAAACTGCCGTCGTTTTGCAGCCCCAGGCTGTTCATGAGCTCCTTGGCGGCGTTGTAGCCCATTTCTTTCTGGCGGTTGTTCATTGCCGCGGTTTCCAGGATGACGGCCAGGTTCCGGCCCGGCATAACAGGGATCAGCATGCTGGGCACCGCCACGCCGAGGATGTCATAGGTTTCGGTTTCCAAGCCGGTACGGTCATAGTTCTTGGTGCGCTCCCAGGGTTCGAGCTCGATGACCATCTCCACCTCGATGCTGTTCTTGACGGCGCCGGCGCCGAACAGGCGGGCGACGTTGATGATGCCGATGCCGCGCAGCTCGATAAAATGGCGGATGTTGGCCGGGGCCATGCCCATAATCTTGTGGGAGGATACCTTGCGCAGTTCCACCGCGTCGTCGGCGACAAGGCGGTGCCCGCGCTTGACAAGTTCGATGGCGGTTTCGCTCTTGCCGACGCCCGAATCGCCAAGAATCAGGATTCCTTCGCCGGCAACCTCAACCAACACGCCGTGGCGGGTGATGCGCGGGGCCAGCTCGGTATTCAGCGTTGTGATCAGGCTGCTCATCAAAGGGCTTGTCATCTCGTTGGAGCGCAGCAGCGGCACCCCGTACTTTTTGGCAAACTCCATCATTTCAGGCATCGGTTCAAGGCCGCGGGTCAGGATAACGGCCGGCGGCACAAAGCTGAACAGCTTTTCAAGATGGGTACGGCGGATCTCGGGGTCTAGTTCCTGCAGGTAAGAAAGTTCGGTCAGGCCGATGATCTGGATACGGGTGCGATCAAAATACTGGTAGTAACCGGCCAGCATGATGCCCGGGCGGTAAACTTCCGCCGTGATCACCTTGGTTTCGGACAAATCCTTCGCCGCATACAGCGTGGTGAGGTTGGATTCCTCGGCGATTTTGGCAAGGGTAACGGAAAATTGTGCCACAGGTGTTCTCCCCTTTCACTGGTTTTGGGTTGCGGCGCACGGCAGCGCCTTCTTACCCCTTATTATACCCTGCCCGCCGGTTTTTGTACAGAGATCATTTCCCCGTATTTCCGTGCCAGATCGCCGCCGCGCCGGCACGCACCGCGGCGTCAAGCCGATACAGCCCGGCAGAAAGCAGCGCGGTCAGCACAAGGTAACTGCCAAACAGCAGCGCGGTATCCCGCCGGGAGATGGCGGAAAGGTCAAACCCCATGACCATGCGCTGGATCAGCACATGGTGTGTAAGGAACACCGCGTAGGAATATTTGCCGAGCAGCGCGCAGAACCGCTGCGCCGGCCCCCAGCAAATAAAGCTGCCGGCGAGCGCGAGCGCCGCGAACACCGCGGCCGAAAACACCGCGCAGAGGATTTTGGTATCCGCCACACGGCTGAGCGCCAGCACCGCCAGCGCGCCGGCGCTGCCGGCAAACGCGGCAAGCTGCCCGCGGCGGGACAGTGTGACAAAGAGCATGCCGAAGAAAAATTCCGGCAGATGGATCGCGACGAGCCTTGCATCCCACCCGAGCAGATGCACCGCAACGCCGACTGCCGCCACCGCCGCGAACCCGCCCCAGCGGGCCGCCCTGCCGCCGCGCGCGAGCTTGAGCAGCGGCGGGAAGAGCAGATACAAAAACAGGATGCTGCCCAAGAACCATTCGCCGACGCAGGCGAAATCCATGCCGACCCAGCCGGCCGCGACGGCAAAGTTATCGAGCCCCAGCGCGGTCAGTACAATTGTGACGCTGCGCGCGCCGGCAAACGAGCCCGGCCGGGTGAAAAACCGAACCGAAAAACAGAGCGCCCAGGCCAGCCAGAACATCGGGTAGACTGCACGGGCCCGCTTTTTGTAAAAGGCAAGGGGGCTGAAATCCCGTGCCGCCGTGTAGGCCAGCGAGGCGCCCGAGACGATGAAGAACAGCGAGGAGCCAAAATCCCCCAGATAGATGTTAAACGGCAGCGTGCTGCCGAACAGTTTGGACGGATAGGCGAAATACCCTGTCACCGTCGCGTTGAAATGGATAATCAGGATGCTGAGGAGCGCGACGCTGCGGATCAGATCCAGATAAAACAGCCGCGGCCGCCGGGGTTTGGGCGGCGTTTCGGCCGGCAGGGCGCAGGGTTGGGAATCCGGCAGGTTCAAAGGGCATCCTCCTCTCCTTTGCGGCGGCGCAGGCTGCGCGCCAGTGCGTGCAGCGCGGCGGCCGGTTCAAACTGGGGGCGCAGCAGCAGCGGTTCATTGTCGGCCCGGGCGGCCAGCGCCGCGGGGTCATCGGCCAAGGCGGTGGCATAGCCGGCGGCCTGGGCAGCCAGCGGCAGCGCCCAGGCTTCGGCAAGCGTTTCATACGGCGGCAGCCCCCCGGGGAAGGCATCCCCGCGCAGCACGGCGCAGCCGGCCGGCAGCGGCGGCGCTTCGGATGAAAGCGGCACGCCGTATTCTTTCGCCGCGACCGCCACAGCCGGGGCCGCCTGCCGCCAGGCCGCCTGCCGGCCGGCCGTGCAGCCCGGGAAG
>URKR01000036.1 GCA_900548355.1 uncultured Oscillospiraceae bacterium
CCTGTCGCAGAGAATCCGCCAAACTGGCCAGCGCCCGCTTTTCCAGCCGCGAAATATAGCTGCGGCTGATCCCGAACCGCGCGGCCACCTGCCGCTGGGTCATCGGGGCGCGGCCGTCCAGGCCATAGCGCAGCGCCAGCAGCTCGCGGTCGCGGGCGGGCAGCGCCGCCACCAGCGCCCGCAGCCGGCGGGCGGCGTCGGTCTGCTCGCAGTGTTCTTCCATCACAAAATCGTCGGGCAGCACATCGGCAACGGTCAGCCCGCCGTCGCCGGCCTCGATCGGCTCCTGCAGCGAGGTCGTCGTCCCTTCGCGCCGGATGCGGCGCAGATGCATACGGATTTCGTTTTCGATGCACTGGGAAGCGTAGCTCGCAAACCGCACCCGCCGCGCCGGGTTGTAGGTATCCACCGCCTTGATCAGCCCGATCGTGCCGATGCTGATGAGGTCGTCGCTGCCGCTGACGGCGTAGTACTTTTTCACCACATGGGCCACCAGCCGCAGGTTGTGGCTGATGAGCCGGTCCCGCGCGGCAGCGTCGCCGTTCTGCAGCGCCGCAAAGGCGGCCTGTTCCTCCGCCGGGTGCAGCGGGTGCGGAAAGCTGCCGCTCTCCAGCCGCAGCGCCAGGTAAGCAATCTGCCCGGCCGCCGCCTGCACAAACACCGCCAAAATCCCAAACATACCACCACCCCCTGGCAGGGTATGCGGGAGGATGGCGGAAAAGAAGCGGGGGAGCAGCTTTCTTTCTTGGGTGTATATGATAATCCCCAGCACTTTGGATTTATCAGATACGCCCTTATTATCGCAGAAAATGGGGCGGAAGGCAAGGGGGGCAAGGAGGAAACAAGGAAATTTTGCTGAGGTTAGATCAGGTTGCAGGGGATAAAACAGTTTTTCTGATCGATTGGGATGACTTCTTCGCACATGCAGACAATGCCGCCGCTGCCGCGTATAAGCGCTGTCTTATCGAACACTGCGTACTTTTTGATTTCCCGGCGGTCAGGGCTGGCGGACTTTTTAATTTCCAGCGGATGAACCAACCCGTTCTCTTCGACGATTACATCAATCTCTTTTGCATTGGAATCACGGTAATAGGTCAGGTTGGCTTTGTCCGGCGAACAGGAATAGCTTTTCAGCAACTCGATCACGACATAATTTTCGAAGTAATGGCCGCTTGCCGCACCCAGCATCAGGGTGTCTCGGGTGAGCCACATAGACAAATACGCGCACAATCCGGTGTCGCAGAAATAGAGCTTGGGCGTTTTGGTCAGCCTCTTCAGCTCGTTGTTCGCAAAGGGGGGCAGAAGATAGACAATCCCCAACCCCTGCAAAATCCGCAACCACTCTTTTGCGGTTGGCTGGGAGATGTCGGCTGCTTCGGCCAGGGTTTTGTAGTTGACCTGTTCGGCCGTCAGAGCGGCGCAGGCGCTCAAGAATTTACGGAAACGGACAGAATCGGTGATGCCGCCGGCCTCGGCAACGTCCCGCATCAGATAAGTTTCGATGTAGGAATTGAAATACTCCTGCCGCAGCTCGGCGTCTGCGTGTAGCGCATCCGGCATACCGCCGCGCCAGATATGCTCGAACACCGCTACAATATCGTTCTTTTTGGCTGTTTTCTGCCGCTCCAGAAGGCAGGGCAGAGAAAAATCCAGCTTGTTTGAAAAAACCGTTCCGTCCACTTCGTTTTGAGAAAGGCTGTACAGCTCCAAAATCCCGATTCTGCCGGCCAGCGTTTCGCGGATGTTTTTCATCATTGTGTACTGCTGGGAACCGGTCAGCCAGAAAAGCCCCCGCTCCTCGGTTTCGTCGCAGATGATTTTAATCTGTTCAAACAGTTCGGGGGCCTTTTGGATTTCGTCAATGATGATGGGAGGTTTGTAGGTCTGAAAGAACAGCACAGGGTCGCTTTGTGCCAGGGCGCGGGCCATTGCGTTGTCCATCGTCACATAGGTGCGGTTTTGCCCTGCGGCCAGATGCTTCAGCATCGTGGTTTTGCCGACCTGCCGTGCGCCTGTTACCAGAGTGGCCTTGAAAAAAGCGTTCATGCGCAAAAACTTTCGCTCCAATGCGCGCTCGATATAGGGCATAGAATGACCTCTCTTCGAATTCAGGAAAATATAAAGTGTACTTTATTTTATCCTAGATTCTGAATGCTGTCAATGGTGGAAAGCGCGGAAAGTTTCAAAACTCTCCGGCTGCTCCTGCTGAAGTTCTCTTACCACCCCGTCAATATCTCCCCGCACACAGATGGACCGGCTGGCGATTTCCTGCGGGCAGAAGGATTCGTAAAGGTTCAGGCAGGCATACGTCGCCTGTGGATTCTGCGCGGTCATACGCCAAAAATTGTATTTTATAATCGTTGGCGTGTTGCCGCCGACCCCGAGCTCGAGAAAGAGGATGTGCTGCCCCTCATGCCGGCGCATAAAGTCGTTATACCGGCCCGCGGCGGCGTGCCAGCCTTCGTCCTCGACAAAGCTGTCGTCGGCGCGCAGGTTCATCGTCATCGGCCGGCCGCAGACCGGGCAGCGGGGGACAAGCGCGGAAGGGATCGCCCGGCGGGGCGCGCACCCTTCCGGCAGGCGCAGCGCGCCGGTTTCTTCGATTTTGTACCCCTGCGCCTCGACCATTTGGCGGATCGCCGCCGCATTGTCGTAGGTTTTCTGGCAGCAGGGTTCGCTGCACTGGAACAGCCCGTAGTCCCCCTGGGTATAAAACAGGCGGTGCTTGTCAAACCCGGCTTTCTGGAAGCAGTGATCGACGTTGGTGGTCAGCACAAAGTAATCTTTGCCGTCCACCAGCGCCTGCAGCGCGGCGTAGGTATCTTTGGGCGGGTTCTGGTAGCGGTTGATCCAGATATACCGGCTCCAGTAGGCCCAGTGCTCTTCGAGGCTGTCAAACGGGTAAAACCCGCCCGCGTACATATCCCGGAAGCCGTATTGGCGGATGAAATCGGCAAAATATGTTTCGAACCGTTCCCCGGAATAGGTAAACCCCGCCGAGGTCGAAAGCCCCGACCCCGCGCCGATCACGACGGCGTCGGCGGTTTCCAGCTCATGCCGGAGCCGTTCCGTCGGCGGCAAGAAGCCGCCGGTAGATTTCGAAGTCGCTGTCCTTAAAAACATTGAAGATCACCTCAATCGAAGCAGGGTGCGCCTGCTGCCAGGCGCGGACGGTTTGCAGCGCGATGTTCGCGGCGCGCTCGTTCGGGAAGTGGAACTCACCGGTCGAGATGCAGCAGAACGCGACGCTGCGCAGCCTGTTTTCGGCCGCGAGATCCAGGCAGGCGCGGTAGCAGGCGGCCAGCAGCGCGTCGTCCTGCGCCGTGACCGCCCCGCGCACAATCGGCCCCACCGTGTGCAGCACATACCGGCAGGGCAGGTTAAAGGCCGGCGTGATCTTGGCGCGGCCGGTCGGCTCCTCCGCCCCCTGGGCCGCCATCAGCCCGGCGCAGGCCGCCCGCAGCTGCACCCCGGCAAAGGTGTGGATCGCATTGTCAATGCACCCGTGGCAGGGCGCAAAGCAGCCGAGCAAGGCGCTGTTGGCGGCGTTGACGATCGCATCGCATTGCAATGTCGTGATATCGCCCTGCCAGAGGTAAAGCCCTGCCCGGGCGGGGGAGAGGGCGCGGTAATCGGTGACGCCCTTGCGGCGGGTTTCCTCCTGCAAAAAGGCGTCCTGCAAAGCGAGGAAACGCGCGCTTGCCGGCATCGGCGGGCGGACGTTCACGAGCGAGCGGAACAGCCGCCGCTTTTCTTGCGGGGTATCCGGCCGGGGCAGCCGGGCGTAGGCCGGGCGCTCGTGCCGCAGGATTTCAAGCAGCTCGTCCAGCCGGGCTTCCTGCGCGTCGGCGTTTGGGTTCGGCATCGTCAGCACCTCACAATCGCCTGCACGGGGCAGTGTTCGAAGCAGTTGCCGCAGTGCAGGCAGTGCTGCGGCTGGATTGCATAGGGCTGGCCCGGCGTGATGCAACTCTGCGGGCAGTTGGCCGCGCAGCGCCCGCAGCCGATGCAGGCATCGGTGATATGCCATTGGAAGGAGAAATATTGCTTCATGGGGGCACCTCGCTGGGAATGTGTATACAAACGCCGGGCAACGGCGGAAAGGCAGGGTGTTCCCGGCG
The DNA here is from genome assembly GCA_900548355.1 of uncultured Oscillospiraceae bacterium. GTDB lineage: Bacteria > Bacillota > Clostridia > Oscillospirales > Ruminococcaceae > Gemmiger > Gemmiger avicola. The sequence continues at coordinate 4,122 of URKR01000036.1, forward strand.
GGGCCGGGAACGGGGGAGACGGCTTACTTGTCGCCGGCGCCGCAGGCGGTGCCACAGGCAGCGGCCGGGGCGGCGTGCATCTCGCTGCGCCATCCGAACAGGTTGGAAAGAGCCATCGTACATACCTCCTTGGGGTTGGGGCTTGGCAGCCCTTTTGGGTGTGCAGGCGGCGGGTTCCGCCTGCATCTTTATTGTAAAACCCCGGCAAGGAAAACGGAAGTACGCACAAATCTATTACTAAGTTACCCCAAAGTAACCGACCTTGACAAGCGGCGGGGGCATGAATTATACTACGGAAATAATGCGGATTTGTTTGACGTTCGAAACCGCGAATGTAGGGGCGAGCATTGCTCGCCCGCCGCGCCGCAGACGTCCGCGGGGCGTCGGGGACGCCGCCGGAATACCGGAAATCCTGATTCAACAGCCATATCCAAACATAACAGGGAGGGAAACGGCCATGATGACCAAAGACGAGATGCCGGCCTGCCCGGTGGCGACGACGGTGCAGCTGATCGGCAGCAAGTGGAAGCTGCTGATCCTGCGCGATCTGCTGAGCCGCCCCTGGCGGTTCAACGAGCTGCGCCGCGACCTGGAGGGCGTCAGCCAGAAGGTGCTGACCGACAGCCTGCGCGCGCTCGAGGCGGACGGCATCGTGCGCCGCACCGTCTACCCCGAAGTGCCGCCCCGGGTGGAGTACAGCCTGACCGAACTCGGCCGCAGCTTGCAGCCGATTCTCGACGCGATGAAGGACTGGGGAGAGCAGTACAAAGCCCAGAACCTGCCCGGGCAAACCGAAGCATGACAAAGGCCGACCCCGATGCGGGCCGGCCTTTTGGTTTGGCGGGTTTTACAAAAAGAGTTCGTTTTCCTTGCGGCCGGCGGCTGTCCGGCACAGCATGGCGTGGATGCCATCCACCAGCAGCGCGGCGCCGGGCAGTTCGCCGGCCAAAAGATCGGCCACCCGGCGGGTGCCGCCGGTGGGGCTGAAAACCAGTTCAAACAGTTGCATGGGGTTCTCTCCTTCTTTCGGGGCGCGGCTTGGCGGCCCGCGTTTTGTCAGCCAAGGCCCAGTTGGCGGCGCACCGCCACGGCCAGCGCCGGCCTGTTGGTGATGACATCGGCCCCGGCCTGCAGCAGCCAGCGCAGGTCGGCTTCCTCATTGACGGTCCAGACCCGTACGGCCAGCCCGCTGGCAAGGTACCGGGGCAGGAAGTCCCGCATCCTGACATTCCACAGCCCCGGGTGCAGCCCGCCCACCCCGCGCGCGGCGGCCTGGCCCTCGATATCAATCAGAATGTCCGAGAAAAGGTAGGCGGTCCTGGCCTGCGGGGCCAGCCGGCGCACCGTCTCGACGCTGTAATGGTTGAAGGAGGAATAGATCACCCTGTCCTGCATGCCGTATTCGGCCACCAGCGCGAGCGTCTTGGCCTCGATCCCCTCATACCAGACAAGGCTTGTCTTGAGCTCGATGTTGAGCAGCAGATCCGTCGGGCGCAGCAGGTCAAGCACCTCGCGCAGGGTGGGAATGCGCGCTTCGGCAAAACCGGGCAGGCCGTTGTCGGCCCGCAGGGCGCGCAGTTCGGCCAGCGTGCGGTCCTTCACCCAGCCGGCGCCGTCGGTTGTGCGATCCAGCGTTTCGTCATGAATCACGACAAGCTCGCCGTCGCGGCTCAGGTGAACGTCCAGTTCAATGCCGTCGGCGCCCTGTTCCACCGCCCTGGCAAAGGCGGGCAGGGTGTTTTCCGGCGCGGCGTCGCTGGCGCCGCGGTGTGCAAAGATCGAAACAACAGGCATCATGCAGTCTCCTCCCCGCGGGGCGGCGGCCGGGCGCCTGCGGCAAAATGCGGCGGGCGGGGGCGGCGGCCCGGGTATGTTTGTGCTTCTATTATAGCATGGCGCGGGCGGCGGGCAAGCCTGCCGGGCAAATTCTGTAAAATTTGGCCGCGGCCGGGCAGCGCAGTGCCAAAATCTGTACATTTTCGACTTTTTTTGTGATATACTGAGAACAGGAAAGAATTGCCGGATGCGGGTTCGCCCACAGCCCGCCGCAGGGAAGGAGGCCGGCTTGCATGGAGGAAAAAACTGCCGCCGCCCCGCGGGAAGAACTGCCGCTGCGCCTGGAAGAACTGCTGCGCCGCGCCAGCCGGGATGCGCTGTCCGGCCTGCTCAACCGGGATACGATGGAGCGGGAAATCCGCCGCCGGCTTGCCGCGCTTTTGCCGGAGGAAGCCTGCGCGCTGTTTATCCTGGATCTTGACAATTTCAAACAGGTCAACGATACGTTTGGCCACCAGGCCGGCGACCAGGCGATCCGGGAATCGGCCCGGATGCTGTCCGGCTTGTTCCGGGCCAGCGATATCATAGGCCGGCTCGGCGGGGATGAGTTTGCGGTTTTCCTGACCGGGGCGCGCATTACCGAAGAACTGCTGCACCGCAAGGCGGCCCAAATCTGTGATACGCTGCAGCTTTCGGTGGGGGAAAACGGCACCGTCAGCCTGACAGCCAGCGTCGGCGTCTGCCTGGCGGACGCCAACCAGACCTTTGAAGGGCTGTACCAAAGCGCCGACCTTGCGCTGTACCGCGCCAAAAAGAGCGGCAAGCACCGCTACTGCCTCAAGGTGCACGACCGCTTTGAGGGCGAAGCGCCGGCTGACTGCCACCCCATCAGCGCGATCCCGCTCAACCGCCTGCTTGAAACCATGGCCAGCGGCGTGGCGCTGCTGGAAATGGGCCCCCAGCCGCGGGTGGTCTATGTCAGCCCGAGCTTTTGCCGGCTCATCGGGGCCGATCCGGGCGCCTACCCGGTGCCGCAGCCGCTCACGGCGCTGGTTCATCCCGATGATTTCTGCGCGCTGGAGCAGGCGCTGCGGGAGGGCCTGCGCAGCTGCCGCCCGGTGGAATATACCCACCGCCTGGCAACGGCGGACGCCCGGCGCTGGCTGTGGTGCCATACCCGGGCCGAGCGCATCCCGTACGACAGCCCCCGGCCGATGCTGCTGGTGACCGGCAGCGATGTTTCGGCCTATAAAGAAAAGGAACAGCGGCTGACAGAATCCAACCGGAGGTTGCGCACGGCGTTTGACCAGGTGGCCCAGCAGATGTGGGAAGTGGACCTTGCGGCCAGGACCTTCAGCCTGTACGCCCCGGGCGGGGGCGAACCTTCGGCCGGCACCGCCTTCCCCGACGGCATGGTGGAAACCGGCTGGGTGCATCCGCGCTCGGCCCGGGCGTTCTGCGCGTTTGCCCGTGCGCTGTGCGGCGGCCAGGCACAGGGGTACGGCAATTTTCTGCTGCGCCTGCACCCGGCTGACCGCTACCGCTGGACGGTTTTGTCCTACCGTCTGCTGTGTGATGAAGCCGGGCGCGCGGTGCGGGCGGTCGGCGTGGCGGAACCGCTGGACCAGACCTTCCGGCGCTACCACCCCGGCGCCAATCCCAAAGGGGTCATGCCCTCCGCCATGCTGGCCGACCTTGTGGCCGAAATGCGGCTCAACCTTACCCGCGATACGGTGGAAGAGCTCTGGGTGGAAGGGCAGGACCAGACTGCGGCCTGGGTGGGCGTTCCGGCCCGAGCCATGCTGCGCCAACAGCGCGCCGGCCTGCGCCGGGATGACAGCGCCAACGGGGCGGATGATTTTTCCGCCTGCTTTTCCACGGCGCAGATGCGGGCGCAGTTCGGCGCCGGGCGCCGCTGGCTGGCCGCCGTTTACCAGCGGGTGGATGCCGGCGGCAACATCCGCCGGGTGCGCCACCTGGTGCGTATGACCCAAGACCCGCAGACCGGTGCGCTGCTGGCGTTCGGCTGCCTGCTGCACCTGCACCTGCCCGCCGTGTGGGAGCGGCGGCTCTGCACCGAAAGCGGCGCTTTTGACCCGATCACCCGGCTGTATGACCGCGGCTTTATCGCACGGGCGGCCGGTGCGTTTGCCGGTGCCGGGGCCGGCGCTTACGCGGTGGCGGTTGTGCAGGCGCTGGGCCTTGCCGCCGGCCAGGAGGAAGACCCGGCCCCGGCGCGGCGCACCCGCCAGGGGATCGCCGCGGCGTTTGCGGCGGCGCTGGGCGGCGGCTGCCTGCTGGGCCAGTATGCGCCGGACCAGCTGGTTGTGCTGTTTCCGCTGCCGCTCCCGCAGGAGGAACTGCAGCGCAGGCTGGAGGAGGCGTTTGCCTTCCTGCGGATTGCCGTGCAGGAAGGCCTGCCGCCGCACACGCTGCGGTTTGTTGCCGGCGTGGCGGTGCGCCAGGCCGATGCCGAACCCTATGAGGAAATGCTGAACCGCGCGCTGTGCCTGTGCGGGCTGTGCTGGAACGCGCCCGGCGATATGGTGGCCTTCACGCGGGAAGGGGAAACGCTGCCCTGGGCGCTGCCTGAAGGCGCCGGGCAGGAAGCCGGCCTGCGCGAACAGCCGGCCGGGGCCGACCGCCCGCTGACCGAAGAAGAAAAGGATGTGGCGCTGCGCTGCATGGCCGCCATGCTTGCCGCCGAAACCCTTGAAAGCTCGGTTCAGGGCGTGCTGCAGCAGCTGGGCGTCTATTGCGGGGCGGACCGTGTCTATATTGTCAGCCTTGCGCCGGGCGGCCGGGTGATTACCATGCCGTATGAATGGACAGGCCCGGGCAAAACCGGCATCCGGCAGGCGGTTTCGGGGCTGCCGCGCGGGCGGTTCCCGCTGCTGGAACGCTGTATGGCGCAGCGCAAACCGGTGTTTTTGTCCCGCAGCCAGCCGCCCGGCCGGGAGGGCGCCTGGCGGTTTGCGGTGTACCCGCTGCTGCAAAAGGAAAGGGTGGAAGGCTTCCTTTGCATGGAAAACGCGCGCCGCCACGCCGACGATGCGGCGCTGGTCAACGCCCTGCTGCCCCTGCTGCAGCGGGAACCGGAACGGTTCAGCCGCAGCGGCGGCATGGCGGGGGATGTGGGCCGGCTGATGGGCATGCCGGACCTGCGCGCCTACCTGGCCACCGTGGCCGGGCTGGACGCCGCGCGCTATACTTCGCTGGGGGCGGTCTGCCTGGATATCCCGGGCATTGCCGCCATCAACGGCAGCCACGGCTTTGCCTACGGCAGCCAGCTGCTGTGGTATGCCTGCCAGGCCATGGCCGATGTGTTCGGCCCGGACCTGCTTTTCCGCACCTGGGAGGCGGAGTTCGTCGCTTTTCTGCCCAACACCACCCAGCCGGTGTTTGCAGGGCGGTGCGAGCGGCTGCGCTCCATCCTGCGCCGGCGCTACCCGCGGGACCTGCGCCTGGGCTTTGCCTGGGCCGAAGGCGATTTTACCGGCCGCAGCCTGGTGGATGCCGCGCGCCGCAGCATGGCGGCCGAGCGGGTGGGCGTGCCGCCGGGCCTGCCTGACCTGCTGCTGGCCCCGCCGGGCGAACCCCGCGCCGCGCTTGAAAACGGGATCCGGGCGGTGGTGTACTTCCAGCCCAAGGTTGCGCTGTTCACCGGCCGGCTGGCCGGGGCCGAAGCGCTTGTGCGCGGCGTGGGGCCGGATGGCCGGCTGATCCCGCCGGATTCCTTCCTGCCGGAACTGGAAGAGACAGGCGGCATCCGGGAACTGGACCTTTATGTGCTGGACCGCGCGCTTGCCCAGGTTGACCGCTGGCGGGCCGAAGGGCTCGGCGTTGTGCCGGTGGCGGTCAACCTGTCCCGCGTGACGCTGCGCAGCCCGTCGCTGCCGGCTTCGATCCTGGCGATCCAAAGCCGGTACCCGGCCCTGCCGCCAAGCGCGCTGGAACTGGAAATCACCGAACAGGCCGATGCAGTCGGAACCGAAACGCTGCACAGCCTGGTGGCGCAGTTCCACTCGTTCGGGCTGCGGGTCAGCCTGGACGATTTCGGCGCGCGGTACGCCAACCTTTCTCTTTTTGCCAGCGTGCCGTTTGACGCGGTCAAACTGGACCGCAGCCTTGTCGCCGACCTGGCGGGCAACCCGGTCAACCGGCAGCTTGTGCATGATATCTTTCAGCTTTGCCGCATGCGCGGCATTGATTGCCTGGCGGAAGGGGTGGAGACGCCCGAACAGGTCCGCCTGCTGCAGGACGCCGGCTGCACCTGGGCGCAGGGGTTTTATTATGACCCGCCGCTGCCGGCAGACCGGTTTGCGCAGCGGTACCTGCAGCCGGCGCCGCCCGCCGCGCCCACACAAAGGAGGAACCACGGATGAGCAAACCAGAAAAAAAGCAGGGCTCGGCCGCCGTCATCGGCATCGGCGCGTCGGCCGGCGGGCTGGAAGCGCTGCAGCAATTTTTTGACTACATGCCTTCGGACAGCGGGCTCAGCTTTGTTGTGATCCAGCATCTTTCACCCGATTACAAAAGCCTGATGGCCGATATCCTGGCCAAACACACCGATATGACGGTCCGCCAGGCCGAGGACGGTATGCCGGTGCGGCCCGACCACCTCTACCTGATCCCGCCCAAGAAAAACCTGACGCTGCACGAAGGCCGGCTGGTCCTGTCAGACTATGACGCCAGCGCGCTCAACCACCCGATTGATATCTTTTTTACCTCCCTGGCCGAGGAAAAGCGGGAAAAGGCGATTGTCGTCGTATTGTCCGGCACCGGGTCGGACGGTACCAACGGGGTCAAGGCGGTCAAAGAACGCGGCGGTCTTGTCATCGCGCAGGCGCCGGAAAGCGCCAAGTTTGACGGCATGCCCCGCAGCGCGATCAACACCGGTCTGGCGGATTTCATCCTGACCCCGCAGGAAATTGCCGAGGAGATCCTGAACTTTTCCTTTACGCCGGCGCTGCTGCACAACCGCCCCGGCGATGCGGCGGCTTCGGAGGAAGACGAGCTCTTCTCAGAGGAGGAGACCCTCTCCCACATCTATGCGATCCTGAAAAATGCGAGCGGCATCGACTTTACCTATTACAAGCGCACAACGATCCTGCGCCGGATCGAACGGCGGATGCTGGTGACCCACACCGCCACGCTGGCGGATTTCGCCCGGTTGCTCGGCGATTCCCCCGAGGAGGTCAACACCCTTGTCAAGGAGATCCTGATCGGGGTGACAAACTTCTTCCGCGACCCGGCTTTCTTTGAAAAGCTCAAATATAACGCCGTCTACAAAATCATCGAGCGCGCGGCGGAGGACGAGCCGATCCGGGTTTGGAGCGCCGGCTGCTCCACCGGGGAGGAAGCCTACTCCCTCGCAATCCTTTTCCGCGAAGCGATGGAGGAGATGCAGGTGACGCGGGATGTCAAAATCTTTGCGACCGATGTCGATGCCCGCGCGATCGAGCAGGCCGGCAAGGGCCTGTACTCGGAAAATATTCTGGACGATGTAACCCCGGAGCGTCTGGCCAAGTTCTTCATCAAGCAGAACGATCAATACCAGATCAGCAAGGAAGTGCGGCGGATGATTGTGTTCGCCACCCACAACATCTTCTCTGACCCGCCGTTCGGCAAGCTGGATTTGATCTGCTGCCGCAACGTCATGATCTATTTCCAGCCGGTGCTGCGGCGCGGGCTGTTTGCCATCTTCCACTCGGCGCTCAAAAACAACGGCTACCTCTTCCTTGGCAAGAGCGAGACGGCCGGCGAATACATCAACCTGTTCAAACCGGTCTGCAGCGCGGAAAAAATCTACCTGCACAAAAGTGAAGGCAAAGTCGAAGACCTCACCCCGCCCACCTTTACGATCCCCAACATCCAGGCCATCACGCCGGCCGGCATCCACCAGGCTGGCGCCGCCGCGCCGGACACCGGCCGCGAAACCGTCTACACCCAGTTCTTGGAAAAGTTCATGCCGGCTTCGGTCATCCTTGGCCCGGACGATACGGTGCTGCACTTTTTCGGCAGCTACAGCGATTACCTGACCCTGGCGCCGGGCAAGGCGACACTGAACTTTTTCTCCATGCTGCATAAGGACCTGAACCTGGCCGCCGCCACGGCGGTCAGCCGCTGCCGCACCGAGCACACCCCTGTCACCTACACCGACATCGCGGTGGATTGCCCGGCCGGGCGCCGGGTGGTCAGCCTCAGCGTGCAGCCGATCCCGCCCGCCAACCCGGACGATGACGCCGGGCTGCTGGCCGTCCTCTTTCTTGAAGACCACCCGGCCGAACTGGCCGGCACGGTTGAAAAGTACAACCTTGATGCAACGGCGGCCCGCCGCATTGCAGAACTGGAACGGGAATTCTCAGTCTCCCAGAGCGACCTGCGCGCAACGATCCAGCGGCTTGAGACGGTCAACGGCGAACTGCAGGCGGCCAATGAGGAGCTGCTGACAGCCAACGAGGAACTGCAAAGCTCGACCGAGGAACTGCAGTCGGTCAATGAGGAGCTCTACACCGTCAACACCGAGCACCAGCTCAAACTCGACGAGCTGACCATGATGACCAACGACCTTTCCAACTTCCTGTCCTCCACCATGATCGGGATTCTGTTTGTGGACAGCAACCTGAACATCCGCAAGTTTACCGAATATGTCGGCCGGGAATTCCAGCTCATGGACCACGATATCGGCCGCTCCATCCAGATCTTTGCCCACAGCTTCCCCGATGAGGCGATCGAGGCCGACTGCCGCACCGTGCTCAAAAACCTGACCTCGATCGACCGTGAGGTTACCGCCATGAACGGCCGGCATTACACGCTGCGCATCGCCCCCTACCGCACCACCGAAAACAGCATCCGCGGCCTGGTCATCACGATTATCGACAGTCTGGGAACCGAGGGGGAGAAGAGGACGTGAAAAGGCAGAACGATTTCTGAGAGGTAAGCATTCTTAGAAACGTTAAGAGTTGAGCGTTCAGCGTTAAGAGGCGGTGTGCCTTCGGCGCGATTTTGAAAAGCGTCGGAAACCTTCCTCTGCTTTTTGAGCGCGCAGCGCGATCCACCTTATCCAAACTCTTAACGCGACACTCTGACAAAAACTTCCGCCCGGAACCTGCCGGCTTTGCCGGGGTTCCGGGCGGTTTTTGCGGTTTACATTTTGTGGTCGGCGAAGATCGGGTCGTCCTGCCAGAGCACCGTGTGCCCGGCCGCGCGGGTCTTGTTCAAATCAATGATGCGCTGGTTTTTGGAGCCGCGGAACCGCAGCGTGATGTCCTTCTCCTCGGTCAAAAATTCGCCGTCCACCAGGACGTCCAGCAGCGCAAGCATTTCGTCGGTCACTTCGCAGCGGGCCGGGCTTTCCTGCAAAAGCTCTTTTTCATAGGAATTGCCGGTGTAGCACCAGATGGTCTTGTGCGGGTACAGCACCCGCACATCGCGCAGAAACGGGACGAGCGCGCGCTGGTTTTCGGGCTCGAACGGTTCGCCGCCGAGCAGCGAAAGCCCGTCGATATAATCAGGCGCCAGGCTGCCCAAAATCGCATTGCGGGCGGCTTTGTCAAACGGCCGGCCGTAACAGAAATCCCAGGCGACGGCGTTGAAGCAGTCCTTGCAGTGGCGGCGGCAGCCTGATACAAACAGGCTGGTGCGCACGCCTTCGCCGTTGGCAATGTCGCAGTATTTGATGTTGGCGTAGTTCATGGGTCTTTCCTTTCGGGGGCGGGGCGAACGGCACCATATCTGGTGGCGGCGCGGGTGCCTTGGCCCCGTATCTCGGTATGTTGCGGCTCTTAGTATACCAGCCTGGGGGCCAAAGCGCAAGGGGGCGGCGGGCAGAAAAGGGCAAAAATGACGCTGGAACAAAGATTCGGAAAAAGCCGACGGAAATGTCAAAAAAATCCCCTTGAATTTCGTCGTTTTGTGAAGAAAGATCTTTTCGGCGTCGCAGCGATGGAAACGGAATATTTGGGGCAAAATTGAGAATGGGACACAAGATGTTGTGGCCTTTCCCCTTGACTTTCGGGGCGCGATAGGATAATATAGTCTTGCTCGCCTCATGGCGGGTTATACAGTTTGTATAAAACTGCTCCATATACAAGATAGATAGCCCCGGGGCGTCGCCCCGGTTTGATGCCAAGAGAGGAGAACCATGAAGATCATCAAGCGCAACGGCAGCGAAGTCGTGTTTGACATTTCGAAAATCATTGCCGCTGTCACCAGAGCCAACAACGTCGTGCCGGCTGCCCAGCAGCTTTCCAAGCAGCAGATCCATGCCATTGCGGACCATGTGCAGGCGGTTTGCGGCGCCCGCAACCACGCCATGAACGTGGAGGAAATCCAGGATCTTGTGGAAAATGCGATCATGGATACCGGCGCGCATGAAGTGGCCCGCAAATATATCACCTACCGGTATGTGCAGGGCCTCAAGCGCACCCACAACACCACCGACGACCGCATCCTCAGCCTGATCGAGTGCAACAACGAGGAAGTCAAGCAGGAAAACTCCAACAAAAACCCGACCGTCAACTCGGTGCAGCGCGACTATATGGCCGGCGAAGTCTCGAAGGACCTGACGATGCGGATGCTGCTGCCCCCGGAGGTCGTCAAGGCGCATGAGGAAGGCATCATCCATTTCCATGATTCCGACTATTTCGCCCAGCACATGCACAACTGCGACCTCGTCAACCTCGACGATATGCTGCAGAACGGCACCGTCATCTCGGGCACCCTGATTGAAAAGCCGCACTCCTTCTCGACCGCCTGCAACATCGCGACCCAGATCATCGCCCAGGTTGCCTCCAACCAGTACGGCGGCCAGAGCATCAGCCTGACCCACCTGGCCCCGTTTGTCGATATCTCCCGCAAGAAGATCCGCCGCGATGTCGAGGCCGAAATGCGGGAGCTCGGCATCCACCCCGGTGAGGAAAAACTCTCCGAGATTGTCGAAGCCCGCCTGCGCGAGGAGATCAAGCGCGGCGTGCAGACCATCCAGTACCAGGTTGTCACCCTGATGACCACCAACGGCCAGGCCCCCTTCATCACCGTCTTCATGTACCTCGGCGAAGCGGGCGACGACCAGCGCCTGAAAAGCGACCTTGCGATCATCATTGAGGAAATGCTCCGCCAGCGCTACCAGGGCGTCAAGAACGAAGCCGGCGTCTGGATCACCCCGGCTTTCCCCAAGCTGATCTATGTGCTTGAGGAAGACAACATCCGCGAAGGCACCCCCTATTTCTACCTGACCAAGCTGGCCGCCAAGTGCACGGCCAAGCGGATGGTGCCCGACTATATCAGCGAAAAGAAGATGCGGGAGTACAAACTCTCGAAAGGGGAGACCGAAGGCCACGGCGATGTGTACACCTGCATGGGCTGCCGCAGCTTTTTGACCCCTGACCGCTCGGGCAACGGCTGGGACAACATCGCCAACGCCAAAAACTATGACGGCAAGCCGAAATACTACGGCCGGTTCAACCAGGGCGTTGTGACCATCAACCTGGTCGATGTGGCGCTGTCTTCCGGCGGGGACTTTGACAAGTTCTGGAAGATTTTTGACGAACGGCTCAACCTCTGCCATGAAGCGCTGATGTGCCGCCACAACCGCCTCAAGGGCACCCTTTCCGACGCCGCGCCGATTCTGTGGCAGTACGGCGCGCTGGCCCGCCTTGAAAAGGGCGAGCCGATCGACAAGCTGCTTTACGGCGGCTATTCGACAATCAGCCTCGGCTATGCGGGCCTGTATGAATGCTGCAAGTATATGACCGGCAAGAGCCACACCGACCCGGCCGCCAAGCCGTTCGCCCTCTCGGTCATGCAGCATATGAACGACGCCTGCGCCAAGTGGAAGGCCGAATCCAACATCGATTTCAGCCTCTACGGCACCCCGCTCGAATCCACGACCTACAAGTTCGCGAAATGCCTGCAGAAGCGCTTCGGCGTGATCCCCGGCATCACCGACCGCAACTATATCACCAACTCCTACCATGTCCATGTGTCGGAGGAGATCGACGCCTTCACCAAGCTCAAGTTTGAGGCCGATTTCCAGAAACTTTCCCCCGGCGGCGCGATCAGCTATGTCGAGGTGCCCGATATGCAGGACAACCTCGCCGCGGTCATCCGGGTCATGCAGTTCATCTACGATAACATCATGTACGCCGAGCTCAACACCAAGAGCGACTACTGCCAGGTCTGCGGCTATGACGGCGAGATCCAGATTGTCGAGGATGACGGCAAGCTGATCTGGGAGTGCCCGCACTGCCACAACCGTGACCAGAACAAGCTCAACGTAGCCCGCCGTACCTGCGGCTACATCGGCACCCAGTTCTGGAACCAGGGCCGCACCCAGGAAATCAAGGACCGCGTGCTCCACCTGTAAAACCCGATCACAATTTTGACATCCCCGCGCCGGCTTTTGCCCGGCGCGGGGATGTTTGCTGTTTGGGGCGCCGCCAGCTTTCGCGCCTTTCCGCACAAAGAAGAGCGTATACTGACAAAGGTACGGCGAACCGCCCGCCGCAAGGCCCTGCCCTGTCAAAAACGGCCGCAGGCAAAGCCCCGGCGGTTCCGCCATGCGAACACCGCAAAACGGCAGGTATATTTACCCAAGAAAGGACGAAGGAAGATGCAAACCCCCTTGCGCAAAAAGTTCGGCGCGGTGCTGCTGGCCGCCGCGCTGTTCATCGGCCTGTGCCCGCTGCCGGGCCGGGCGGCCGCCACCCCCGGCGGCACCCGGGTGGCTGATGCCGACACCCGCAACAGCTACATAGAAAACCTCGGCGGGGCCGATTCCACCCTGCTGGACGGCCGGATCTGGTCAGACAAATCGGTTTCGACCGAATCGCTGACCTTTACCGGCGACGTCGGCAGCATCGCGGTGGAAAACGACGCGGATTTTCTTGTGACCTACTCGGCGCTGGCAACCTCAACCCAGCTCATCCAGGAAACAACCGCCCCGGTTGACATCGTCTTCATCCTTGATTTTTCGGCCAGCATGGCCTGGGGCCAGTATGAAAACGGCGCCGGCACCGTCACCGACCAGGCCGGCTCCCGGGTGCAGGCGATGGTGGACGCTGTCAACAACGCCATCGGCGCCCTTGTCGCGGCCGACCCGCGCAGCCGTGTCGGCATTGTCTGCTTCAACCGCGGCGCCCAGACCATGCTGGAGCTGACCGCCGTCACCCCGCGCCCGGACGGCGATTACCTGGAGATCACCCGCTGGAACGCAACCCCCGGCGCCGACGACGGCAACCGCGGCAACGTGCAGGTCACCTGCAACATCAACAGCACCACGCTGCCGCTGGATTCCTACACCAACATCCACGCCGGCCTGTTTGCCGGCATGCAGATGCTGGCCCGCGCCACCGACCTGACGGTGGAGATCAACGGCGAGGATGTGACCCGTGTGCCGAACGTCATCCTGATGTCTGACGGCGCGCCGACAACCTTTTCAGCCGCCAGCGGCGGCGGTTGGTGGCAGGGCATCACCAACACGCCGATCGGCACCGGCGACAATTCCAACCCTCACAGCGGCAACGGCTTCCTGCCGCTTGTCACGGCCGGCTACCTCAAGCAGGCAATCACCGACCATTATTACCCGGACCCCGCCGAAGGGCAGGCCGCCCGGGTGTATACCATCGGGTTTATGACAAGCCAGCAGAGCGCCGGCATGTCTGCCATGGCCGACCTTGTGCTGAACCCGGCCGCCCACTGGAACGCGCAGAACGCCTACACCGCCACCGGCGTGCCCCAGGTGGATGCGGTCAACACTGCCTGGCAGGATTACCATGCCGGCGGCACGCCGGATGTGCAGTATACCACAAGCCAGGGCCCGCAGAATTATACGGTGGACCAGGCGCCCGGCGGCGCGCCGGCCAGCGTGCGGTACAACGACGCCTACTACCCGGCCGATGACGCCGACGACCTCTGGAACGCCTTCAACCAGATCATCAACAGCATCACCAGCGCGGCCAAAGGCCCGACCGAAGTCACCGATAACGACCCCGTCCACAGCGGGTATATCCTGTACAACGACCCGCTCGGCCCGTATATGGAGCTCAAATCCCTGCAGGCCGTGATCTGGGCCGGGGTGGAGTTCCGGCTGGAGGACGGCTTTGCCCCCGCCGCCGAACCCCAGCCCGACGGCACGACCCGGTGGGTGTACACCGGCCACCTGGAAACGGCCGACGGCGGCAAAACCTTCGACAGCCCGGTGTATGGCCGCGGCAACATTGACGATATCCTCATCACCCTGATCGGCGAAGCCGACGGTACCCAGCGGCTGCGGGTGGCGGTGCCGGCTTCGGCCATCCCGATCCGGGTGAACACCGTGACGCTGAACGCCGAGCAGGAGCCTATCGACAATGTGTCGAACAACGCCTACCCGCTGCGCGTGTGCTACACCGTCGGCCTGCAGGCGGACGCGCAAAACCCCGACGGCACGCTGAACACCGCCGCCGGCGGCGTCAGCGAAAGCTATCTGGCGGCCCATACCGTGGATGGGCAGGTGCTGTTTTACTCCAACCTCTACACCGGCCAGGTGCAGGGGCAGGATACCGTCGGCGAGGCGACGGTGCAGTTTTCCCCGGCCGATTCCAACCCCTTCTACTTCATCCAGCAGGACACCCCGCTCTACCTGGACCCGGCCTGCACCATCCGCGCCGACGACCCGACCTTTGATACCGCCCGCGACTACTACTTCCAGGATGCATACTATGCGGGCTTTGGCGAAGCGGTGGAGGCGCGCACCTATGTCATCCGCCGCCAGGGCCAAAACCTGGCCGATTCGGTCGCCCGGGATGCCGGCGGCTGGTATATTGAGAAGGATGCGGCCCGCCTTGGCAACCTGACCGACCTGATCCGGCTGAAAGGGGATGGCAACCGCACCGACACCGCCGCCGCGGTCATCTACCCGACCTTTGTGGGGGAGGACGCGCACACCGGGTGGTTTTTGGGCTACCTGGGCAACAACGGGCGGCTTGCGCTGGCGGCGCCGGCCAGCCTGACCATCGCCAAGGCGGCCACCGCCGCCGAAGGCCTGACCCCGCCGGCCATTGCGGCCTTCCCGTTTACCCTGCGCGTGCCGGCCAAGGCCAACCAGACGGTTGAAGCCACCCGCCGCTTTGCCGATGGCAGCACCGCCGGCCAGACGCTGCGGCTGGATGCGGCCGGTGAAGCGCAGTTTTCGCTTCCGGCAGGCGAAGCGCTGACGATACCGGCCATGCAGGGCCTTGCCTTTACCGTGACCGAAACCGGCCAGCCCGCCGGCTTTACACTTGAAACGGCGGCGGCCGACCCGGCCGACATCGGCCGGTATGACCCGGGCGCCGCGGCCTTTGCCGGCACAGTTGGCACGGCGGATGCCACGGTTACCTTCACCAACCGCTACACGGCCGTTTTCCCGGCCGGCGATACGGTTGAAATCCCGGTGGTCAAGCAGCTGGCCGGTTTCCGCACCGACTGGCAGGCGGGGGAGCGCTATACCTTTGCAATTGCCCCGAGCGAGCGGGCCGGCAACAACCCGAATGCTGCGCTGCTGCTGACCAATACGGAGCTGACGCTGGACGGCGGCAGCCCTTC
>URKR01000037.1 GCA_900548355.1 uncultured Oscillospiraceae bacterium
GTCATGAATTTTGGGAATTCCCAAAAATCCAAGTATTTTTGGGAATGAACGATTGACGCTGCAGCGCTGAAAAGCGAGGTAATTCCCAAAAATAGGGTGTGTCATGAATTTTGGGAATTCCCAAAAATCCAGCTATTTTTGGGAATGAACGATTGGCGTTGCAACGCTGAAAACTGAGTTAATTCCCAAAAATAGTGTGTGTCATGAATTTTGGGAATTCCCAAAAATCCAAGTATTTTTGGGAATAAACGATTGACATTGCAGCGATGAAAAGCGAGGGAATTCCCAAAAATAGAGGGGGTGTCATGATTTTTGGGAATTGCGGGAAGGCCCGGCAAAATGGCGGTCGCCCTCTCACCCCGTTCCCCCGAACAAGCTGCCGAGGTTTGATAGCCAGCCGGAAATCCGCTCGGTTTGGGTTTGCAGGGCTTCGACCGAATCCATCACGCCGGGCAGCTTCTGCAGTACCTCGTTCAGCGCGTCCACATCGATCTGAGAAAGCTGATCGACCAGGTCGGGCAGCGTCTGCATCATCTCGTCGAGCTCGGCGCTGTCCAGCGTGGCCAGGCTACTTTGCAGGGTGGCGGCCAGCTCGTTGACCTGGGCGCTGGCCTGCAAAATCCGGTCGTAGGCGATCCGGCTGTAGTACAGCAGCACCCCCGCCAGCACAGCAAAGGCCGCCAGCACCACAATGTTCAGGATCAGCCTCTGCCGCTGGCTGCGCAAAAGCCGGCGGTTCTGGGCGTCCTGCAGTTCCAGCTGCGCCTCAATGCGGTCAAGCTGGCGCTTGAGGTCGGCGATATCCACCTTGCCGTCGCCGGTCTCGTCGTCGCCGGCCTGCAGCTGCTGTATCCGCGCCTGCAGCGCGCGGTCATCAGGGATTTGCATAGCGTCCTCCTTCGCGTATCCGGGTTATGGCGCCTGTGGGCCGGGCGCCTTCGCCTCAAACCAGAAGACCGAACCCTTGCCCGCCTCGCTCTGCACGCCGAAGGCGAAGCCGTGCTGCTGCAAGATCGCCTTGGTGATCGAAAGGCCCAGGCCGGTGCCGGTTTTGCCGGCGTCCTTGCGGGAACGGTAGTACCTGTCAAAGATATACGGCAGATCCTCGGGCGAGATGCCGGGGCCGTGGTCTTCGACCTCCACCCGGCAGCCGCCTGCCTGCGGGATGCACCGCAGGATAAACACGCCGTCCTCCCCAATGTGGTGGGTCGCGTTGCCAAGCAGGTTGTGCAGCACGCGTTCCAGCATTGCGGGGTCGGCCCGCACGGGGCACTCGTGGTCGGCTTCGAGGCGCATCGTCCAGCCGTTCTGGTCGCAGACGGCGTCGTACCGGCCGGCCACCTCAAAGCAGAGCGCGCTCATATCAAAATCGACAAGGTTCGGCTTTTCGGCCCCGCTCTGCACCTTGCTGAGCTCCATCACGCTGTTGACCAGCGCCGAAAGCCGGTCGGTCTCGTCCACAATGATGTTGCACTGCTCGGTGCGGCGGGTTTCGTCGGCGCCGGTCAGGTCGCGCACCGTCTCGGCATAGCCTTTGATCAGGGTCAGCGGGGTGCGCAGGTCGTGGCTGACGTTGGCCAGCAGGTCTTTCTGCAATTTGGCCGAGCGCTGCACCTCGGTGGCCATGTGGTTGAACTCCTGCGCCAGCAGGCCAAGCTCGTCGTTGCGGCGCACATCCACCTGCACGTCATAGTTGCCGGCGGCCATCTGGCGCGCGCCGGCCGAAAGCTGCCGCATCGGCTGGGTGAACCACCGGCTGAACAGCAGCGCCGCGATCATGTTCAGCCCAAACAGCAAAAGCGCAATCGGCGGCAGCACGCCGCGCAGCACGGCGGCGGCCGTATCGATCTGGGCCAAACTCGTCGAAACAATCACGGCATACTCGCCGTCGGCGGTCAGCCGGCCCACCACCATCTGCAGGTTCCCGCCGGAGGAAACCGTCTCCTCCACGCTGCCCTGCAAAAACACCATGCCGCGCAGCCGCACAATCTCGGCGGTGTCCACATTCATTTTGCCCTCCCCGCCGAAGGCCGAAACACTCTCGTGCAGCACGCAGGGGTACAGGCTTTCCAGGTTGCGCACGCTGCGCAGCGTCGAATCGCTGATGTCCAGGCAGCAGTTTTCCAGGTCCAGCCGCCCGTCGGACACGGAGTTCAAAAAGTCGGCCCAGAAACTGTCGTTGAGGAACAGCCCCGTCAGCGTCCGCTGCGAAATGGGGGCGTCGCTTGCGTCAATCATCGCCACCACCCGCTCGGCCTTGGTCTTTAGGCTGGCGCGGATGTTGCGGTGGTACATCGGTTCCAGCCAGTAGGTGATCAGCGCCCAGACCAGCGTCAGCGTCAGCAGCGTGACCAGCCCCAAAAACACAATCAGCTGCCTGCGCACCCCCATGCCGGACAGCCCGCGCCGGCGCCGCGCAGGGGCGCCGCGTGCCGGCAGGTTGCGCTCAGTGGACATCGGGGTCAAACTTGTACCCGATGCCCCAGACCGTCACGATATAGGCCCGGCAGGGCCCCAGATGGCCGCGCAGCATCTTGATGTGGGTATCCACGGTGCGGTCCTCGCCGTAATAGTCGTAGTTCCACACCTTCTGCAGGATCTTTTCACGCGAAAGGGCAATGCCCTTGTTCTGCACCAAAAAGACCAGCAGGTCAAACTCTTTCGGGGTCAGCGGGGCTTCCTGGCCGGCCACCCGCACGCTGTGGCTGGCGGTATCAATGACCAGTTCGCCAAAGGTATACATCCCGCCGGCTTCGCCCTGGGCCGGCATCGTGCGGGCCAGCACGGCCTTCACCCGGGCCACCAGCTCCCGCGGGGAGAACGGCTTGACCACATAGTCGTCGGCCCCGCCTTCCAGCCCGGCCAGCTTGTCATATTCCTCGCTGCGGGCGGTCAGCATAATGACAGGGGTGCTCAGCTTGCGGCTGCGCATCTCCCGCAGGCAGGTCATGCCGTCCATAAACGGCATCATAATGTCCAGGATGACAAGGTCCACGCCGCCTTTGGCCAGCACGGCCAGCGCCTGGGCGCCGTCGCCGGCTTCCTCACAGGTGTAGCCCGCATGCAGCAGATGCTCGCGGATCAAATCGCGAATGCGGGGTTCGTCGTCCACAATCAGGATTTTCGCCATGTTCACTACCTCCAAACCGGGCGGCACGGCAGGCCGCGCCGCCTGTATGATACCATAATACCCCCCAAGCATGGGGGATTTGTGAAAGTTTTCTTAAAAATCCGCACAGAATCCCCGCAAAACCCCGCCCCGCCCCGCGCTACTGACCCCCGCATACCCGCGCAGCCCCCCGCATATCCTTGCGTAGAGAAATAGCAGGGGAGGGGCTGCGCTATGTTTTTGTTTACCGTTTCAAAACCCAGGCTGCGCCAGGCGGGGGCGCTGGCGCTGTGCGCGGTGTGCCTGGCCGGCAGCGTGAGCGCCGCCGTGCATTTTGCCGCCGGCAGCGTGCCGGCCCAGGCCACGGCCACCCCGGCGGCCGGCACCGCCATCGCCACCACCCAGGATATCGCCACCTATTTTGCCGGTTTCGGCTTTGAGGTGGACCTTTCCAGCGCCGCCGTCGATGAGGTCAAGGTCCCCAGACAGTGGGACGACAGCTTTGCCGCCTTCAACCAGGTGCTCGGCGAAAGCGGGCTTTCCCTGGCCGATTACAAGGGCAAAACGGTGGAAAAGTGGACCGCGCTCTGCCCCGCGCTTTCGGACGGCGAAACCGACACCTACTGCGTGCTGCTGGTCTTCAAAACCCGGCCGGTGGGGGCCTATCTGCTTGAAAAACCCTCCGGCGCCGTGACCGGCCTGGTTTCGGCCGCCGAAGCCCGGGCCACCGCCGCCGAAGCCGAAGCCGCCGCCGAAACCGCCGCGACCCTTGACGAAAGCGTCTTCCCAACCGAATAAGAATACAAAGCGCCTGCGGCGCGATCTGGAAAGATGGCCGGAAACCAACCGGTTTTCTTTCCCAATCGCGCCGCAGGCGCGCCTTATCTAAATTCTAAACTCTCAACTCACAAAAGCCCCTGCAGCAAAATCACCACAATCAGCACCGGCAGGAAGAACTGGAAGTAGGGCTTGAGCCAGCGCGGCAGCTTCGGGCCTTTGCCGGTGTTGGCTTCGGCCAGATAGTTGTCAAAGCCCCAGCCCCAGCGGGTCACGCAGAACAAAAGGTAGATCAGGCTGCCGATCGGCAGCAGCAGGTTGCTGACAAGGAAATCCTCGCCGTCCAGCACCGTGCTGCCCGCCCCCAGAGGCTGAAACGCCGACCAGACGTTGTACCCCAGCACGCAGGGCAGGCTGGCCACCAGCATGAACACCCCGCCCAGCAGCGTCGATTTGCGGCGGCTGAGGCGGAACTGGTCTTCCAGGCAGGCCAGGATGTTTTCAAACACCGCAATCACGGTGGTAAAGCTTGCAAAGGTCATGAACAGGAAGAACAGCGCCCCCCACAGCCGGCCGCCGGCCAGCCCGGCAAACACATTCGGCAGCGTGATGAAGATCAGGCTCGGGCCGCTGTCCGGGTTGACGCCGAAGGTGAAGCAGGCCGGGAAGATGATGAGCCCCGCGCTGATCGCCACAAAGGTATCCAGCACGCAGATGCGGGCGGCCTCGCCGGGCAGCGTGAAGTCCCGCTTCATATAGCTGCCGAAGATCTCCATCGCGCCGATGCCAAGGCTTAAGGTGAAAAAGCTCTGGTTCATCGCGTTCATAATCACCTGGCCAATGCCAACCTCCGCCGCGCGGGAAACATCCGGCAGCAGATAGAAGGCCAGCCCTTCTCCCGCGCCGGGCAGGGTCAGGCTGTGCACGGCCAGCACAATAATCAGCACAAGCAGCGCGCCCATCATCCATTTGCCAACCCGCTCCAGCCCGTTGCGCAGCCCGAAGCTCGTCACCACCAGGCCAAGTATCACGGTCAGGCAGGTCCAGAAGCCCATCTCAAGCGGATTGCTGAGCATCTCGTTGAAGGCGTTGCCGGCCGTCTCCGGCGTGGCCGAAGCAAACGCGCCGCTGATGTACTTGAAGCAGTAGTTCATCATCCAGCCGTTGACCGTCGTGTAGTACATCATCAGCAGGCAGCAGCCGATCAGGCAGGCCCAGCCGTGCCAGTGCCATTTGCTGCCCTTGGGTTCCAGCGCTTCATACGCTTTGCCGGCGCTGCCCTGGCCGGCGCGGCCCACGGCCAGCTCCATCGTGAGCACCGGTATGCCCATGCAGATCAAAAACAGCAGGTAAAACACGACGAACAGCCCGCCGCCGCTCTCGCCCGCAAGGGTTGGGAACCGCCAGACATTGCCGATGCCGATGGCGCACCCCGCGCTGACCAGGATGAACCCCAGGCGCGAGGCAAAGGTATCTCGTTTCTCCACAAAAATTCCTCCTTATTGGGTTACACCATGCATAAGTATACGCCTGAACCGTCAGGAAGGCAAGACAAAAACCGGGCCTTTTCGCAAAACTTCGCAAAAATTCCCCGCCTTGACAGCCCGCCGTGGCCGGCACTATAATAGCTGCAATGACGAGAGTTTAGAGTTACGATATGATGGAGCGCGCTGCGCGCAAAAAATGCGAAAGCCGCGCCCTCTGTTTCAAACACGCGCCGACAGGCGCGCCGCATCTAAACTCTCAAGTCTATCTGAAACTGAGGTGTCCGCCATGACAACCACCGTTTTTTCCGCCGCTTCCTACCTGTGTGCGCTGTTCAGCATGCTGGTGGTGCTGGGGGTGCCCTGCGTGCTCGGCACGCTGGTCTGCCGCCGGCACAAAGGCGCCGGCCATGCCATCGTAATCGGCATCTTCTGCTTCATCATCGGGGCGTATCTGCTCGAACAGATCTTCCACAGCCTTGTCTTCGGCCTGTTTGGCGAAGCGCTGCGGGCAAACCCGCTGCTGTACGCCGTGTACGGCGGTCTGGCCGCCGGCGTGTTTGAGGAAACCGCCCGGCTGCTCGGCCTGCGCAGCCTCTGCAAAAAGGACGCCGCCCCCGCCATCGGCTTTGCCTACGGCATCGGCCACGGCGGGTTTGAGGCCATCCTCATCACCGGCATGGGCCTTGTCAACAACCTGATCGTCATGACGATGGTCAACGCCGGCCGGGCCGACAGCCTGCTTGCCGGCTATGAGGGCGACACGCTGGCCCAGGCGCAGCAGCAGCTGGCCGAAATGGCCGCCCTGCCTGCAACCGATTGGCTTGCCGCCGGGTTTGAGCGCTGCGCCGCCATTGTGCTGCACCTTTCGCTCTCGATGCTGATCTGGATGGTGGTGACACGGCGGCTGCCGCGCTGGGGTTACCCGCTTTCCATTGCGCTGCACGCCGTGGCCAACCTGCCGGCCGGCTTCTACCAGACCGGCGCGCTGCCGCTGTGGCCGACCGAAGCGCTGATCGTGCTGCTTTCGGCCGGGGCGGCCGTGCTGGTCTGGCAGCTGTACCGCCGCAGCCCCGCGCCGCGCGGGGCCTGAGCCATGGCCTTCACCTCGCTGCCCTATGCGGTTTTCCTGGCCGCGGCGGTCGCGGTCTATTACCGGCTGCCGGCCCGCTGGCGGTGGGCGGGGCTGCTTGTGGGCAGCTACGCCTTTTACTTCAGCTGGGGCATGGGCTGGGTGCTCTTTGCGGTGACCGGCGTCTCCTACCTGGCCGGGCTGGGGCTTGGCCGGGCGCGGGGCGCGGCGCGCAAACCGCTGCTGGCCGCCGGCGTGCTCGGCTGCCTTGCGCCGCTGCTGTTTTATAAGTATTGGAACTTTGCGGCCGAAAACATCGCCGCGCTGCTGCGCCTGGGCGGCTGGGCGGGCGAAGCGCCGGCGTTCAGCCTGGCGCTGCCGGTCGGCATCAGCTTTTTCACCTTCCAGGCTGTCGGCTATCTTGTCGATGTCTACCGCGGCAAGCTGGCGGCGGTGCGGCATCTTGGACATTTCGCGCTGTTTTTGGGCTTTTTCCCGCCGCTCGTCTCGGGGCCGATCCAGCGCGCCGACGCGCTGCTGCCCCAGCTTACCGCGCCGCATCCGCTCCGGCTGGAAAACTGGACGGCCGGGCTGCAGCGCATCTGCATCGGGCTGTTCCAAAAGCTTGCCGTGGCCGATACCCTCGGCATCTGGGTTGACAATGTCTATGACAACCTCTCGAACCAGGGCGGCTGGACGCTGTTGCTCGCGACGCTGCTTTTCACAATCCAGATCTACGGCGATTTCGCCGGGTATTCGAACATCGCAATCGGCAGCGCGCGGCTGTTCGGCATCGAACTGAGCGAAAACTTCCAAAGCCCGTATACCGCCCGCAGCGTCAAGGAATTCTGGCGCCGCTGGCACATCAGTTTGAGCCGCTGGTTTTCGGAGTATGTCTACATTCCGCTCGGCGGCAGCCGCTGCAGCCGGCCGCGCCACCTGGCAAACCTTCTGCTGACCTTTCTGTGCAGCGGGCTGTGGCACGGCGCCAGCTGGACCTTTGTGCTCTGGGGGCTCTACCACGGGCTGTGGCTCTGCCTCGAGACAGTCACGCTGCCGAAAGCCGAAGCGCTGCAAACAAAGCTCGCCGCGCGCAACCCGCTGGCCGGCCGGCTGTTTGCGGCCGGGCGCACCGGGCTGACCTTCTGCATCGTCAGCGCCGGGTGGGCGGTCTTCCGGGCCAATTCGCCGGCCGACCTCGGCTATCTGCTTACGAACTGGGCGCGCGGGCTCAACCCGCTGCGGATCGGGGCCTATGCGGCGGCCGCCGGCATGGACGGCGCGGCGCTCGCGGCGGCTGCCCTGCTCAGCGCCGTGCTGCTCGGCTGGGACTGGTACGCCGCCCGCCGGCAAGACCCCTTTGCCGCGCTGGCCCGCGCCCCGCGCATCGCCCGGCTGGCCGTCTATTACGGTTTAAGCCTTGCGGCCCTCGCCGCCGCCTGTACCCGCCCGTTCGGGGCCACGGCGGATTTTATCTATTTTCAATTTTGATAAGAATACCCAACGCCTATGACCAACCCCACAACTTTCGCCGCTGCGCCGCGCGCGGTGCGGCGGTATCTTGGGCGGCTCGCAGCGTTTCTCTGCGCGCTCGCGCTGCCGTTTGCGCTGCTGATCGGCTTCATCGGCTTTGTGCCCGAAACCAGCCAGCAGAGCCTGCTCTACACCCTGCACTATAAGCTCGACCTGCTGCGCGACACACGCGGCCAGGGCAACCGCATCCTGATCGCCGGCGGCTCGGCCAGCGAATACGGCGTAAACTGCGCCGCCATCGCCGAAGCCACCGCCCGGCCGACCTACTGCGTCGGGGTCACGGCCTACCTTGGGGTAGAGATGTACCTCAACATGCTCACCCGCTATGCCGAGCCGGGCGACACCGTGATCCTTATGCTCGAGCACCTGCTGCTGCGCGGCGCCGGGGTGGATTACCAGGTGCTCTGGCAGGCCTGCGGCACCGACCCTGACGCCTGGGCCTGCGTGCCGCCCACGCTCTACCTGGGGGCGGCGGCGAGCGCCGGGCAGTACCTGGCCAGCCGCTGGCCGGCAAACTGGTCGCCCTGGCCGCCGGCAAACCTGTGCTGGACAAGCTACAGCTACCCGCCCGGTGAAACGCCGCACAGCGATGATTTCGGGCCGCTGGGCGATGTCACGCTTGTGCGGGAAAACATCCTTGAGCACGGCTACAACACCCAGGACCCCGTCACGCTGAACGCCGGCATCCTGGACGAAACGGCCGTGCACTCGATCCGCCGTTTTGCCGAAAAGATGGCCGACCGCGGTGTGACGGTGCTCTTCACCCACGCGCCGCTCAACGCGCTGTGCATCCAAAGCGGCGAGGCCGACAACCTCGCCTATGCCGCCGCCGCGCGGGAAGCCCTCGGCCTGCCGGTGCTGGTGGATTACCCGGCCGCCATCATGGAAGCCGAATGGTTTTATGATTCCAACAACCATCTCAACACCGCCGGCGCCGCGCGCTACACGGCCTGGCTGCTGGAAGCGCTGGACGGCCTGGAAATATAGCCGCAGTTTGCCTTTCTTGCACGGCGTGCCTGCCGGCCAAAACGCTCCAGCGCCGGATTTCGGCGTGCCCGCCCGGGGCGCCGGCGCAAAACGCCCCCGGAAAGCCGCAATTTTTGCAAGGTGAATTTTGCCAAGATCCTGAAAATTGCACAAAGAAATTCCGCTCAGCGGAACACCCCGGCCGGCTCGCTCAAAGCCGGCGGCAGCGGGTTCCGCTGGGCGGAATGTTGTTTGTACAAAAAGAGCGGGAAGTTTTGTCAACTCCTGCAATGGCAAACACCGGTGAAACATGGTACACTGAAACTGACAAAATAAGCGCGGCCCGGGCGGGAATATGTGACCAAACCGACGGCACAGCGTCGGGCCGGCCATCTTTCAGGAGGGTACTTATGGCAAAAAATGCGATTGTGGGCCAGTCTGGCGGCCCGACATCGGTCATCAATGCAAGCCTGGCCGGCGTGTATGAAAGCTGCAAACGCCGCGGCGCGCCCAAGGTATACGGCATGATGCACGGCGTGGCCGGTCTGCTGGAACGCCGGATCTGCCTGCTGGATGAAAAACTGACCTGCGCGATGGATATTGAGCTGCTCAAGCGCACGCCTTCCAGCTATCTGGGCTCCTGCCGCTACAAGCTGCCCGATTGGCACACCCCCGAAGGCGAGGCTGTCTATGAAAAGCTGTTTGCCATCCTCAAAGAGCTTGACATCGGCTATTTCTTCTACATCGGCGGCAATGACAGCATGGATACCATCGGCAAATTGTCGGATTACGGCCAGCATGTCGGCAGCGAGATCCGGTTTATGGGCGTGCCCAAGACCATTGACAACGACCTCATGGTCACCGACCACACCCCCGGCTACGGCAGCGCGGCCAAGTACATCGGCGTCGTCATGAAGGAGTTCATCCGCGACGCAACGGTCTACGGCACCAAGTATGTGACGATTGTCGAAATCATGGGCCGCAACGCCGGCTGGCTGACCGCCGCGGCCGCCCTGGCCCGCGCCGAGGACTGCGAGGGCGTCGATATGATCTGCCTGCCCGAAATCCCGTTCAATGTAGACCGGTTTGTGCAAAAGGTTGCCCGCATGCAGGCCAAAAAGCCGAGCGTCGTCATCGCGGTGTCCGAAGGCGTCAAGCTTGAGGATGGGCGCTATGTCTGCGAACTGGCCGACGACGTCCACGCCGTCGATGCGTTCGGCCACAAGAGCCTGACCGGCACGGCGCGGTTCCTTGCAAACACCGTCGCCCGGCGGCTCGATACCAAAACCCGCGCGATCGAACTTTCGACGCTGCAGCGCTGTGCCGGGCACATCACCTCCCGCACCGATATCACCGAGGCCTACCAGGTCGGCGGCGCGGCGGCCAAGGCCGCGTTTGAAGGCCACACCGGCGAGATGGTCGCGATCAAGCGGCTTTCGAACGCGCCCTACCAGTCCACAACCGAGCTGCACCCGATCAGCGAGGTCGCGAACCTCGAAAAGAAGGTCCCGCTTGAGTGGATCAACGCCGACCACACCGACATGATGCCGGAGTTCATCGCCTACGCGATGCCGCTGATCCAGGCCGAACTGACCCCGATCTACGTCGAAGGCCTGCCGCATCATATTTACCTGCCGGAATAAGCGGAAAAATCGGATAAAATCGGATAAGAATAAGGCCCCCCAGCCCGCCGGAACAGCAACCCGGCGGGCTGGGGGCTTTTGTGTGAGGTTTTTGGGGAAAACTGGGTTTGGCGCAGCCTGAACATCAACCGTAGGGGCGGCCATTGGCCGCCCGCAAACCCTTGCGGCATGGCGGCCGGGTATGGTTTGGCAAGCGGTTCCCCAATCCGTGGGGGCCGGCGTCCCCGGCGGCCCGTGGGGCCATGCGGCAACCCGCCGCGTTCCGGGCAATCGCAAACACCCGCGGGCGGGCAATGCCCGCCCCTACCGCCTCATTCGTCCCCCGGCTCGCGCAGCAGCACGGCCAGCAGACCGGAGCCGAGCACGGCGGCGGGGAACACGACCCAGGCGATCTGCCAGGCGTCGCCCAGCCGCCCCCAGACGACAAAGAGCAAAATCGCCCCGATCCACAGGCAGGCGTGGGCTTTTTCCAGCCGGCGCTCCCGCCGGGCCAGCGCCGGGTCAGCCAGCAGCCGCCGGACGCGCTCGGGCTCGTCAAACCGTGCGCGCTGCATCCCGGCATGGACGATGTTGACCCCGGCCGCCGTCAAAAGCGCAAGGAAGAGAACCCCGAGCCAGTTTGTCGGCACAAGCCCCTGCAAAAGCGCCGCCAGCGCGAGCGATACCACCAGCAGCCCCGCGCTGCCCGACACCCGGTAGGGGAACTGCCGGTCAACTTCCTCCCGCCGTTCGGGCGGATACTCAATGGATTCGGGCGGGTGCTTTTTGCGGAAGGCTTCGTGCTGGATACCGGCCGGGATGAACAGCATCAGCGCGCCGGCCGCCCCCAGCATAAACGCCGCGCCGTACAGCTGCTCGGGCCAGTTCGCCGCATAGGCGGCCGCGGCCAGCGTCAGCGCGCTTAGCATCACCCCCACGCCGGCCGTGACGGCCCGGGTGAACCGGTCGTATTCGGCGTCGTAGGCGGCCAGGTCGATTTGCAGCATCCGGGCCGCGTCACCGCGCAGCAGCAGATCCAGCGTGCAGCCGAACAGGCCGCACAGCGCGTCCAGCGTGGCCAGCTCGGGCAGGCAGAGACCGGTTTCCCCAACTTAAAGAGATAAATGGTTGATTTGCGTTTTTACTCCACTTTGCCGATAAAACGGTAGTAGATTTCGATTTCCTGGGTGCGGGTATTGCTTTCGTCTTTTACGGCTTCATGGACGACGATCTTCTCGATCAAGGCATTCAGCAGTTCGGCGGTCAGTTCTGTGGGATTCACATACTGCTTGATCAGGTTTACCCATTTTTCGGCATCCACGGCGCTCTGCTGCTCTGCGGCAAGGTCGGCATTCAGCCTTTCGATCTTTTCCGCCAGCTCCTGTTGCTCGGTCTGATACCGCTGGGACAGCATATTGAAGTTGTACTCGGTGATGCGCCCCGCAGCCCAATCTTCGTACATCTTGACAAACAGGCGGTCCAGTTCGGCTTTGCGTTTTTCTGCCTTGTTCAGCTCCGCTGCCTGCTTCTTCTGGCTTGCTGTTCGCTCCCGGTCACCGGCTTTCAGCAGCTTTTGCAGCAGCCGCTCCTCATCCATCTGAGCCTGGTAAGACCAATATTGAATCCGTGCCAGGACGTAGGTGTAAAGGACATCGTAGCGGATATAGTGCATGGTGCAGTGCCCGGTACCCTGGCCGTAGTTGCTGCAATGGTAGTGTCCATAGGGATTTTTGTTCTGCTTGTTCATGCCAAACGCCAGCGACCAGCCGCAGTCTGCACACTTCACCAGCCCGGAGAAGATTTGTGTCGTGCCGTCCTTTTGCTTGCGGCGGCGCGTCTCGATCAGCTCCTGCACCCGGTCAAAGACATCCTTGCTGACAAGAGCTTCATGGGTGTTTTCCACACGAACCCATTCCTCTTTCGGTTTGCGGACCTTTTTCTTGTTCTTGTAAGAGATATTGGTCTGCTTATTGTGGATGCTGTTGCCGATATAGGTTTCATCTTTCAGGATGCTTTTGACCTGTGCAATCGTCCAGGCGTAGGATTTTTCCTCCGGCGCACCCGCGTAAATGTTGGCAAAGGTTCCGTACCGTTTGTAGTTCAGCCAACCGGCGGTGGGCACTTTTTCCGCGATCAAAATGCGGGTGATCTTGGCCGCGCCAGCGCCGTGAACGGCCAAATCGAAGATTTTCTCTACGATCCAGCGGGTTTCTTCGTCCGGCGTCAGCGTGTTCTTGATCTCCGGGTGGCGCTTGTATCCCAGCGGCGCATAGGCAAATATACGTTCTCCCTTTTCAAATTTCGCGTGGAGCGCGCTCTTTACCTTGCGGCTGGTATCCTTGGCAAACCACTCGTTGAACAGATTCTTGAACGGCACAAACTCAGACAGGCCCTTTTCGGTGTCCTCATTCTCGGCAATGGCGATATAGCGGACCTGTTTCTCCGGGAACACAAACTCCAGATAATAATCCATCATCACGTGTTCACGTCCAAACCGACTGAGGTCTTTGGTCACAATGCAGTTGACTTTCCCCGCTTCCACATCATTCATCATCCGCTGAAAGCTGGGGCGGTCAAAATTGGTGCCGCTCCATCCGTCGTCCACGTACTCGCCATAGACGCGCAGGCCGTTCTCGGCGGCAAACTTCTGCAGAATGGTGCGCTGGGTCTCAATGCTGACGCTGTCGCCGAAATTTTCATCATCGCGGCTCAGGCGCATATACAAAGCGGTGCTGTAGATTTTGGTTTTCGTATTGTTCGGTTGTTTCACTGTAATATCCTCCTTTTCGTTGAAACAACCCACGCTTACAATACTTCTACGTCTATTATACTGTAAGCGCGAGCGCGATTCAACGATCAGTCATTGCTCTTTCTTCACTTAAACGGCATTCAAAAAGGCCGGGGCACCGCTGTCCCGGCCCGCATGGTGGCGGACGGCGTCCTCCACCAGCTCGTCCATCTGCTTGCCCTCATTCGCAAAATGCTCGGAGATTTTGATGCAGAGATTCCCACAGTAGAAATACTTCGTGCCGTCCGGGCTAATGACATAAAACGATGTGTTTTCCAAGGTTGGTTCCGGCCCCTCATACCGTCTGCTCCATTCTTCCAGGAGATCTACCGGCGGCTCGAAAACCGGGTCAAAACAGGATTCGATGTCGATATACCCATCGCCCATTTCGTTCATAAAATCGTTTTGCTTTTTCATATAGCGACCTCCATCGATCAAAGTTCCATATCCTGCCCGCGACGGCGGGAAGGCTGCTCATGCTGTCTTGTTTGCGGGGTGTGGGTCAAAACGGCCACAAGAAAAGCCCGCACCCTCTCCGGCGCGAGCTTCACGGCGTCCAGATAGGGCTGGACGCTCTTTTTTAGTTCCTGATATTTTTCGCTCAGCGATTCATACCGCTTTTTCCAAATCGCGACGCTTTTTTGGGCAGAAGCCAACCGCTCCTGCAACCTGCCATTGTCCGCCTTGACGGTGATACTATTGACAGCGTAGGATTTTAATGTGTCGCACTCTTGCGGCGTCAGCGAAATGTTTCCCGTGATGGGATTTTTCTTGCCCATTGACTGGATCTCCTCTACGGTCAGGGCGATTGTGCGCTGCTCTTTGGTCTGGCCTTGGAGGGATTTCAGCTTCTTCGCCTTTTTCTGTGCGGCGGCCTCGGTGGCGTTCAGCGTCTGCTCAGCCTGGGCCACCTGGGCGGTCACAGCCTCCAACCGCTGCTGCTCCGCCTGTACCTTGAATTGGGTCACGGTCAGATGCTCTTCGGTGCTGCCCCGCTCGCCGCGTTCCACATCGGTATACCCGGCGGCGCGCATAAAATGAAAGAAATCGTCTTGCAGCACACTGTAAGATTTTTTCAAAACGGGTTTTCCATTCTTCTGCAAGACCGGATTTCCATCGGCGTTGAGGGCGGGCTTGGACATCCATTTCTTGCTCCGGCTGACTTGCATAACGGTCTCCTTCACCGTGCCGACCAGAGACTTGTCCTTGCAGCGTTTGCTCCAAAGGATCTGCTTTTCCACCACCGGCACATAGACCACATGGAGGTGGTAGTGATACACCTCCTGGCCCAGCGCCTCGGACATGGCCCGGTTGATCTCGTCGGCGTGCATTACGGCGGAGAGGATGTACTGCTCCCCGCCCACGATCTCCACGGCGGCTTTGTAGGCGTCGGCGTAAAACTGCCTGGCAAATTCATAGCCGCCGTGGTTGTGGAAGTAGGCGGAGTTCACATCGAAGATCAGCTCGCCGAAGTGGATAGCGTCTGGTTTCAGACCGCGTGTAGAGATGATTTTTTCCTGCTCCATCTGCCGGAACATCTCCATGTAGCTGGCGGTGGGGGCTTTGAAGTGGATATTGAGCGGGGTGCGTTCCGGGACAATATCGGGGTTGCGGTAGCTGTCTTTTTCCCGTTCGTTGTGCTTTTGGGTGTTGCCGATGTCCTTGTCCGGGACATCCACATTTCTGGCGCTGGTACGGTCGATTCCATCATTTCTGGCCATAAAAATCAACTCCTTTCGTTCGGGCGTGGACGGCTGCGGAACGGGGATGCACTTCCTGCGGGAAGTGTAATAACCCACTATAACACTTTCAGCCCGGAGGGCTGCAAAGTGCCGTGGGCTCTCCGAGGGGTATGCGGCTTCTGCGGAAGCCTTCCGTCTTTTTCGCCTTACCCATGTGCCCGCAAGCCGAAAAAGCCGGCATGTACGGCAGCTTTGAAGCCATCGGTTTTGCTTCAATGCTGCCGCCCACGGGCTGGGACAATCCGCCGGATTCTCCCAGCCAAACCATCTCAGAATCTGCTGTTTCTTCGATGGGACGAGGGTCACGGTTTGGAGCGGCGCTGCCACACGATGTCATACCCCAGGGCGTCTGCCAGCTGCACGGTCCGGTGTAAATGGATACCGCAAGAGAATGGGGCGAACCACTGCGTACGTATGTACAGCCAATCATCCCTGTCGCCCCCTGGTCACGTCTTTCGGTACGTACGTACGCAGCGAATCACCAGAAAACACCGACATATTAGGGCACACCAGCGCCTCGATCCCGAAAAATCCCCGCACCCGGCGACCGGCGGCGTTGGTCACATTGTTGCAGTATTCGAGATTGTACTTGCTCTGGCTGGCAATCACGGCATCGCTGAAGCTGCGGGGCTTTAGCGCAGTCAAACCGTTTTCGGAGCAAAAAATCTGGTACACCTCATACAGTTCCTTGGAGCTGATCGTTGCATCCGCTTTCAGCCGGATATAGCCCTCGGATTCCAGAAAATCGAACACATTGTTGTTGTCCCGCTTGACGGATTCCCGGTTTTCCCTGGTGCGTTGGCTCTCGGTGAACTTGAAATTGTTTGCCACCAGCCGCTGCAATCCGGCAAAGGCCCAGAGAAAGATGCCCTCGATCTCTGTTTTCATCTTCTCGGCAATGTCGGGGTCGTCCACACGATTTACCGGCTTCTCCTTCGTGGTTAGAACGAGCTGCCGCCGGTAAAAGCCGTCGCTGTGGTCAAAGAGGGCCTGCAAGTCGCCGTTGCTGAACGCCAGCAAGCGGGAAGACATCCACCCCTGGTAGCTCTGTTTGCCTTTGCGCTCCAAATCCATCTTGCCCTGTGCGGTGACGATGGATTTGACATAGTTTGTCTGGCGCAGCGCCTCCATTCGCATATCGTCATCGACACACAGCAGAATGTGTTCCAGGTCAGCGCGGGCGAAACGGTTTTCGGAGATTTTGCCGATGCTGCCGTCCTTCATGTTGCTGCCGAACAGGGCCGACAGCACCGCGCCGATCTGGCTCTTTCCTTCGCCGCCGCTGCCTTTGATGACCATCATCCGCTGACCTTTGTTGCTGGGGATCAGGCAGTAGCCGATATATTCCTGCAAAGTGGGAATGTCCT
>URKR01000038.1 GCA_900548355.1 uncultured Oscillospiraceae bacterium
CGCAGCTGGAGTATGCCCCTGCTGCCCCACTGTGGGCCAAGCTGGTCAAGGGCAAATGGATGGGCAGCCATATCATGTCGGATGCCTGCTCGGATTGTGTATCGGAGCAGATTGCCCCAGTCATCCTGAAAACCCTCTCCCTGCTGTTGGATGAGGCGGATACAAAACCGCTGGAAGAGGGACAGGTGGAACAGATGAATTTCTGTTTTCATTTGATGCTGGGCAAAGCCTCCCCCAAGATGTTGGAGGTGTACCGTTTTCTGGCGGAAAATGCGGAACGGATCGGCCATCTCAAGCACACCCCCTTTTATGATGGTGACAAATGCACTACATGGCACATTTCCCAAGGACTGGGGCTCTATAAAGTAAAGCCAAAGGAAATGGAGAAGATTCCGGCTTTGATTCTGACCGCCTCCTTGATTCGAAACCCGGATACACGACTACAAGCACTGGCCGATGAACTATATGAACGCTATGGCGGCAGTTGGCTGATTCCAGTCTTTATGAAAGCAATTATCACCCAGCCCAAGGAACAGGTGTATGAAACCTATTCGCTCCTGCTGGGCACTCCCAAAGAAATCTACCTGTTCAATGCTCTGGGGATGCTGGATTACCGCTGTTATCCGGAGGACTGGATCTATGAACGCCTGGGCCCGGATGGAATGATCGCTCTGATTTTCTGGGGGGATTATAGCTATGGGACCTATGACACAAGGTTCATGTTTGAACGGTATGTGGAGCTGGATGAGCGATGGCTCTTTGATCTGGCCAAGGACCCGGAGGGCCGCAAGCCTACGGTGACATGGCAGACCTACAACCGGGGCGGTGTGCTGTATGGAAGCTACGACGAAATGTTCATCAGCCTGCTGCCCCGCAAGGTGGAAAACCCGGAACTGAAGCGCATTCTGCGGGACTACTTC
This sequence comes from uncultured Oscillospiraceae bacterium, assembly GCA_900548355.1. GTDB lineage: Bacteria > Bacillota > Clostridia > Oscillospirales > Ruminococcaceae > Gemmiger > Gemmiger avicola. Next base: position 921 of record URKR01000038.1, read on the forward strand.
CGTATTCGCAGTGAAAAAGTGAAGGTGGAAGAAAGCATTACAGTTTACAAAGACGCCACTGAGCGGTTTGGGGATTAAGCGAGAATAGAGGGACTGGCCGAAGGAGTGATACAGCATGATTGGAACAGATGAAAACCGGGCGGTGCTCCATGTGGAGGTCATCTTCTGGGGCGGCAAGAGAAAGTCTCCCCCCAGCTTGGTCAGTGGAAAGTATAGTCCCCATTTTGTTGTCACAGGAACCACTGAATATCTGGGTGTGTGCTTCCTGGATGGAACGGAGCGTTGTGCATTTGATGAAACGGCTTTGGGGAATGCTCAGCCCCTCTATCCAGATACCATTGACTACGCCCCGCTGGAAAACAATGCGGAATTTTTGATCTATGAGGGAGCAAAAGTCGTTGGCAAAGGCCGGGTGCTGGGCCGGGCGCGGCTGGCCCGGCAGGGAGCCGGTCAGGTTTTCAATCGATTCCTCTTCCGGCTGTTGGCCGAAGAGCTGGGTATCGTAGGCTGTGCGCTCGGCGCGTTCCGCTTCTTTTTCCGCCTGGTAGCGGCGCATCATGTTGTTGATAAAGGCCACCACATCGGCCGGGGTCAGCGCAAAGAAAATCATGAGCCCCATCAGGAAGAGCAGCAGCATCAGGATGTTGGCCCCCGGCCGCCCAAACAGCACAAGCAGCACCGCGCCGATGCCGCCGAAGACGCCGCCCGCCCAAAAGCGGGTCTGCCCCCAGTTGAAAAGCATCTGCACAATATCCCATGCGGTAGACTCATGGACCGCAAACTTGGAAAAGACAACCGGCACAGCCGCCGCCGTCAGCGAAAGCAGCAGCATTTTTGCCACAAACAGCCCGACCCGGTAACCCGAAGCCACCAGGTAGGCCAAATATAAAAGGAAGGGTCCCAACAGATATGTCACAATGCCAAACAGCCCGAACAGGCTGTTGCGCATGATGAGCCAGACGCCTTCCCCGCGCACAAGCACAAGCGCAATGACCCAAAGGCCGAAACCGGCCAGCGCCACGCTGTGCCCGAGGTTGTTGCTTTGGGCGCGCCGCTGCGCCCGGCCAGACGCGCGGTGGGTGGTGTTTTGGCTGCGGGTACCGCCGCTTTTGGCGCCGCCGGCCTTGCCGCTGCGCGCGCTTGTGCGGGATGAAGCCGCGGACGAACGTGTTTTTTTCTTTCCCGAACTGCCGGATGATTTCGATTGTGCCATGTACCAAATTCCCTCCATCGCCTTTGCGGGCCGCCTGCAGCGGGCGGCCGTCAAACCTCTGCACACATCCTGTATGTAACAGGGGCAAAAGCCCCCTTATAGCATATTGTTTACCTATTGTAGCACGAAACAGCCGGCTTGTTCAATCCCCGCCGGAATTTTTACGGGTTGTCCGCCGGGCGCTGCTCGATCTCATCATACAGGTACTGCAGCGCATCGCCAAGCCCGCCCAGCGCATCGATCAGCCCTTCCTCCACCGCCTGCTGGCCGTTCAGGACAGTGCCCATGTCCATGACAAGCTCGCCTGTGTTGTGCATGAGCTGGGTGAACCGCTTGGCCGAGATTGCGGAATGCCGGGCCACAAAGCCGACGATGCGTTCCTGCATTTGTTCAAAGTACCGCAGGGTTTGCGGCACCCCCAGCACCATGCCCGAATGCCGCACCGGGTGCACAGTCATTGTAGCGGTGGGCACAATAAAGCTGCGCCGGGCCGAGACAGCCAGCGGGATGCCGATGGAATGCCCGCCGCCAAGCACCAGCGTCGCGCTCGGTTTGCTGACGCCGGCGATCAGTTCGGCCAGCGCAAGGCCGGCCTCCACATCGCCGCCGACTGTGTTGAGGATGACAAGCAGGCCTTCAATGGCGGGGTCCTCCTCAATATCCACAAGCTGCGGAATCACATGTTCATACTTGGTGGTTTTCTGGGTATCCGGCGCAAGCGAATGCCCTTCGATCGTACCGATGACGGTCAGGCAATGGATCGCATGGCGGCCGCATGTGGCATCCAGAATGCCTTCCTGCTCAATCAGTTCGTGTTTCAGCCGCTTTTCGGCGGTGTCTGTTTCGTTCGAGCGGCGGTTTTGTGATGGCATGGTGCTTCCCCTTTCCTTGTGTTTACCTTTGCAAGGAATAGCTTGCCCCGCACCGGCAATTTTTATTTGGCCGGGCAGCGCTTTCGCCCATGCAGCACAATAGACAAAAGTTTGACAACCCCGGCGAAAGCTAGTATACTTTTACCCAGATAAACGGCCGGGCCGGGCTGCTCCACCCTGCCTTGGGCCGGTTCACGGGGGGTTGCGCAATGGCAACGCAGGCGAAAGTTTCGCTGCCGGTGATCAAGCGGTTACCCAAGTATTACCGCTATCTGAACACACTGGCCGCGGAAGGGCAGGAGAAGATTTCTTCCAGCGAGCTGGCCCGTATGATGGGCACAACAGCCAGCCAGGTACGGCAGGATTTCAACTGTTTCGGCGGTTTCGGGCAGCAGGGCATCGGGTACAAGGTCGATGTGCTGCTGGCCGAAATCAGCAAGCTGCTGTTCGGCGGCGGCGAACTGCTGCCAACCATCCTGATTGGCGCGGGGCGGCTTGGCACCGCGGTGTCAAGCTTTATCTCCCGTGATACCAACGGGTACCGGCTGCTGGCCGTGTTCGACATCAACCCCGCCCTGATCGGCAAAGAGATGGCCGGTGTGCCGATCCATTCACTGGATGACCTGGAACCGTTTTGCGCCGAACACAAGCCGGTGGTGGCTGTTTTATGCGTACCGCGCCAGAGCGCGATCGAAGTATCTGACGAACTTGTTCGGCTGGGCATCCGCGGGGTGTGGAACTTCAGCCACTATGATCTTTCGGTCAAGTACCCTTCGCTGACGGTGGAAAATGTCCATCTCGGCGACAGTTTGATGAGCCTTGGCTACCGCCTGCGCGGGCAGGCCGCCGAAGAGAACGAAGAAGCCGGCGGGCATTGACCGCCAGGGAGGCAAGATGGCTAAACTGTATTTTCGCTATGGCGCAATGAACAGCGGCAAAACCACGGCGCTGCTGCAGGTCGCCTTCAATTATAAAGAGCGCGGCATGCGGGTGCTGATCCTGAAAGCAAGCATTGATACCAAAGGCGGGGACCGGGTGGTTTCCCGGCTGGGCGTCAGCTGCCCAGTGGACGCCCTGGTACCGCCCGAAACCGATATCCTGCAGCTGGTGGAAGCCGACATAGCCGCAAACGGCCGCCCCGCCTGTGTGCTGTGTGATGAAAGCCAGTTCTTTACCCCCGCCCAGGCCGAGCAGTTGTTTCTGGTCACGGTGGATTTGGGGATTCCGGTCATTTGCTACGGGCTGCGGGCCGATTTCATGAACCGCGGGTTCCCGGGTTCCACCCGGCTTCTGGAACTGGCCCATTCGATTGAAGAAATGAAGACCATCTGCGCCTGTGGGCGCAAGGCCATGTGCAACGGCCGCAAAGTCAACGGCCAGTTTGTTTTTGAAGGCGCGCAGGTTGCGATTGACACGGTGGACAACGTCGAATACGAAAGCCTGTGCCCCCAGTGCTGGTACCGTGAATATCGCGCTTTCCGCGCCCGGCAGGCCGCCGGCCAGGCGTAAACGCAAAACCAGCCCCGCGCAGGCGCAGGGCTGGATGGTTTGCCGGCAACGGCAAGGTCAGCCTTCCTTATGAAAACGCTTGTAATACTGGCGGTATTGCTGCGGGGAAAGGCCGGTTGCCTCCTTAAACACACGGCGGAAATGCGCGCTTGTCATGAAGCCGGCTTTTTCGGCTACCGTCGAAATGCTGTCGTTTGTTTTTTCAATCAGGCTTTGGGCCGCTTTGACCCGCACGCCGTTGATGTATTCAATCAGGCTGAGATTGATTGTCTTTTTAAACAGCCGGCTCAAATAGTACGGGCTGATATAAAACTGCTTGGCAATACCGGTAAGGGTGAGTTTTTCGGCGTAATGTTCGGCAATATAGCTTTGAATCTGGCCGACAATCCGGTTGGTCACCCGGCCTGTGTCCCCGCCAAGCTCACGTTGGGCTTCACACATCTTTTTCAGCTGCAGCAGCAGCCCGGCCAGCAGCATCTTGCGCATCGCATGGCTTTCGGTGCTGTCACCCTGTACGGCGATCAGCTGCTGCAAAACCGAATAGACATAGTTTTGCTGCTTGACGGTTGTGTTGCTGAGCAGATGGTTTTCCTCTTTGTGCAAAAAGCCGAGAAAATCAATTTCAGGGAAAGCAGTGGTGATTTCCTTGAGGTAGGAGGCGCTGAAGTTGCAGACAATACGGCTGCTGGGCCCTTCCCCCACCGCGCCGGTCTTGTGAAGCTGGTTGTCGCCGATCAGGATCACACTGCCCGCGTTGACAATGTAGGCGGCATCCTCAATAAAATAGCGCCGGGTTCCTTCCACTTCATAATACAGCTCGTATTTGTGGTGGGTATGAAAACTGCTCATCTCATAACTGGAATCATGGGATGCATATTCGATGAAAAAGTCCACCTGCGGAGCGTACGTATACTCGCGCATGGTCCGCCCTCCTTTCCAGCCTGCCGTGCACAAGGCCTTGTTTGTCATTTCGTTCACAATAGCACATTTTTTGTCAAAAAGCAAATCCATTCCGCATTTTTGTTGGGATGCACCGGCACAGCCGGCCTTTTGGGGCCGTTGTACCGTGCAGGGCCGCCGCCGGCGGCCGGTATACAACCGCGGCTGCCGTCTACCGCGCAGCCAACAACCGGGCGGCCGCGCCGCCCCCTGTTTTAGGAACCGTGAAAGGACGATGACGATGGCTGAATTTATTCTGGGGGCCCGGCTGCATGATTACGGCAGCGGCACCCCCGACGAGCTTTTTGCCAAAGTGGCTGCCGACGGCTTGGGCGCCGTGCAGCTGGCCTACAAGAAATGCGTGCCCGGCGTGAAAGAATACGCCGACATCACCCCCGAACTGGTGGCCGATACCGTCGAAGCCGGCAGGCGGCACCATGTCTGGGTCGGGGTGCTGGGCACCTATGTGGAGCTGGCGATTGACGACGAGGCCGAGCGCCGCCGCAACCTGGCCGATTTCAAGAGCCAGCTGGCCGTCTGCGGGGCGCTGGGCGCCGGGTGCATCGGCACCGAGACAACGAGCATGGCGCTGCAGCCGGCCGGCACCAGCCGTGAGCGCGCGCAGTACCTGCTGTGCAAAAGCCTTGAAGAAATCCTGCCGGAAGCCGAGCGTCTGGGCGTGACGGTGGGCATCGAACCGGTTTTCTGGCACAGCATGAACACCCCCGAGGCAACCCGCCATATTCTGGACACAATGCAGAGCCCGGCGCTGAAGGTGATTTTTGACGCCGGCAACCTGCTGACCGCCGACATGGTGGACAAGCAGCCCGCCTTGTGGGAGCGGGTCGGCAGTTTGCTGGGCGACAAGATCGTCGCCGTTCATTACAAGGGCGAAGCCTTTGACGAAGCCGGCAATCCAGTTTCGACAAGCCTTGAGGATTCGGTCATCGATTTTGATTCGGCTTTCGAGATGCTGCGCGCGCTGCCCCAGAAACTGCCGGTGCTGCGCGAGGAAGCCGTGCCCGCCCGCGCGGCCAGCGACATCGCGATCATGCGGCGGCACTGCTTCGGCTGATTGCGGCGGAATTTTTGCTTGACAAGCCCCGCACGGTGTGGTATACTTACCATCACCGATGCGGGATTAGCTCATCCGGTAGAGTGACTGCTTCCCAAGCAGTAGGTGGCGAGTTCGAGACTCGTATCCCGCTCCAAATAGGCCCCGTCCACACATGATGTGGGCGGGGTTTTTGCATATATGCGGCAGGAGGTGCGCCATGTCCTTTGCGATCCCGATTTATCACTGGTTCCACAACGGCAACCCCTACTCGGGGGCCGAGGGCGGCATGCGGTACATCATCGAGCCCGGCAAACGCCCCGACCCCAACGACCCGGCCGGCAAAAAGAAGGTCGAGTATCTGGTTGCCACAATCTGGCCCGGCCCCTGGAGCCGTGAGCACACGGCCGAGGAAAAGCAGCAGAGCGCCGAGTTTGCCGGCGACCAGGCCGGGCTCGACGCCGCGATCGCCTGGCTGCAGAAACAGCATGAAGCCCAGAAAGAGCGGTGGGAGAATGTCCCATCGATTCTGGACTGCGAGCCAGATCGGTGATTTTGCAAGAGTTCAGAGTTAAAAGCGGTGGATTCACGCCTACTGTGCAGAATCCACCGCTTTTGCTTTTTTTGAGCGCGCCGTCAGGCACGCGGAACGCCGCATCTAAACTCTGAACTCTCAGCCCTTTTTGTACAAGTCTGCCAGATTCAGCAGAATCTCGACGGCTTTGTCCATCTTTTCGATGGTGATGCACTCGAACGGGCCATGGAAGTTGAAGCCGCCGGTGCCGAGGTTCGGGCAGGGCAGGCCCTTATACGAAAGCGTCGCGCCGTCGGTACCGCCGCGCACAGGGGGTTCGACCGGGGTCAGGCCGGCCGCCTCGACCGCCTTGCGCGCGTTCTCAATCAGGTGGAAGTGCGGGCGGATTTTTTCCAGCATATTGAAATAACTGTCATGGATGGCCAGCTCAACCGTGCCTTCGCCGTACTTTTCGTTGAGGATCGCGGCAATATGCTGCATCTGGGCCTTGCGCGCCGCAAAGCGGGCGGCGTCGTGGTCGCGCACGATGTAGGCGAGCTTCGCCGTCGTCACATCGCCCTGCATATCGCAGAGATGGAAGAAGCCCTCGCGGTTTTCGGTGTGCTCGGGGCGTTCGCAGGCCGGCAGGGCATTGTGGAACTCGATGCCGATATTCAGGGCGCTGCGCATCGCATTCTTGGCGCTGCCCGGATGCACCGAGAAGCCGTGCACCGTGATCAGCGCCTCTGCGGCGTTGAAGTTCTCATAGTTGATCTCGCCGACGTCGTCACCGTCGACGGTATAGGCATAGGCCGCGCCAAAACCCTCGACGTCAAAGAGCTCGGCCCCCTGGCCGACCTCCTCGTCGGGGGTGAAGGCGATGCAGATTTTGCCATGGGGGCGGTTTTCGGCGATGAGCCGCTCGGCCATTGTCATGATCTCGGCCACGCCGGCCTTATCGTCGGCCCCGAGCAGCGTCGTCCCGTCGGCCGTGATCAGGGTCTGGCCCTTCATGCCGGCCAAAAACGGGAAGTCTTTGACCCGCATGACGTCGCCGGTCGCGGGCAGGGTCACGTCGCCGCCGTCGTAGTTTTCGTGCAGCTGGGGCTGGACATTCTCGCCCGAAGTGCCGGGCGCGGTGTCCATATGGGCGATGAAGCCAAGGCCGGGGGCCGCCTCACAGCCCGGGGTGGCGGGCAGCGTGGCATAGACATAGCCGTGCTCGTCCAGCCGGGCGTCGGCAAGGCCCAGGGCTTTGAGCTCTTCGGCGAGCATCCTGCCCAGATCAAGCTGGCGGGCCGTGGTGGGGTGGGCCGTGCTTTCAGGGTCTGAGGTGGTGTACACCTTGACATAGCGCAGAAAACGTTCATAAGCACGCATCATACATTTCTCCTTTGCTGAATCAAAATCAGAAAGCTGCTGCCATTGTAGCACAAAATGCAGCAATTTCCAAGATGCAGGCCTTTTCAAGTAACGGGTTTTATGGTAGAATGATAAAGATTATAAAGGCGACGTGTGCCGCAAGCCCGGCATCGCCACAGGGAGGCCGACATGGCAGATTCGATTTTTAAGGACAAAACCCTGCTGATTACCGGTGGCACCGGCAGCTTTGGGCATACCGTCCTCAAACATTTTTTGACCAGCGATATCGGGGAGATCCGCATTTTCTCCCGCGATGAGAAAAAGCAGGACGATATGCGCCACGAGCTGCAGGCGCAGTACCCCGACCATTACAAGAAGGTCAAGTTCTACATTGGCGATGTGCGCAACATCCAGAGCCTGCGCGATGTGATGCCCGGCGTCAATTTCATCTTCCATGCAGCGGCGCTCAAGCAGGTGCCTTCCTGCGAGTTTTTCCCGATGGAGGCCGTGCGCACCAACATCGAGGGCACCGACAATATGCTGCACGCCGCGATGGAGGCCAACGTTGAGCGGGTTGTCTGCCTTTCGACCGACAAGGCCGCCTACCCGATCAACGCGATGGGTATCTCGAAAGCGATGATGGAGCACGTCATCACGGCCAATGCACGGGTGTCCGCCCAGCGCGGCGGGCCGGTCATCTGCTGCACGCGGTACGGCAACGTCATGTGCAGCCGCGGGTCGGTCATTCCGCTGTTTGTCGAGCAGATCCGCGCCGGCAACCCGATCACGATCACCGACCCGAACATGACCCGGTTTTTGATGAATCTCGACGAGGCGGTCGATCTGGTACTGTTCGCGTTTGAGCACGCGAACCCAGGCGATCTTTTTATTCAGAAATCCGACGCTTCGACGATCGGCGATCTGGCCAAAGCCGTGCAGACGCTGTTCGGCGATACCGGCACCCGGATCATCGGCACCCGCCACGGCGAGAAACTGTACGAAACCCTGATGACCAAGGAGGAGCGCACCCGCAGCGAGGATATGGGCGGGTACTTCCGCGTATCGGCCGACAACCGTGATCTGAACTACGACAAATATTTCATCCAGGGCCAGGTACACACCCAGGCCGATGAGGATTATACCAGCCACAACACCCGCCGCCTGAATGTGGCCGAGACGATCGAGAAGATCAAGACCACCGATTTTATCAAAGAGGAGCTGGCCAAGGATGGCAACATCTGAGTTTGACAAAACAGGCCCGGTGCTGATTACCGGCGCGGGCGGCTTTGTGGGCAAAAACCTTGTCGCCACACTGCGCGCTGCCGGCTACACCAACCTTTTGCTGTTTGAGAAGGACGATACCCCCGCCACGCTGGCCGAGTACTGCCGGCGGGCGGCTTTTGTCGTGCATCTGGCCGGCATCAACCGGCCGCAGTCGGCACAGGAATTCTATACCGGCAACGCCGGCCTGACCGATACGCTGCTCGAAGCCCTTGAAGTCGCCGGCAACAAAGCCCCGGTGCTTGTCACCTCGAGCATCCAGGCCGCGCTGGATAACGACTACGGCAAATCGAAGCACCTGGCCGAGCAGGCAATCTTCGCCCACGGCGAGCGCAGCGGCACGCCGGTGTATGTGTTCCGGATGGAAGGGGTGTTCGGCAAATGGTGCCGCCCCAACTACAACAGCGTGGTGGCGACCTTCTGCCACAACATCGCCCGCGGGCTGCCGATTGAGGTACGCGACCCCGCCTATGCCCTGCCGCTTGTCTATATCGACGATGTCGTATCCTGCATCCGCGATGCGATGGAGCGCGGCGAGGCTGTGCGGGACAAAGAAGGCTTCTGCCGCATCCATCCCGTACACACCGTGACGCTTGGCGCGCTGGCCGATACGATCCGCGGCTTTGCCAAAGCGCGCGGCGGCGCGGCGGCCGAAGCGCTCGGTGCCGACGGGCTGCCGACGCTGGCGGTGCCAAACCTTGCGGACGGCAGCTTTACAAAGAAGCTCTATTCGACCTATCTTTCCTATCTGCCGGAAGATACCTTTGCCTATGACCTCAACATGCACTGCGACGACCGCGGCAGCTTTACCGAGTTCCTACGCACGCCGGAGCGCGGGCAGGTCAGCGTGAACATCTCCCGCCCCGGCATTGTCAAGGGCAACCACTGGCACCACACCAAAAACGAGAAGTTCCTCGTCGTCAAGGGCGAGGGGGTTATCCGGTTCCGGCGGATCGATGCACAGGAAGTGATCGAGTACCGCGTCAGCGGAGATCGCTTGCAGGTGGTGGATATTCCCTGCGGCTACACCCACAACATTGAAAATATCGGCGACGGCGAGATGGTGACCGTGATGTGGGCCAACGAAGCGTTTGACCCGGAAAATCCGGACACCTTCTATGAACAGGTTTGAGAGGGATTCGATGCGGAAACTAAAACTGATGACAATCATCGGCACCCGGCCGGAAATCATCCGGCTTTCGGCCGTGATGAAGAAGTGCGACAAATACTTTGACCAGATTCTTGTCCACACCGGGCAGAATTATGACTACACCCTCAACCAGATTTTCTTTGAGGATCTGGGGCTGCGTGCACCGGATTTTTATCTCGACGCTGTCGGCAAAGACCTGGGCGAAACGATCGGCAACATCATTGCAAAATCTTACGCGCTGATGGCCGAGCAGAAGCCCGACGCGCTGCTGATCCTCGGCGATACCAACAGCTGCCTTTCTGCCATTGGGGCCAAGCGGCTGCACATCCCGATCTTCCATATGGAGGCCGGCAACCGCTGCTTTGACGAGTGCCTGCCCGAGGAGACCAACCGCCGCATTGTGGACCACATCGCCGATGTGAATATGTGCTATTCCGAGCACGCGCGCCGGTACCTGAACGCCGAGGGCACAGCCAAGGAGCGGACGTTTGTGACGGGCAGCCCGATGGCCGAAGTGCTGCATGCAAATTTGGAAAAGATTGAAGCGAGCGATATTCTGCCCCGCCTCGGGCTTGAACCGCAGAAGTATATGCTGCTCTCGGCCCATCGGGAGGAAAACATCGATACCGAAAAGAACTTTCTCTCGCTCTTCACCTCGATCAATCACCTGGCCGAAACCTACGATATGCCGATCCTTTACTCCTGTCACCCGCGCAGCCGCAAGCGGCTGGAGGCGATGAACTTCCGGCTTGATGAGCGGGTGCGCCTGCACGAGCCGCTCGGCTTCCATGATTACAACAATTTGCAGATGAACGCCTTCTGTGTCGTATCGGATTCAGGCACGCTGCCGGAGGAAAGCAGTTTCTTCTTGAGCGTCGGGCATCCCTTCCCGGCTGTCTGCATCCGCACCTCGACCGAGCGGCCGGAAGCGCTGGACAAAGGCTGCTTTGTGCTGGCCGGCATCGCCGAGGGCGGGGTTGAGCAGGCCGTCGCCACCGCAGTTGCGATGCGGGAAAACGGCGACGACGGCATCCCTGTACCGTATTACATCGAGGATGTCTCAAACAAGGTCGTCAAGATCATCCAGAGCTACACCGGCGTGGTGAACAAGATGGTGTGGCGCAAGGAAGGGTTGTAAGCCATGCCCAAGCAACGCATCCTGGTTGTGACCCAGCACTTCTGGCCCGAGAACTTTCGCATCAACGATATGGTGGAAGGCTTCCTTGCGGACGGGCTCGAGGTGGATGTGCTCTGCGGGCTGCCGAACTATCCCAAGGGCGAGTGGTTTGACGGCTACGGCCCCCACGGCCCGTTTGAAGAGCATTACGGCGCGGCGCAGGTGTTCCGCGCCAAGGAATGGCCCCGCCGCGGCAACACGGCGGTGAACATCTTCCTCAATTATGTAAGCTGGCCGCTCTATGCGGCCGGCAGCCTGCACCGGCTGCCCGGCGGGTATGACGCGGTGTTCTGCTTTAACACCAGCCCGGTGCTGATGTGCTGGCCGGCCATCCGGTACGCCAAACGGCATAAGATCCCCTTCACCAACTATGTGCTCGACCTCTGGCCGGAAAACCTCTACAGCGTGCTGCCGGTCAAAAACCGGCTGCTGCGCGCGGTGGCGCAATCGGTCAGCGATTGGCTGTACAAGCGCTGCGACCGGCTGATTGCGATGAGCGCGCCGCTGGCCCGGCGCCTTTGCGCCCGCACCGGCAAGCCCGCTGAGGCGGTGGCCGTGATCCCGCAGTATTGCGAGGATTTTTACGCGGTCCCCTGCCCGGACGCCGCGCTTGAAGCGCGGTTCGGCGGGCGGTTCAACCTGGTGTTTACCGGCACCTTCACCCCGGCGCAGAGCCTGGAAACCGTGATCCGCGCGGTCGGGCTGGCCCGGCAGCGCACCGACGCCGACCTGCATCTGCTGCTTGTCGGCGACGGGATGAGCCGCGCCGCGCTCGAAGCGCAGGTGGCCGGGCAAGGCGCCGGCGGGTATGTGACCTTTTACGGCAGCGTGCCGGCTGCCGAGATCCCGAAGTTTACGAGTTTGGCCGATGCGCTGCTCGTCTCGCTGTCCGATTCGCCGGATCTGGGCCTGACGGTGCCCGGCAAGGTGGCGAGCTACATGGCCGCCGGCAAGCCGGTGCTGGCCAGCATGGACGGCGCCGGCCACGACGCGGTGGCCGAGGCCGGCGGGCTGGCGAGCGCCGCCTGCGATGCCGAAGGGCTGGCCGAAAACCTCTGCCGCTTGTGCGCAATGGCCCCGGCCGAGCGCGAAACGATGGGCGCGCAGATCAAGACGTATTATGAAACCCATTACCGCCGTGCGCAGATTCTGCGCCGGCTGGAAGAGTTTATCCTGGATGGGAAGGCCTGACGCCGCATGGCGCGGCCCCCAAGGACGAGGTGCCTTTTGAAACCTGTACAACATGATGCCAAAATTTTGGTGCTGATCCCCTGCTACAACGAGGAAGCAAACATTGTGGCGGCGGTGGAACGGTTGCGCGCCGCCTGCCCCGAAGTCGATTACATTGTCATCAACGATTGTTCGACCGATGGCAGCGCCGCGCTGCTGAAAAGCCACGGCTACCCGTATCTTGATTTGCCGGTCAATCTTGGCATTGGCGGGGGAATTCAGTGCGGCTATGTCTACGCACAGGCCAACGGTTATGACGTGGCGGTCCAGATGGACGGCGACGGCCAGCACGACCCGGCTTACCTGTGGGATATCGTCAACCCGGTGCTGCGCGGGGAGCTCGATATGTGCATCGGCAGCCGCTTTATCACCCATGAAGGGTTCCAGACCAGCTTTATGCGGCGGGTGGGCATCCGGTTTTTGAGCGGGATGATCCTGCTTTTGTCCGGCCGGCGGGTGCTGGATGTGACAAGCGGTTTCCGCGCCACCAACGCCGAAATGACCGCCTATTTTGCCCGCCACTATGCCAGCGACTACCCGGAGCCCGAGGCCATTCTTTCGGCAAGCCTGGCCGGTTTCCGGGTGGGGGAAGCGCCGGTCGTCATGCAGGAGCGCCAGGGCGGCGTTTCCAGCATCAATGCTGTCAAAAGTATCTATTATATGGTTAAGGTATCTCTTTCGCTGGTGATTGATCGGCTTTCGATCAAGCGCAGCCGCCGCAAAGGAGGCAACCGATGAGTGCAAAATTTCAGGCCTTTATGATCCTGGGCGCAGTGGTGCTGCTCATCATCATCTTTGTGCTGCTCAAGCGCGGCAAGATGACGGTCAAGTACAGCCTGCTCTGGCTCGGGCTTTCGCTGGCGCTGCTGATTTTTGCGGTCTGCCCGTATGTTGTGTATGTCATGCGGGACATTCTGGGCGTGGAGATGCCGGTCAACCTTGTCTTCATGCTGATGTTCTGCTTCGTGCTGCTGGTGCTGCTTTCCCTGAGCATTGCGATCAGCCAGCTGGCGGAAAAATCCAAGCGCCTGACCCAGGCCAACGCCATTTTGGAAAAACGTGTGCGAGAACTGGAAGAACAGCTGCGCCGCCACAACACCTGAGCGGCCGGGCCCTGCGGCGGGCCTTTGTGAGGAGGAGGATGCAACGTGACCCTGACAAGCCTTGTGTATCTTGGCTTTTTTGCGGCGGTGGCTGTTTTGCACTATGTGCTGCCGCGGGTGCTGCGGCCCTATTTTCTGCTGGTTGCCAACTATGCATTTTATTGCTATGCGCCGCAGTACCGGCCGCTGGCGCTGGTTCTGGCAGGCGCGACGCTCATCACCTGGCTATGCGGGCTGGTGATCGGCTCCACCCGGGTCAAAGCTGTCCGGGTTCTCTTTTTGCTGTTGACGCTGCTGGGCGGCGCCGGTGTTTTGCTGTATTACAAATACTGGGGGCTTGTGGCCGACCTTGTGGGGGGCACGGCGCTGCCAAGGCATGATCTTCTTGCGCCGCTGGGGCTGAGCTATTTTCTATTTGCGGCAATGAGCTACACCATCGATGTGTTCAAACGGCGCTGCAAGGTGGAGTATAACCCTTTGCACTATGCGATGTTCGTAAGCTTTTTCCCCACCATGATCACCGGCCCGATCGAGCGGTACCCCCACCTGCGGCCCCAGCTCAAGCAGCCGCGCCGGTTCAGCTACCAGCGGTGCGCGGGCGGGCTGTTCCGCATTCTGTGGGGGTACATGAAAAAGATGGTCATAGCCGATAACCTTGCACGGTATGTCGGCCTTGTGTACGGCACGCCGGATACCATGGCCGGCCCGCAGCTGGCGGCGGCTTCGCTGCTCTTTATCGTGCAGCTGTACATGGACTTTTCAGGCTGCTGTGACATTGCGCTCGGTGTGGGGCGTATCCTGGGGTATGACCTGATCGAAAACTTTCGCGCGCCGTTTGAGGCAACAAGCTTCAGTGAACTGTGGAACCGCTGGCATATCAGCATGACAAGCTGGTTCCGTGATTACATCTACTTTCCGATGGGCGGCAGCCGGTGCAATCTTGTGCGCCGGTCTCTCAACGTCATCATTGTCTTCACGGTATCAGGGCTGTGGCACGGGGCCGAATGGCAGTATCTGCTCTGGGGGTTGATCTGCGGCGTGATTTCGGCTGTTGGGCGCGCCACGCTGCCGGCCCGCAAAATTTTGTGGCGGCACAACCCGCTTTACCGCGCCGCCTGGCTGCAAACGCTGATCCAGCGGTGCGTCACAGTTCTTCTTTTCGCCTTTGCAATGTCTTGCTTTGCCTGCGCGCTCTATGGGGCCGACCCGTTCGGTGTCTATGCCGGGATGCTGCAGGGCTGGCAAGGCCTTGCCCCCGCCTGGCAGAGCGTGACTGCCCTGATCCACGACAGCGGCATTGACGGGCGGATGCCGGTTGTACTGACCTGCGCGGTCGTCATCGTTTTTCTGGCCGAAAGCCACGGCCGCAACGTCGCGCGGTGGATCCGCCAGCAGAATTTTGTGCTGCGCTGGACGCTGTACTATGCCGCCGGGGCCGCCATCCTCTTTTTTGGCGCTTTCGGGCAGAGCGCCTTCATCTATCAGCAATTCTGACACATTGTGCCAAGGCTTCATTTGATTTCCCAAGGAAGGAGCGTTCCTGATGCAGACACCCGTTCCCTCACAGCCGCAGCGGATTCATCGCGGCGGTGTGGCGGCGCCGCCGCGCCCGCAGC
>URKR01000039.1 GCA_900548355.1 uncultured Oscillospiraceae bacterium
CCCAGGGCATCCACGGCAAGGCCACCACCCCCTACCTGCTGGCCAAGGTGAAGGCTAAAATCGCAGAGCTGGATCACTGGACTGATAAGCAGGAAACGAAAGCTGCTGTGGACAACTTGATTCGGGATACCCTGTGGGCAGAACTTCCGGAGTGTTATGATGAGATCAGTATTTCGGGTTACCGGCGGAAAATCTACGAGTATGTGTATACTCGGTACCCAGATGTAGCATAGCGTATTATTTTTGCCTGATATTTTGTAATTCTTAGCGCCAAATTGCTACAAGCATCATCAATGGCACCACCCAGATCACGGATGGCATTTTCCAGACCATGGGCATTTGATGCCAAGTCCCTGTGCTCCGGCATGATTGGCGGAAAGGTGGCGGCCAAATAAGCACGCTGTATAGAAAGGACGCAGACGATTTCGCCTGCGTCCTTTTTCACTGTGTCCAGACTATTGTCCTTAAGTGGACGGAGGCCCCCAGTGGTAAGGTAGAATAAGTTTCGCAAAAATAAAGAGACATGGTTTGCAGCCCTCTGGTAGAATGAAGTCGCGACACACCATTCTGAAGGGAGACAGCAAACCATGTCCGAAAAGATTGTACAGCTGAACGAGGAAGTAATCAAGGGTCAAATCAAAGAGCTGGTACGAGGCAGCGTAGAGGAAACCCTCAACGAGCTGCTGGAGGCCGAGGCAGAGAAACTTACCCAGGCGGCCCGGTACGAGCGCAATGAGCAGCGGCAGGGTTATCGCAGCGGCCACTACAGCCGCAACCTTACCACCACTTCCGGGGACGTTACCCTCAAGGTACCCAAGCTCAAAGGGATCTCCTTTGAGACCGCTATCATAGAGCGGTATCGCCGCAGGGAGAGCAGTGTGGAAGAAGCACTCATTGAGATGTACCTGGCAGGCGTATCCGTCCGGCGCGTGGAGGACATTGGCTTTGGATCCATGCAAAGTGAAAATTGTTCTGATAAAACGAATGGAGGCAATTGACAGGCTCCATGCAAGCGAAACTGTAATGGAGGAAATCTGAGTGAAAAGCAAGAAAGGGATCATTTCTGTGGCTGTTTTAGCCTTGCTTGTAGTGGTGGCGTTTGTTGGGTATAACAAATTGAGAACCTGGACAGCTATGATGTGATTTTCCTTGGCTATCCCAACTGGAATGCGGATCTCCCTATGCCGCTGTATACTTTCCTGGAGGAATATGATTTCAGCGGGAAGACGATTATTCCCTTTACCACTCACGGGGGCAGCGGCTTTTCACGGACAATCCAGACAATTCAGGAACTGCAGCCTAACGCTACCATAATCGAGGACGGTCTCTCCATTTCCCGTAATAGTGTGCCTGACGCACAGGCGGACGTTACGGAATGGATTACAGGGCTGAACCTGTAAGATACTGCCATTACAGGCATTGAACCGCTTTCAGGCAGTAAGGGTACCATTTTTACAAAGCCTGCCTTATGATTGAGGCAGGCTTTGTCTTCGCGGCATCCCTGCCGCCGGACACCGCGATGCCCGCTACAAAATCTTTCGCGTGTTAGAAAGTTATCAGCCAAAGCAGACCGGCTGGTTTGACGCCGCAGCCGGAATCTGCATCACGGTGCACACAAATCACATACCTGTTTACAAAAAGTTCAAAGGAAGAACCTTGACCGGTTGCAACTACCGCAATATATAATCGATTGTGTAACGAAAGCAGCCAGGCAGATTCTGACAAGCAACAATCAAGAATGCAAAAAAGGAGCAGGAGTATGGTTTTCTATTTTACCGGCACAGGCAATAGCCTTTACATTGCACGGCGGATCGACAAGAACGCTGTCAGTATTCCGCAGGTGATGCGGGGGCAAGAGCGAACTTTTACGGACGAGGTGATTGGCGTTGTTTCGCCTGTCTACGGGCACGAAATGCCTGCTATGGTGAAGGATTTCATCCGGCAGGCAAACTTCCGCACGAAGGATTTATTCCTGATTCTCACTTACGGGAACCGCCATGGCGGCGCAGCGGAACTGGCGCTTCGGTTTTGCCAGGATTGCGGCAAACAGCCGGCCTACATCCATACGCTTTTGATGGCGGACAATTGGCTGCCTGCCTTTGATATGGAAGAGGAAAAACAGAAGGATAAGAATGTGGAAGGTCAGCTTGCCCATATCCTTGACGATTTAAAGGCCCAAAAGCACGAAATCTCTACGGTCACGGATTCAGACCGGGCGGTACATCGGCAGTTCCTCCAGTCTGCCGGGCAGATGCCAGCAGACGCCTGGCAGCATCTGATCCGGGTAAGTAGCCGATGCGCAGGCTGCGGGGTCTGTGAGAAGGTCTGTCCTTCCGGTTCCATCCATGTGGAGAATGGGCGGGCCGTACATGTCCCGGGCGGCTGTCAAACCTGCCTGGCCTGTGTCCATGCCTGCCCCGAAAAAGCCATTGGACTGACCGTACCAGAGAAAAATCCCCAGGCTCGCTACCGTAACCCGCATGTTTCGCTGAGCGAGATAATCAGGGCCAACGGGCGGCACTGACAGAAAAAGGAAACAGATGCCTTCTATAAAAAATTGATGCGTGTTGGGGGTGAAAATGGCTTCCTGCATAAGCGTTTTCAAAGCCTGCCTTGTTGCCGAGGCAGGCTTTGCCTTTGTTGCCCCGGTCTTGCCGGGGTTTTTTATTTTTAGGGCTTTTGCCGGTGCAATGCGCGTGGGAAGAGCCGGAAGGAGAGAGAAGCATCGCACAATAACGATATAAAATCCTGACATTATTCAAAGCGGCTTCGTGATTTTGCTGATATTCTGGCCCTGAAAAGTACACGTTTATGTATGGACTGGAAAAAGTTAACAAGATACGCTACCTTTAGCGATTCTGCAACGGATTTCTAGAGGAGGTGTCTTCAAGATGTTGAAAGTATCATATCGTCCGAATCAATCCCCAAAGAACCTTTTTTCCCAGGATGTCTTTGCAAAGAGATGCAAACAGGGGCTGACCCAGGAACAAATGGCGGAATATCTGTTTGTCTCGGTGAATGCCTACAAGAAGATTGAGGCAGGGCATATTCCCAAAACCGGCTTCTTTTTGCTTATCTGTGCGAAACTGGGGTTGGAACCGATGGATTATTTGGAAGAGGCACTGAAGCAGGAGAAACGCGATGTACTTTTACAGGTCCAAGAAACAGAAACTGTATGATCCCGAACTGGGGCAGCATGTTTCTTTCGGCATTGGCGTCTGGAAGCCGTTTGCCGCCGCTCCGGTTCTGTTTATCCCGGACGTTTCTTCAGATGGGAAAGCGGTTCGGAGGCTTGCGCTGCGCTGCACGCTCTGCCAGCTAGATCCGCTCCATCTGTGGGATGTAGTGGAAGATTTTATCGGCTGAAGCCTGAAAACCTGTAATGTACAAACGCAAACAGGCCCGTATGGACCCACGGGCCTGTTTGCGCTGCAACTTTTTAAAACAGTGTTTCTGCTGCTGTGCGCAGGACCCAACCACGGTTAGCGGAGGCTGTCGTCCTTCAGCAATTCACTCAAATCCGAATGCAGGACCTTTCGCGCGCCAAGCGCGTAAGCCAGCGCCACAGCGCCCACAATCAGGGCGGCAAAAAGAACGATGGGCACAACCGGCGCACGCGCCAGGAAAACGCCGGGGTCCAGGTAGCTTGCCTGCAGCATAAAAGCTACCACCAGCACGGTAAGCGGAAATGTGATAACAAGCGGCCGCCCGGCAATGACAGCGGCTTCTATCCAGAACAAGCTGCGCAGTTCCTGCGGGGTCATGCCGATGGCAAGATAGCGGGCAAATTCACGCCGCCGCTGCCCCACAAAACCCAGCGTGTTCAAAAAGACATTGGCGAGCCCAATCGCAGCCAGCAACACGCAGAATGCCCCCAAAATGGCTTGTGCGCCGGCAATCATGCGGTCATTTGAAAGGCGATCGGCAATGCGGTTTTCAACGGTGGCCTTGTAACCGGCCCCTGCCAGCAGGTCAGACACGGCAGTTTGCAGCGCCTCGCAATCGGCCAGGGTGGTGGCGCCTTCGCCAAGGACCCGGATCAGCAGCGTAGAATCACCAACCGGGCCGGCGGTTTCCAGCACACCGCTTTGCCACAAACTCAGCGGTATAAACAAGGTCAGGGTGTACTGGTCATATTCCTCCCGCAGGTTGGGTGGGGCGGTTGTACTGCCAAGCAGGGGGAGCGTCCCGGCGGGGGCACCGTCAGCGGCGGCCAGGGTCAGGGCTGTGGTATCAGGCTGCACAAACGGCAGATAGATCCGATCCCGAAAATTGCTGTGCAGGCTGTCCCATACCCGGTTGAGAAGAACCGCGCCGTTTAGCGAGGGGGAAACCCCCGTTTCTTCACAGTAGGCAAGGAAGCTCTGGTCGTCCATCACAACCACCGGCGCATCCACAAGCCAGTTTTCCCCAAGGGAGACGGCGTCGGCACCGGCCACGGCGGATAACCCGCCCAGGGCCTGCAAGGCGTCGCTCTGGGCGCTTTGCGGCAGCAGGCAGTGCGTTTCGGCCTTCTCATACACCACACAGCTTTCAATGCCGGGCAGAGCCTGCAATTCATCGGTCAATGCAAAGTCGGCCAGCGCTGTTTGCGGAACGGTAGCCATCACATCCCAAGCATCCTGATACCGCGAAAAATAGGTCATGTCGGTACTGATGCCTGACAATGTAAAGAAGCAAAGCATCGCCGTGAAGCCCAAAAAGGATAGGAGCAGTGAAACATTGGCGATCCGCATGGACTTTTTCTGGGCGCGCAAAGCGCCGCCGGCCAGTTCCCCGCGTACGCCAAACCACAATCGCAGCAGCCGTGCCGGTTTATATCGCTTTGCGCGCCGGGGGGCGCTGGGGGCAGGGCCGTCCCGCAGCGCTTCCAGCGGGGACATCCGGCTCAAACGGTGCGCCGGAAGCCAGGCTGACACCAACACGGTGCCAAAGGCGGCCACTGCCAGCCCGGCCACGACCAGGGGATGCAGCTGAAAGGTTGCTGCATGCCGCCCGGCTACATCGGCCGCCGCGGCGTTGACAGCCGCCAGCGCCCCGAAGCAAGCGCAAAAACCCAGCAGCAGGCCAAGAAGAAGCGGCGCCAGGGCCAGGGCGGCGGCCTCCTGCAAAAGGCAGGTGCGGATCTGGCGCGGCGTGGCGCCGATGCTGGCCAGAATCCCGAATTGGTGCAGGCGCGCTTGCATGGTGATTTCAAACGAATTGCGGATCAGCAGAACCAGCGCGGCCGCCACAACGCCGAGCACAGCCAAAAAGAAAGGCAGCAACAGCGATGGGGTGGGATCGTTTGGATTTCTCACAAGGTATCGTGACAGCAGAAGATCGTGGGTGGCGATGGCTTCGTCCGAAAGCGCCAAACGATCTTTGATCTGCGCAAGATCGCGGAACATATCGCCGCGTTCTTTGAACGTCAGATCCAGTATGGCGGTATGTGGATCGGACAGTGCCTGGTTAACCGTTACGGTTTTGATGTTGGCGTACTGTTCCAGCGTTTCGATGGTCTGTGCAAGGGCAGAATCAGTCTGTGAAACCGTCAGCCTTGCTTCCCAGCTGCCTTCTTCCAGGGTGATCTGCTCAAGGTCATAGACCCAGAGGTTAAAAAACAGGCTGCCCGCCAGCGCCAGGAAGAACGCGGCAGCCAGCGCAGCAGCCGCTACGGTCCACCCGGCGGCCCGGTTGTGCGCCAGGTAGCTGCGGGAAAAATCCTTCCACATCATCGTCACCTCCGCTGCACATCGCTGACAATCTGTCCGTCGCTCAGCGTAATGACCCTGTCTGCCTGAGCGGCCAGCTGTTCGTCATGGGTGACAAGCAGAATGGTCTGGTTCAGGTTGCGGTGAAACAACCGCAGCAGATCCAGAATTTCGGTGCTGTTGCGGCGGTCCAGATTGCCGGTGGGTTCATCGGCCAGAAGCAGCGACGGGCGGTAGCAAAGCGCCCGGGCAATTGCCACCCGCTGCTGCTGCCCGCCGGAAAGCTGGCCCGGAAGCGCATGCAGTTTGTCCTGCAGGCCAAGCGTCTGTACAAGGCTTTGGAACAGCGCCGGGTCGGGCTTGCGTTTGTCCAGCAGCAGCGGCATGGCAATGTTCTTCTCTACACTCAAGGTGGGAATAAGATTGAAAAACTGGTAAATCAGCCCCACCTTGCGCCGCCGGAAAAGTGCGGCCTGGGTGGGTGTGAGCGTGCCGACATCCACCCCGTCCACCTGTACGCTGCCGGCTGTGGGCGAATCCACGCTGGCCAGCAGGTGCAGCAGCGTGGATTTGCCCGACCCGGAAGCCCCGACAACCGCGACAAACGCGCCGCTCTGTACCGCAAGGTCTACACCGCGCAGCGCATGCACGGCCGTATTGCCGCTGCCATAGGTTTTGCCGAGGCCCTTACATTGAATCAGATCCATCAAGATGCCCTCCTTTTTGCCTCATTGTAGCAAAGGAAAATGACATCCCGGTGACAGAGGGTACGCCGGCGCGGTAAAAACGCACCACAAACATGCCGCCGCCGGCCGGTGCGTTCGTGGCGGAGACAGTCGCATTTTGCCGTTCCAGCAGTTCCTTTGCGATGCTGAGCCCGATGCCGGCGCTGTCCGGCCGGGCATTGGCACCGCGGTAGAAACGTTCAAACAGGCGGGGCAGATCTTTTGGCGCAAAGCCGGGGCCTTCATCCTGTATGCAAATTTCGGTATAGAGCGGGTTTTCGGTACAGCGGCAGCGCACGGCGCTGCCCGCAGGCGCGTGCTCCACACAATTCTTGAACAGGTTCGAAAAGGCCTCCACCGTCCAATCACGGTCGGCGCAGACGGTTAAGGCCGGCAGTTCTTGAACATCGAGCGTCACACCCCGTGCGGCGGCCAGCGGTTGCAGCTGATCGGCAGCCATCATCAGCAAGGTGAACAGGTCGGCCGGCGCCGGGCGTAGCGGCAACGCGCCGGCGTCAAGGCGCGCCAGCAGCAACAGGGATTCTGCCAGCCGTGACAAGCGCGCCAGTTGCGGGGCCATGGCACGGCGGCAGGCGCCATCCGCGGCCTGAACCTGCAAGGACAGGGCGGTCAGCGGCGTTTTGAGCTGGTGGGCAATGTTGGCCAGGTGATCGGCAAACATATTGCGCATGGAAACCGCTTCCGCCCTGGTGCGGGCCAGTTCGGTGATGGTTTTGCCAAGCTCATCCGCCAGGCAGGCCAGGGGACCCTCGGCGGTTGACTCCGCCCCCCAAAGGGGCTGGGGGCCGCCGGTACGGGCGGCTTCCAGCTGTGTAATCAGGCGCTGCAGCTGGCTGTGCAGCCGCCGGCGCTGCCAGACCCAACCGGCCAGCCACAGCCCGCCGGCCAGTAAAAAGCTTGTGCCGGCCGCCGCCGCAACGGGCAGGGCTGCGCCGGCAAAGTCGCCGGCTTCATACCCCAGGCCGGACAACACACCGGGCTGGACTGATGCGAAATTCCCGGCCTTGGCCAGCGTATATACGGCGTCCGCCGTTTCGGGCGCACGGGCAATCAGCGCGGTGCAAAAACCGTCCAACAGCGCAAGTTGCTGCCGGCAATGCCAGAAAAAGAGCAGGCCGGCTGTGAAAGAGGCAGCCAGCAGGCAGGCGGCCAATGTGGCCGGCAGCTCCTTTCGGAAAAGGCGGCGTGTGCGGTTCATGGGGTATCCTCCTCCAGCCGGTAACCAAAACTGCGGATCGTTTTCAGACAGGCCGGTTGGCCGAGTTTTTCCCGCAGCCGCTTCATGGTCACGGTCAATGTGTTGTCGTTGACAAACCGGCCGTTTTGGTCCCACAGTGTGCTGAGCAGCTGCTGCCGGGTCAGTGTTCGGCCTTTGTTCTGCATCAGCAAGGCAAGCAGACGGTATTCGAGGTAACCCAACCGCACTTCCTGCCCCTGGAGGGTCACAAGCTGGCGCGCTTCGTCCAGCGCAATACCGCCGCATTGCAGCAGGCTTCCCGCATTGTCCCTGTGCCCGCAGCGCCGCCACAGCGCTTCGATGCGTGAGTACAGGATTTCCAGCTCGAAAGGCTTGGTCACATAATCGTCGGCGCCGCAGGCAAAGCCGGCCAGTACGTCGGCAGTGTCGCTGCGCACGGTCAACAGCAGCAGCGGCAAGGCGGGAAAACGGCTGCGCAGCGCCCGGCAAAAATCAGCGCCGGCGCCGTCGGGCAGGTTCCAGTCGAGCAGCACAAGCTCAGGGGAAGCAGCCTGTATGGCTTGCTGCGCGGCGGCCAGCGTGGGGCAATGGGTTACGGCGCAGCCTTTGCCGGCTAAAAAGTCAGCCACCGCCCCGGCGATCACGGCGTCATCTTCCACCCAAAGAATCTTCATCCCGATCCCTCGCTTTCTGGTTCCCAGTATACCACAAACACCGCGCCTTGTGGTATACTGGGAACAAACACGGCAAGGAGGGCGGACAATGGACGCTTGTTGGTATAAGCAGGGGCACGCGCTGCTGCAGCAGATCTCGCAGACCGATTTTGGGGAATCCGTTGTCAGTTTGTGGTACATCGGCCAGATGGGGGTGATCGTCAAATGGCGCGGTATGGTACTGTGTATTGACCCGGTCCTCGGCGCAATGCCCGGGGCGGACGGCCGGGACCGGCGCAGCTACCCGGCCCCGTTCCGGGCAAGGGAATTCAAGGCGGATTTCATCTTTTGCACCCACGACCATGCGGACCATATGCACCCCGAAACACTTGCCGGTCTGGCGCAGGCAAACCCGGGGCTGACCATTGTCGTGCCGCGGCCGCTGGTTGAAAAAGCCGGCGGGTTCGGCATTCCGGCAAACCAGCTTCGCGGCGCACGCCAGGGGCAAAAACTGTCTTTGGGCAAAGAAATTGCCGTCACCCCGGTGGCAACGGCGCATGAAAACTATGAATTTGATGCCGAAGGCAACAGCCGGACGCTCGGCTATGTGATCGAGTTGGGCGGGCACCGGCTGTTTCACAGCGGCGATACCGTTGTCACCGAACAGCTGCGGGACGATTTGCGGGCGTTCTGTGGCTTTGATGCTGCAATGCTGCCAATTAACGGGCGGGATCTCGCGCGGAACCTGCGCGGTATTGTCGGCAACATGAACAGCCGGGAAGCCTGCTGGCTGGCCGATCAGATCGGCGCAGATCTGGTGATCCCGCTGCATTATGACATGATTCCCGGAAACGGCGAAAACCCGCTTGTTTTTGCCGACTGCATCCGGCATTATGCTCCCGGCCGCAAATACCACATCTTCCAGTTGGGGGAGCGATATCTGCTGGGATGAGCCCTGCATGAGAGCGAAAACGGTGAAAAGCACGGCTTGTTGGCGCTGCGGCAATGACAAACCGCCAGCTTTTCTCGGCTTGGGAAGGGGGACAAGGCGTCCCGTTTGTCCCGGGCGCTCACCGCAGCCGGAGTGCGGCCAGCAGCAGACCGCACTCGGCAACCAGAAAAACGCACCAGAGGGCAAGCGCGGCGGGTACGGCGTTTATCAGCGCCGCCACCAGCAGCATGGCGAGCGGTACCAGATATTTGCGCGGGTGGTGCCAGAGGTCGCTTTCGGTTTTCCAGCTGCGCAGCGGGCAATACCATTCCAGCAGCACGGCCCACAGCGCGCTTTGCAGTGCAAAGATCAGCGCGGTGAGGATTTCGCCTTGCCCAATGCCGCCGTCTATAACCTGCCAGCTGATCAGATACAGGCTGTCTATGCCGGTATTGACAAGGAACAGAAACAAAACATACCGCACCCCAAACCGCCCTGCCTGGCCGGGCAGGGTGTGTACCGCCTGCAAAAGATCCGGGTTGGCCGAAAGCAGCGTACACAGCGGCGTATTCAGGCAGAGAAGCGCCAGCCCGGTACCGAACATCATTCCACGCCAGCCGCCGAAGAGAAGCGGCAGAAGACAGGCGAACGCGCAGAGCCCCGCCGTGTTTGCCAGGTAATTCCGATTGGCCCAAAGATACCGCAGCAGGTACGCGCATACGCTGCCGTTGCTGCGGTATTGGCGTGTGCGCCGGGCAACGGCCACCGGGTAAAAGTCATAGGCGTCGGCACGGGTCAGGATACCGCAGCTCACCGCCAGGTGGAGCAAGGCTGTCCGGCTGCACAGAAGCAGGCAGGCCAGGAACGCGGCGCACCACAGCGCCGCCGCAGCGGGATGCCCGCGGCGGCACAGCCAGTAGCTTGCGCCCGCTACGGCACAGGCTGCCGCGGCGCAGAACAGCGCGGCGGCAAGATCCGCGGCTTCCCAGCGGGCAGCCGCGGCGAACAATGCCCAGACCGGCAGCATTTTGGTCAGCAGTGTGTGTGTGCTGAGCACCGCAAGATAGCAGGCAACCAGTCTCCGCGGCGCAGACGGTAGGGCCAGAAGGCCGCGCAGATTTTCCCGCGTGTGCCGGCCCTGCAGCAGCTGCCACATCACACCGCCTGAAAAGCAGCCGGATGTCAGGCAAAGGATGGTCGGCGCGATGGTAAGCCGCGGGTCGGCCGCGCGCACTGCAAGGAAAGCGAGGGCGCAGGCCGCCAGGCTGCGGTGAAGGGCTTCATACCGTGCGCCGAAGATCTGTTTGGCAAGCGCCTGTATCTGGAACATAAACACCGAGCACCTCCCGTATGGTTTGGGTGGATATCTGCGCCCCGGCAAACGATTGGCGGATACAGCCTGATTCCAGCACAAGGACACGGTCGCAGGTCAGGCAGATGCTTTCCAGCACATGGGATGAAAACAGCAGCGTGCCATACGCTCTATACCCGGCTATCAGCCGGTACAAAAACTCGGTACCTTGGAAATCCAGGCCGTTGACCGGTTCATCCAGCAAAAGCAGCGGCGGGTGCAGTGCAAAAGCAACGATCAGGTCGGCCTTTTTGCGGTTGCCGGTGGAAAGCTCTTTCAAAAGCAGGTCGGTGAAAGCCTCAAAATGGAACCCCTGTACCAGTGCGGTTGTATCGGGAACCGTTACCCCGTAGGAAGCCGCCGCATAGCGTAAGTATTCCCGGAAAGTAAAGTAGGGGAACGCACTTTCGTCGGCAAAGACGATGTAGCAGCTGCGTTTGAAGGCTTGCTGGCGGAAGGTGAAAGGCCGCCCCTGCCAGCGGGCGCCGTCAAGCCGGTAGCCCGGCAGCAGACCGGCCAGCGTATGGATCAGGGTGGTTTTGCCGGCGCCGTTGAGCCCGATCAGCCCGACAATTTCATGGCGCCCCAACTCCAAAGACAGCCCCCGGAGCACCGGCTGCCCGGCTGTATACCATACGCTGAGGTTTTGCAGGGAAAGAAACGCGTCGTCAGCCATGCGGTTTCACCTCCGGTTGCTTTTATCCTGCTTCCACAGCGAATAGGCAGACCACAGGAAAATTGCCGACAGAGCAAAATAGAGCAGCGAAAACGAAAAATTGGCTGTGACCAGGCTGAAAAGCAGGCAGACAAGGAAGAGAAAACCCAGGAAAAAGCGGATGATTATATGGCGCATATACAAATGCCTCCTTTGTTTTGCTGCTTTCAGCATACACCCAAAACAGGCGAAAGAACAAAACTGTCCGCAAACGGTCGCTTTTTGACCGCGAAAAAAAGGGCCTTCTGCTGAAAGCCCTCTCAAAGTGCAAACGAATCGGCCCCCAGGCGCAGCCGGTAAAGCTCCGCTTGAAGGCTGTTTTCTCTTGTGGTTTGCGGTTGTGTTTGGCTGCAAAACGGGGGTGCATCGTTTATTCGGTCTGGATTGCCTCGAAAAAGAGGGTGACTACCGCCCGGAACACACCGTCCGCATATGTTGTTGTGACAGCGCCCTCATATCGTTCGGCTGCGTCCCGTACGCTTTTCAGCCCCCAGCCATGGTGTACTTTATCCGGCTTGGCAGTCTGCAAGGCGCCGTCTTGCACGGCAGGGGGCTGCCCATATCCGTTTTCAACCTTGATGATGAGCATGGCGTTGATCCGCCGGATGGTCAGCGCAAGAAAGCGGCGCGGTTTTGGCGCGGTATCGGCGGCTTCCAGCGCATTATCCAGCAAGTTGCCGAGGATGGCGGTCAGGTCCACACTGCGGATGTTTGTGTTGTGCGGGTATTCAATGTTCAGGCTGGTACGGATGTGCATCTGCTCCGCCAGCGCAACTTTGCTGCTGATCAGATAGTCAACGGCTTTGTCCCCCGTCCAAAAAGAGTGGGCCATCTCATGAACCGGGGCGCGAAGCGCCGCGCAGTACCGCTTCGCTTCGGCCGGGTCTCCCTGCGCCAGGCACTGATAAATTGCCTCGATATGGTTGTGCAGGTCATGGTACAGTTTGGCATTGTCGGCGTAGGTTTTGCGCAGCGCCCGGTAGTCGCGCTCCACAATTTCGGCCTGGGCCTGCTTGAGCGCGGCAATTTCCTGCTCCATCGCCCGCTGACGGTTAAGCCGGTAGAACAACAGCGAAAGCAACAGAATCAGGGCAAGCAAAACCCAGCGGTCTATGGTATCGGCCGGCAGCGGCAGGCGGTTTTGTGCAGATACGCTTACAGCCGCAATAAAACCTGCCACAGACACCCCGGAAACCAACGGCATCCGCCCGGTACCCTGCTTCGGCTGCCTGGCCAGCACCAGCGCAATCACAGCGATCCCGACCCGCACAAGCCATACGGGTATCAGCTGCCGTACACAGCCGGGTGTTACAAAGCCCGGGTCATCCCACAGTATACCCAGCCATGCGCCGGCCAAAAAATCCCACAGCCCGACAGCCAGCTCATAAAAGAAAGCAAGAAAGAGGCAGAGGTTCCAGGGCTTTGCCTGTGCCCACAGCGCGCAACCGGCCAGCAGTGCACACTCAAAACCGAGGTGGCAAACGGCGGGCATCCCGGCGGCCTGCAGTATGGTGACAAGCCCGCCGCCCAGCAGCGCAGCAGCCGGCGCCACCCGGCCCAAACGGGAAGATTCGGCTTGCAGCGGGCGTGCAACCAGCCACAGCCCGAACCCAAGGCGCAGGGCGTTGGTGCCGACCAAGGAAATGATCTGGTATATCGCCATCAGATATGCGCCCCCCAAAACAGGTTGATCTGCCGCTTGACTTCTTGCAGATGAGAACGGCTGATCGGCAGGCGGGTGCCGTCTTTCAGCACGGCAACCCCGCCCTCTATCTTCATGATCTGCAGCAGATTGGCGATGCAACCGCGGTCAATGAATAAGAATTCCGGCGAACCAAGCTCCTCAAATACCTGCTGCAAACTTTTGCGCACTTTGGCGTCGCCGCCGCTGAACACAACCCGGGCGTTTTTTCCATCCCGTTCAATGTACGCAATGTCCCGGTACGGAATCTTTTCCAGCCGGCTGGCGGTGGCAATTACGTAGCTTTGCCCGGTCTCCAGCTCAACCAGTTTGGCTGCGTCGGTTACCGCCGCGGCCAATTTGGTTTCAAGGCTGTCTTTTGGCACATAGCGGAAGATGGAAAGTTCAAACGCATCAATGGCATATTCAGTGTGAGAGGTTACAAAGACAATCCGAACGTGTGGCAAAACCGTCTGGGCCTGCCTGGCCAGCGCCATCCCGTCCAGGCCGGGCATCTCGATGTCCAGCAGGATCAGGTCATAGAAAAAGCCGTCGTCGCGCAGGTCGGCCAGCAGGTTGCCGCTTTGGGTATATGTGGTGAGCGCGCATTGGATACCTGCTTTTTGCAGGCTTTGCCGCACAATGGCCTCCTGGCGTGCAACAGCCTGCGCGTCATCATCACAAATCGCGATTTTGACCATTGAAGCCACCTCCCGCAGGAACGGCCTGCCGCGCCATCTGCCGAAGCTCCGGCAGCACGGTGCCGAGCATTGCGAAGAAGCAGGCGCATCCGCCTATGACATTCGAGATAGGCTCCGCCATAAACACGCCGTCCGTGCCAAGGCCGAAAGCATAGGGGAGCAGATAGGTCAACGGCACGACGATAATGACTTTGCGCAACAGGGAAAAGAACACGGCCTGGGCTTTTTTGTTCAGTGATTTGAAGGTGGTTTGCCCCACATACTGCAAAACCATAAAGATGAAGGTGGAAAAGTACAGCTGCATGGCGGGCACGGTGTCGGCCAGCAGCGTTTGATCGTTGCTGAAAATCGCAATCAACATCTGCGGCGCTAGCTGGATCACAAGCCAGATGGCCAGGGTGTACCCCACGGCCAGTAACCCCATGACCGTACAGGCCCGGCGGACTTTTTGCGGCCGGCGTGCGCCGTAATTGTAGCTGATAACCGGGGAGGAACCTTCGGTAATGGCCGCCAGCGGCGTTTCCACCATCTGGCGGATACTGGAAAGAATGGTCATGACTGAAACGTACAGGTCGCCCCCGGTGGCCGCCAGCACATTGTTGCAGCTGATGGTGACCAGGCTGTTGGTCAGCTGCATAATAAAACCGGCGGTGCCCAGGCTGACAATATCCTTGACCAGTGCCCATTCGGCAAAAAGATCCCGGGGACAGACAAAGCGAATGCGATATTCCGCCTTTTGGGCAAGAAAATAAAGGACAAAGATCGCAGAAAAAAACTGGGACAAAACCGTCGCGATGGCCGCGCCGGCAACCCCCATTCCGAAAACGAAGATAAAAACGGGGTCTAAAACCAGGTTGGAAACCGCACCGATCACCACGCTGGTCATCCCGATCAGCACATATCCCTGCGCGTTGACAAACGGGTTCAGCCCGGTGGTCAGCATGGCCGGGACGGTGCCAATCAGGTAGATGCACATATAGGGCAGGGCATACTGCATGGCGGCATCAGAAGCGCCGAACAACGCAAGCAAAGGCCGGGCGAACACAAGGCCCACAACCATCAAAACCACGCCGCAGCCGGCCAGCATGGTGAACGCGGTGTGCAGAATGCGGTGGGCGCGCAGCTGGTCCCCGCCGCCCCGGGCGATGGAGAACAAAGGCGCGCCGCCGGTGCCGAACAGGTTGCTGAAAGCGGTAATGATGACAATCACCGGGAAGCAAAGCCCCACGCCGCCAAGCGCCGCGGTGCCAATTTCGGGGATGCGGGCGATGTATACCCGATCAACAACATTGTACAAAAGGTTCAGCAGCTGCGCTATGAGCATGGGAAAGGCGGACTGCACGATGGTCTCGATAATTCTGCCGTTTTCAAAGTCTACACGCCGCAAAAGGGGTTCCTCCTTCTTTAACATTACAGGAAGGGTGCGGTTTTTCCCATTATACACGGCCCGCGCCCTGCCAACAAGAAAAAAGGCGGCAACTGCCGCCTCAGACTGTCAAAAAAGTCAAAGTCCGTCGCCGTCGGCGGACATGCGCCGACGACGGAGACACCGACAGGGAAATTTTACGGCAAATTGTGTGCGAGGAGCAAAGCGACGAGTGCGCGATTTGACGTAAAATTTTGTCGAAGGGGTTTTCAAAAGGGGAAATAGACGCGTTAGGCGAAG
>URKR01000040.1 GCA_900548355.1 uncultured Oscillospiraceae bacterium
GAGACCCGCGCCGCCGCCCAGGCCACGGCCCAGCGGCTGGCCGCCAACCGCGAAGCCGCCCGCGACCTGCGCAAGGCCCTGGCCGAAGCCGAAACCGCGCGCGAGCAGAACGCGCTGCTCGACAATTTGAGCCGCACCATCAACGGCAATCTTGCCGGCAAGCGGCGGCTGCCGTTTGAGCAGTATGTGCAGGCCTTCCATTTTGAGGGGGTGGTCGCCGCGGCCAACCGGCGCTTCACCCGGATGACCGACGGCCAGTACACGCTGCGCCGGCACGAAGCCGGCGAGCGGGACAGCCTTTCGGCCAAGACGACGCTCGACCTTGATGTGTTCGACGCCTACACCGGCAAGACCCGCCCGGTCGCAAGCCTTTCGGGCGGGGAAAGCTTCCTCGCCGCTTTGAGCCTGGCGCTCGGCATCAGCGATACGATCCAGCAGCAGGCCGGCGGGGTGCAGGTGGACACGCTGTTTGTGGACGAAGGGTTCGGCACCCTCGACGCCGAGGCATTGCAAAAGGCGATCGACACCCTGACGGCCTTGGCCGGGGCGGACAAGCTCGTCGGCATCATCAGCCATGTCGAAGCCCTGCAGGACCGCATCCCGCGCAAAATCCTCGTCCGCAAAACCCGGCAGGGGAGCGAGGCGGAGGTTTGTATCGAATAAAAAAGTGGCAGCCCGCCGGGCTGCCTGCCACTTTTTTATTCGGAACGCGGTTACTCCGCCCAGTCGTTAAACTTTTCGACGCTCTCCTCGCTGCCGGAAACAAACATCATATCGCCGGTGCGGAAGATATAATCGGGGTGAACGGTATCTTCGACGTCGCGGCCGTTGACAATCGCAATGACGTTGAAACCGAAGCGGCGGCGCAGGTCGCTGTCCGCCACCGAACGGCCGATGAGCTTTTCGGGCACTTCCAGCTTGGTGATGTTGATTTTCTCCGAAAGCTGGATGAAATCCAGAATCCGGCGGGAAGCAAGCCGCTTGGCCAACCGGATGGCCATATCCCGTTCGGGGTAGACAACCTCGGCCCCAAGGCGGCGCAGGATCTCGCCGTGCTCGGCGCTGGTAGCCTTCGAAATCACCTTCGGCACCCCCATATCGACAAGGTTCAGGGTGGTCAGGATGGAGGATTCCATATGCTCGCCGATGCAGACAACCGCAACATCACAGTTCTGGATGCCGGTTTCCTCCAGGGTCTTTTTGTCAAGCCCGTGCACGACGAGGGCGTTGTCGGTCAGTTCGCGCATCTCACGGACCTTTTCCTCGTTCTGGTCAATCACCAGGAGGTCGGCGCCGGCCGCAGCCAGTTCCTTGGCCAGGGCGGAGCCAAACCGCCCAAGGCCGACGACACCATAGGAAAGTCTTTCCTGCTTTGATTTGCCAAACATTGTATTGTTTCCTCCTTCAATTTGGGGAAAATCAGCCGATGGCGATGTTGCCTTCGGGGTACTGGGTGCGTTCGCCGCGGGTGAAGTACCACAGCGACGCGACGGTCAGGGGGCCCAGACGGCCAATATACATAATCAGGATGCTGAGCAGCTTGCTCGGCACAGTCAACCCGCCGGTGATGCCGGTGGAAAGGCCGACCGTGCCGAAGGCGCTGACCACCTCAAACAGGATATCCCGCAAACCGAGGTCCGGCTCAAACACCGTCATCAGGTAGGTGCCGGTTGTGACCACGCCCATCGCCAGCAGCGTAACGACGGCCGCCTTGCGGAAGCTGTCATGCGGGATCGCATAGCGGAACGCCTTCTCACTGCGGTTGGTTGCAGCCGATTTGATGCCCTGCAGCAAGGTGAAGAAGGTGGTGGTCTTGATACCGCCGCCGGTTGATCCCGGCGAAGCGCCGATGAACATCAGTACAATCAGCACCAGCAGCCCCGCGTTTGACCATGTGCCGAGCGGATAGGTTGAAAAACCGGCCGTACGCGCCGACACGCTGTGGAACAGCGCGGCCAGCCAGGTAATATCTTCGGTCGCTTTGAGCATCAGCGTGCCGATCACAATCAGCACCGCCGTCATGGTCAGCACAACCTTTGTGTGCATGGAAAACTTTTTCCAGCGGAATTTGGTCGAAACAATCTCCCGGATTACCAGGAAGCCCATGCCGCCAAAGACAATCAGCCCGCAGGTGACAAGGTTCAAAAGCAGGTCGTCCCGGTAGGGGATCAGGTTGGTGCCGCCGCCCAAAATATCAAAGCCGGAGTTGTTGAAGGCCGCCACGGCGTGGAACAGACTGATGCAGATGGCGTCCCCCAGCGGCCGGGTACGCGAAAACGACAGAAAGCTCAGCGCCGCGCCGGCCAGCTCAAAACAAACCGTGGTGATGAAGATGCTTTTGACAAACTGGACAATGCCGCGGCCGGAATCCAGGTTCATGCCTTCTTTGACAAGGTTGCGGCTGCGCAGGTTGACCCGCTTGCCCATCAGCAGAATGATACCGGCGCCAACCGCCGTAACCCCAAGCCCGCCGATCTGGATCAGCCCGCCCAGGAAAAAGTTTCCGATCGGGGTGAAGGTATCGCCGGCATCCACCGCAATCAGGCCGGTCACGCAGACCGCGCTGGTGGAGGTATAAAGCGCGTCGATGTAATCCAGGTGCACCCCCTGCTGCACGCTGCATGGCAGCATGAGCAGCACCGAGCCGATCAGGATCACCGATGCAAACCCCAGCGCAATGATCTGCGCCGGGCTCAGATGTTTGAAGGTCTTGTTCATAACAACCTCGTTTTGAAAAATACGTTACTCACTGTACATCCGGTAGCCTACCCCAAGTTCATTGAGGATATAAGGGTTTTCACCGGGGCGGGCGCCAAGTTTTTTGCGGATATTGGCCATATTGACCTGCAATTTTTTGACGCTGCCCGCGTCCGATACCCCCCAGACCCCCTGGATCAGCGCGCTGTAGGTCAGCACCTTGCCGGCGTGCTGGGCCAGCAGCGCGACGATATTGAACTCGGTCTGGGTCAGGCGAACCTCCTGCCCTTCCAGCGTGACGAGCCGGGCGTCATAATCGATGCTCAGCCCGCGCACCTGGAACCGCTGGCCCGGTACCGCCGGCCCGGGGCGGGTGTTGCGCAGCGCGGCGCGCACCCGGGCCAGAAGTTCGCCGGTGCCAAACGGCTTTGTAATGTAATCGTTGGCGCCAAGGTCCAGCGCGGTGATCTTTTCCGCTTCATCGCTGCGGGCCGAAAGCACCAGCACCGGCGCCGGGCTGCCCCGCCCGCGCACCGTGCGGATCAGCGCGCTGCCGTCCTCATCCGGCAGGCCGAGGTCCAGCAGGATCAGGTCCGGCCGGTGGGAAGCAAACATCATCTGCCCCTGCGCGCAGGTGGCGGCTGTCAGCACCTGGTAGCCGTTGCTTTCCAGGATCGCCCCGATAAAGCTGCGGATGTTCGCCTCATCGTCCACGATGAGCACCTTGTATTTGTTGTTGCTCACACGGCAGCCCTCCTTGGCTTCAGTTGTCGGGGGCGTCCTCCTCTTCCAGGGAAAGCCAGAAGCGGAACGCGGCGCCGCCGCCCGGGCGGTTTTCGGCGGTGATGGCCCCGCCGTGGGCCTTGATGATGGTGGCGCAGACCGAAAGGCCGATGCCCATATTTTTGTGGCCGTCGGCGCCGTCCATCCGGCCGTTGAACAATTCGCCGATTTTTTCCCGCGGAATGCCGCAGCCGTCATCCTCCACCGCAAACACCGCGCGGTCGCCCTCACAGCGCACCTTGAGTTCCAGCTTCTGCATGCCGGCCGCGTGTTGGACCGCGTTTTCCAGCAGGTTGATGAGCACCTGTTCAATGAGCACGGCGTCCATCGGGATGCTGACAAACTCGTCCGGGATCGTCACCGCAACGGCCTGGCCGGGGTAACGCTTGCGGAATTTGATCAGCACGCTGTCGATCAGCTCTTCCAGCACGGTCGGGGTTTTGACGATCTGCACCCGCCCGCCGTCGATCCTTGTGACCGAAAGCAGGTTTTCCACCATGCGGATCAGCCACTCGGCCTCCTCGCGGACTTCGCCGAGCAGCTTGATCTGCTGGGCCTTGGGCAGCCGGTCATAGTTTTCAATGATGGCCGAGCACGACCCATAAATTGTGGTGAGCGGGGTGCGCAGATCATGTGAAATCGCGCGCAAAAGGTTCGCGCGCATGGTCTCGCGGGCGGTTTCGCTGCGGATCTGTTCCTGGCGGCGGCGGGTGACGGTCAGCGTGCTGGTGCTGACCGTAACAACCAGCATAACCAGCGCGCCGACGATGTTTTCCGGCAATGTCAGCGACAGGGTGAAGTACGGCGCCGTGAAAGCAAAGTTGACCGCCAGCACGCTGAGCAAAGAGGCCACAACGCCGTAGGCATAGCCGTCGGTGCCAAGCGCAATCAAAAACACCGCCAGCACAAACAGCATCGGGATTGCGGCGTCGGCACGCATCAGCCGCTGCAGCACCAGGCTGATGGCAAGCGCCGCCGCCAGAACCACGGCGGTCAGCACCACAGCGCGCAGCCGGCGCGCGGCCACAGGCAGCTTCATAACGGGCACATCCTTTCCTGTGTTTGTGTAAAAGGTTCCCTTTTACCGACAAACAGGGGACGCGCCAGCCTCCGGCTGTACCGTCCCCCATTATAGCACGGGCCTGGCTAAGATGCGGCAAAAAACGCAGCCGGCCCGGCTCCCTCTCAAGAGCGCTGCAGCTCAATCCAGGCAAGGTCGCCGCGTTCAAGCCCGTGGATGAGCACTTCCGCCGTGGCGATGTTGGTAGCCACCGGGATTGTGTGCATATCGCACAGCCGCAGCAGGGTGACGGCGTTGGGTTCATCCGGCCGGGCGCCGACCGGATCGCGGAAAAACAGCAGCATATCCACCTCGCCGCAGGCGATCATCGCGGCAATCTGCTCGGCCCCGCCGCGCGCGCCGGCATACAGGCAGTGCACGGGCAGGCCGGTGGCTTCCCGCACAACCTTGCCGGTCACGCCGGTGGCGATAAGTTCGTTTTCAGACAAAATGCGGACATAGGCCGTGCAAAACTGGGCCATTAACTCTTTGCGTGAATCATGGGCGATCAGCGCGATCCTCATGGCGGCGCGTCCTCCTTGTGTGCGGCCTGACGGCGGTGGTGGTGCGGAAAACGCCGGGCCGGCGTTTTCCCAGATACCCACTATGATACGGTAGAAACAGCAAAAATGCAAGCCTTTGGGGGTTCGGGGCGCGGTTTTGGGCAAAATCAGTGCCGATTTTCCGGCAATTTTCACAACTGCGCCGCCCGATTTTTGGCAGGCAAACCGGGCCGCGGCATGCTATAATGAGAAAAAGTATACGCCCGGGTCACTTTTTTGCGCCCGGCCCGCAGGGGAGATGATTGGTATGAAAAAGTCCGCCCAAACCGTGTTGCGTGAAGACGCATACTACACCATTGCCGCCGCGGGCGGTCGGGTGCTGGAAGTCGCCGATTTCAACACCGAAAACGGCGCACAGGTCCGGCTGTGGAGCTATGAAGGCCAGCCCTGGCAGCAATGGGCGTTTGAAGAAGCCGCCGACGGGCAGTACCGCATCCGCAACCGGTTCACCGGCAAGGTGCTGGACCTGGCGATGAGCGGGGTTGAAAACGGCACCTGGGTACACCAGTGGAACCAGACATCGGGCGCCAGCCAGCGCTGGGAGGTTCTGCCCGCCGCAAACGGCCGGGTCAAGCTGCGCAGCGTGCTGGCTGATAAAGTGCTGGACCTTGT
Source organism: uncultured Oscillospiraceae bacterium (assembly GCA_900548355.1). GTDB lineage: Bacteria > Bacillota > Clostridia > Oscillospirales > Ruminococcaceae > Gemmiger > Gemmiger avicola. The sequence continues at coordinate 5,716 of URKR01000040.1, forward strand.
CGGCATGCGGGCCGAAAACGGCACCCAGGCCCAGATCTGGCAGGATGTGAACGGCGAAAACCAGCTTTGGCGGCTGGACCCGGTCCCCGCGAAGCTGCTGGAGCGGGATACCCCGGCCCCCGCCCCGCGCAAAACCGCCCCCAAGACCACCCGCACCCAGACCGGCAAGGCCGGCAAAGCCAAAAAGAGCGGCGGCAAAGCCGCCCGGCGCAGCGCGAAATAAGCCAAAGCCTGAGCGCCCGCCCCCCAGGGGGGGCGGGCGCCGCGCTTTGTGTGCAGCGTTTGGCCGGGGAGCCGCTGGGCCTGGCTCTGTTCGGGGTGGCCCAGCCCGGCGCCGGCCCTTCCCCGGCCGCCACGCCAGGCGTGAGCGATTTCCCCGAGGCATAAGAAAAACGCCCGCCTTTTTCTGCGAGCGTTTCAGACTGTCGAGACCGTTCAAAATCCGTCGCCGTCTGCGAAGGGTTCTGAACGGTCTCGCTTGCGTTTTACTTTCGCACTTCCCGCACCAGCATCGCAAGGTTCAGGATCATCCCAAACAGTGCGACGGCGCCGATGATAAGCAGCACCAGCTGGAAAGCCGTCACGTCAAAGCTGGAGCGCAGCGTAGCCGCAGCTTCATCCAGCGCGCCGTCCACTGCGCTGGTTGCCCCGCTGGAAGCCGTGCCCGTCTCACTTTCGCCGGCAGCCAGCGCGGCGTTGGCCGCGTCGCTGTCGCCCAGGGCGTTGAGGGCGTCGGCCAGGGCGGTGGAAGCCATCTCGGCCAGGCGGCTGATATCGCCGCTGCTGACCCGTTCGCCGTTCACCGCCCCGCTCAGATAGTTGGCGAAAACGGTGGCTGCGCCGCGCAGCGCAGGTTCGGCTTCGGCCGCGACCGTCCACCCTTCCGAAATCGACCACATATCCTCGGTATAGAGCAGCAGCTGCATGCCGGTATCCCCGACAAGGGTGTCGTAGACGGTATCGGCAAAGGTTTCATCCCCGGTGTTCACGCTGCCGAAACTGCGGGCAATGAACTGGTAAACACGGTCATATTCGGTCAGATCGGCGTAATAGGTGCGGATTGCATCAGCCAGCCGGCTGTCCGCCGTAAGGCCGGCGCCGATGTTGACCGAGTCCAGGTCGGCCCGCAGGTCAGAACTGCTGAAAACGCTGGCGGAACCGTCGTCCTCCAGGTTGAAGGTCGCGTTCATCAGGCTCGCATACCCGGCCGCGTCGGACGCCTGGCCCATATAATACTGGGCGAGCTCCATGCAGTCGCCGCCCCAGCTGCCGGTGATCGGCAGCCCGTTGTAGACCAGGTTGATCGAAGCGAGCAGGTGCCCAAAATCAACCAGTTCGCCGTTGGGCGCCGTCAGGCTGCCCATGCCGATCAGTTCGGCCAGGTCGCCGTTCTGTTCAAGCACATAGCTTTCAAACGAAGCATCGCGCGTGCCGGCTGTCAGCTGCCAAATCGTATCGTTGTAAGCGCCGCTGCGGGTGTAGGAAAGGGCCAGCAGCAGCGGGTCTTCGCCGCTGTCCTGCTCCTGCACATAGGTTTCGGCCAGGGTTTGCAGCTCATCCAGCTGGGCCAGGGTGGTATCGTAATCGGCAGCGCGGGCGGGCAGCGGGGCGGCCAGCAGCAGCGCTACCGCCGCCGCGCCCCCCGCCAGCCAGCCGCACAGCTTTGGGGTGTAACCTGCGATCGTAGCCAAGCACCTCCTGAAAATCGGCCTGTGGGCCCAAAGCGTCACGGTGAAGCGAGCGTGCTGCCCGGCTCCACCGTGCGCGGTTCTGTCATCAATTTGTAGTTATTTACGCTTTAGTATACCATAGCTGCCCGCAGCTGTCACGCAGAAATTTTGTGAAAACAGCGCGAATATTTTGGCAGGATGTACCAGAACCGGCCCGCAGGCTTGACAAACCCGCAGGGCGGTGGTATGCTGTGGACATAGTTAGTTATAACTAACCTCAGATGCCGTCCCTTTCCCTCGCCTTGCCGGCAAGGGCCTTGGGGGTACGGCGCCCTGCAATTTTGCTCTCATTATCCTTAACCCGTAGAAAGGCGGTAAACATGACACACGCCCTTGTTTGGGCCGCAGCCGGCACCGGTTTCACCTTTTTGATGACGGCGCTCGGCGCGGCGACGGTCCTTTTCTTTCGCAAAGCGGCCGGCCCGGGTCTGCAGCGGATCTGCCTCGGCTTTGCAGCCGGCGTCATGATCGCGGCGTCGGTCTGGAGCCTGCTGATCCCCGCAATGGAGGAAGCCGAAGCGGCCGGCACGCCGGGCTGGCTGCCGGCCGCGGGCGGTTTTGTGCTGGGGGCCGGTTTTTTGCTGCTGCTCGACCATCTTTTGCCCCACCTGCACCTGAACGCTGCCGAACCGGAAGGCCCCCGCACCGCCTGGCAGCGCACAACGCTGCTTGTGCTGGCTGTCACGCTGCACAACATTCCCGAAGGGATGGCGGTCGGGCTTTCCTTTGCGCTGGCCGCCCAGCACAGCGGCGATCCGGCGCTGCTTTCGGCGGCCTGGGCGCTGGCGCTCGGCATCGGCATCCAGAACTTTCCCGAGGGGGCGGCCATCTCGCTGCCGCTGCGCCAGGCCGGGCTGCGCCGCTTTCCGGCCTTTGTGCGCGGCGCCCTTTCCGGCCTGGTGGAACCGGTTTTCGGCGTGCTGGTTGTGCTGGCGGCCGGCGGCGTTCGTCCGCTGATGCCCTGGCTGCTCGCCTTTGCGGCCGGCGCCATGGTCTATGTTGTGGTGGAGGAATTGATCCCTGAAGCCAACCTTGGCGAGCATTCCCACAGCGGCACCCTCGGGGTGCTGGCCGGCTTCCTCGTGATGATGGTGCTCGATGTCGCACTGGGATAACCCCTTGCATTTTGCCGCGCGCTGTGCTACAATGCCCCCAGAAACTGTAAGGCGAGGTGGAAGGATGCGCAAGGAACTCTGCTAAGTGCGTGACAAACGGGATACGGCCGCGGGCCGTTTGTTTGCCATGCCGTTTGCAGGGGGTTCCTTTCGCATCCGGCCGCCTTTTTTGCTGCCTTTTTGGGTTTTGCCAAAAGGGTAAAGGCCGCGTGCCGGGGTTATCCCCCGCCCGCGGCCTTTTTGTTTTGGGGCACCCGCAAAGTCCGGGACGCCTGCCGCCGCAGCGCACAGATTCTGCGATACAGCCCTTTTTGAAGGGAGGTTTTTCCTGATGTCTTTGGTTTCGATCCACAACCTCAATTTCACCTATCCGGGGCGGTACGACCCGGTTTTTGCCCACGCCGACGCCCAGCTGGATACCCGCTGGAAGCTCGGCCTCACCGGCCGCAACGGGCGCGGCAAGACAACGCTGCTCCACCTGCTGGACGGCAGCCTGGATGCCGGCGGCGCTATTGCCGGCGCGCCGGGCGGGGGGTACTTTCCCGACGCCGTGCCGGATTTTGGCCTGCCGCTGGGCGAAGCCGCCGCCACGCTCTGCGATGCGCCGGATTGGCAGATAGCCCGGGAGCTTGGCAAACTTGGCCTGCCGCCCGAAAAGCTGGCACAGCCGTTCGGCAGCCTTTCACCGGGGGAGCAGACCCGCGCGCTGCTGGCCGTGCTGTTTTTGCAGCCCGGGGCCTGGCCGCTGATTGATGAACCGACCAACCACCTGGACGACGCCGGCCGCGCGCTGTTGGGGCGGTACCTGAAAAGCCAGAAAACCGGTTTTCTGCTCATCAGCCACGACCGCGCCCTGCTTGACGCCTGCTGTGACCATATGCTTGCCATTGAGCGCACCGGCCTGCGGCTGCGGCAGGGCAACTTTTCCAGCTGGTGGCAGGAAGTGCAGGACCGTGACGCCCGTGAAGCCGCCGAAAACGAACGCCTTGGCCGTGAAATTGACCGCCTGCAGGCAGCCGGCCAGCGCGCCACACGCTGGGCCGATAAGATTGAAGCTTCCAAGTTCAGCACCCGCAACAGCGGGCTGCGGGTTGACCGCGGCTATGTGGGCCACAAATCGGCCAAGATGATGCAGCGGGCCAAGGCGGTCGAAGCCCGGCGCGACAAGGCAATTGCCGAAAAGCAGGCGCTTTTCCGCGACCGGGAGCGGGTAGACCCGCTGCGGCTGGACCCGCTGCCCGCGCCGCGCGGCGTGCTGCTGCGCGCGGCCGACCTCAGCCTGTACCGCGGCGCACAGGCGGTCTGCGGGCCGCTGCGGTTCACCCTGCAAGCCGGCGACCGGCTGGCGCTGACCGGCCCCAACGGCTGCGGCAAAACAACGCTGCTGCGTCTGGTGGCCGGTGAAGATATTGCCCATACCGGCACGCTGGAACGCCCCGGCAGCCTGGTGCTGAGCGTGGTGGCCCAGCACAGCGCGCCGCACGGCAGCGTGGAAGCGTATGCCGCCGAAGCCGGGGTGGACCTGACCCGGCTGCTGACGCTGCTGCGCAAGTTCGGGCTGGAGCGCGTGCAGTTTGAAGCGCCGGTTGAAAGCTGGAGCGAGGGCCAGCGCAAAAAACTGGCCCTTGCCCGGAGCCTGTGCCAGCGCGCCCACATCTACCTTTGGGACGAACCGCTCAACTATATCGATCTGTACGCCCGGATGCAGATTGAGGCGATGCTGCGTGAATCCGGCGCCACGCTGCTCTTTGTCGAGCATGACCGCGCGTTCCGCCAGGCGGTGGCAACAGGGGAAGTGGATTTGGCGAGAGTGTAGCGTGGAGCGTTGGGAGCTGCGACGAGGAAGGTTTTCGGCTTTTTATAAGCAATGCGCCTGCGGCGCGGGTTTGAAAATCAGCGGGACGGTTCCCGGCCACGTTTCAAATCCGCGCCGCAGGCGCACATTATCTGAACTCTAAACTTCAAAGATCTCAGCCGCCGTTGAGCCGCTGTTCGGCCAGGCCAAGCAGCAGGTCCCAGTTGCCGGCTTCGCCCCAATCGGCAGAGACGACGGTCGCCGAAAATTCGCCCCGGCGGGCCAGCGTAATGCTGAAATTGCGGCGGGCATTGCGCAGCGCATCCTCCAGCCGAGCGGCCAGCGCGCCGGCGCTGCTGCCGACAGAAACGGCCAGGAACACCCCGTCTTCCAGCCGGATCAGGGTGTTGTCCTCCTTTTCACCGTTGAGGGCAAGGCCCAAAATGCCGGCAGCCGTGTTCAGGCAGCGGTCGGCCGCCGCCGTGCTTTCGGTGCGGCAAAGGGTGGCGTATTCATTGATGCCGACCAACGCAATGCTGACAGGCTTGCCGCTGCTGGCCGCCGCCGTGATCCGCCCTCGGAACGCCGCATCCAGATACGCGCGGTTGTAGACGCCGGTCACATAATCACGGCAGAGTTCTTCACGGCACTGGGCCATCATCCGGGTAAAGGCGTTGGCTTCCCGGGTGCCGCCGGCGTCAACATGCGGCAGGCGGTAGGTTCCGGCCAGCACAAGCGGCCGGCCGTCGGGCCGTACGCTCCAATACAGCACCAGGCTGATATCGTCATCCTCAAACAGCGGTTCCCAGGCGCGGCCGCGTTCGTCCAGCCGCGGCACCTCCCGCGCGGGGCCGGTGGGCTGCAGCGTGACAGGGTCCAGCTTTTGGCCGGCGGACGGGTCCACCAGCACCACATCGTCGAACATTGGCTGCATAGCCTGGATCTGTGCGGTCAGCTGCTCGCGTGTATACTCCATGCTGCCATTCTCCTTCTCATTCTGAAAGAAATTCGCGGCCACTTCCCCGGCCGCCGGGCTTCCTGCCCAGTGTTATAAATTATTATATCACAAATTCCCGGGTTTTGCAGCCCTTCGCCTTATACAAAGAATACCGGCGTGCATGGTGGAATGTTGGGCGGCTTTGCCAAATTGTTCCCAAAGCCGTCATTCCTCGCCGGTTTCTTCGGCGGGTGTTGCCAGCGCTTCGGTGACGGCGTCACGCCAGGTTTCGCGGTCTGCCTGGGTAAAGCTTGTGCGCGGCGCGCCTTCGGCATCGGCGGCCAGGGCTGCGCCGGCGGCGGCCAGCGCAGCCTGGGCGTCCTGGTCAGGCTGGGGGCTGGGTTCGGGCAGAATACCGTTGCCCACCTGGGAAACCTGCATGGCGGTGAGGGTGGTTTCGTCGCTTGCGGTGTTCCAGGGGGTCACAAGGGCGGCGTCCTCGGTCAGGGCGGCCTCACCGTCGGCGCTTGTGTAAAGCCAGAGGATCGCAGCCGCGGCGGCCCTTGTACCGGCCTCATCGGCCGAAGCCGGCACCGCCAGCCAGCCGGCCGTGGCCAGCACAGGGTAGTTGAGCAGACCGGTCAGGTTGTACTCCTCGGTGGAAAGGTCGCTCTCCACAAAATCCGCTTTGACCGGCAGCCAGACGAGGGTATCCTGCGCCGCGCCGGCAGCGGTCAGTTCGCCAAGGCTTGCACGGCAGAACAGCGCGCTCCCTTCGGCCAGGGCCGCCGCGCCGTCCCCGCCGCGGTTCTGCAGTTCAAGGGTCAGCGCGCTGTACACCCCGTTGAGCGGGCCGGTCAGGGTATCTTCGGTTCGGGTGTCGCCGGCCGCAAGCAGCGCGCCGGTGAAGAGCGGCATCCCAAAGGCGGCCCGCCCCTGTTCGGGCAGCGCAAACACGCCGGTCAGCGCTTCCGTCCCGGCCGGGCGGCTTTCGGGCAGGGTGTAATCCTGGCCGTTGAGGGTGACCGTCTCGGCCGAAGGCTCGGCCAGCCAGTCGGTCAGCGTTTCCGCCGCATCGCTCCATTCAGCCCAGCTTGCGGCGCGCAGGTCATCGGTTGGGTCCGCGCCGAAAAGGGCCGTCAGCGTTGCGCTGTCCGCCCAATATGCATAGAGCGACCGGCCAACCGGCAGCGCGGTGATCTCCCCTTCCAGCCCGGCGCGGGCGGCGGCCGTAGCCAGCAGCGGGTCGGCCGCCAGGTTTTGCCAGCCTTCGCCGGCAGGCGGCGCATCCAGCACGGCCAGGTCGGCCGCGGCGGGGTCGGCGTCGGGGCCAAGTTCGGTCAGCATGACGCCCTGGTCGGCCGCATAGGCGCGCAGCGCGGTGCCGGCCGGGCTTTCGGCGCCGGCGGTGTAATAGACGGTGAGTTCCTGCGGCGCCGCGGTCGGGGCCGGGGCGGCCGTTTCGGCTGTGGCGGCGGCGTTTTCGGCCGGCGCGCAGCCGGCCAGCAGCACCCCGGCCAGCAGGCCGCAGACAATCGGTTTCAGTTTCATGGCGTTTTCCTCAATCAGGCGGCAGGACGTTCCCCTTCCCGCCCGGCCGCCGCAGGCAGGAAACAGATAGATTTATTATACCGGATTCCGCGCCTTTTTTCCAGAGGGGTTTTGTGGTATAATCAGCCTGGACATTTATTTTTCCGGCAAGGAGGCCCCCTGATGCAACCGACCGTGAAACTGTACGAAACCGATGCCGCGCCGCTGGCCTTTACGGCCACCGTGCTGGCCTGTGAGCCGGCCGGCCAAGGTTGGCGGGCCGCGCTGGATGAAACCGCCTTCTACCCCGAGGGCGGCGGCCAGCCGGCTGACACCGGCTTTTTGGGCGGCGCGGCGGTGCAGGATGTGCAGATTGCGGACGGCGTGATCTGGCACAGCCTGGATGCGCCGCTGGCCGCCGGCGCGCGGGTGGAAGGCGCGGTAGATGCCGCCCGCCGGCGCGACGCCTGCGAGCAGCACACCGGCGAGCACATTCTGTCCGGCACGCTGCACCGGCTGTTCGGGGCGCAGAACGTCGGGTTTCACATCGGCAGCCCGTCCGTGCGGATGGACATGGATCTGCCGCTTTCAGCCGCCCAGCTTGCCGAAGCCGAACGCGAGGCCAACGCCGCCGTGCGGGCTGACCGCCCGGTGCGGGCCTGGTACCCCGGACCGGAGGAACTGGCCGCCCTGCCCTACCGCAGCAAAAAAGCTCTGGAAGGCCCGGTGCGGCTGGTCGATGCCGGCGGGGCCGACCTGTGCGCCTGCTGCGGCACCCACGTGCGCCGGGCCGGAGAGGTGGGGATCATCAAGG
>URKR01000041.1 GCA_900548355.1 uncultured Oscillospiraceae bacterium
GGCCGGCGTGGGGGACGCCGTAGGCGCGGCGGTGGGCGCCGCGCCCGAGGACGCCGGCGCGCCCGCACAGCCGACGAGCAGCGCCGCGGCGGCCGCAAGGGTCAAGATGCGTTGTTTCATAAAAAGCCTCGTGTGAAAAGGGTGGGGCCGCAGTCGGGAACAAAAACGGCGCACGACACCGCCCGGTGGGCGGCGGCTGTGCGCCGTGGCGGCCCTGTGCGGGAACCGCGGAACTCTTTGCCGGCGCGTGCCGGGGGATTGGGTGGTGCGGGGTTACTCGGCCAGTTCTACTTCCTCGCCGCCGGTGGCCGTGCCGGTTGCAGCCAGGTCAAAGCTGCTGAGCAGGCCGGTCTGCAGGCTGCCGGCTTCGTCGATATCGACGACGGTCACATAGCTCTTGCCGATGTTGACTTCGAGCGGGATGTCACTGCACTTGCCGTCCTCGGTCAGGTAATACAGGCGCAGCGCTTCGAGCGGGGTGCCCTTCTGCCAGTAGATCTTTTCGACCTTGCCGCCGTAGGCGTAGTAACCGATACCGCCGTCGCCGTAGTTGACGTTCTGCACATCATGGGAATCGCCGGCATAGGCCGCCATATCGGTGTAGAGGACAATCACGTTGGTGAAGGCCAGCTGCTGGTTGTTGAGCTCGTCCACCGTATCCTTCCAGGTGCCGTCTGTGTAGTACTGCTGCATCTTGTAGGTGGTGGTGCCGGCGTCATACAGGAAACGGGTCTTGTAAGTCGGCGCGGAGTGGACGATCTCGACATATTCGCCGTCCTGCACAACCGGGCCGTAGCTGTCGCTGTAGGCGCTGTCCAGGCTGTTCGAAAGGTCGCGCACCGGGTTTTCCTGCCGGTAATCGACAAAATTGAAGAAGGTGGAGTTGTACTCGCGGTTCATATCGACGCCGTTGTCGTTGATATAGGCCGCGATGTTCTCGCCGCTCGTGTACATCGTGTGCTCGAGCGGGAGGGTGCCGGCATTGTAGCTCTCACCGGCCCAGTTCACGCGGTTGTAATCGCGGTAGCCGTTCGCGCCGTCGTTGTTGTTGAGCAGGCCGTAGTCATACTCGTTGGCGTACTGCTCCATAAAAACGCTCTGGCCTTCGTGGACGTAGAGGGCCTGCCAGGGCAGGATGAGCTGGAAGAACTGGTCACGACCGGAGCGGACGGGCCCGATTTCCTGGATGTCATTGTAATCGTTGAAGAGGGCCATAAAGCGGGTGATGCCGCCTTCGACCTTGATCTCAAACAGCATCTGGGCGGCCGAAAGCCCGCGCTGCGGGCGGGCGCGCACGATGTTGTTGACCATGACGGCGGTGATGCGCTGGCCCTGCGGGTAGTCGGCGTCGCGGGCTTCACCGGTCAGCACATTGGCCTCATAGGGGGGCAGGGTCGGGGTGGGGGCGGGGGTAGACTCAGCGGCAGGGGCGGTGGATGCCGCCCCGGAGCTGGTCACAATGCCCTGGTCGCGCGCGCAGGATGCGAGCATCGTGCAGGCCATCAGCCCGGCCAGCACACTCAGGAAGATACGCTTCATACGCAGTCCTCTTTTCATTTATTTTTCTCAGACGATACATACCGCCAGCGGCGGCGAAAGCTAACTCTATTGTACTTTCTTTTGTCTTTTTTGTAAAGCCGCCGGCCCAGATTTTACATCCGGGAATCCTCTTCATTTGCGGCGTCAAGCTGTTCTTCGCGCATCTTTTTGATCGTGCTTTCGATGTTAAAGCTCTTTTCAAGCGCCGGGTAGATCATGAGGTACGCAATGACCATCGGCAGCCAGAAATTGGTAAACGGCAAAATGTAAAGCGACAGCGGGAAGAACAGCAAAAACGCCCCCCAATACGCCGCCAGCACCACAATGCCGCCGATGCTGCGCGGCAGGAAGCCCAAAAACAGCAGCACAGCGTTTCTCAAAACGCCGAGCAAAGGCAGGTCGATCAGCGCAATCTGGGGGAAGATGTACAAAAACAGCCCGGTGGAAAGCAGAACCCCCACTATAAAGATCACAACGCTGACCAGCGTGATCTCCATGCTTTCGACATGGAAAAAGGTAAAGATCTGCATGCCGAAGATCAGCCCGCAGAGCATGCCGGGCAGCAGCGTGGCTTTCCAGTTGCGCTTCCAGGCACGGCGGTAGGTGGTCCACCAGTAGCCGGGTTCATCCCGCAGGCTGCGCAGCACCGTATCGGCCAGGCCGCACATTTGCGGGGCGGCGATCATCCCGCCAATGATGCCGGCCGCCAGCACAAAGATCACCGCGTGGGTGGCAATGGCCATCACCATCAGCACCAGGAACGGGACCGCGCCCAGCAGGGTGAGGAAACCAGCCTTGAAGAAGGGCCACAGATCCCGCCCGAGGATTTCAATCAGGCGGGCGAAGCCTTTTTTGCGGGGTTCATCCGGCCGCACACCGGGGCCGGGACGGTTGTAACTGCCAAACAGTCCAGAAAAAATCGACATGGTCGAGGCTCCTTTTTTTACCAAAGTACTTTTTATTGTAACAAAACCGCACCAAGTTTACAAGGGCGGGTTTAAAGAAAACCGCCCCGCCGGATTGGGCGGGGCGGAAAAATTATTTGGCGTATTCGGTGGCGCGGCTTTCGCGGATCACGCTGACCTTGATCTGGCCCGGGTAATCGAGCTCATCTTCAATCTTTTTCGCAATGCTGCGCGCCAGCAGGATGACTTCGTCATCGCCGACCTTGTCGGGCTGAACCAGGATGCGCACCTCGCGCCCGGCCTGCACGGCGTAAGAACTTTCAACCCCTTCAAACCCGTTGCAGAGGCTTTCCAGCGTTTCAAGCCGCTTGATATAGCTTTCCATGTTTTCGCGGCGGGCGCCGGGGCGGGCCGCGCTGATTGCGTCGGCCGCCATAATGACAAAGGCCAGACCGCTCTTGGGTTCCACATCGCCGTGGTGCGCTTCGATCGCATGGATCACGGCGGGGTTTTCACGGTATTTCTTACAGATATCGACACCGATCTGGACATGGCTGCCCTCGATCTCATGGTCAAGCGCTTTGCCGATGTCATGCAGCAGGCCGGCGCGGCGCGCCTGCTGCACGTTCAGGCCGAGCTCGCCGGCCATCAGCCCCGCCAGCCAGGCGACTTCCAGGCTGTGGGACAGCACGTTCTGGCCGTAGCTCGTGCGGTACTTGAGCCGGCCGATCAGCTTGACAAGGTCGGGGTGCAGGCTGTGGATGCCAAGGTCCATCACCGCCTTTTCGCCTTCCCGCTTCATCTGCAGTTCCAGTTCGCGGCGGCATTTTTCCACCGTTTCCTCAATGCGGGCAGGGTGGATACGGCCGTCGGCAATCAGGCGTTCCAGCGCCATGCGGGCGATTTCGCGCCGGGTCTGGTCAAAGCTTGAAAGGGTGATGGCTTCGGGGGTATCGTCAATAATCAGGTCGCAGCCGGTCGCAGTTTCCAGCGCGCGGATGTTGCGCCCTTCGCGGCCAATGATGCGGCCCTTCATCTCGTCGCTGGGCAGCGGCACCACGCTGACGGTGGCTTCGCTGGTGGCGTCGGCCGCGCAGCGGGCAATGGCCTGGCCGATGATCTCACGCGCAAGGTTGTCGCACTCGTCCTTCATGTTGGCCTGGTAAGCCGCGATCCGCATCGCCTTTTCGTGGGTCAGCTCGTCGTCGATCTGTTTGAGCAGCACGGCGCGGGCGTCTTCCTGGGTCATGGCGGCGATGGTCTCGAGCTTTTCGACCTGGCGCAGCTTGAGCTGTTCAAGCTCATCAAGCCGGGCGTCGGCCAGGGCGCTGCGCTTTTTGAGGTCTTCCTCTTTGCGCTCCATCGCGGCGGTGCGCTTGTCCAGCGCCTCCTCCTTCTGGTCCATGCGGCGTTCCTGGCGGCTGATCTCAGCACGGCGGTCCTTGATTTCTTTGTCGGCTTCGGATTTGAGCCTGAAGGCCTCGTCCTTTGCTTCGACGATGGTCTCCTTGCGTTTCTGTTCGGCGGATTTGATGGCGTCGTTGACAATCCGCTTGGCTTCTTCCTCGGCAGAACCGAGCTTGGCTTCCGCGGTGCGCTTGCGGTAGGTCATGCCGGCATAAAAACCGGCCGCCCCGAACGCAACGGCAACAACGACGACCACCAACACCGTTAAGATGGTGGGCATACGTTTCAACTCCTCAACAGTTAGGTTGGGGCGCTACCGGGAACGGGGCGTGATTTTCTTTGATTGAGTTGTCATTTCCAGCAGGCTGGCGGCTGTATCGCAACGCAAATACAAGGCCTGCCCCACCCGGGGGCAAGCGGAGAAAAACATCGATGCAGCGTATCAACAACAAAGGCAGCCGGTCCGTGCCGGTTCTGCCGGTTCTATACCAAATCAATCGGGCACCCGCCTTGGCAGCGGCCCTGCGGCAGGCCCCTGGCTTAACAAAAAGCTTGTGCATAAAGGGGAACCTGCCGATATATTCTATGTATAGTTTATATGGGTTTTGTACCATTGTCAAGAAAGTGTTACAAATTTTTGAAGCGGGGCGGACGAAAACAGCCGCCCGCAACCCCCGCCAGGCTCTTGACTTTCGTTTTCCTGCGGTGTATAGTAAAGCCAACATCCCGCAAAAGCGTTGATGCGGACAAACCGGCGGAGCCCCGACCAGCAGAGAGGGCCGCCCGTACCGCAAGGTACGGTGCTGCAAGCGGCCTTGGCCTACACCCCGCCTTACCACCGCAGAGCGCGGGGGCGAACCCCCGCCGGGCCGGCCCGTTACAGCCGCCATTGAGCGGGGCAGCGTTTTTGGATGCGCTGCCCAATCCGGGTGGAACCGTGGAGCCTTTCGCTTCACCCCGCAAGACAGGCGGGGTGGAGCGTTTTTTATTTTCTACCAACAATGCAAGGAGGTTTCCATGAAAATCATCTACAAAGACGGCGCCGTTGCCGAGTGCCCGCAGGACCAGGAACTGCATGTGCTGCGCCATTCGGCAGCCCACATCATGGCGCAGGCCATCAAGCGGCTGTACCCGCAGGCGGATTTTGCCTTCGGCCCTGCGACCGAGAACGGCTTTTACTATGACGTTGATCTCGGCGATACCAAACTGACCGACGAGGATCTGGCCCGCATTGAGGCCGAGATGAAGAAGATCTGCAAGGAAAACCTGCCCATCAAGCCCTTCATCCTGCCGCGGGACGAAGCGATCAAGCTCATGCAGGAGCGGGGCGAAAACTACAAGATCGAGCATATTGCAGACCTGGCCGACGAGACAGAGTTCAGCTTCTACCAGCAGGGCGAGTATGTCGATATGTGCATCGGGCCCCACCTGACCTACACCAAGGCGCTCAAAGCCTTCAAGATCACCCAGCAGAGCGGCGCGTACTGGAAAAACGACAAAGAAAACAAGATGCTGACCCGCATCAACGGCGTCGCCTTCCACAACCAGGAGGAGCTCGAAGCCTGGGAGAAGGAACAGCAGGAAGCCCGCGAGCGCGACCACCGCAAGATCGGCAAGGAGATGCGGCTGTTCATGACCGACGACCTGGTCGGCCGCGGCCTGCCGATGTTTTTGCCCAACGGCTACACCGTCTGGCAGGAGCTCGAGAACTATATTAAAGAGAAAGAGCGCGCCCGCGGCTACCAGCACGTCATGACCCCCTGCATCGGCACCGTGAACCTGTACAAAACCTCCGGCCACTGGGATCATTACCGCGAGAATATGTTCCCCGCGATGGAGATGGAGGGCGAGGACTATGTGCTGCGGCCGATGAACTGCCCGCATCACATGATGATCTATGCCAACCGGCCGCATTCCTACCGCCAGCTGCCGATCCGCATCGGCGAGGTGGCGCACGACTTCCGGTATGAATCCTCCGGCACCCTCAAGGGCATCGAGCGCGCGCGGCATTTCTGCCAGAATGACGCCCACCTGTTTGTGACGCCCGACCAGATCAAGAGCGAGGTCGCAAACGTCTGCGACCTGATCTTCGATGTCTACAAGGATTTCCACATCACCGATTACCGCTGCGTGCTCTCGCTGCGCGACCCCAACGACAAGAAGAAGTACCACGACGACGACGCGATGTGGGAACACGCCGAGAGCGCTCTGCGTGAGGTGCTGACCGAGCTCGGCATCCAGTTCACCGAGGAGATCGGCGAGGCCGCCTTCTACGGCCCGAAGCTCGACGTCAATGTCAAGCCGGCTGTCGGGGCGGAGTACACCCTTTCGACCTGCCAGCTCGACTTCTGCCTGCCGGCCAAGTTCCAGCTGACCTATGTCGATTCCGACGGCAGCGAGAAAACCCCGGTCGTGCTGCACCGCGCGATCCTCGGCTCGCTTGACCGGTTCATGGCCTACCTGATTGAGGAGACCAAGGGCCGTTTCCCGACCTGGCTTGCCCCGACCCAGGTCAAGGTGCTGCCGGTTTCGGAAAAAACGATGGACTACGCCCGCAAGGTCTACGAAGCGCTGTTTGACGCCGGCGTCCGGGTGGTGCTGGACGAATCGAATGAGAAGATCGGCTACAAGATCCGCGAAGCCCAGCAGGTGGACCGCGCGCCGTATATGCTTGTCATCGGCGCGAAGGAAGCCGAGGCCGGCAACGTCAGCGTCCGCAACCGCCAGGGCGAAACCACCGCGATGGGTCTCGACGACTTCGTCGCCAAAGTGACCGAGGAAATCAAGACCCGGACCTAAAAAAGCCCCGCCCTCCCCCTTTTACAAATTCTTTACCCCGTCCACCTTGACTTTGGGGGGATGTTGTGATAAGGTAGGAACGTTGCGCGGAGGGCAAGTCGTTCTGGAGAAAATACACTCGAAATGACAAGCCGGATAAGGCACAGGCTGAGACGCCTGCCTTGTCCGGCTTTTTTTGACCCAGCGCACAAACTCAAATGCCGACCGGATATTCCTGACCGGGGCGGCCAGGCCCTGCGCTGCGGCGCAGAGTGCACAAAATATAAATGGAGGGAACGGGAAATGGATCAAAAAACCTTATTTCTGAACACCAGCCCCACCCGCCTGTTTCTGAAGGCGGCGCTGCCCGGCTCGGTGGGCATGCTGGCGTCCTCGCTGTACCAGCTGCTGGACGGCATCTTTGTCGGGCAGATTCTGGGTAGCGAAGCGTTTGCGGCGCTCAACCTCGTGATGCCGTTCGTCATCATCAACTTCGCCATCTCCGACCTGATCGGCGTCGGCTCGGCCGTGCCGATCTCGGTGCGGCTGGGTGAAAAGCGGCCGGAGGAAGCAAACAACATCTTCACCATCGCCTGCCTGCTGATCTTCGGGCAGGGGATCGTCGTCGGCGGGGCGCTGTTCCTGCTGGCGCCGACGCTGCTGCGCCTGATGGGGGCCGAGGGCGCGCTGGCCGCCATGGCCGTGCAGTACCTGCGGGTGTACGCAGTCTGCTCGCCGATTGTCGGCTGCGTCTTTGCCTCGGACAACTTTTTGCGCATCTGCGGGCAGATCCGCACAAGCATGATGCTCAACGTGCTGATGAGCGTGCTCTGCGTTGTGTTCGAGTTTTTCTTCCTCGCGGTGCTGCGCATCGGCATCCGGGGCGCGGCGCTCGGCACCTGTCTGAGCATGATGGTCTGCGCGTTTCTGGCCATGCTGCCCTTCTTCCGCGGCAAGATGGCGCTGAAATTTGTGCGGCCGAAGTTTTCGCGCCGGATTCTCGGCCAGATCGTCAGCTGTGGCTGCCCGACCTTTTTGAACAACATCGCCGGCCGCGTGACCTCGATCATCATGAATATGGTGCTGCTGCAGCTCGGCGGCGCTTCGGCCGTTTCGGTCTACGGCATCCTGATGTATGCCGACGGCATCATTTTGCAGCTGATGTACGGCATGTGCGATTCGCTGCAGCCGGCGGTCGGCTACAACTGGGGCGCGGCCCGGCGCGACCGGGTTGTCGCGATTGAGCGCTGCTGCTTCACGGCGGCGGCGGTGATCTCGCTCGTCGGCTCGGCGGTTCTCTTCGCCTTCCCGCGGCAGACCGCCGAGCTCTTCATGGCCACCGCCGGGGCCGAGGTGCTGGATATGGCCGAACCCGCGCTGCGGATCTTCAGCCTGACCTATATCACCCGCTGGTTCAGCTTTGCAACCCAGAGCTTTGTCTCGGCGATCGAAAAGCCGGTGCAGGCTTCAATCCTTTCGGTTTCGACGGCCTTGCTGTTCCCTGTCGGGCTGATTGTGGCGCTCTGGCCGATGGGGCTCAGCGGATTGTGGGCCAACATGCCGGGTACCGCGCTGCTCGCCGGCATCACGGCCGGCATCATCCTGCTCGACCTGCGCCGCCGCGTCTGGAACAGCCCGCACAAGGTGCGGGAACCGGGGGCATGAGCCGCAAAAGCAAGCATGAATCCATAAGAAGGCGGGTGGCTCGCATGCTGCAAAGCGTGCGAGCCACCTTGTTTATTTTTTCCTGTTTTCCCTCTCACACATACATCTCATTCACCCGCGGCGGCAGCTTTTTGGGCGCGGCGTGGGGGGCGGCGGCGTCGCGCCAGGCCAGCGGGGTGATGCCTTCCTCCCGTTTGAAGACGCGGCACAGGTAGTTTGCCCCCGAAAACCCGCAGAGATTTGCGATGGTGTCAAGGTTATACTCCCGGTCAAGCAGCAGCAGCTTGGCGGCTTCCAGCCGGGTGCGGGTCAGGTATTTGCCGGGCGAGATCCCCATTTCAGCCGAAAACATCCGCACCAGGTGGCATTTGCTGACCCCGAGCGCTGCGGCAAGATCCTCAACACCGTAGAGCGCCATATAATTGTTGCGGATGCTTTCAACCGCCTCGGCCACAATCGGGCTGAGCCGGCGGGTTTCCTCGTCGGCGTGGGCCAGCATGCACAGCAGCGCATAGGGCGCGGCGCCGCGGGCGGGGTCCGGCTGGGCGGCAGAGTCCGCCGTTTCCATCCCGGCGCACAGGCGCGCCAGCTGCTCGGCCGCGTTCGGGCAGGCCGCGCTGTCAACAAAGCGCGGCCTGGGCAGCCCTTTCAAAAACTCTTCCACCGCCAGGCCTTCCAGCCGCAGCGCCAGCAGATGGCAGGGGGTGGCCGGCCGCAGCGTAAAATTTCCGTAGCCCAGCAGCAGGTCGCCCCCGGCGCCGCTGCCGGCCACAGCGCCGGGCTCGGCGCCGGCCAGCAGGCACCGCCCGCTCGAAAGCACCCCGACCCAAAGCCCTGACCCCGCAAGCGTCGCAGGGGCTTCCCCCTGGATTTCGCGGGTTTCCGCCGGGCGGCAGCAAGTGTCCCAATCAAAAATCAATTTCTGGCCTCCTATATCAATAAAATGCTATTCCATTTCCTATGATAAGCTGGTAAACTAAGTTTGTCAAGAAAAACAGACGCCAAGGCGCGTCAATAAATCACCATCTGGAGGGAATTGTCATGGCAAGTATCAGCTGCCGCCACATCTACAAGATTTACCCCGGCAATGTCACCGCCGTCAAGGATTTCAACCTGGAAATCGCCGATAAGGAATTCATCGTCTTCGTCGGTCCTTCCGGCTGCGGCAAGTCCACCACCCTGCGTATGATCGCCGGCCTGGAAGAAATTTCCAAAGGCGAAATGTACATTGGCGAGCGCCTGATCAACGACGTTCCCCCGAAAGACCGCGACATCGCGATGGTCTTCCAGAACTACGCGCTGTACCCGCACATGACCGTGTACAAGAACATGGCGTTCGGCCTGGAACTGCGCAAGATGCCCAAGGACGAGATCGACAAGCGCGTGCGTGAAGCCGCCAAGATCCTTGAGATCGAGCACCTGCTTGACCGTAAGCCGAAGGCTCTGTCCGGTGGTCAGCGCCAGCGTGTTGCGCTGGGCCGCGCCATGGTCCGTAACCCGGCCGTCTTCCTGCTTGACGAGCCCCTGTCCAACCTCGACGCCAAGCTGCGTACCAGCATGCGTACCGAGATCATCAAGCTCCACAAGAAGCTGGCCACCACCTTCATCTATGTTAC
The DNA here is from genome assembly GCA_900548355.1 of uncultured Oscillospiraceae bacterium. GTDB lineage: Bacteria > Bacillota > Clostridia > Oscillospirales > Ruminococcaceae > Gemmiger > Gemmiger avicola. The sequence continues at coordinate 9,911 of URKR01000041.1, forward strand.
CCATGACCAGACCGAAGCTATGACGATGGGCGACCGCATCGTCGTCATGCGCGACGGCGTCATCCAGCAGGTTGACACCCCGCAGAACCTCTATGATTATCCCTGCAACCTGTTCGTTGCCGGCTTCATCGGCAGCCCGCAGATGAACTTCATGGACGGCACCCTGCAGAAGAAGGGCGACCAGTACAGCGTTGACCTGGCCGGCACCATCATCCCGCTGCCGAAGGAAAAGACCGCCGATGGCAAGCTCGACGCCTATGTCGGCAAGACCATGAAGGTCGGCATCCGTCCCGAAGACATGAAGGACGACGAAGAATTCCTGGCCAAGCATCCCGAGAGCCACCTCACCGCCGAAGTCGAAGTTTCCGAATTGATGGGCGCTGAGATCTACCTCTACCTGACCTATCAGGGCCAGAACATGATGGCCCGTGTTGCGCCGACCTCCAAGGCTCGCCGCGGCAGCACGGTTACCGTCGCGATGGACCCGCATAAGATCCACCTGTTCGACGCCGACACCGAACTGACTGTGTTGAACTAATTGCCTCGCGGTTCGCTGTCAAGCAACACCCCTCTTGTAAACAAGCGGCCTTGCCCCAGCGGCAGGGCCGCTTTTTTACAAACCGGAGGGCGGCGCGGCCAGCGCTTCCCTCCCCTTTTAAAGGACGGTACGTTCGTATGCGCATCTCAGGAATGATAACCCCCCAGCGGGTTCTGGTCCGGGCTTCGGCGCCCGACAAAGCCGCTGTGATCCGCGCCCTGGTGGAAGCCCTTGCGGCAGACGGCCAGGTTCTGCGGGACCCCGAAGCCTGCCTGCAGGATATTCTGGACCGGGAAGCCAGCTGCTCCACCGCCGTGGGCGGCGCGGTGGCTGTGCCCCACGCCAAAAGTGAATCGGTCATCCGGCCGGCGGTTGCCGCCATGACGCTGCCCGAAGGCGTCGCCTGGGATGCGCCGGACGGCGCGCCGGTGCGTTTGATCTTTTTGCTCGCGGTGCCCAAGGACGCGGCTTCGCTGCATGTGCAGCTGCTGGCCGATTTGGCGCGACGGCTTATGCACCCGGATTTCATTGATTCACTGCTGGCCGCCCAAACGCCGGAGGAATTTTTGGATGCGATGGAGCGCAAAGACGAACCGGACGCCGCCTCCCAGGGCTCTGCCCCCGAAGCCCCGCCCCCCGGCCCGCTGGTGCTGGCTGTGACAGCCTGCCCGATGGGGGTGGCCCACACCTATATGGCTGCCGAAGCGCTGGAACAGGCCGCACGGGAGCTTGGCGTGCGGATTCAGGTGGAAACCAACGGAGCCGACGGCACCAAAAACCTTCTCACCCCCGACCAGATTGCCGAAGCCGCCTGCATCATTGTGGCGGCCGACCGCACGGTGGAAACCGCCCGCTTTGCCGGGCGGCCGGTGCTGACCGTAGGCGTATCGGAAGCGGTGCGCCACCCCCAGGCGCTGCTGCGCCGGGCCCTGGCCGGCGATATCCCGCCGATGCCGGTGCCCCGCAGCGCCGCCGAGCTTGAGCCGGCGCTGCGCACCGCGCCGGAAAGCCCCCGGCATGAGCTGCGCGAACGCGGCCGCCATGTGTACAACCATGTGATGAACGGTATCAACCATATGATCCCGTTTGTCACCGGCGGGGGCATCCTGATCGCGCTGAGTTATTTTCTCGACCGCGCGAATGTAGCTTACCTGACTTTTGGCAGCGGCACTTCCCTGGCCTGGCTGCTGGGGGAGATCGGCAACATTGCGTTTGATATGATGTACCCGATCCTGGCCGGTTTTCTGGCTGTGGCGATGGCCGGGCCGCCGGCCCTGCTGCCCGGCCTGATGGGCGGGTACCTTGCCTGGCTGGGCATGACGCCCACCTCCCCGGACGGCTGGGTTTCCTCCAGCTTTTGGGGGGCGCTGCTGGCCGGCGCCTTTGCCGGGTACACCATCCGCGGGCTGCGCCGGCTGTTTGCCAAACTGCCCACCGGCCTGGAAGCGCTGAAAACCACCCTGATCTACCCGGTTGTCGGGCTGATTGTGGTGGGGCTTTTGATGGTGGTTGTTGTCAACCCGCCGCTCGGCCAGTTCAACGACTGGCTCTACCGCGGCCTGGAAAGTATGCAGGGCGGCAGCCGGATTGCGCTGGGCGCGGTGCTCGGCGCGATGATGGCGGTGGATTTTGGCGGGCCGGTCAACAAAGCGGCCTACCTGTTCGGCACTGTCACCCTGAGCGGCGGGCAGCAGGGTTTTATGGCCGCCGTTATGCTGGGCGGCATGGTGCCGCCGCTGGCGGTAGCGCTGGCCTGCACGCTGTTCCCCAGCCGGTTTTCACGCGCGGAGCGCAACGCCGCCCCGATGAACTACCTGATGGGATTTTCCTTCATCACCGAAGGAGCGCTGCCCTTTGCTTTGCGTGACCCGCTGCGGGTGATCCCCAGCTGCATGGCGGGCTCCGCCCTGGCGGGCGGGCTGTCAACCGCGCTGCACTGCGGTGTGCCGGCCCCGCACGGCGGGCTGTATGTGCTGCCGCTGGCCAACAACTGGCTGGGCATGCTGCTGGCGCTGGTTGCGGGCAGCGTGGTATCGGCCGTGCTGATGGGCCTTCTCAAACAGGCCGCCCCGGCGGAAAGCGCCCCCGCGCCCGACCTAAACCCCGAAGCCAACCCCTGAGCCAATCCCCCGCCCATGCGGCGGGGGATTTTCACTGCCTTTCGGCGCGGGGCTTGATTTTTGCGGGGGAAAGGTGTATAATACAACCACTGCGCCGGTGTGTTGGAACTGGCAGACGAGACGGACTCAAAATCCGTTGGTGGCAACACCGTGTGGGTTCGACCCCCACCACCGGCACCACAATCGGAATGGATTGCGCTCCATTCAAAAAGCCCAGCCGTTTTGGCTGGGCTTTTCTCATTGTTCGTTTCACTGTCGCCTGCGCGCCAGCAACACCGCCAGGGCCAGGGCGGTCAGCGCGGTCAGGGCTTCGGCGGCACGCCAGGGCCAGGACTCGGTGAAGCGCACCGTGAAGCTGCCGCTCTGCCCCGGGGCAAGGGTGACGGTGACCAGGTTGTTTTCGCCGCAGGTGACAGCCGGCGCGCTGCCATCTTCCCCGCGGGCTGTGTAGCCGCGGTACCAGAGCAGCGGCAGCCGCACCCAGGCTTCCACCTCGCTGTCGTTGGATGCCGTGAAGGTGATTGTGGTACCGCTTTTCTCATAGGCGGTCAGCGTAATGCCGTCCGCCCAGACCGGGCCGGCCGGCAGTGCGTTCAGGTCGGTCGGGCCGTTTTCCGCCGGAAGGTAGTGGCCGCAGCCCATCTGCCAGAAGGGTTCCTCGGTACCGCAGGTGTAGGATTCCGGCGCGGCGGTGGCCGTGTACGCCCGCAGCTGGCCGGCTGCCGCCACCGCCGCCACCAGGCTGACCGGCACGCCGAGCGGCTCCAGAGCAAAAAAGCCAACCAGCAGAAGAA
>URKR01000042.1 GCA_900548355.1 uncultured Oscillospiraceae bacterium
CAGTTTCCGGCTGCCGGCGCTGCGCCGCCCGGGGCTGCGCCGGCACAAACGGCGGCCGACCCTCTTCGGCTTTGAGCTGCGCAAACTGCTGCGCACCCGGGGCGCGGTCGCTGTGGCGCTGCTGCTGGCGGCGGCGCAGGTTTTCGCATCCTCCACCTTCACGACCCTGACGACCGAGGAAGAAGCCCGCTACCAGGCCTGGCTGACCACTTTGCAGGGGCCGTACACGGCGGAAAAACACGCGCAGATCCTCGACGCCTATGAGGATCTGCGCGCGCTCGAAGCCGCCGCCTCCGCCGGCGGGGACAATGTCGATACCGCGCTCGCGCAGGCGGGCTTGCAGGAGAAGCCGGTGCTCGTTCGCCTTGGCCGGCTGAGCAACCAACTCAAAGCCCGCGCCGAGAGCGGCCTTTCCGCCGCCTACATCCCCGACGCCGGCTACAACCGGCTGCTTGGGTTCGAGACGGTCGGCCCGCGCTACCAGCCGGCGCTGCTCGCCGCGCTGCTGGTGCTGGCCCTGTCCGGACTGTTCGCTGCCGAGCGGGAGACGGGGCTTTTCCGCCTTTACCAGACCCTGCCCGGCGCGACGAGCCGGCTCTACTGGACAAAGGCCGGGCTGGCCTGCGCGGTCACCGGCGTGCTGCACGCGGCGGTCTGGCTGCCGGAAACCCTGTTTTTGTGGCGGCGGTACGATTTTCCGCTGCCCGGGGCCGAGGCCGCGAACCTGCCGGCGCTGGCCGGCGCGCCGCAGGGGATGCCGCTCTGGGGCGCGGTGCTCGCCACCTGGATGATCCGGCTGGCGGGGAGCCTTTTCTTCTCAGCGCTGCTCTTTGCCGCTACCGTGCGGGCCGGCTCAACCGTAAGTGCGCTGCTGACCGGTGTCGGCCTCTCCCTCGCCCTCTTCGCCCTCGATAGCCTGCTGCCGCCCGCCCTCGCAAACGTTTCCCCCGTCGCCGTCATGGCCGGCGACGGGATGGCGGTCTTGAGCGGGCCGATCCTCGCCGCCGCCCTGCCCTGCCTCGCCCTGCCCGCCCTCCTCTTCGCCCTCGGCGAAACGCTCTGGCTGCAAAGTTTGGGGAAGCCGTATGGGTAAAAAAGGCAAATCCCCCGCCCCAAAGCGCTGCATCGCCTTGGGGCGGGGGAGCTTCTGTATCAGGCAGGGTCAGGGTTCTTCCACCTTCCAGCCCCGCAGCGTTTTTTGGCGGAAGGCTGCGTACGCTTCGGCCTCGGCTTGCAGGGTTTGCAGGGCGGCGGGCGGCAAAGGTTCGAAGGGCTGCACGGTGACATCCAGGCCCTGCGCGGCGGTTTTGACCTTCCAGATGCCGACGATCCGTCCGTCGCAGAGGATTGCCCCGGGGTTTGCGACGGTGCGCCAGACCAGCCGCTGTTTGGCCGCATCCGGCAGCAGCGTCGCGTGGTCGCGCGCGTCGAGATAGGGGTCGTGCGGGCCGAGCAGAATCCACCGCCGCGGGCCGAATTCTGCGCGCTGCAACGCAGGCAGATCCTCGGGGAGCATCTCGCCGGCGCGCCCATCCACCGAAATCCGAACCTTCTCCCCGGCCAACCCCCACAGCCGTTTCGCCTGGGCCGGGCTGCTGCCGAGCCAGGCCGCAAAGTCCCGCACCGTCGCGGGGCCGTAGGCATGAAGGAACTTGCGCGCAAGCCGCCGGGCGGCATCCGGCCGCGGGGCAAATTCCCGCCCGAGCCAGTGCCGGTAGGTCGCAAAGGTCGGGCTTTGGCCGGCGCGTCGGCCGAACACGATTTCCCCGCCGAACGCGCAGGGCCGCAGCAGAAAGGAAACCGCCGCCCCGCCCAGCGTCTGCCGGTCAGGCCGCCCGTAGGGCGAGGGCTGCGCCCAGATCGCCCGCTTTTCCGCCGGCAGCGCCGGGGCGATGGCATCGGCCAGAATCTGGTCAAGCGCCTCTTTGCTCTCGACCTCCCGGTCGCCAAGGCCGCGCACCGCCGCCGCAACAAGCGGCAGCAGCTCCCCAAAGGTCAGCCCCAGCGCATCGAGCGCAAGGGTAATGCCGCGGGTGTAAATCCAGGGTTCCTCGCCGGGTTCGGCACGCAGCGGGGCGAGGAAGATATCGCTCTCCTGCGTTGGAAACACAACCGGCGCGCCGCGGTAACTCCAGGCCTGCAGCAGCGTCTTTTCCTCATACAGCGCCGCCTGCATCCCGGCCGGCGCGCCGGGCCGCACACGGTTCCACAGCGCGGTTTCAAACGCGCCGGGCGGGGAGTTCTGCACCCCGCACACCCCGGCCGCCTGCGCGAACGCCCCGGCCGGCAGCGGCCGGGCCAGGTGATGCGCCGCCAGCCGGTAGGCCCGTACCTGCGCCGCGCCTGCTGTGATTGCCTGTTTGCCCATACAAGCGCCCCCTTTTGGGTTTGAGTATACCACAGCGGATCGTCTTTTTCTACACGCCCGCCTTTTTTATCCAAATCTTTCCTCTAACCCATTGGAAATTTATACATTTTACCAAAATGCCATGCATCAGCCGGCATTTCGCTTGACTTTTGGCGAAACTGTGCTATCATACAGACAACATCCGCCGGGGTGAACAGCCCCGCGGGAAACGAAGGCAACGGCGCCGGGGGAAACACCCCGGCGCCGTTTTTTCATTCCCGCAAGGTGCCCGGCGGGCGGGCACTGCCCGGGCGGCGGAAGAAGGCAAAGGCGCTGGAACGAGATTTCCGGCGCCTTTTGTGTTTTCCGTTATTTCGGCGCGGCGCTTCCCGGCTGTTCCGGCTTTTGCCGCGCCCCGCAAGAAAGTGAGGGGGTACCATGCCGACAAGCTTCTTCGGCTGGATTGTCTTTTTGGTCCAGCAATACCACAACTCCTACCTGCAGGGGTTGGTCACCACACTGACCACCTCGCTGTCCGGCACGCTGCTGGGCTGCTGCGTCGGGTTCGTGGTGGGAATGATCCAGTCCATCGATTACCAGAAAGACCGCGGCGCGCTGCAAAACCTGCTGCTGGCCGTCCCGAAGGCGGTCTGCCGCGTGTATGTGACGGTTTTTCGCGGTACCCCGATGATTGTGCAGGCGATGGTCATCTATTACGGCATCGCCCAGATGTTCGGGGTCAATATCCCGGCGTTTCAGGCCGCAATCCTGATTATCACGCTCAACAGCGGCGCCTATATGGCCGAGACAGTCCGCGGCGGCATCCGTTCGATCGACCCCGGCCAGGTTGAAGGCGCGCAGGCGCTGGGCATGCGCTACATGACCATGATGGCCCATGTGATCCTGCCGCAGACCTTCCGCATCATTGCGCCGCAGATCGGCAACACCTTTGTGGCCAACATCAAGGATACCTCGGTGCTCAACGTCATCTCGGTAACTGAGCTGTTTTATACCACCAACGTCGTGGCCGGCACCTACTTCCGTATGTTTGAAGCCTACACCATCACCGCCGCGATCTACCTGACCCTGACGCTGGTCTTCAACTTCCTGCTGCGCCTGCTGGAAAACGGGCTGGCCGGCAGCAGCAGCTATGAAGTGCTTTCGCCCGAATCACTAGCCCAACCAAATGAGAGGTGAAGGAAATGTCCGCACAAACACACACGGCAACCCCTGTCATCGGGGTGCGCAACCTGAAAAAACGCTTTGGCGACCATCTGGTGCTGGAAGACATCTCGTTTGATGTACATGCCGGGGATGTCGTCACGGTCATCGGGGCTTCGGGGTCGGGCAAGTCCACCCTGCTGCGCTGCATCAACCGGCTTGAAACGCCCACTTCGGGCGATGTGCTCTACCATGGCGAAGCCGTTCCCCACGGCGCCGCCGCGCTCAACGCGTTCAGGGCCAAGGTCGGCATGGTGTTCCAGAGCTTCAACCTTTTCAACAATATGACGGTGCTGGAAAACTGCATGGCCGGCGCACGGCTTGTCAAGCACCTGCCCGCGGAGGAAGCGCGGGAGATTTCACTGCGTTACCTGGCCAAAGTCGGCATGGCGCCCTACATCAAGGCCAAGCCGCACCAGCTTTCCGGCGGGATGAAGCAGCGGGTGGCGATCGCGCGGGCGCTTGCCATGGAGCCTGAAGCGATCCTGTTTGACGAACCAACCTCAGCCCTTGACCCTGAGATGGTCGGCGAGGTGCTGCAGGTCATGCGGGCGCTTGCGCAGGAGGGGCTGACCATGATCATCGTCACCCATGAAATGGCTTTTGCGCGGGATGTTTCCACCCGGACGATCTTCATGGACCACGGCTATGTGGTGGAGGAAGGCCCGCCCGCACAGCTGTTCAACGCACCGACCCAGGAACGCACAAAACTGTTCCTGACACGCTTCATGGCCAGCTGAACGCTGCGCCGCACACCAAAAAAAGGAGAGATCCCTATGAAACGCCTGAACAAGACCCTGGCCGGCCTGCTGGCGGCCGCAACGTCTGTTACCATGCTGGGGGGCTGCAGCGCCCAGAGCGGCGCTTCGGCTTCGGCCGAAACCGCCGGCGCCGATTCCGACAACGTGCTGCGGGTGGCCATGTCCGCCGATTACGCCCCGTTTGACTGGCTGCAGGAGGATGATTCCAACGGCGCGGTGCTCACAACCAACGGTTCTTATATGAACGGCTACGACGTGCTGATCGCCAAACATATTGCCGAAGAGCTCGGCATGGAACTTTCGATCACCCAGGTTGACTGGGACGGGCTGATCCTTTCCATCTCCTCGGATATGGTGGACTGCGCAATCGCCGGCATGAGCATCACAAGTGAGCGCGCCCAGAGCGTTGATTTTTCCGACCCGTATTACAACGCCGATATTGTGCTGGTTGTCAGCCAGGACAGCCCCTACGCTTCGGCCCAGAGCCTCGAAGATCTGGCCGGCGCAACCCTGACCTCGTCAATGAACACGGTCTGGTACGACGTGCTGGATCAGGTGCCCGGGGCGACCAAGGGCGCTGCGCTGGAGAACTTCGCTTCGATGGTGGCCGCGGTCAACGCCGGCACAATCGACGGCTTTGCCTGTGACAACCCTTCGGCCATGTCGCTGCTGACCACCAACCCGACGCTGCAGATCGTCCAGTTTGCCGACGGCGAGGGCTTCCAGGTCAGCAATGAGGAAACCGACCTTGGCATCGCCTGCCAGAAAGGCGATACCGAACTGGTGGAGCAGATCAATGCGATCCTGGCCGAACTGAGCCAGGAGGAGCGCAATGCCCTGATGGAGCAGGCCGTTGCCGCGCAGCCGGCCTCGCTCGTCGCATGAGCCGGGTCACGCTGCCCCACCCGCGCAGCGCGCCGGACGGGATTGACCGGCTGTTTGGGCGGTATGTGCTCTCCTCAATGGTGACCATGTTTTTGCAGAGCGCCTACTCTCTGGTAGACGGGCTGTTTGTCAGCAACTTTGTCGGCGGCACGGCGCTGGCCGCCATCAATGTAACCTGGCCGATCATTGCGGTCATCACGGCGGTCGGCGCCGGGGTGGGCTGCGGCGGCGCGGTTATCATGGCCACCCAGCAGGGCGCGGGGCACCGCGCGGTGTCGAACCGGGTGCGCGGCAACGTACTGCTGGCATTGCTGGCGGCAGGGGTGCTGTGCACCGCCGTGGCGCTGGCGCTGCTCCAACCGCTGCTGCGCCTGATGGGCGCCGAGGGCGAACTGCTCCGCTATGCGCTGACCTATGGCCGCATCATGCTGGCCGGCGGTGCGGTACAGGTGGTTTCCTGCGGGCTGTCCCCGCTCCTGCGCAACGACAACCACGCCGTCACCGCCATGGGCATCATGGTCGGCGGGCTGGTTGCAAACCTTGCGCTGGATTTCTGTTTCCTTGCCCTGCTGCACTGGGGGGTGGCAGGCGCCGCGGCCGCTTCGGTCTGTGCCCAGCTTTTCACGGTCCTGGCCGGCCTGGCCGTGCTCCTCACCGACCGGTGCAACCCGCTGCGCCCGGCCCAGCTGCGGCCGAATTTCCGGCTTTGGCCCCGGATGCTGCGCAACGCGCTGTCGCCGTTCGGCATCTCGCTGACGCCTTCGCTTTTGATCCTTTACCACAACATTGCCTGCCTGCGCACCGGCAGCGACCTGGCGGTCAGCGCCTATGCGCTGATCACCGCAACGGTCGGCAGTTACCGCATCCTGCTGATCGGCGTGGCCGACGGCATCCAGCCGCTGGCCAGCTATGCAAACGGCGCCGGCGACTGGAACGCCCTGCGCCGGCTGCGCAACAAAGGCATCGGCACGGCGGTCGCCGTCAGCGCGGCGCTGTTTGCCTTCACAATGGCAACCGCCGGCTTTTACCCCGCGCTGTACGGGTACAGCGGCCAGGCCGCCGAACTCAGCGTGCATGCGGTGCGGGTGACGGCATGGCAGCTGCTTTTCACCGGGCTGGTGCGGGTGACCAACGGTTTCTTCTTCGCGGTTGGCAAAACCCGCTATGCGCTGTTCATGATCTACTTTGACCCGCTTGTGCTGACCCCCGCGGCCCTGCTTGTGCTGCCGCGGCTGCTGGGGCTGGAAGGCATCTGGCTGACCGCCGTGGTCACCCAGCTTTTGCTGAATTTTGCGGCGGGGTGGATGTTCTGGCGGTATAGCCGCGCGCTTGCCCGCAAAGCCCCGGCCGTCATCCCAACCGAAAGGAGCCGTGTGCTGCTATGAAAGCCGTTGTCATTCAGGAACCCATCGCCCAGCCCGACCTCACCCCGCAGGAGCTGACCGCCCGCTGGCAGGCGCTCGCCGCGCTGCCCGGGGTGGATGAAGTGACGATCCTGACGCCGCCCGCCTATCCTTCTGCGGCCGAAATCGGGGCGCTGGCCGCCGACGCCGACGCACTGTTCGGCGTTTGGATCGGGCCGGACCTTATAAACGCCGATTTCCTTGCACGCCACCCCAGGCTGCGCTACATCGCAACGCTTGGCCATGGGTGGGAACCCTTTGACACCGGCCTGGCCCGCGCCCACGGCCTGACCGTGACCAACACGGTGTACGGCGCCCAAACCATTGCCGAGTACGCTTTTGCACTGCTGATGGAGGTTTGCCACCATATTTCGGTGCAAAACGCGCGGCTGCGCGTCTTTGACTGGGCGGACCCCGCCAACGCCGGCGAATTCTGCAAGGCCGTTGTGCCGCAGCTGGAATTGTACGGCAAGACGGTCGAGGTGGTCGGCCTGGGTGAAATCGGCTTTGCCTTTGCCAGGATGGTTGCCGGCTTCGGGGTGCGGGTGCTGGGCTTCAGCGCCCACCGCAAACAGGACCCGAGGTACGATTTCATCACCCAGGTGGAAAGCCTGGACGAACTGCTCGCCCTGAGCGACATTGTCTCGCTGCACCTGCCGCACACACCGGAAACCGAACACATCCTCAATGCGGCGGCGTTCGCCAAAATGAAGGATGGCGCGATCCTGATCAACACCGCGCGCGGCGCGCTTGTTGAGGAAGCGGCGCTGGCCGCAGCGCTGCGCACCGGCAAGCTGCGGGCCGCCGGGCTTGACGTGCTGACCGAGGAGCCGCCCCGCCACGGCACCCCGCTGCTGCAGGCGCCCAACCTGACCGTGACCGGCCACATTGCCTGGCTGACCCGGGCTTCCCGGCTGCGGGCGATTGAGATGGCGGTCGATAACTTTGCGCATTACCTGCGCGGCGAAGCCTGCTCGGCAATTGTACAGCCGGAGGCCCCCGCCCCCAACACAACCAGAAAAGAGGGAATATGATGCAAGTAGAAACTCTTCTGCGCCGGAGCATCCGGGAAAAACCGGCCAGCAAACGCAGCGCCCGGCAGAAAACTTCCACCCCGCGGGACATGGTCCGCATGAACCTCAATGAGAACGCCTACGGCATGTCGGATACCGTGCAGCAGACGCTGCGGGCCAGCGTGGCCGACAATTCGATGTACCAGGATTTTTATGCATACGACATCCGCAAAAAGGTCGCCGATCTCCACGGGCTGACCGCCGACCATATCCTGATCGGCGCGGGGTCGAGCGCGGTGATCGATATGTTGGGCGAGGTTTTTATCAACTATGGCGATGAGGTCCTGTACTGTTCGCCGACCTATGAGGCGTTCCCCGATATGGTCAGCGACAACGGCGGCGTGCGGGTGGAGGTGCCGCTGACCGCCGACTACCGGTTTGATCTTGCCGCGCTGCGCGCCGCCGTAACCGACAAAACCAAGATGGTAATCCTGGTCAACCCGAACAACCCAACCGGCACCTGCCTGCCGGCAGCCGAAGTCGAAGCCTTTGTGCGGAGCCTGCCCGACCATGTGCTGGCCGTTGTCGATGAAGCGTACTTTGAATATGTCGATACGCCCGGGCATTACAGCCTGATCCGGCTTGTACAGCAGGGGTACGGCAAACCGCTGATCGTGCTGCGGACCTTTTCAAAAATATACGGCCTGGCCGGGCTGCGGATCGGCTATGCCGTGGCCGACCCGGCCCTGATTGACCAACTCATGAAAGCCTGCCAGGCCTGGAACGTCAGCCGCATCGCCACGCTGGCCGCCACCGTTGCGCTGGATGACCAGGCCTATGTGGAAAAGGTCCGGGCCGCCAACACAATCGAGCGGCAGCGGCTGTACAGCGGGCTGCGCGCACTGGGCTGCACGGTGGCCGAACCCGCGGCCAACTTCCTGTATTTTGACACCGGGCGCGACGCCGCGGCCGTGTCCGGCGCGCTGGCCGGGCGACGCATCCTGATCGGCACCCCGAACGCCCGGTTCAACCGGGTGACCGTCGGCACGCCGGCAGAGAACGCCGCCTTCCTGCAAGCGCTGGCAGAAGTGCTTGATGCGCTGCCGAAGCGCGCAACCTGAACCAGACAAAAGGGGGATTTGCAATGGCAAACTGCTATATCACCATCAACCGGCAGTTCGGCAGCCTGGGCCGGCCGATCGCCGTCAAACTGGCCGAAATGCTCGGCATCGAATACTATGACCGCGACATTGTGGAGGAAACCGCCAAACAGCTGGGCATCCCGCTGGCCCAGGCCAGCGAGCAGGAGGAAGCCATCCACACCCGGTTTGGGCACATGGCCTTCCCGCTTGGCGCCGGCAGCGCCGAAACCCAGCAGCAGATCTTTGATACCCAGACCCAGATCATCCAGCGGCTGGCGGCCAGGGGCTCCGCAATTTTTGTCGGGCGCTGTGCCGATTCCATCCTGCAAAACCAAAACTGCCTGCGGGTCTTTATCTATGCGCCAAAGGCCAAGCGGTACCTGAACTGCGTCAATACGCTGGATATGTCCCCCACCGAAGCCAAGCGGATGATTGAGCGGGTGGACCGCGCCCGGGACCGCTACTGCAAGAAGTATGCCCGGCGCCTGCCCAGCGACCCTGAATACACCCACCTGCAGGTAGACAGCAGCCTGTTTGGGGTGACCGGCACCGCCGAGCTGCTGGCAACCGTTGCGCAGGAGTATTTTGACGGCGCGCTGTGACCCCTTGACGCAGCCCGGCCCCCTTGCTATACTGGGAAAAACGCAATAGCAGGAGGTTTTCCCATGTACGAGCACCACAAGGAATCGCTGCGCATCATGGCGGAACATTACCGCCGCCAGCCCGGCGTGATCGCGCTGATCTTCGGCGGTTCGGTCGCCAAAGGGATTGAGCGGCCGGATTCCGACCTGGACGGCATGGCGGTTGTCTCGCAGGAGGAATTTGACCGCCGGGTGGCGACCAGCACAAGCACCGAGATGATCACCGGCCAGTGCACCTACCCCGAAGGCTATTTTGATGTCAAATACATCACCAAGGACTTTCTGCGCCTTGCGGCGGAAAAGGGCAGCGAACCGACCCGCTCTTCCTTTTATAAAGCGCAGGTGCTGTTTTCGGACGATCCGGAAATTGCGCCGCTCATTGCCCGGATTGCCGAATTCCAGCAATCCGAAAAGGCGGAGAAGATGCTTTCGTTCTATTCGGATCTCATGCTTTGTTACGGTTATTACTGGAAAACGCTGCGGGTCGAACATTATATGAAAATCCGCATGGCAAGCGAGATGGTCTACTGCCTGTACCGGCTTATCCTGCAGGAAAACGAAATCCTGTTCCCCTGCAACCGCCGGCTTGAGCAATATGTGGAGATGGCGCCCGACAAGCCGGAAAACTTCGTGCCGATGTGCCGCGCTTTCTGCGAAACCTTTGACGATGCGCTGTTTGACAGGATTCTTGCCGCTTACAAAGCCTGGACGCGCTGGCCCCACCCGACCGACCTCAATATTATAGCCAGCCGCCGCCAGCTTGACTTTGAAAAATGGTGGTACATCCCCCGCCCGCTGATTGCCGAGTGGTAACGCCGTACCGCAAAAAGCGCCTCCCCAGGTCTGTACCGGGGAGGCGTTTTTTCAGCGGGCGCAAAAATGACAGCCGCGCCGGCAGAGCCGGCGCGGCTGGGGCAGAGGTTCCCGTGTTGGTTTTGGATTCAGATGAAGTTAGCAGCGTTTTTCGAAATCGTAGGTAACGGTTTCTGTTACGCCGTTGCAGGTTACGGTGGCAGTGGTGTTCAGCTTGTAGGTCGTACCGGATTTGATGTCGTAGTAACCGATGAACTCATGGCGAGGCCCATAATAGGTTTCACTTGTTTGATCTACCTGCTTATAGTTTCCCCAAAAGCCTCTTTCATAAAGTGTCAGCGTGCACTCAATTTTGGTGGTCCCTTCAAGCGCAATAATTGCACTCGTATAACTTCCGTCAGACGCTGACATACTTGGGCTAATCGAAGCTACGTTTTCCCACCGAGGTTGAACTGCAAATGCTGTCGTACTTACAATTCCGAGCAAGAGCGCAACGGCTAAGATGCTCCGCAATATTTTTTTCATTTTAGACACACCTTTCATAGAGGAACCTCATTTTATATATTCGTACAGCACCCTAAAAAGGTTACACCACATAATTATTTTGGCACAAAGTTCTTAACTCCCCTCAGTATAGAATTCGATTCCATCGGCTATCTTCATGATTTCCTGCAATCCAAAATTTGAACTTATATGGAACGACCATCCGTTATCCTGCCAAACCAGTTCATTACTCTCATCTTTCATAATTCCCCAGATTGCATCTGTATCATCAAACCTCATCTGATAATAGCTCGTGTATTCGTTGTCTAGTGCTACAGCTTGATCTCTCTCTACTGGCAAGATGCGGACAACAAACCAATCTTTCTTGGCTTTTTGGTATTCTGCATAAAAGCGCGTTCCATCAACGATATTTTCTTCTGTAACTACAAAGCCTTCTGGTATATATGTTAATATCACTCGTAACGGTAAGCATAATACGTCGTTCTCCTCCTCATGCTCAAACACCACCTCCACAAACTGTTCCCGCCAGTTCATGACGGTGGAAACCACTGCTTCGCGGACGGCGCGGGCCGGCATCAGCATACAGGTGAAAACCGTCACCACCGTTGTAACCACCACAAACATCCGCCTGGCCGCACGCAGCGCTTCCCGCTTTTGCTTTTTCCACCGGGCCTGCCGCAGCAGCCGCCTCATCTTTTTCTCAAACCGCTGCGATGGCTGAAACGCCGCGCCCATCGCTTCCGGCCCGGGCATCGCCGCCATTTCCCGCGCCTCGGCTTCGGCCATCACCAGCGCGATCAAGGCATCCGCAGACATGCGGATCTCATTACCGTCCTGCTGGTTCATCATCGGTCTCCAATTCTTTCAAAATCATCTGCCGGGCCCGGTACAGCCGCACTTTGACATTCTGCGGCGTAATTTCCAGAATCCGCGCAATTTCCTGGATAGAGTATCCCATCCGGCGCAGGTTCAGCGGCGCTTTGTATTTGTCGTCCATCCGGCTCACAAAGGAAACCAGCGCTTCAAACTCAATGGCATGCAGCACAACTTCCTCCGGTTCCTGCCGGGTTGGGGTTGACCAGTTCAGCAGCTCTTCATCGCGCGCCGGCTTCATCCTGTTCAGCTTCCGCACAATATCCACCCCTTTGCTGTGGGTAATAATCGTCAGGAACCTCTTCAGCTTTTTGGTATCCGCCACTTCCACATCATCCAGAATGCGTATCAGGTGCAGGAAGGTTTCGTGCACGACATCTTCGGCCAGGTAATGCTCCCCCACCACCTTGAGGGCTTCACAATACATCAGGTCTGCGTAGTTTTCATAAATATAGGTGATTTTTTCCTTTTGCTCTGCTGTTTCCAGCATCGCGATGTACATCCAAAGCATATGCCTGCTCCTGCCGGTCAGGGGTTATGCATGCCCGTCGGTATCCCGCCGCAAAAGCCAGGCGCTCTAACGTGCGATACCCTCACGGGGTATGTGCGCCGGCTGGAATGCCGGCCATCCTGTACCCGGCGTCGCCGGGTGTGTCGGCCCGCCTGCCGATCCTTCTTCTTCATCCTTTTCACCTCGCGGTAAGCGTTACAGGGATGCCGCCTGAAACGGAACGCCTGTGTATGGTTTGTATCTTCCTTATTATAACAAATGATGGGTAAAAATTGATATATCTCTAAATAATCTTTCTGGCGCATTTCCGCCGTCCGTTGGCGGGCGGCCCAGACTGTCAAAAAAGTCAAAATCCGTCTCCGTCGGCGGACATGCGCCGACGAC
>URKR01000043.1 GCA_900548355.1 uncultured Oscillospiraceae bacterium
CGCAAAATCGAGTCATTTCCCAAAAATCGAGGGGGTACCGGGGATTTTTGGGAATGAACTTTTGGGAAAATGCAAAAAGCCCCCGCCCAATACCGGGCAGGGGCGCGGCTATGTCAAGCGGCTTCGGCGGGCGCCGGCTCAGACGTGTGCGTATTCGTCCGCCAGCGCGGCCAGGATGCGCGGGCCGGATTCCCGGGTATCGGTCATCCGCACGGCGTTGCGCAGCGGCAGCACCGCCCGCGGCGAAACGCTGAGCTCGTCAATGCCGATGGCCAGGAAAGTTTCGGTCAGGGTCAGGTCGGCGCCAAGTTCGCCGCAGATGCCAACCCAGATGCCGTTTTTGTGGGCGTTGTCGGCCACCATCTTCAGCATGCGCAGCACCGCCGGGTGGTGCGGGTCAAAAAAGCGGCCCAGGTCGTTGTTCTGGCGGTCGCAGGCCAGGGTGTACTGGGTCAGGTCGTTGGTGCCGACGCTGAAGAAATCAACCTCCTTGGCAAGCCGGTCAGACAGGATGACGGCGGCCGGCGTTTCGATCATGATGCCGATTTCGACATCCTCGCCGTAGGGGATGCCCTCCTGCTTGAGGTCGCGCTTGACTTCCTCACACATGCGCTTGGCTTCCCGCACTTCCCAGATGTTGGTGACCATCGGGAACATGATCCGCAGCTTGCCGAAGGCCGAAGCGCGGTAGAGCGCGCGCAGCTGGGTGCGGAAGACTTCGGGCCGGGTCAGGCAGATGCGCAGCGCCCGCATGCCCATGGCGGGGTTTTCCTCCTGCGGGAGGTTGAAATAGCCGATCTGTTTATCGGCGCCGATATCCAGCGTGCGGATGATGACCTCTTTGCCGTCCATATCGGCCAGGACCTGTTTGTAAGCCTGGAACTGCTGGTCCTCGGTGGGGTAGTCCTCACAGTTGAGGTAGAGGAACTCGCTGCGGAACAGCCCGATGCCGCCGCCGTCGTTGACCTGCACGGCGTGGACATCCTCCGGCGAGCCGATGTTGCAGTAGATGCGGATGCTCTTGCCGTCCTTGGTCACGTTGGGCTGGCCTTTGAGGGTTTCCAGCAGCCGCTGCAGCCGCAGCTGTTCTTCCCGCTTTTTCATCAGCTTGTCGCGGGTCATATCGTCCGGGTCAATCACAACGTTGCCGGTTGCGCCGTCCAGGATGACCTGGCGGCCCGCATATTCCGGCTTGAGGGCGCCGCCTACGCCGACAATGGCCGGGATGCCCATGGTGCGGGCCAGGATCGCCGTATGGCTTGAACCCGAACCGCCGGCCGTGATAAAGCCGAGGATCTTGGATTTGTCCAGCTGGACAGTCTCGGAAGGGGCGAGATCGTCCGCCGCCAGCACCACCGGCTCGTCCGAAGCGATGCCGCCCGCCACGTTGCCGGCCAGGATGTCAAGCAGCCGGCGGGATACATCCTTGACATCGGCCGCGCGGGCCTGCATATAGGTATCGTCCATCGCCTCAAACATTGCGGCGAACTGCTCGGCCGTGTCGGCAATGGCGGCTTCGGCGTTGAGCTTTTCTTCGGTGATGCGCTGCTCGATGGCTTCCTCATAGTCAAGGTCTTCCACCATCATCTGGTGGGTTTCAAACAGCATGGCGGCTTCGTCGCCGGCTTCGGCGCGGGCCTTTTCGGCCAGGTCGCCCAGCTGCTCAATCGCGCCGGTCTGCGCGCCCTTGAAGCGGTGCCACTCGGCGTCGGTATCCGCCACGGTGTAGCGGGGAATTTCGCTTGTCTGGCGCTGGAAGAAATAAAGCGGGCCGATCCCCACGCCGGTGGAAACGCCCTTTCCCTGGATCGTAATCATGGCTATACCTCCAAACAAGAATCGGCGGGCGGCCGCCCGCCGGGTTGCAAAAAGCGCGGCCAGCCTGACAGGCGGCCGCGCGCAGTGCAAACGGGGGTCCGGGTTTACAGATGCTCTTTGAAGAAGGCTTCCAGCGCGGGGGCGGCCGTCTCTTCATCGGGGCCTTCCACCGTGACGGTGACGGTATCGCCGCACTTGACGCCCATC
The DNA here is from genome assembly GCA_900548355.1 of uncultured Oscillospiraceae bacterium. GTDB lineage: Bacteria > Bacillota > Clostridia > Oscillospirales > Ruminococcaceae > Gemmiger > Gemmiger avicola. The sequence continues at coordinate 2,026 of URKR01000043.1, forward strand.
CCCATCAGGGCCATCAGCTTGAGGGCGTTGACAGATTTGTCGCCCTTGGTGATGGTCACGGTGCTCTGGTGCTGTTTGACTTCCTTGACCAGCAGGCCGGCCGGGCGCGCATGGATACCGACGGCTTCCTGGATCGTATAGGTGAATTCTTTCATTGGTATTCCCTCCGTCAAGGGCCCGCACAACGGCCGGCCCGGAATCGTACACCCTTATCATACCACGTTTGCCGGACACCGTCAACAGAAATACCGCCGCCGCGCCGCCACAATTTTGTCTAATTCACGGAACCCCCGCCAGCAACTTTTCAATCACATCCTCCGGCCGGGGGGTGTGGCGGGGGTAGCGCGCGCGCAGGGCGGGGGCGGCGGTGTCCATGATGTAGGGGTGGCCGACGGCGTCGAGCATCGCGACGTCGTTGTAGTTATCGCCGAAGGCCATGACATCGGCCGCATCGATGCCGAGCGCCGCGCAGAGCTTTTCCACCCCGACGCCCTTGTTCGCAAGCGTCGTGTCAATCCAGTAAGGGCCGGCAATCGCGGCGTTCGCCTCTTTCCAGCGCGGGACAAACCGGTCGGCAAATTCCGCCACGCCGCCGGGCAGATAGACGCTGACCTTGACAATCTCCTCCGGCACATCGGCCGGGTCGCGGATGATGGTATACCGGTTGCCGATCTCCTCAATGCGGTGCAGCATGCCAAGGCCGCGCTCCATCAGGTAGCTGCGGTTTTCGCCCGAGAGCATGACCTCGCCGCGGCCTTCGCTGCCCTGCCACATATCGCGGGCGATTTCCTCGGCCAGGGGGCGGGGCATCGGCGTTTTGGCCAGGACCCGGCCGTCCTTGCAGACAACGCCGCCGTTTTCGCACAGATAGACGCACTGGTCGGCCACCGGCGCAAACAGTTTGCGCAGGCTTGTATACTGCCGGCCGCTGGCCGGGCAGAACAGCACGCCCCGCCCCGCCAGCGCCCGGACCTGGGTGATGATCTGTTCACTGATCGCGTTTTGCCCGTAGGGCAGCAGCGTGCCGTCCAGGTCGCTGCATATCAATCGGATTGCCATAGCCTTTCCCCTTCCGCGGCGCGCGCCGCCCGTTTGTCTGTTTTGGCAGGTCTTCGGGTTCAGTGTACCATATCCCACCCGCCGTTGCAAGGCGGGGGCGCGGCGGTTTTCTTGCAAAGTCTTCGCGCTTTTCGCCGGCCGGCGGGGCGCCTTTCCCTGCGGTGGGAAGAAGTTTTCCCCGGTTTGGCAACTTTGAGAAAACGGCTTTTCTTTTGGAAATAAATCCACTATAATAAGGGCAGACCAAGACCCCTGCGCCGGAAAGGAGGTTGCCATGCACAGGCTGCGGATGTCGATCCGGGCAAGGATCATGCTGCTTTCGATGGGCTTTTCGGCGCTGATTGCGCTGGGGGTCTGCCTGGCAAGCCTTTCTTCGGCGCGGCGCAGCGCGATGCGCGCCACCGCCCAGAGCGTTGAGTATGGTCGGACGGCAGCGAGACCGTGCTCGCCCTGACCAACGACCGCCTGCCCCAGCGTTTCCCGCTCGAAGCGCCCAAGACCGCCGAATGGTTCGTGCTCAAGAACCTGATCCAGGCCGAAGGCCCCTCCCCCTTCCCCGCCCTGACCCAGATCGAAGCGTGGGGGCGGGAAGCCGACGCCGATAAATAAGATCCATAAGAAAAAAGGAGACTCCCATGACCCCCACCACCCCTTCCCTTTCCTGGCTGACCGACCCGACGGTGTTTGCGGTGAACCGGCTGCCGGCACATTCCGACCATCGCTGGACGGTGGCCGGCGAAGAATGGCGGCAGAGCCTTTGCGGCGACTGGCGCTTTGCCTACAGCCCCAACCCCGACGCCCGCCCGGCCGATTTCTTTAAGCCCGAGGCCGACCTCTCGGCCTTCGGTTCGATCCAGGTGCCCGGCCACATCGAAACCCAGGGCTACGGCCAGCTGCAGTACGTCAACACCCAGTACCCGTGGGACGGCCACACCAATTTGCGCCCGCCCGAAATCGACTGGCAGGACTGCCCGGTCGGCAGCTATGTGCGGGATTTCACGCTCGACGAATCCTGGCTCGGCCGCCGGGTCTGCGTGAGCTTCCAGGGCGTTGAGACGGCGTTCTATCTTTACTGCAACGGCGCGTTCGTCGGCTACAGTGAGGATTCCTTCACCCCCGCGGACTTTGACCTGACCGCCTACCTGCACGCCGGTGTGAACCGCCTTTGCGCCGAAGTGTACAAGCGCTGCTCGGGTTCCTGGCTTGAAGACCAGGATATGTTCCGGTTTTCCGGCATCTTCCGCCCGGTCTTCCTCTATGCGAAGCCGGCCGTCCACATCGAAGACCTCTGGCTGCGCGCCGGCCTGGCCGACGACAACACGACCGGCACGCTGGCCCCGCGGCTGCGGCTTTCGGCCGCGGCGGGCGCTTCGGCCGAGGGCGTCACGCTTGCCTGTTCGATCGCCGCGCCGGGCGGGGCCGAGATCTTTTCCTCTGCGCTCGCGCTGCACGCCGAGGGCGAGGATTATATGGCCGCCGACCCGATCGCGCTGCCGGCCATCCGCCCCTGGCGGCACGAGGACCCGGCGCTCTACACCGTGACGCTGGTTCTGTGCGACGCGAACGGCGCGGAGCTCGAGACCGTGCGCTACAAGACCGGTTTCCGCCGGTTTGCGCTGATCGACGGGGTCATGCGGCTCAACGGCGAGCGGATCTATTTCAACGGCGTCAACCGGCATGAGTGGAACCCCGCAGCCGGCCGGGCGATCGGCCCCGAGGATATGCGCCGCGCGATCGAGACCTTCAAAGCTGCGAACATCAACGCCGTGCGCACCTGCCACTACCCGAACCAGAGCCTGTGGTACGACCTGTGCGACGAGGCCGGCATCTACATGATTGACGAGACCAACCTTGAAAGCCACGGCACCTGGCAGAAGCGCGGCGCGATTGACCCCGACTGGAACGTGCCGGGCAGCAAGCCCGAATGGCTTGCCTGCGTGCTCGACCGCGCGCGCTCGATGTTTGAGCGGGACAAAAACCACACCGCCGTGCTGTTCTGGAGCTGCGGCAACGAGAGCTACGCCGGGGCGGATATCCTGGCGATGAGCGAGTTCTTCCGCCAAAACGACCCGAGCCGGCTTGTGCATTACGAAGGGGTACACCCCTGCCGCCAGAACCCCGGCTACGACCCGGCCTGGGAACGGATTTCGGATGTCGAGAGCCGGATGTACGCCCACCCGGAGGAGATCCGCGCCTACCTCGAAGCCAAGCCCGCCAAGCCGTTCATCCTCTGCGAGTATATGCACGATATGGGCAACTCGCTCGGCGGGATGGAGAGCTACACGGTTTTGGGCGATGAGTTCGAGCAGTACCAGGGCGGCTTTATCTGGGATTACATGGACCAGGCCCTCTGGCACAACACACTGGGCCGCCGCGCGCTCGGCTACGGCGGCGACTTCGGTGAGCGGCCGACCGACTATGCCTTCAGCGCGAACGGCATCGTCTTTGCCGACGGCAAGATGAAGCCCGCCGTGCAGGACGTGCGCCACTGGCACCTGGATAAAGCCCGGCGCGACGCCCGCGACGCCGCCAACGCCCGCGCGGCCGCCGAAGCCGCCCAAAGCCTGGCCGCCGCCGAGGAAGCCCGCCGCAAGGCCGGCGAGGCGCGCGGCGACCTGCGCTACGCCCCCGGGGACGTCAACTTCGGCGTGGCCGGCGACGGGTTTGAGATCCTCTTCTCCTGGACCGAGCACGGCCCGGCCAGTTTGCGGGTGAACGGGGCCGAATGGCTTTACCGCGCGCCGCGGCCGGTGTTCTGGCGCGCCGCGACCGAGAACGACAAGGGCTGCGGCTTCCCGGCGCGCAGCGCGGCCTGGCTTGCCGCCGAAGCCTGCGCCAACTGCACCGGCGACGAGATTGTTGAGCAGGGGCCGCGGCGCTGCGTCGTCGTCTACCACTTCGGCTGCGCGGCCACCCCCGGTATGCGGGCCGACCTGCGCTACACCGTCGAGGCCGAAGGCACGCTGACGATTGAGGCCATATACCACGGCGCGCCCGGCCTGCCCGAGCTGCCCTGCTTCGGCGTGCGGCTTTCGACCCCGACCCCCGTCGAGGAAGTGGCCTGGCGCGGCCTTTCGGGCGAAACCTACCCCGACCGGTACAAGGGCGCGGACTTCGGCAGCCACCGCGAAACCCCGCACATCCCGGCCTATCTTGTCCCGCAGGACTGCGGCTGCCACATCGGCACCCAGAGCCTGACGCTGCGCCGCAAGAACGCCTTCGGCGGCTGCGAAGCCGCGCTCAGCTTTGTGATGGACGGCGCGCCGTTCGCCTTCTCGGCTCTGCCGAACACCGCGCTCGAGCTGGAAGCTGCCGACCACCGCGAGGATCTGCCCGCCGCGCCGCACACCCAGCTCTGCCTGTACGCCGCCATGCGCGGGGTGGGCGGCATCGACAGCTGGTATTCCGATGTCGAAGCCCCCTACCATGTCAGCGGCGAAGAGGACCACGCGGTCAGCGTAAAGGTGCGCCTGTGATGCGCGGCAGGTATTGCCTGACCCCGATTGCCCGGGTCCGCAGCGAGTTTTCGGAAAAATTCGGCATCCCGCGGCAGAGCGGGCTGGTCGATGCGCTGCGGGCGCAGATCGTCTTTGAACCGGCCTTCCGCCGGCCCGAGGCGCTGCGCGGGCTTGCGGGCTACAGCCACATCTGGCTGATCTGGCAGTTTTCGGAGGTTGTGGCCGCCGGGGCGGACGGCGAACACTGGCGGCCCACCGTGCGCCCGCCGCGGCTGGGCGGCAACACCCGGATGGGGGTGTTTGCGACCCGCAGCCCGTTCCGGCCGAACGCCTTGGGGCTTTCCTGCGTGCGGCTTGTTTCCATCGAGCCCGACACCCCCGAAGGCCCGGTGCTGACGGTGGCCGGCGCCGACCTTTTGAACGGCACCCCGATCTATGACATCAAGCCCTACCTGCCAAGCGTTGACGCCCACCCCGAAGCCCGCGCCGGCTTTGCCGGCCCTGCGGCCGGCCACGCGCTGGCGGTGGCCGACCCGCAAAACCTGCTGGCCGCCCTGGACGAGCAAACCCGCCAAGGGCTCGTCGGCGTGCTTGAAAACGACCCGCGCCCCGGCTACCAGCGCGACCCCGGCCGGGTGTACGGGCTGACCTTTGCCGGCTGGGCCGTGCACTTCACGGTGGACGGCGATGTGCTGACTTTGACGGGGCTGGAATTCAGCCCAAAATAGCAAACCATACGAATACATAATATCGGCGTTCCGGCGCCTTCGGCGCGCGATCCACCGCTTGATTCTTTCTTATTTTTGTTCATTCATACAACCTCCCTCCCCCGCATAGCCTGTCTATACGGGGGAGGGATTTTTATGTGTTTCCGGGGCGGTTGGCGGCGGGGGGTGGCCGTTCTGGCGGGGCTGGCCGCCTTTGTGCTCGTGCTGGCCGCGCCGGCGCTTGTGCCGGGGCCTTTGCCCGAAAACAGCGCCAAAAACACCTTCGAAAACACGGCCGAAAGCACGCCCGCGCCAGCGCCAAGCGCCGTACCGGAGGCAGCCGCAGCGCCGGCTTCTTCCGCGCAGCTCGCCTACCGCGCGGTCTGGGTCTCCTACCTTGAATGGCAGCGGATGGACTTTTCTTCGGCCGAAGCGTTCGGGGCCGAAGCCGCCGCCATGCTTGATAACATTGCGGGGCTTGGCGCGAACGTCGTGCTGGCCCAGGTCCGGCCGTTCGGGGATGCGCTCTACCCAAGCGCGCTCTACCCCTTCAGCCACCTGGCAACCGGCACGCAGGGGGAAGACCCCGGCTTTGACCCGCTCGCCATCCTCGTCGAGCAAGCCCACGCGCGGGGGCTTGAGCTTGAAGCCTGGGTGAACCCCTACCGCCTGCAGGCCGGCGGCACGCCCGCGGCGCTGGCCGGGACAAACCTTGCCAACACCCGCCCCGACTGGGTCAAGCCCGCCGGCGGCGGGCTGTACCTTGACCCGGCCAGCCCCGATGTGCGCCGGTACATCGCCGACGGCGTAGCCGAGCTCTGCGAAAACTACGCAATCGACGGCATCCACATGGACGACTATTTCTACCCGACGACCGACGAAGCCTTTGACGCGGCCGACTATGCGGCCTACTGCGAGGGGACCGGCGCCCCGCTGCCGCTCGACGATTGGCGGCGCGAGAATGTCGATGCGCTGGTAGAAGCCTGCCGTGCGGTCACCCGGGCGGCCGGGGTGCGGTTCGGCATTGCGCCGCAGGGGCAGCCGGCGCTGTGCTACGGCACGCAGTACAGCGACGCCGCCGGCTGGCTGGCTGAAGGGCTTGTCGATATCCTGATGCCCCAGCTCTACTGGGGGCGCGATTACACGGCGGACGGCGACAATTCGCTGGCGCTGGATACGCTTGCGGCCGAATGGCTCGCGATGGACAGGGCCCCGGGGGTCTCGCTCTGTTTTGGCCTTGGGGCCTACCGCATCGGTGAAGGGGACGGCGGCGACCGCACCGGCCCCGGCACCGAGTGGCTGTCCGGCCATGCGCTGGCCGACCAGGCCGAAGCGCTGGCCGCGCTCGGGGCGGATGGGGTCGGCCTGTACCGGTACGATTCCCTGTTTGCGAACGATCTCTACCCCACCTTCGCCGCACAGGAAGCGCAGGCCCTGCGCGGGCTGGCCGCCCCGCGCGGCTGAACCGCCCGCGGCGGTTTTGAAAGCTTGCCTTTACCGCGCCGCCTCGTTCCAGGGGGTGACGGGGCGGTAGTTGGGGGTGCTTGCAAGGAGGTCTTCGGCGGAGAGCAGACCCTCGAGTTCCTGAAATCTCGTGCCTTCATACAGGCTGCCGTCCTTGTTGATATCCTGGAAGCTCGTCTCCTCATAGCCGTAGAGGCAGAAGAAATCGCCCTCCCATTCATCCCAAATAAAGATCGGCTGGGTGCCGTGGGCGCTCTCGTAGTATTGCAGCGTGACCTCGGTCGCCTCGCCGCCGGCGCGGGGGATCAGGAAGAGGCGGCTTTCCCTCGTATCACTCTCCCACGGTCCCTGGCTGGTGCGCACGACATACCAATCCGGGAGCTCGGTAATTTCATAACTCAAAAATTCACCGGGTGAACGAGTCGGCAGGCCGGTGCAAAGAAGCTGCTCTTCCCCGGTCTCGTAATCGACCGCCGTCAGGGCGCCGGCGGAAAAATCCTGCCGCACAAAGGAGGTCGGGTTCTGCATCGGCAGCACAAGGGTTCGTTCGTAGCCTGTGTAGGCACTGTCTCCATCGCCCACCGTGTAAAAACCCTCGCTCTCCCATTGCAAACCTGTACGCCAGCTTGCGGTGTCAAGGTCAAAGCAGTCAATCCGGCCACCAGTCACAAGGCCGTAGTCTTTCTGTTCAGGGTCATTTTCCACCTGGCTGAGCGCCAGATACAGTGTGCGGCCGCGCGCGCCGACCAGGCTGTAATTCCAGATATCCTGCCCAAGTTCCGCCGCCGTCCAGCTGCGCAGAGCAGCAGTCGCGCCGCTCTGCTGATCGACCGAAAGCAGGCGCAGTTCGTCATCGCTGTGGTCGGTCTGGTCGTGGCGCAGCTCCATCAAAAGATAGAGGTTCCGGTCGTCGGCCACCAGATCCCGCACAAGGCCGCTGTCGCCGTCGGGCAGATCAGGGAAGCTCGCAAGCAGTTTGCGGCTTGCGCCGTCTGCCACTATCAGACAGGCGTCTGTGCCCAGCGCCGCTATCGCCTTGTCGGTAGGGTTTTCTTCGGGGTTCTCGTACAGGGTGCAGCCGGTGCGGTACAGCTCATAGCAGCGGTCACCGTCCGGGTAGAGCTGCAGGGGCTGATTCAGGCGAAAATATTGCCACGCCCCGCAGACCTGGCTCTGGTGATCGCAGCCCGGAATCGTGCAGTATGGAGTTTCCTGCCCAGTCGCGTAGTCCAGCCGCAGCAAAAGCGAACCGCCGTGGCTTGCGGCATCCGGTATATGCAGCGCATATGCCGCGCCGCCGCCGTAGGTTTCGCCGAGCAGGTGCGCCTCACCCGCGCCGATGGCGGTGGAAGAGGTGTTTCCAGCCGCAGCGGCCGGGTTGGCGGGGGTTTCAGCAGTTTCGGAGGTTGGGGTGGATGTATCCGATTCGGCCGCCGGCGCGCCGCAGGCCGTAAGGGCCAGGCAGAGGGCGAAGGTGAACGGAAGCGCCCGGAGGAGGGAGTGTTTCATAGAGATAACCGCCTTTCGGGGAGTTGGATAAACACAAGGGAAGTAAAATATGTATTTTCAGAGCATCGCATTTTAGAGATTGTAGCGGCGCACAGCGTGCGCCATTTGTGGAAGGGAGCCGGATGTTACAAAGGATACCGGGGACACAAAATCCAATCCCGCAGGGGCGGATTCCATATCCGCCCTACCCTGCCACCCCCATCATCTCCAGCATCTCGGCCATTGTCTCGGGCGGGACGCTGGCGGCGCTCAAAGAGAGGCCGTCGCGGGCGTTGGCGGTGACGTAGAGCTGCGCTTCGGCGCTGTAGGCGGCTTCGCCGGCGTCGGGGATGCTGGCGCTGAGGTCGATAACCTGCCAATCCGCAAAATCGTCCAGCCCCGTCAGCGTTAAATACGCTTCAAGCGCGCCTTCCTTCACGGGGTCGCGCAGCGGCGTGCCGGGCACATAGAGCCGGACATAGACCGGCGCGCCTTCCGGCGTCCAGATCAGCGAGAGCGAAACGCCGGCCTGCTCGGTTTCGGCCGGGTAGCCGGTCAACATTTTGAGCCCGCCGGGCGCGCTGCCGCCCCGCCAGGTATAGCGCGCGGCATCCGGGCCAAGGGCCGCGGCCGCCGCTTCGGCCGTTTCGGCATCCAGCAGGCCGGCCGTCTCCATCGCCGGCAGCAGGGCGGCGGCCTCCTCACGCAAGGCGGGCAGCGCGGTATCGGCGGCAAGGTTCCACCCGCTTTCCAGGTCGTAAATGTTCACCCCGTCCAGCGAGACGTTGGTCGTGTGGGCAGTCGCGTAGAGCAGGCAGGCCGTCGGGTTCGCCCGCCCGGCCTTGCCGAGGGTGTTGGGGTCGGCCGGCAGCGGGTGCGGGGTGTACAGCAGCGCGCGGTCCCAAAGCGCAAACACCGCGAACGGCAGCGCCAGGCAGAGCGCGAGCGCGGCCAAACAGAGCGCCGCGAACCGGCGGGTGGCGGGCAGCGGGGCGCGGACGCCTTCGTTTTGTTTCACGCTGTGTTTCATTGCGGTTCCTCCTTGGTCGGCCGGGCGGGGGCCAGCGGCAATGCGACGGTGACGGTGGTGCCGGCCCCCGGCTCGCTTTCAAATTGCAGCGCTGTGCCGTGCCGCGCCGCGATGGCCGCGCAGAGCGCCAGCCCCAGCCCGCTGCCGCCGCCGGCCCGGGTGCGGGATTTATCCACCATGTAAAACGGCTCGGTCAGGCGGGGCAGGTCGGCGGCCGGGATGCCGCAGCCGTTGTCGGCCACCGTAAAAACGGCGCGGCCCCCTTCGGCCCGGCAGGCAACGACCACCTGGCCCCCGGCCCGGCCGCGGCAGGCCTGGCAGGCGTTGCGGACGAGGTTTGCGAGCAGATCCTCCCACAAAATGCGGTCGGCGCAGACGGTGCAGCCGGCCGGCGCAAACTGCAATTCGACACCCTCGGCCGGCGGCAGGCTGCGGGCCAGCGCGGCGAAAAGCGCGCGGTCGCTGACCGGGGCGGGTTCTACGGCGTCGTCGCTCTCAAGCCCAAGCAGCGCGAGCAGCTTGCCGCTGAGCGATTCAAGCCGGCGGGTTTCGTGGTAGATGAAGTCGGCGGCTTCCTTGGTCGCGGCCGGGTCGGCCGGGCCGGCGCGCAGCAGGGAGGCATAGCCCATCATGCTGGTCATCGGGGTTTTGAGCTCATGGGTAAAGGCGGCGACAAAGTCCCGCTCGCGCCGCACCGCCGCGTGCAGCTCGTCGATCCGGGTTTCAACGGCGGCGGCCATCGCGTCAAAGCCTTCGCTCAGCGCGCCGATCTCGTCGTCGGTCTTTATGCCGGTGCGGCCGGCGTAGTCGCCGCCGGCGATGCGGGCGCTGGCGGCCTGCAGCCGGGTCAGCGGGGCGGTCA
>URKR01000044.1 GCA_900548355.1 uncultured Oscillospiraceae bacterium
GCGCCGCAAACGGCCCGGCCTGTGCAGCAGCCCGCGGCCCCCGCACAGGCCGCTCAGCCGGCCCCGCGCCCGGCCGAACAGCCTGCGCCGCCGGCTGCCACAAGTTCGCTGACAGGGGATACCACCCGTACCTCCATCATCAAAAACTTCCTGCTCAAGATGGCGCCGGGGTCCGGCGCTGCCGGCACCCAGCAGCTCAATGAAGGCAAGGAACAATTTCAGCAGTTCTTTGGCAAATCGGCGGCCGTTTTGCCGGATGAAAACGGGAAACTGCGCGACCCTTCGCAAAAACGACGCGGCATCTTCGGCCTGGGTAAGGCGGAAGATACCGGGGAGTTTGTGCCGATCAACGTCTCGCTCGGCGGCCGCCGCGCCGCCGAACCGGCCCCGGAACCCCAACCCGCGCCGGCGCCCCAGCCCGACCCGGTGCAGGCAGATCCCTTTGCCGATGAGCTGGGAGAAACCCGCACCACCCCGATCCTGACGGATACCCTGGATGGGATCGACGCCACCGGCCCTGCGCGCAAAAAGCCCGGCCTGTTTGGCGGGCTGTTCGGCCGCCGTGCCGCTGCGCCGGCCGCGATGGAGGACGAAGCCGGGGACGATACCTACGCAAGTTTCCACCTGGAAGAAGCGGACACCGGCACGATGCCGCAGATCCCGTTGGAACCCGCGCAGGAAGAACAGGCAAGCAAAACAGTGTACCACTCCAAATACAGCGCGGCCCGCGCCGGCGTGGAGCCGCCCGCGGTTACTTCGCCCAGCATCACGCTGACGGGGCTGCGCGAGGCGCTGCGCGGCAGCCGCCCGGCGCGGGAAGGCGTAACCGGAACGATCTACCGCAAAAAGCGCAATACCGTTGAATTCACGCCCGGTCAGCACAAAAAGCGCAGCCAGGCCCCGGCCGAAGCGGAAAACCGGGCGCCGGAAGTGACCGGGCCGGTGGGGGAACCGGTTATGACCCCCGACGCTTCGGTGCAGCCGCAGACAACCGGATTTACGACCGCGTTGGACGGCGCAGCGCAGCCGGCAGCGGAGAACACCCAGGATTTTCTGGCGGCCGCGGCGGAAGCCGCCCGGCCGGCGCCGCAGCCGGAACCCGAGGAGCCTCCCCGCACCGCCCGCGCGGATACCTTTGAAGAGCTGGATGTGGATAGTGCGGCTTCCCTGACCGGCGAGCTGCATCTGGCCGATCTGGCCGCCGGCGCAGCGGACCGGGAAACCCCGGCGCACAGCGGCTTTTCGGCCCAGCTGACCCCCGTGCAGGAGGAAGCGGAGGCTGCGCGGCCGGAAACCCCGGCGCACAGCGGTTTTTCAGCCCAGCTGACCCCGGTGGAACCGGAGGAGGAAACCCCGGCGGAACCGGAACAGCCAAGCGGCTTTGGGGCGGATCTGCCGCTGAACAACCGCCCGGCGGCCCGGCCGGATACCAGCGATTTTGTGCGAGGCATTGCCGAATCGATCAATGAAGGCACAGCCGATGAACCCGCTCAGGTGGAAGAACGCTTTGCCAAAGCGGCGGCGGTGCTGACCGAAGAGGAAGCCGAGCCTGCGCAAACCGCACGCCTGCCGCGCGCCAAAAAGCCCCGCCGCCCCGGCATCCGGCTCGACGGAGAACCGGCAGATGAAACGGCCGACGGCGCCGAGCCCCCGTTTGAGGAAGACGAAACCCCGGCCCGCCGCCATGAATATGAGCATACGGAAGACGCCCCTGCCGTTCGCCGCGAACTGGATACCCAGGTCCTGCTGCTGACGGTGGCTGCGATTGTTTGTGGCGTCGCCGCCCTTGTCATGATCTACCTTGGTACCGCCGCCACCGGCGCAGGCCTGCCCATGCCCGCTCCGCTTGACCCGGCGGTGGGGGCCACCCCGCTGCTGGCCACGCTGCTCGTGCTGCTGCTTGCCAGCGCAGGGTTGTGCTGGCGCACCATGCTGGCCGGCCTGCGCGGCCTTGTCAAGGGCGCCACGGCGGACAGCCTGCCCGCCCTTGCTGCCGTCGGCGCAGCGGTGCAGCTTATCATGATGCTCATCAACCCCAGCTGGTACCGGGCCGATGAACTTTGCCTGCTGGCCGGCCCGGCGGCGCTGCTGCTGTGCTTCAATGCGGTCGGCAAACGGCTGGATGCCGTAACCACGCGGGAAAATTTCCGCCTGGTCAGCGCCGGCAACGACCATGCGGTCGCCTACCGGCTCAAGGACGCCGGCATTCTGCGCGCTGTGACCAAAGGCCTGACGGAATCTCACCCGAACGTACTGGTCAACCGCCCCACCCAGTTGATCAAAGATTTCTTGGGTTCCAGCGCATCCCGCCGCACATCGGATAAAAACCAGCAGCAGTTTGCACGGCTGGTCGGCGGCGTGGGTCTGGCGGCGCTGCTCTATACCCTGGTCGCCCGCCGGGACCCCGGCATGGCATTTACGGCGCTGGCTGCCGTGCTCTGCATCGGGGCGCCGCTGGCCGGCACGCTGCTTTCGGCGCTACCTGCGCGGTTCATGCAGCGCAGCGCAGCCCAGGTCGGCGCGGTCATCCCCGGCTGGCGGGATATTCGCCAGCTCGGCCGCATCAATGTGATCCAGGTCTCTTCACAGGATCTCTTCCCGAAAGGCTGTGTCAAGCTCTGCGGAATTCGCCCGGTGCAGAAAGAGCATATCGACCTTGCCATTGTCTATGCCGCTTCGCTGTTCAGCCAGGGGGCGCCGACCATGCGGGAAGTTTTCCTGAGCATGATCGGTGACAACCGCAAGCTGCTGCGTCAGGTGGATGATTTCCAGACTATCTACGGCAAAGGGTATGTCGGCTGGATCGGCGGCGAGCGGGTGCTGGCCGGCAACCGCCAGCTTATGCAGCAGTTTGAAATTGAACTGCCCAGCCTGGAATATGAAAAACGGCACACCGTCAACCAGCGCCGGGTGATCTACCTGGCGGTGTCCGGCAAGCTGTACAGTATGTTCCTTGTCGCCTATCAGGCGGACCCGGATACGGCCGTCGTGCTGGAAAGCCTGCGCCGCACTGGCATGTCGCTGCTGGTGGACGCCGATGATTTTAACTGTGACGAAACCCTGCTGGAAGCCGCTTACAACCTGCCCACCGGCAGCGTGCGGGTTCTCGATGACAAGGCCCGCCAGGCGCTGGAGCCTGCAGTTGCCTGGCTGCCCGAAAGCGAAGGCAATATGCTGCATCTGGGCAGCTTTGCAAGCTTTGTCGGCGGGCTGGAAGCCGCGGCCGGCGCGGCCGAAGGCGAGCGCAAAGCCGCAATGGTGCTTTCAGCCTCGGTGCTGCTGTCCTGCGTACTGGCTGTGGTGATGGTGCTGGCCGGCGGCATTGCGGCGCTGCCGCTGCCCGCCCTTGTGCTGTACCAGGGCGCCTGGGCTGTGCTGGCGCTGATCTTCCCCATGCTGCAGCGGTATTAACCCGGGGCTGTACGGCGGGGAAGGGGAATTCAAAAAGAAAAGGGGAAATCAGGATTGTACCGCACCAGCGAACACCAGTTGAGCATCTATGACTATCTGCCCCCCTACCATGGGGAACTGGCCGGGCAGAACCGTTGGGTACGCCTGGCGGATGCGATCGATTGGGACGCCTTTGAACAGGAATACAGCGGCCATTTTGGCCGGGCGGGCAAGGTGGCCTTGCCGGCCCGGATGGCGTTCGGCTGCCTGATTATCCGGGCGGCCCTCGGTGTGACCGACCGTGAAACCGTTGCGCTGATCCGCGAAAGCCCCTACCTGCAATATTTCCTCGGGTTCCAGACCTTTGAAAACGCGGTGCCTTTTTCCCCGCGCAGCATGGAGCGGTTCCGTGCGCGCATCCCGGCGGCCCGTGTCAAGGAGGCTGTCAAACTGCTGCGCCAGTTTGAATCAGAAGCCGAAGCGTATGGCCGGCAGGCCCGCCGGGTTGGCCCGCTGGCCGCAGCCGAAACAACCGAATGACGCCGTTTGCCGGGGGTAAACCCTGGGTGTTTCTGAAAGGATGCTCGACATCGTCCAATTTTGCCAAAATGCAGTGCCTGCCCGTGTTAAGGCCTTGGATCCGCTGCTTTTTCGGCGAATTGTCCAGCGTGCTTGAGAGGCCAGAAACACTCTGGCAGCCCCCGGCTTTTCCGGTCGTCATATTCCACATTTTTCCAAAGGAGCGGATATGCTGCATCTTGTCGTCCATTCACTTGAACACGCCGTGGAGGACAGCCTTCCCATGCTGCCCTTCCTTTTTCTTGCATATTTGTTGATCGAATGGCTTGAACGCCACCATGGCGCCCGGATTGAACGGGCGCTGGCCGGGGGCGGGCGCTGGGGCTTTGTGCCCGGTGCTCTGTTGGGCTGTGTGCCGCAGTGCGGTTTTTCGGCGCTGGCCGCGAACCTTTACGCAAGCCGGGTCATTACGCCGGGAACGCTGCTGGCCGTTTTTCTGGCTACCAGCGATGAGGCTGTCCCGCTGCTGGCCGCTGCGCCGAAATTCTGGGGCGTGATCCCGGCGCTGCTCATCGGCAAGGTGGCGGCCGGAATTTTGGGCGGGCTTTTGCTTGATGTACCGCTGCGCAAGGTGCTGCCTGCCGGCCTGTATGGCGGCTACGCCGGCCATGCCGAAGATATCGACTGCCATGAGGAACACGAAGAGCACAGCGGGGTGATCGGCGCTGCGCTGCGCCACACGGTTGAAATCTTTTTGTTTATCCTTTTGTTCAGCTTTTTGATCGGTTTTGTGTTTGAACTGATCGGCGAGGACGCCATCACCGGCTTCCTGCTGGGCATGGGGCCGCTGCAGCCGATGGCGGCTGCGCTGGTTGGGCTGATCCCGAACTGCGCGTCCAGCGTGCTGCTTGCCCAACTGTATCTGGAGGGCGCGCTCAGCTTCGGCAGCCTGTTCGCCGGCCTCTGTGCCGGGGCGGGCATCGGCCTGGCCGTTCTCTGGCGGGTAAACCCGAGTTGGAAGCAGAACCTTTTTTTGACCGGCGTGCTCTGGGCAGGCGGGTCGGCCTGCGGCGTGCTGCTGCAGCTCTTGCCGATCGGCGCCGCGGCCGTGTAAAAGCAACGCATACAAAACGAAACAGGGCAGCCCAAGGGCTGCCCTGTTTCGTTTTGTACACCTCCAAAGGTGGGGTTAGCGTCGTATCTGCCCGTTGCCGTGCACAATGTATTTGTAACTGCACAGTTCGGCCAGGCCCATGGGGCCGCGGGCATGCAGTTTCTGGGTAGAAATCCCCATTTCGCAGCCAAGGCCAAACTCTCCGCCGTCGGTAAAACGGGTGGAAGCGTTCACATACACAGCCGCGCTGTCCACACAGGCGGTAAAACGGGCGGCGGCTGCGCCGTCCTGGGTCAAAATCGCTTCGCTGTGATGGGTCGAATGGGCCGCAATATGGGCCACCGCGGCATCCAGGCTGTCCACCACCGCTACAGCCAGGGTGTAATCCAAAAACTCGGTATCAAAATCATCCGGCCCAGCGGCTTTGCCCGGAATGATCATGGCGGCGGCTGCGTCCAACCGCAGTTCCACCGGGGTCAGACCCTCCGCCAGGCGGTCGATGACAAGCGTTTTGTAGAGCAGCGGCAGAAAATCGCCCGCGATATCCCGGTGAACCAGGCAAACCTCGGCAGCGTTGCAGACACTCGGCCGGCTGGCCTTGGCATTTTCAATGATGTTGGCCGCCATGGCGAGGTCGGCTTCCTTATCCACATAGATATGGCAGATGCCGGTGCCGGTCTGGATGCAGGGGACTGTTGCATTTTCCACACAGGCGCGAATCAGCCCCGCCCCGCCGCGCGGGATCAGCAGATCCACCAGGCCGTCCGCTGTCATCAGCTCGTTGGCCGAAGCATGGGTGGTATCCTCCACCAGCGCTACGGCATCGGCCGGCAGGCCCACGGTGGCAAGGCCCTGGCGCAGCGCGGCCACAATGGCGTGGCAGCTGGCCCAGGCCTCCTTGCCGCAGCGCAGCACGCAGGCGCTGCCGGCCTTCAATGCCAACGCGGCCGCGTCGGAGGTTACGTTCGGGCGGCTTTCGTAGATAATGGCGATAACCCCCATCGGCACCGTCGTTTTTTCAATCAAAAGACCGTTTGGGCGCACAATTTTGCGCTGTACCTGGCCCACCGGGTCAGGCAGGGCGGCTACCTCCCGCATGCCTTTTGCCATATCGGCCAGGCGGGTGGGGGTCAGGGCCAGCCGGTCCAGCATTACAGGGCCGATCGTGGCGCGCGCGGCGTCAAGATCCCGGCGGTTGGCCGCCAGAATTTCCTCCTGCGCAGCCACCAGCGCTTTGGCCATCGCCTCCAGCGCGGCATCCTTGGTATCGCTGTCGGCCAGCGCCAATGCCAGCCGCGCTGCGCGGGAACGGCACAAAATCTCGTGGGTGGTCATGGTTTACCTCCTGCGGGGCGGCCCCGACTATACTTTATTAAAAGAATACAGCAAGCGGTGCTTTTTGTCAACCGCAGAACCGTCTTTTCGATACCTTCGGCTTGCAATGAAAAGCAAAACAAGGTATAATATCCCATATATGCGCCGTGCGGTCGTCCCGGGCGGTGAATACCCAAAAGGAGCGTTTGTTTGATGAAATCCTTACGAGCTAAATTTCTCAGCCTGGGTATGGCGATGCTGCTGCTTCTCGCCGCTTCGGGCTGTACGATCACAACCCCCTCGTCTGTTGGCAGCATCGGCGATGTGGAAATCCCGGCCGGTATTTATCTTCTGGCCCAATACAACGCGTACAACACAGCTTCCAGCGATGCCGACCTGGCCACCGGTGAAAGCGCCCGCGATGTCAAAGCCGTGCTGCGCGCGGAATGCACCGGCACCATCGGCGATGAGGAAGTGACCACCGACGGCGCCGACTATATCGCCCAGCTGACGCTGCGCAGCCTTGAATACTATGCCGCCGTGGAAACAATGTTCGACGAACTGGGCGGCGTGCTGGATGACGCCGCCACCAGCGAAGCGGCCGACACCGCGGCCAGCGTCTGGGAATCGAACGGCGACCTCTACGCAGCCAACGGCATCAGCCAGGCCACGATTGAGCAGTACCTGCTCAACAACCAGAAGGCCCAGGCCTGCCTCGAACTCCTCTATGGCGAGAACGGCCAGACCCCGGTTACCGAGGCGGAGTACACCGATTACCTGCAAAATGAGTGCCTGTATATTGACGAGGTACAGCTGCCGTTGTTTGACGCCAACACCTATGCCTTTGCGGATGAGGAGCAGGCGGCTGAAATCCAGGCTTTGGCCGAGGAATGCGCCGCCACGCTCAATGAATGGGCCACGGCGGAACAGGGCCGTTCAGAGCGCCAGGTGTCGATGATCGAAGCCGCGAGCGAATACATCCCCCGCACGGGCGAAATCCTCGGCGCGACAATGGAAAGCGCCCAGGCGCTGCAGTATATCAGCAGCCAGCTCATGACGCCGGATACCCTGACCTCTTACGGCGATTCGCTGACCGAAGCGGCGGATGCAGCCGGTGAAAATACCTGGTTTACCTATGACACCGGCATGAGCGTTGCGGTTATGTGCAGTGTTGACCCGCTGGAAGCCTACAGCCTGCAGGAACTTATTGAAGGGTACGACCTGCTGCGCACGATGAAGGGCACCGAGATGGACAACCAATTCTACGCCGAAGGCGCCGCGCTTGCCCATAATCTGGACCAAAGCGCGATGAACACCTATAAGCCGGGCAATATCAAGACCGAAGTGTAAGCTTTTGCGGCATCCGCCGCAGGAAGTGTAAAGGAGGGGTTCGCATGAACTGGAAACTCCGTTTGACATCGCTGGCGCTGGCCGCCGGCCTGTTCTGCGCCGCACCGGCCCCCGCCCTGGCCGCAGCCACGGCCGGCGGGCAGAGCTGGGTGGAAGAATTGATGGAGCTGCCGGTGGTGGGGGATCTGCTGCGGTTGTTCAGTGGCAAAGCAACCGATGAAACGGCCACAGCGGAAACTGCGACCGATGAAACCGCAACAGACGAAACCGCAGCGACCCCGGCGCCGACACAAACCCCGGCGCCTACCCAGGCGCCGGCCAGCGAGCCGCAGCCCTGGGCGGCTGCCTGGATGGCGGGGGCGGTGCAGCCCGGCGTTCAGATGCCGCAGGGCAGCACCGAAGCGGGCGACCCGGCTTTGAGCGCCCAGCAGTGGGGCAGCTTGGAACTTTCAAGCGGCGCGGTGCTGCAGCTGACCAGCCGTGAGGAGACAAACCTTGGCAGCCTGGCGGCGGATGCCGCCGCCCAGGCGGCCGCGGCCTGGCTGTGGACCGATGCCAACCAGGACGAAACCCTGTGCAGCCAGCCTGTTATTGCGATGCTGCCGGGTGCGGCGTTCACCGGCAATGCGCCGGCAGGTACCGCTCTTTCGGCCCTGACCGCCAACCTTGCCGACCCGGACGCGGCGCTTTCGATGGTGGCCGTGACGCCGCGCAAGCTGACCGAAATCCTCAACCTGAGTTTTGTCGGAATGCTGGAAGCCGACACCGCCGATTCGGGTTACGGCAATTTCCCGCAGCTCAGCGGCCTGCGGGTACTTTACCGCACAACCGATGAAGCCCGCCAGGTAGAATCGCTCTGGCTGCCCAGCACAACCGAACCCGAAGGGCAGCCGCTGGATCAGAATGATGAGCAGACAACCCTGCTGCTTGTGCTGCCGGCTTCCCAGCGAACCCTGTATGGGCTGGACGATGCGGCCGGCTACACCGACCTGCTTGCGGAAGCCGGCCTGACGATGGGGGGCGCCCTGACTGCGCTGCCCCGGAACCTGGACGCGGCTACGCTGGCAACGCTGCTGGCGCGCAGCGGCAGTACCGGGCGGATCCTGCCGGCTACGGCGGTTTCGTTTACGGGGGTTGTCCAGCTCGGGGCGGAATACGCCAACCAGCAGGTCAGCTATTTGATCGACGGCGCCGCCGCTACGGGTGTGACCGATGCCTCCGGCGCGCTGGCGCTGCCCGGCCTGGCGGCCGGCAGCCACAGCTTCCAGATGGCGGCAGGCGAGCCGGTCTATTACCTCAGCAATCTGACCTTTATCGGCACGGATGACGCGGCCTCAACCCCGGTGCAGATTGCCAATGTGCCGGCAGAGTGCCTGCTTGGCCCGGCGCCGACTGCAACCCCGGCGCCTTCGGCCACGCCCACCGCAACGCCGGCGCCTTCGGCCACCCCTGCCGCAACGGCGACGTCAACCCCGGTCACCGTCACCAATGAGGGCCACCCCGATATCGCGGATGCCATTGCGGACGGTACCTGGGGCGCAGCCCCCACGGCCACCCCGGCCCCCGAGGCGCCGGCCCCCACCGCTGCGCCGACCCCGACACAGGCAAGCCGCAGCACCCCGGCCCCGGTGCATGACCCCACGGCCGGTTTGCTGACCACCACCCCGGCCCCCACCCTGGAACCGACCCCGAGCCCGACAGCGAGCCCGGAACCCACTGTGAGCCCGGAAGAGGAAGCCCGGCGCGAAGAAACCCAGAAAACCTCCAGCCAGCTGCCGCTGTACATCGGGCTGTTTGTGGCGGCTGTCTGCATCGCCGCGGTGGTGGCGGTGCTTGTGCGCCGCAAGATGGGCATGGGCGGTGAAAACGGCACTACCTATCGCCGCCGCAAATAACCAAACCGTTGCACCCTGAAAGGAGACCCATGACCGACAATCGCCTGAAAAATCTTGCCCTGGAAGTGTTGGGCTGCTTTATCTCTGCCCTGGGTACCTACAGCTTTGCGGTGGTGGCCCAGGTACCGGTTACCGGTGTGGCCGGCATCGGCGCGATCCTGTATCACCTGTGGGGGCTGCCGATCGGTATGACCAACATCCTGCTCAACATCCCGATTGTGCTGGTTTGCTTCCGGCTGCTTGGGCGGGGGTTCTTCCTGCGCAGTGTACGCTGCATGGTACTGTTCGCCTTCTTTACCGACTTCGTGCTCCCGGCCCTGCCGGTGTACAGCGGCGACCGGCTGTTGGCGGCTGTCTGCGGCGGCGTAGTGATGGGAATCGGCGATGCGCTGATTTATATGCAGAATTCCAGCACCGGCGGCCTGGACTTTGTTACCATGGCGATCAAGGTCAAGCACCCACACATGCCGTTCGGCAATCTGACCTTCGGCGCCGCCATGGCGGTAATCATTGCCAACGGGCTGGTTTTCCGGGATGTGGATGCGATTATCTACGGCATTCTGCTCAACTTCCTGGCTTCTACCGTCATCAACAAAATGATGTTTGGCTTCAATTCCTGTATGCTGGCCATGATTGTGACCGAAGATGGCCCGGCTGTCTGTGCAGCGATTGACGAAGCGGTTGACCGCGGGTCTACCATCCTCAAGGCTTACGGCGGCTACAAACAGGAACGCCGGGATGTGGTGCTCTGCGCCTGCAGCAGCAAACAACTCTATGAGATCGAAAAGCTGGTCAAACGGATGGACCCGGCGAGCTTTACGATTATGCTGCAAGCCAATGAGGTACAGGGCGAAGGATTCCGCCGGCTTGTACTGGGTAAGGGCGAGGAGAAAAAATAGAAAAAGCGCAGCGCCTGCGGCAAAAGGGGACCCCCCGGCCGCAGGCGCTGTTGCTTATTGGATTTTCAGCGCGCGCTGCACACGGTAGACGGCGTACTGGAACAGCCCCGCCACCAGGCTTGCTTCCACCCAGATATAGTTGGGCAGGTTGCGCAGGTAGAATTTGGGTTTGCGGATCTTGGGCAGCGCCGCGCATGCTTCGGCAAAACCTTTGGCATAGTCACTGCCAAAGCCGCGCAGCCGGAACATCACAACCTTCAGCAAATATCCGGCAAGGAGCGGCAGAAAATTCAAAACCAGCATGGCAAGCGGCATATTTTTATACGGCAGCAGAATGCTGTTGCGCCCGCTCTGGATGCTTTTGAAAGGGTTGTAGCGCACGGCGCCGGTTGTGGCGCCGCAGATATGGCGGCAGCGCGCGGTGGGGCAGTAGACATTTTTATACCCGTAACTGTTGGCCCGCCAGCTTAGGTCAACATCCTCATAATAGGCGAAAAACAGTTCATCAAACACGCCGATCTCATCCAGGATGCTTTTGCGGTAAAGCGCCGCCCCGCCGCAGGCCGAAAAAACCCGGCAGGGCTTCTGGTAGCGGCTGGCCTTGAGCCCATCGCCCCGCTTGCAGGCGAAGCCGAGCAGCGTGACATAGTCGCCGGCGTCGTCGGCCAGTTCGGGTTCGTAATAGCGCAGCATCAGGCTGCTCACCGCAAAAATGCGCGGGTCCGCTTCGGCTGTGCGCAGCAGTTCGGCCAGCCAGGTGGGTTCGGCAAACGCATCGTTGTTAAACAGCGCCATATATTCGCCCTTGGCGATCGCGATGCCCTGGTTGACCGCGTGGGAAAAGCCGGTGTTGCAGTCGTTTTCAATCAGGGTGTAGCGCGCACGGCCAATATAGCTGCGCGCGATGGCAAGGCTTTCGTCGGTGGAGCCGTTGTCTATGACGATGAGTTCAAAATCCTGCTCAGTCTGCGCCCAGATCGATTCAATCGAATCCCGCAGCCAGCCGGCCCCGTTCAGATTCGGGATAATCACGCTCGCTTTCATAAAAAACCTCCCCACCGGTCTGACAGCAGCGGCAAAATGCCGGTTAGCTGCCAGAACGGCAACACAGTCAAACCCAGCGCCAACACAAGCAACAGCGCCGACAGGATCACCTGCCGCAGCAAATACGCCCGGGCCAGCCGGCGCCGCGCCGGGTTTTTGGCGCTGCAGCTCCAAACCAGCATGGCGATCAGCCCTGCGACCGGCACAAAGAACAGGCAGAGCACCGCAAAATACCCCGCCGTTGAAAGCCCGCCCGGTTCCTGCGGCTGTGCGGCATAGCGCGGGGGCGGCGGGGCGGCGCTGTGCGGCGCGGCCTGGCTGCGGGAAGCGGCTGGCGCCGGGGCCGGCG
>URKR01000045.1 GCA_900548355.1 uncultured Oscillospiraceae bacterium
CGGCCGCCTTCCCGGCGCGGGCCGCGCCCGCCCTTGCCATACCGCCCGTGCGGGCGGCGGCCGGCGCTTTCGCGGTCAGGCAGGTTGGAAGCGTCGGGGTCGGTCGAATAGATCACCACACGGCGGTCGTTGCCTTCGCCCTTGCTTTCGCTGCGCACGCCTTCAATCGCCGAAACAGCGGTGTGGATGATATGCCGCTCATAGGGGTTCATCGGCTCCATTTCATAATAGCAGCCGGTGCGGATGACCCGCTCGGCAATGCGGCGGGCCAGCGCCTGGAGGTCGTCCTCCCGCTTGTTGCGGTAACCGCCGACATCAATGCCAAGCTTGACATAGGGGCCTTCCATCCGGTTGACCACAAGCGAGGCCAGGTAGGAAAGGCTTTCCATTGTTTCGCCGCGGCGGCCGATCAGCACGCCCATATGTTCGCCGCTGACCTTGAGAATCGTGGCTTCGCCCTTCTTGACAGCGGTGAAGGTGAAGTTTTTCGCCCCCATCAGCTCAAAGATCGGGGTCAGGTACTCAACCGCAGCCTGCAGCTGCGGGTCGTCCGCAATGACAAGCGGGGTTTCGGCTTCCGGGGCGGGTTCCCCGGTTTCCGGGGCAGCCGGGGCTTCCACGGCTTCCGGGGCGGCCGGGGTTTCCGGGGTTTCCGGGGCCGGCTGGGCCGCGGGCGCCTGCGGGGCGGCGGGGGCGGCCGGGGCTTCCGGTTCGGCCACCTTCACCCGCACTTTGGCGGGGATGCTGCGGAACAGCTTGCGGGCAGGGAATTCCAGCACTTCATAGCTGACGCCGAGATCATCCCGGTCTACGCCGAGCGCGCGGCAGGCTGCTTCGAGGGCCTCCTCAACGGTTTTGGCGGTCATTTCAATTTCGCGCATCATAAACACATCCTCTCTATGACATACCCCTCAGGGGGCATTTTTCGTGATGGGGATCCCTTTTGCTTGTCTGCAGGGGCGGATGCAAGCATCCGCCCGCAAAAGCCTGCGCCGCCGCAAACCCGCGGGCCGATGCGAACATCCGCCCCTGCAGAAGGGTATCGCAAAGGGATCGCGCATTTTGTAACGTGGGCGTCGCGCTATGGGTGTATCGGATACATCCATAGCGTGGCCCGGCGCTTACTCCGCTTTTTTGCGGCTGCGCTTCTTCTTGGGCTGCAGGGCCTCGCGCTCTTCGGGGGTCAGCGGGGTGGTGCGCTCGCCGGCGTACTTTTCGGCGTCGAGGGCGCGGGCGCGTTCCAGACGCAGCTTGTCCAGTTCGCGCTGGTTTACCTTCTTTTCCACCTTTTCGCCGTTTTCTTCCAGCGTCACCGTTGTGACCGCCTTTTTGGCGGCGCGCTTGGCGGCGAGCTCTGCCGCATATTCGGCCTTGAACTTGTCGGGGCTGTAGATCTTATAGGTCAGGAAGCTCTGGAAAACCTGGAACAGGTTGGAAGCGGTGTAGTACAGGCAGAAGCCGATCGGGGCCGAGAAGCAGAACCAGACGAACATCAGGTTCATGACCCACATGGTGACCTTCATGCTGCCCTGCATCTGGCTGCCCATGCCGGAAAGCTTCTGGCTGATGCCGTAGGACAAGAACATCGTGGCGACAGCCAGGATCGGGAAGACGACAAGCGGGGTCAGCCGGAAGCCGGCGGTGCCGACCATATCGATGCCGAGGAAGGTGGTGTTGAAGCTCTGGAGCGAGGCGAGCTGGTCAGCCGAAAGCGCCGAGCAGGTCGCGCCGTCGTGGATCAGGCGGATCAGCTCGCTCTGGATATAGGTGGCCGAAGCGCCGCCGATGCCAAGTTCCTCCGCCGCCGCGGTGATTACGTTGACAGGGATGCCGAGGATGTACTGCACCGGGCGGTAGACGACCTCGATGATGCCGACCATCACAAGCAGGTTGAGGATTATCGGCAGACAGCCCGATATCGGGTTGTAGCCGTACTCCTGCTGGATTTTGAGCAGTTCTTCGCTCTGTTTTTCTTTGTTGTTCTTGTACTTTTCCTGGATTTCGGCCATCAGCGGCTGGTAAACCGACATCTTGGCCGTGGATTTCTGCTGCTTGATGGCCAGCGGCAGCAAAAGCAGGCGGACGAGCACGGTGAAGACGATCATCGTGACGGCGTAGTTGGGGATCAGCTGATACAGCAGCGCCATCAGCGGTCCCAGGATAAATGCGAGAAAACCCATAGTCGTTCCATTCCGTCCCGTCTGCGCCCGGAACTTAAGTTTATTTTATCGAAGGTCCTCCCCGCGCAGGGGGAAGGACATGAGAAGCGAATTAAGAAAGAATACAGCGGCGCGCCATTCTTTCTGCGGCGGCTGCTACTGCGGCCGCGTCAGCCGCCTTGCCGGGTTGACCCAGCGGCCTTTTTCCGGCACGGGGTCGTAGCCGAATTTGCCGAAAGGGTTGCAGCGCAAGATCCGCCACAGCGCCAGCAGCCCGCCTTTGAGGGCCCCATGGGTGGCGAGCGCCTGGGCGGCATACTCGCTGCAGGTGGGGACAAACCGGCAGTGGTGCCCCAGATGCGGGCTGATCCACCGCTGGTACGCGCGGATCAGCGCAATCAGCAGCCGGGTCATCCTTCGCGGGCACGGTCCGGCAGGCCGGCGCGCTGCAAAAGCGCCGCCAGCGTGCGGCTGACCTGGGTGCTTTTGAGGTGGGGCGTGCGGGCGCGCGCCACCAAGATTATATCATATCCGCCGCAATTTGGCGAGAGGTGTTCCGCCAAAGCCGCACGCATCACCCGCCGGGCACGGTTGCGCTGCACGGCGCCGCCGACCTTTTTGGTCGCGGTCAGGCCGATGCGCGGGGCGCCCAGCCGGTTTTTGGCCACATACAGCACAAGGTGCGGGTGCACATAACTTTTGCCGCGGGCATAGATCCGGGTAAAATCCCGGTTTTTGTTCAAAACTCGGTAACGCATGGTTTGTTCCTTTGCGGGGATGGATGGCTGCAAGCGAGGGGTTCGATTTCCTGGTACATCCTAGCAAAAAAGGCCACTGAAACCAGTTTCAGCGGCCTTCGTGCAATCTTTGGGTGCCTTGCTCAGACAGTCAGGCTCTTGCGGCCCTTGGCGCGGCGGCGGGCAATGACCTTGCGGCCGTTCTTGCTGGCCATGCGCTTCAGAAAGCCATGAACGCGGCTGCGCTGACGCTTCTTGGGCTGGAAAGTCTGTTTCATCTCGCTTTTCCTCCTTTGTGCGGTAATTCCCCATTCGTGGGCGTTGTCTCGGCAATGCCCATGCTCGGGGGCAGCCTTGCAGGCTATAATTATACTAGAATCAGCCCGGGTTTGTCAAGGCCCGGGCCGGAAAAAAAGCGAAAATATGAAAAAATCTTCCACCCGGCGCCTCAGCGCCCGCCCAGCACCCAGAACGCGACCGCCGCAGCCGCGCCGACGTTGAGCGAATCCACGCCGGGGCGCATCGGGATGCGCAGCGTGTAATCACAGGCGGCGATTGTCTCAGGCAGCAGGCCGTCCCCTTCTGTGCCAAGCAGCAGCGCAAGCTTCGGCAGCGCGGCAATGGCGGCGTCCCCTATGGGGCGCGCGTCGTCCCGCAGGGCGAGCGCTGCCGTCGCAAAGCCAAGCGCGCGCAGTTCGGCAAGGCCGGCTGCCGGCCAGGCATGGACATCCTGCCCGAGCCGCGCCCAGGGCAGGCGCAGCACATGCCCCATGCTGACCCGCAGCGCGCGGCGGCACAGCGGGTCACAGCAGGCCGGGCTGAGCAGCACGCCGTCTATACCAAGCGCAGCGGCCGAGCGGAAAATAGCGCCGACATTTGTTGCATCGACAATGTTTTCCAGCACCGCAAGCCGCCGGGCGTTTTGGGCGACATCGGCCGCCGTGCGCGGGGCGGGTCGCGCCATGGCGCAGAGCACGCCGCGGGTCAGGGTATAGCCGGTCAGTGCGGCAAGCAGCTCACGCGGGCCGGTGTAGACCGGCACCCCTTCGCACCGGGCCACCACCCCCGCGCCCGGGCCTTCCAGCTGGCGGCGCTCCATCAGCAGCGCCAGCGGGGTGCAGCCGGCGTCCAGCGCAAGGTGGATCACCTTGGGGCTTTCGGCCACAAAAACGCCGGTCGCGGCTTCCTGCCGGCGGCGCAGCTGGGTATCGGTAAGCCGCGCAAACAGGTCAAGCGCGGGGTCGTTCAGATCAGTCAGTTCATGGATGGGCATGGCGGGGCCTTTCGGGTTGGTGTTTCGGGCGTATGCGGCCCCTTGCCGGCGGAAACGGCGGTCACGCGCCGGCGCGCGCCATCCGCCGGCGGGCGGGGGTCATCGCCATCTCCTGCACGGCGCAGAGCTTGTCGGCCAGGCAGACGAGCCAGGCTTCACGGCTGCGGGGCGGCAGCGGGGTCAGCGGGAACATATGGTGCAGGATGATATCCCGCTCGCGGTCGGTCAGTTCCCAATCCGCCGCGGCGTTTTCCAGCGCGCGGCGCGGATGGGTGAAACCATGCAGCCGGTGGCTGGGGTCTTTATCGTGCCAATCGTAGAGGAAATAATCGTGCAGCAGCGCGCCGCGCACCAGCGCCGCGCGGTCCACTGCCAACCCCATGGCGTCGGCCAGGCGGCAGCTGAGCGCCGCCACCCGGACGCAATGTGCATACACCGTAACCCCGCCATGCTGGTAAAACCGGCGGGTGCGTGCGTAACGGCCTTCGCGCTCCAGCTGCGCGGCGGTGCGGGTGATTGCGGTCAAAGACCCATTGTGCATGCCAGATCCTCCCTGAAAGTTAGGCGTTGTATCCGTACGGGGTTTTGCCCCCCCACCTTTTATTATACCAGACCCGGGTGAATCGGCAAGGCAAATTTGTGTAAATTCTTTGTGAATACGCGCTTTTTGGCGCCGGTTTTCAGCTGAACATGACAACGTCGTCCAGCGGCTTTTCGGCCTTTTCCACCTTGATCGCGCTCAGCACCGGGCCGGTGGAATCGGGGGTCTGGCCTTTGTAAATCGGGTGGAATTTCAGGTTGAGCTTGGCGGTCAGGGTGATCCAGTCCCGCTGCTGGAGGGTCTTGTACTCCGCATATTTGCAGGGGAACCCGACAAACTGGATGTCCTGCACGCAGCAGGTCATCGCGAAGCGGCCGGGCACAAAGCTGTCCTTGCCCGCGCGCGGGGTCTGGCAGACCTGCGCAAGGAAGCGAACCGTCTTGCCGTTGTATTTTTCGGGGTCGTCCATGCAGTCCATATAAAAGACGCCGAAAAACTCCGCCGGGATGTCAATGACGGGCGCCTCCACATCGAAGGGCAGCGGATCGGGGATATCGTCATAGGCGACCGAGCCGTCGCCGAATTCGTAGGCAATGTCGCAGCGGCGGCTGGCCTGGCGGACAAGTTTGTGGATCAGCTGGCGGGAATCGTCGTCGTTGACCTTTTCGGCCCGGTTGACAACAAGCAGCTCGCTTGCGCGCAGCTTATCCAGCAGCAGCGCCCGCATCGCATTGTCGCCGGCATAGGTTTTGATCGTTGTGCCGTCGGCAGTGGCCAGGCACTGATAGATGACCCAGTGCGCGGGCAGCGCATCGGCCAGGTCCTGCAGCAGCCACATGCCGTTATACTCCACAATCACCCGGCCGCAGTTGCTCTTTTTTTCAAGTTCCAGCAGGCGGGCTTCGGTGAGCTGGGCCTTGTCCTCAATCGTGGCGACGGTCACGCCGCCGAAGGCGAAGCGGTCGGGGTCGTATTCCTCCTCGCCTTCCTCACAGACAAGCAGCAGGGTCTTATCGCCCGAATCAAACTGCGGGTCCTCCATGGTTTCCTGAATGAATTTGGTTTTGCCGCTTTCCAGCATGCCGACAAAAAGGTAAACGGGGATCTGTTTGCGTGCCATAGGAACTATCCTCCTGGGGGATGTGTGAGAGTGTAAAATCCTGGTAGATCGGCGGCGTGTGGCCGCCGCAGAAATATTGCCCAAAAATGCAGGTTGGAATTTGTACAGATTGCGGCCGGGGCGGTCTGCGGCGGGGCAGGGTTCCCGGGGCAATCCGGCATCGTCCCCTGCGCACGGCGTGGCAAGGGCCCGCGGCCAAACCGCTTTTTCTCACCTTTTCCGAAATATGAGCCTTCCGATCGTCGCTTCGGTGTCAGGGTCGAGCTCTATTTCCAGCGCCGTCTCGCCGGCCGGCAGGTCAAGCTGCACTTCGCCGCGCCCTGTAAACCGGGTTTCGGCCACAACTTCCCCGCCCTGGCGTGCGCGCAGCGTACCGCCAGCGCCGGACACAATCTCGTATTCAAGCGTCAGCACCGCGTCGCAATGTACCGGCAGTGCGTCGGATTCCACCACGACGCCGGCCCCCTGGGCATGGAGGCGGCGGTCCGTATCCACGGTGCCGTTGCAGATATAGCCGCGGCTGTTGCAATAATCCACCGCTTCGCTGCCAAACCCGAGCCCAGCGCTGCCGTCCAGCAGGTTCCGGCCGGTGCAGGCATACAGGTCATACCCGCCGGCCCGGGCCAGGTACTGATACTGCGCGGCCAGCCAGGCCGGCGCGCGTTCGGACAGCGGCTGCCCCGCCTTCAGCGCAAGAACGCTTGGCGCGCCATAGCTGGAAGCGTCGGCATCGCCGCGGGGGCCGTCGTAGACAATCGTTGTTTCGCAGCCGGATTCCAGGATCACATACCGCCGGCGGCCATCCAGCGCGGCGCAGATTTCAGCCCCGCCGGCCTCGTAATCGACAAAGACATCGTCGGCTTCGACCGCAAGTTCGTCAAGCGCGTCAACCAGCTGCCGCTGCGGCGTGGTGACGCCGACGGTTCCATCCGGTTGCCAGATCGCCCCCACGGCGCCGGCATCCGCCAGCACCACAACCGCCAGCACAGCGCCGGCCGCCAGCAGGCGGGCCGGCAGCCGCACCAGCGTTGCCGGCAGCCGGCCCAGCGTGATTGCCAGCAAAATCAGCAGAGGCACCGCGCCCATCAGGTGATATCGGTATTCAAACAGCGGGTCGCCGTAACGGGTATCGGTCAGCAGCAGCACGGCCAGGTTCCAGCCGAACATCCACACCAGGCAGCCGGCCCCGTCCGGCAGACGCCGGCGCCAGCGGCGCAGCCCGCGCACGGCCCGCACCGCCGCCCAGATGAGCGCCGCCGCCAGACCTGCCCGCAGCAGCGTTGTCACGCCGGCCAGGCTGAGGGCTTCCACCGGGGTTTCTCCATCCGGGATGCCGCCAAACAGCCGCCAGAAACCGACCAGGCAGTTGGCTGCGTTGGTCACGAAGTCCGCCGCGCCGACCAGCGTCATGCTGTCCCCCTTGGCTGCCGCGCCAAACGCGGCGTTCGCCCAGAGCCCGGCCCCGGTGGCCAGCACCGCGCCCCCTGCACAGACCCCCTGGAACGCCGAAGGGCGGCAGGCCTGCCGCCAGCAGCGCCAGAGAAACCAGAGCAGCACCGGCGCCAGCCCGCAGGCCGCCGTGTAAACCCCGCTGGAAAGCCCGGTCAGCCCGATGCCGGCCAGGCAGAGCGCCGCGAGCAGCCAATCCCCCGCGCGGGGGCGGCGGGCCAGCAGCAGCGCAAAGAGCAGCAGCGGCAGCAGCACCTTGAAACTGTACTGGGCGGCGTTCAAAAACAGCATGTTCCAGTAATCCAGCATGCCAAACCGCCAGGGCGCCAGCACAAGCAGCACGGCCAGCGCGGCGGTGCCCCGCCGCGCGCCGAGCCGCCGGCACAAAAGCCAGACAACCCCGGCCCATGCAAAGACCAGCACCCCATCGGCCAGGTGCAGAGCCAGGACCGGGTCGCCGGTCAGGCCATAGAAAGGCAGCGCAAACAGCAGCGCGCAGTCCAGTTCCATGGTGGTGGGGTAGACCCAATCCTGCAAAATCAGCCGCCCCTGTTCCCAGACGCCGCGCAGATTCGCGCAGACTTTGGCCGCATCGCCATCCAGCGTTGCGCCGCCGGCCGCAAAGGTCACGGCCAGCAGAAAGACGCACTGCACCAACACCAGCGCCACCGTCAGCACATCGCCAAGCGTCGGCTTTTTCATCCGCGATCCCCCTCCGTTCATCTGGGGGTATTATAACACACCGCACGGCGGGCCACAAGCAACGGCGGGCCGCAGGGCCCGCCGGGGTTCAGCAAAGCTCAGATTTCAAACAGCCGGGCGATCGCATCCTCCTTGAGGTCGGAACCAATCACGCAGACCTTGCCGGTGACATCGGGGCCGCAGGGGCGGATCTCATGCTCGCCGGGAACCATGTCAAATTCAAACCAGCCGCTGCCGCCGTCCACAATGCCCTTGGCGCGCAGCACAGCGCCGTATTCGCCCGAATCCAGCGCGGCGAGCGCCGCCTCCAGCGCTTCGCGGCTGTACTTGTGGGCCGTTTCATGGCCCCAGCTTGTGAAGACTTCGTCCGCATCGTGGTCATGGTGGTGGCCGCAGCTGCAGACGCCATGTTCGTCATAGTGATGGACATGGCCCTCTTCATGGTCGTGATGGTGGCAACAATGGCCTTCCTCCTGCTCATCTTCGTGATGGCAGTGGCCTTCCTCGTGGTCGTGATGGTGGCAGCAGTGGCCTTCCTCCTGCTCATCTTCGTGATGGCAGTGGCCTTCCTCATGGTCATGGTGATGGCAGCAATGGCCTTCTTCATGGTCGTGGTGGCAGTGCCCGCCATGGTGGTGATGCTCTTCCTCGCCGGTGTGGGCGGCGTTCGCGGCCTGGGCCTGGTCGATCAGCTCGGCGACGAGATCCCGCTTGCCGTCCATGACCGCGACAATCTGCTTGCCGTTGAGGGTAGCCCAATCGGTCGTGACGATTGTGGCCGTCGGGTTTTTCTGCTGCAGCAGATCCACCGCCGCATTGATCTTGGCCTCGCTCGCGTTGCCGGTGCGGCTGAGGATCAGGCAGGAAGCATGGCTGACCTGGTCATCATAAAACTCACCGAAATTCTTCATATAGAGTTTGACCTTGTTCACATCACAGACCGTGACAAAGCTGTTGAGGGTGACCGGCAGCATTTCGGCCACGCCCTCCACCGCGCGGGTCACGTCAGACAGTTTGCCAACGCCGGAAGGCTCGATCAGGATACGGTCGGGGTGGTAGGTATCCACAACCTGCTTGAGCGCTTCGCGGAAATCGCCGACAAGGCTGCAGCAGATACAGCCGGAGTTGAGTTCGTTGACCTGGATGCCGGCCTCCCGCATGAAGCCGCCGTCGATGCCGATTTCACCGAACTCATTTTCGATCAGCACGAGCTTTTCACCGCCGAAGGCTTCCTGAATCAGCTTTTTGATGAGGGTTGTCTTGCCCGCGCCAAGGAAGCCGGAAAAAATATCAATTTTGGTCTTGTTCTCTGCCATGATACTGCACCTTTCTATCTTATCCATAGCACAAACATCTGTTCCTATGAGCATGTGTTTAGCAGTTGGCTTTTCTAACTGCTAACCTTATTATAACAAAGATGTCAAGGGGGACGCCGCGTTTTTTCCCCTTTACAGCGCCAGGCCGGGGGACTATAATGGGGGCACGCCGAACCGGCGTTTCGAAACCATCCTGTTCAAAAGCGGCATCGGCATATGGCGCACCGCTGCTGAACGTGAAAGGGGACGCCCGCTTTTGCGCCCGCCCCCGGAAAGGAAGACCCCTATGCTGGAAGAATTTTTGTCACTGCTTTGCGGCCGGTTCAACAACGCCGCCCAGGCCGCCGAACAGCAGGCCCTTGACCCGAACTTTCCGCTGGCGGCGCACTGCAACACCGCCTGCAACGATAAGATCGCCCACCTGCCCGCCGGGTTTGCCGGCGTTTTTGTGGTGGAAGAAAGCACCTACACCGCCAACGGCAAAACCCATGCTTCGCCGCATCTGTTTCTTTTTACCGAGGAAGGCGACGGCATCCGGCTGACCTCCTACGAAATCCCGGCCGGGTATGATAAGGACACATTCACCTATGCCGCCATGGGCCGGGTGGAATATGCCGACCTGGTTCCTTCCAAAAAGTTCACGCCGGCGCTCTACCGGCGTGAGGGCAACGCCTGGGTGGGCGGCAGCACAAGCTGGTTCACCCCGGTGCTCAAGTTCACATTGTGGGAGCGGTTCTCCCCCGACGGGCTCGAAGTCAGCGAGACAATGGAGCTTAACGGCAAACGGACCTTCGGGTTTGACCAGCCGCTGCTGTACCGTCGGATCGACTGATCCGACGAAGAAAACGGCGGAAAAAACACAAGCGGCCGGCCGCAAGGCCCGCCGCTTTTTTGTGCTGCCGAAAAAAGGTTGCCCCCGCCTGTTTGCGGTGACAGGCGGGGGCGGTTGGGGTATCGTTTTGGTGTGAGGAGGAATCATGTTCCAGGGTAACGGTTGCGGCTCCGTTCCCTGTGCTTATAGGATACCCAAGACTTGCGAAAAAAATATTATATCCATATGAATTTTCTGTTAATTCTGCGCGGGAGGCGCTCCGGTTTCCGCATCCACCGCCCCGTAAATGCCGCCGACGCTGACCTCCCCGGTAAACACCCGGGTCGGGCCTGCTTCGGTTTCCACAACCAGGCGGCCTTCGGGGTCAATGTCAATGGCGGTGCCGGCGCCGCCTTCAAAGGTCACGCGGCGGCCAAGGTTGAGGCAGGCGCGGCGGTATGCATCACGGCAGGCCGCAAAGCCGCGGTCGGCAAATTCTTCCATCGCAGGGCCGAATTCGCCGGTCAGCGCTTCGGCCAGGGCGGAGGCGTCATCTTGGGGGGAAACCTGCACCCCCTGCAGCGCAAGGCTTGTCGCATGGGGCAGGCCGGCGGCCTCAAACATGGCGGCTTCCTGCGCAAGGTTGACCCCAATGCCGCACAGGATGGCCCGGCCGCGCCCGTCGGCAACACTTTCACACAGGATGCCGGCAATCTTTTTTCCGCCAAGCAGCAGGTCGTTCGGCCACTTGACCCGGGCGGCAATGCCGTACCTGGCCCCCAGCACCCGGCTGAGCGCCAGGCTTGCATAGAGCGGCAGGGCGGCCGGGTCGGCCAAGGGGCGGCGCAGCACCGCCGTATAATACAGCGCGCGGCCGGCCGCGTTGGCCCAGGCGCGGCCCAGGCGGCCGCGGCCGGCCGTCTGGCTCATGGTCCACACGGCGCCGACCGCATCAAATTCAGCCAGGTGCGCCTTGGCCCAGCGGTTTGTGGAATCCACCGCCGGCAGATACAGCACCTTCACAGGTCCTGCGGCACCCGCTTCCACCCGAAAGCGCAGGCGCCGTCCTCCACCGTGATCACACCGTAGCTGCCGGTATCCCGCAGGCTGCCGGGGTTGAAAAGCGCCGGCGCGCCGGGCTTGGCCGGTACCCGGGCCTGGTGATGGGTGTGGCCGAACAGCACAACGTCGGCCCCCCGGGCGGCGCCGGCCTCCAGCAAGGGTTCATAGCTGCTTTTGGCGTTGTACAGATGGCCGTGGGTATAGAAAAACAGCACCCCGCCAAACGGGGCCAGGCCCTCGGCCGGGTCGGGGTAGCCGATATCGCAGTTGCCGCGCACGCGATACATCGGGTATGGGGGCTGCAGCCGTTCCTGGGTCAAAGCCTGCTCCAGGTCATACAGGCCGTCGCCCAAAAAGAAGAGCGCGTCGGCGGTTTCATGGCGCAGCAGCCACCGCACCCGGGTCACACGGCCGTGGGTGTCGCTGACCACAAGGATCTTGCTGGTTTCGGCGGACATAAACGGAATACCTCCTGGGGATCAAAACTGTCAAAAAATGTCCCTGCCGGCGCCGGCAGGGAGCGGCCGCTCAGCGGTTTCGCACCATCGCCTTGTACACCTCGCCTTTTGAAAACGGGGTGCCGGCAGCAGCCTGGCGGGCGGCGGCGGCCGGGGCGGCCCCGCCGGCCTGCAGCGCGCGG
>URKR01000046.1 GCA_900548355.1 uncultured Oscillospiraceae bacterium
GCTCTGCCTGGGCTGCCCGGCCAAATGGCTGCGCGGGGTGTTCCCGCCGCCGGCCCCGCCCGCCGCCGCCCAAAGCCTGACTGGCGCGGCACGGCGGCTGAATGGTATTGCCGATACCCTTTCACAGATTGCCGCCACCGTCAACGAAGTCTGCGCCCGGCAGCTGCCGCCCAAGGGGGAAAGCTACGACTTTGTGGTGGAATACGCGGCACGGCATATCTGCCAGGGGTGCGAGCGGCGCAGCCTGTGCTGGGTACGCGGTTATTCCACCGCCGTTGACGGGCTGTACGCGCTGCGCGGCGTGCTGGACGCTCGCAGCCGGGTTGAGATTGAGGATCTTCCCGGCCAGCTCAGCGTCTGTACCCACCCGAGCGACCTGTGCGGCGCGGTCAACCATGGTTACAGGCTGTGGTGCAGCCGGCGGCAGGCACGCGCGCGGGCCGGCGTGCTGCGCAGCGCTTTGACCGAGCAGTACAGCGCCATGGCCTCGGCCATGGCCCAGATGGCCGAGCAGCTTGGCCGTGCCGGCCTGCCCGACCCGCGCCGGGAAGCCCGGCTGGCCGCGCTGTTCGCTTCGCTCGGGCTGGAGCCGCTCGAATGCAGCGTGACCGCCGATGCAACCGGCCGGCTGACCGCCGATGTGACGGTGCCGCGGGTGCGGTTCAGCGTGGAGGAAGCCGCCGCCCTGACCAAAGAGGTCAGCCGGCTGTGCCGGCGGGATTTTGCACTGCCCGACATTACCCCCTGCCGCACAGTGACCATGCTGCGGTTTGGCGAACGGCCGCTGTTCACCCCGGCTTTCGGGCTGGCCAGCCGGCCCGCCCCGCCCGAGATGGTCAGCGGCGACGCCTGCAGCCAGTTCTGTGACAAAGCCGGCCGCGCCCAGATGCTGCTGTGCGACGGCATGGGCACCGGCAAGAGCGCGGCGGTGGACGGGCGGATGGCCGCCCAGCTGACCGGCCAGCTGCTGCGCGCCGGCTTTGCGGCCGAAAGCGCGGCGCGGCTTGTGAATGTGGCCCTCGGGCTGAAAAATGCCGAAACCGAATCCGGCGCAACGCTTGATTTGCTGACCGTTGACCTGTACACCGGGCGGGCCGGGCTGTTCAAGGCCGGCGCGGCGCCAAGCTTTGTTGTGCGCGGGGCGGTGGCCCGGATGGTGGAAGCGCCGAGCCTGCCGATGGGAGTCAGTGAGGCGGTGGAAGGCCGAAGCACGGCCTTCAGCCTTTCGGCCGGGGATATGGTGGTTCTGGTGTCCGACGGCGCGCTGGCCGACGGAGCGGACTGGCTGATGGAACAGCTGCAGCTGGAAGCCCGGCTGCACCACACCCCCGACCAGGTGGCCCGTACCCTGGCTGACAGCGCCAAGCGCC
Source organism: uncultured Oscillospiraceae bacterium (assembly GCA_900548355.1). Lineage (GTDB taxonomy): Bacteria > Bacillota > Clostridia > Oscillospirales > Ruminococcaceae > Gemmiger > Gemmiger avicola. Next base: position 1,371 of record URKR01000046.1, read on the forward strand.
GTGCGGGGGCCCGGCCGGACGACATCACAGTGGCGGTGCTGCAGCTTGAATAAGGCCGCCCCGTTCAAATTTCACGCTGCTGCGCAATACAGCCCGCAAAGACCGGTTAAATATACAAAATTTTTATGAACTTGGCAAAAAAACTGTTTAATTTTTGCCAAAGTTGTGGTAAAGTAGAAACATGCAGGGCAGATGGAATGCCCACAAAATCGCCGAAGGCCGCCTGCGGCCGCTTGGGCGCGAAGAGAGGTTCGATAGACAATGGAATATGCCAGCAAAGACATCCGCAATATCCTGGTGGCCGGCCACGCCGGCTGCGGCAAGACGACGTTGGTGGAGGCACTGCTCTACCTGTCCGGCGCGACCGAGCGCATGGGCCGGGTGGAAGACGGCACCACTGCCAGCGACTTTGACCCCGAAGAGGCCAAGCGCAAGACTTCGCTAAACGCGAGCGTCGTGCCGGTTGAGCTGAGCGGAACCAAGTATAACCTGATCGATGCGCCCGGCCTGTTTGACTTTGAGGCCGCCGCCTGCGAGGGCGTGCTTGCCGCCGACAGCGTGCTGATCTGCGTATCCGGCCGGTCAGGCGTGAGCGTCGGGGCCGAGAAAGCTTACCGCCTTGCCGTCAAGAACAACAAGGCGCGGATGGTTTTTGTGACCAAGACCGACCTCGAAAACGCCGATTACTTCAAGATCCTCGAACAGCTCAAGATTGAGTTCGGCCCTTCGATCTGCCCTTGCGTCGTACCGGCGCGCCTGGATGACGGCACCGTCGCCTACATCAACCTGTTCAGCCAGAAAGCGTTCAAATACGAAAGCGGCAAACAGATCCAGATTGATCTGCCCGACATCGGCCACCGGTTCGAGGGCCTGATCCAGGCCATGAACGAGGCCATTGCCGAGACCGATGAAGCGCTGATGGAAAAATTCTTCGAGGGTGAGCCCTTCACAACCGAGGAGATTGTTGCCGGCATGGCGGCCGGCGTGCGCAGCGGCCAGATCACGCCGGTGCTCTGCGGCAGCGCGGTCAACCTGCAGGCGTTGGATATGCTTGTCTACAACCTCAAGGAGCTGCTGCCCGCCCCCGCCGCCCAGATGGCCGAGGATGCCGACGGCAACCCCGTCGAGATTGCGGTTGACCCCGACGCCCCGCTCTGCGCCTATGTGTTCAAGACCGTGGCCGACCCCTTTGTGGGCAAGCTGAGCTTTTTGAAGGTGGCCGCCGGCAAGCTGAGCGCCGCTTCAAACGTGGTCAACGCCCGCACCGGCCAGCCCGAGCGGCTGGGCAAGACCCTGACTGTCTGCGGCAAAAAGCAAACCGACGCCGCCTGCATCCCGGCCGGCGATATCGGCGCGGTGGCCAAGCTGCCCACCGCCAAGACCGGCGATACCCTGTGCGACCCGGCCCGCGTGGTCAAGCTGGCCGCCCCCGAATACCCGACAGCCAACTACCGCATGGCGGTCAAGGTGGCCAAGAAGGGCGACGAGGGCAAGGTTTCGGGCGCGCTGGCCCGTTTGATGGAGGAAGACCCCTCGATCACCTTCATGATCGACCCCGAGACCAAGCAGCAGGTCATCGCGGGGCTTGGCACCCAGCACCTGGAGGTTGCGGTGGCCAAACTCAAAAACAAGTTCGGCGTTGAGATCACTTTGGAAGCGCCGCGCGTGCCCTACCGCGAATCGATCCGCAAGAGCTGCAAGGCCCAGGGCCGCCACAAAAAGCAGACCGGCGGCCACGGCCAGTTCGGCGATGTCTGGATCCAGTTCGAACCCTGCGAAGGCGATGAGATCCAGTTTGAGGAGAAGGTGTTCGGCGGCAGCGTGCCGAAGAACTTCTTCCCCGCCGTTGAAAAGGGCGTGCGGCAGGCCGCCGCGCACGGCGTGCTGGCAGGCTACCCGATGGTCGGCATGAAAGCGACGCTGCTGGACGGCAGCTACCACCCGGTCGATTCGAGCGAGATGGCCTTTATCATGGCGGCCAAGCTCGCCTACAAGGCAGCCATCCCCGAAGCAGGCCCCGTGCTGCTTGAACCCTTCGGCACGCTGAAGGCCCATGTGCCGGCCGATAACACCGGCGACATCATGGGTGAAGTGACCAAGCGGCGTGGCCGGGTGCTCGGCATGTCGCCCGACGACGAAGGCGGCCAGGTTGTGGAGGCCGAAGTCCCGATGGCCGAAATGCAGGATTTCAACACTTTCCTGCGTCAGCTGACCCAGGGCCGCGGGCACTATTCTTTCGAGTTTGTGCGGTATGAAACTTTGCCCCAGATGCTGGAAGCCAAGGTCATTGAGCAATCGAAGGCTCTTGGCAACATGAACGACGACGAAGGCTGAGCGCCTTTGCCGCCCCGTTCGAGATATTTTCACCCGCAGCCGGCGGCCGTTGCCCCGGCTGCGGGCTTTTTTGCGTCGCCGGGGCGGCACGGGGCGGATTTTCTCTTGTGATGCAGAAAAAAATCCGTTATAATCGTAAAGGAATGCCCTGCGGGGCGTTTGGGGGCGCAGCGCTTGCCCGGCCCAGGGTTCTGCCGCGCCCCGCGGATTTGAAAACGATGCGGCGGCCACAGCAGCCGCCCCCTGATCGAGACCAAGCAGGAGATGGAGCCGATGAATATCACACTGCAGCACCTTACGAAAACCTTCCCCGCCCGCGGCCGCAAAGCCGAGGGCGAGACCACGGCGGTACGCGATCTGAGCTTTACGGTGCCGGACGGCCAGCTGGTTGGGCTGTTGGGGCCTTCCGGGTGCGGCAAGTCCACAACCCTGAACATGATCTGCGGGCTGGAACCCCCGACTTCGGGCAAAATTTTATTTGGTGAAGAAGACGTCACCGCCCTGCCGCCCGAACTGCGCGGCGTCGGGATGGTTTTCCAGAACTATGCGCTCTACCCGCACCTGACCGTTATGCAGAACATCCTGTTCCCGCTGCAAAACCTGAAGGGCGACAAACGCCCCTCCCGCGCCGAAATGCAGGACCGCGCGCGCAAGGTTGCCTCGCTTGTCCAGATTGAGGAGCTGCTTGACCGCAAACCGCGCGAGCTTTCGGGCGGGCAGCAGCAGCGGGTCGCGATTGCCCGGGCGCTGGTCAAGATGCCGCGGGTTCTGCTGCTTGATGAACCGCTTTCCAACCTGGACGCCCGGCTGCGGCTGCAAACACGGGAGGAAATCTGCAAAATTCAGAAACGCACCGGCATCACCACCCTCTTTGTCACCCACGACCAGGAGGAGGCGATGAGCATCTCGAATTTCATTGTCGTGATGAAGGATGGCGTGTTGATGCAGCAGGGCAAGCCGCAGGAAGTCTACGACGACCCGGCCAACCTGTTTGTCGCGAAATTCCTCGGCACCCCGCCGATCAATGTCTTTGCAGGCGAGGTGCGCGGCGGCGCGCTGTATCTTTCCGGCGAAGCCGTGCTGGCCGTGCCCGGCGCGGCCGAAGGGCCGGTCACGGTCGGCGTCCGGCCCGAAGGGTTCGCCCCGGCGGCCGAAGGGCCGTTTGTCTGCGGTGTGAACCGGGTCGAGGTACTTGGCCGCGATGTGAGCATTGTGGCCACCCACAAAGCCTGCCAGGCCGATACTTTGCGGGTGATCCTGCGCTCTGCCAAAGAGGTTGACCCCGGCGCGGCCGAGGTTCGGCTGGCTCTTAACCCGGAAAAGGTCTTTCTGTTCGATGTGGAAACCGGCGCGCGGCTGCCTGTTGCCGCGCCGCAGCGCTAAGGCGGGAAGGGGGAACCGGCATGGAACGCAATTCCAAAAAAGCCTGGCTCTACCTGCTGCCGGCGCTCGTTCTGCTGGCGGCATTCCTGGTGTATCCACTGATCGACGTGCTGGTCTATTCGGTGGAGGAATGCTTCAACTTTGCTTCCCAAACCTACCAGGGCATCGGGCTGTATAACTATTCCTATGTCCTGCACGACCCCTACTTTTTGCAGGCGGTTGAAAACACCTTCGTCCTCGTCATCATCACGGTGCCGATCTCGACAATTCTCGCTTTGCTGATTGCGACGGCGCTCAGCTCGATCAAAAAGCTGCGGGAGCTCTACCAGACGATCTACTTTCTGCCCTATGTGACCAACACCCTCGCCGTCGGGCTTGTGTTCATGGTGCTGTTCCAGCGCACCGAGTATACCGACGGCCTTGTCAACCTCGTGCTCGGGCTTTTCGGCGTGGGGCCGATCGATTTCATCAACGGCCCGCACTGGGCCAAGATGTTCGTGCTCTGCTTTTACACGATCTGGGTCGTGCTGCCCTTCAAGATCCTGGTTCTGACCAGCGCGATCGCCTCGGTGGATGAGAGCTACTACAAGGCCGCCCGGGTGGACGGCACCTCCAAGACGCGGATTTTCTTCCGCATCACGCTGCCGATGATCGCACCCATGATCGTTTACCTTGTCATCACCGGCTTTATCGGCGCGTTCAAGGCCTACAGCGACGCGGTGGCCCTGTTCGGCACCGATCTGAACGCCGCGGGCATGAACACGATCGTCGGCTATGTCTACGATATGCTCTACGGCGACAGCGGCGGCTACCCTTCTTATGCATCGGCCGCGGCGATCATCCTGTTTGCGATCGTGCTGACCATCACCTGCATCAACCTGCTCGTCACCCGCAAGCAGGCCCGGTCCTGAAAGGGGGCGCGTTTTCCATGTCTTCCCAAATCATGCCGGAATCCAAGTCCGACTATGAGGCGCTGCAGCGCAAGCTGCGCCGGCGCGATGCCATCCAGACTGCCTGCACCCATCTTTTTTTGAGCGTCTGGGCCGTCGTCGTCCTGTTCCCGTTTTACTGGATGGTGCTGACCAGCCTGAAAAGCTACGGGGCCTACAACTCGGAGCATATGCCGGTCTTTTTCACCTTGCAACCCACGCTGGAAAACTATGCAAACGCTTTCACGGCGGTGCCGCTCGGCGGATACCTGCTCAACACGCTCATCTTCTCGGTCGCAACGACCGCGATCATGGTGGTCACCACGACGCTTGCCGCCTATGCGTTTGCGAGGCTGCGGTTCCGCGGGCGCAATTTTCTGTTCGCCTTTTTCCTCTCCATGATGATGATCCCGACCGAGCTTGTCGTCATCACAAACTTTGTCACGATTACCAACCTTGACCTGCGCAACAGTTTTCTGGGGCTGGTCCTGCCTTCCATCACTTCGGTGTTTTACACCTACCTGCTCAAGGAAAACTTTGAACAGGTGCCCGACGAGCTCTACAAAGCCGCCAAGGTGGACGGGACTTCGGATCTCAAATACCTTTGGAAAGTTATGATCCCGATCTGCCGGCCGACGATTGTCACAATCACGATCCTCAAGCTCATTGAGTGCTGGAACTCCTATGTCTGGCCGAGGCTGATCACCGACGACCCGGCATACTACCTTGTGTCAAACGGCATTCAGGAAATCCGTGAAAACGGTTTCGGGCGGGAGAACATCCCCGCCATGATGGCGGCTGTCGTCGTCATTTCGGTGCCGCTGATCCTGCTGTTCCTGGCTTTCCGCAAGAAGATCATGGAAGGCGTTTCGAGAGGGGGCACCAAGGGATGAACTACAAACTTCTGGCCCCGGCGGCCGCGCTGGCCGCCGCACTCTGCCTGGCCGGCTGCCACGGCCAGCGCGAACAGGCCGCCTTTGCGGTGCCCGATACCTTTGACGAGACACGCAAGTATGAGATTACCTTCTGGGCCAAAAACGATACCAACATACACCAGACCGAGATCTACCGCCAGGCGATTGAGGACTTTCAGGCACTGTACCCCAACATCACGGTCACGCTGCGGCTGTATACCGACTATGGCGATATCTACAACGATGTCATCACCAACATCTCAACCGGTACCACCCCAAATGTCTGCATCACCTACCCCGACCATATCGCAACCTATATGACCGGCGACAACGTGGTAGTGCCGCTTGACGATCTGTTCGCCGACCCGGAATATGGTCTTGGCGGCAGCGCGCTTCACTACGAAGGCCCTGCGCAGAATGAGATTGTACCGCAGTTTTTGGAAGAGTGCCGGCTGAACGGCGCCTATTATGCCCTGCCGTACATGCGCTCCACCGAAGCCTGCTACATCAACAAGACGATGGTGGAATCGCTCGGCTATACGCTGCCCGATGTGCTGACCTGGGATTTCATCTGGGAAGTCAGCGACGCTGCGGCCGCCACGCTGGGCGATGACGGCATCTATGCGGCCAACGGGCAGGAGGTTTTGATCCCGTTCATTTATAAGTCCACCGACAACATGATGATCCAGATGCTGCGCCAGCGCGGGGCCGGCTATTCGACCGACGCCGGTGAGATCCAACTTTTCAACGACACAACAACCGAGCTGCTGCACACCATCGCCCGGCACACCGAAACCGGGGCGTTTTCAACCTTCAAAATTTCGGGTTACCCTGCCAATTTCCTGAACGCCGGGCAGTGCATCTTTGCCGTTGATTCAACGGCCGGCTCCACCTGGATGGGCACCGACGCCCCGCTTGTTGACATTGACCCCGACGAGATTGTTGAATTTGAGACCGCCGTGCGGATGGTTCCGCAGTTTGACCCCGATCACCCACAGATGATCAGCCAGGGGCCTTCGGTCTGTGTGTTCAACAAAACCGACCCGCAGGAGGTACTTGCTTCCTGGCTGTTCGCGCAGTATCTGCTGACCGACGATGTACAGATCAGCTACTCTGAAACCGAGGGCTATGTGCCAGTCACCACCCGCGCGCAGCAGAACCCCGCCTACCAGGACTATCTTTCCCGTGCCGGTGAGGACAACGACACCCACTACGCCGTCAAGATCGAAGCGGTGCAGCTGCTGCTGGAGAATCTGTCCAACACCTTCACCACGCCGGTTTTCAACGGGTCGGCCAGCCTGCGCAACGCCGCCGGGCAGCTGGTGGAGGAGGTTACCAAATCGATCCGCCGCCACCAAACGGTGGACGACGCTTCAATCGCCCAGCTCTACACCGATACCGAAGCGCTCTACCACCTGGATTCGGTTTCGGTGAGCGGCAGCGCAAAAACAGACCTGGGCCCACTGCCCCCCACCGCCGTGGCCCTGCTTGCGGCGCTTGGCGCCGCATGGGCCTGCATTCTGGGCGTGCTGTGGCGGCAGTGGCGGCGCAGCCGGGCGGGCCGCGGGGGAAAATCTTCCAAAATGGTAACGAATTCTTCGCAACAGGGCGCAAACGGTTGATTTTTGCCGGGTTCCCGCTATAATAAAAGTGTTCGGGCTGCGGTCTTGACGGTCCTGCGCTTTTTGGGGCCGGCCCGCCCGCCACGACATAGAGTAAAGGAGAGTTTTCCACCATGAAGAAACTGATGACCACTGCGCTGGCGCTCTGCCTGGCCGGCGCGCTGACCGCCTGTGCCGGCGGCGCAACTTCGGAAGCCGCCTCCTCCTCGGAAGCCGCCTCCTCCTCCGAGGTTGCCTCCTCGGAAGCCGCTTCGTCTGAAGCCAGCTCGGCCGCCGAGACCACCGAGACCACCGAAGCCACCGTGCTGAGTTATGACGAGTACATGGCCGCCGACCTGGATACCGAGGTCACGATCCAGGCATATGTACAGGCCAAGCAGAGCTATTATGCCGAGCAGGGCACCGCTACCGTTTACCTGCAGGATCAGGACGGCGGCTACTTTGCCTATGACATGGCCTGCACCCAGGAAGAATACGACGCGATGACCGAAGGCACCCAGGTTCAGATCACCGGCTTCAAGTCGGAATGGTCGGGCGAAGTGGAGATCATGGACGGCAAGCTTGACGCAATCCTTGACGGCGACACCTTCGTGTCGGAACCGCTGGACGTGACCGAGCTGCTCGGCACCGATGAGCTTGAGAGCCATCAGAATGAAAAGGTCAAGTTCACCGGCCTGACCGTTGCGCCGAGCACCGATGCCGACGGCAACGAAGTTGCTTTCCTGTACAACTACGACGGCTCCGGCGAAGAGGGCAGCGATCTCTACTTCAATGTCAGCTACAACGGCGGCACCTACTCCTTCGTGATCGAGAGCTACCTGTGCGACGCTTCCTCTGAGGTGTACAGCGCTGTCAAGAACCTTGAAGTCGGCCAGACCATCGACTGCGAAGGTTTCCTGTACTGGTATGAGGGCGCGAACCCCCATATCACCAGCGTGACTGTCACCGGCTAATTTAATCTTTGCCGCTTCTTTGCCGGCGCCCTGCCCCACCAGGAGGCAGGGCGCCGTTTTTTTGTGCAGCGCCCGCCGGAATCCCTTCCGGCCGCCTTGCACAAAAGCGGCAAAGTGGGTATACTAGAAAGGAATAGCCTGGCCGGGCGTTCCCCGGTCTCAGCGTGTCGAGAAACTCGACACGCTGCAAAAGGGGCAACAGCCGCGCACGGCT
>URKR01000047.1 GCA_900548355.1 uncultured Oscillospiraceae bacterium
CCGGCCGCCGCAGCCTGCTGCCGCGCCGCGGCAAGGAGCGCGGCGCGGTCATCGGCCGGGGCCCAGCCGCCCGGGAAGGCCAGCGGCAGGCCGTTGTCCTCCATCGTGATGACCAGCCGGCCTTCGGCTTCCAGCCGGGCAAGCCAGGAATCCCGCACAAGGCCGCTGCCGGTCACGGTGTCCTCAATCGAAGAGATCGTGTTGGCATACAGCAGGTCGGATGCCGCGCGCGCTTCGTTCTGCGCCATGCGGCAGGTGACGGCCAGCGCCGCGCCGAGCACGGCGGCGGTCAGCAGGCCGAACAGCAGGGTCAGTTTGCGGCACAGCGTTTCAAGCATCCGGGGCCTCCCTGGCCGGGGGGCTCAGTTCCAGCCGGTAGCCCGCGCCGCGCACCGTGACGATCGCCGCCCGGCTGCCCACCGCCGCCAGCCGCCGGCGGATGAAACGGATGTAGCTGTCCAAACTTGCCTCCTCGACCTCGGCGTCGGCGCCCCAGACGCTGCCGAGCAGCTGGGCGCGCCCGCGCAGCAGCCCCGGCGCGCGGAAAAACACCGCAAGCAGGTCGCACTCCCGCCGGCTGACCGTGACGCTGCCGGCCGGGCCGGAAAGCGTATGCTCGGCGGTATCGAGGGTCAGGTCGCCGCAGCGCAGCCTGTTTTCATCGGGGTGGAGCGCGGCCGGGCGGCGGGTCAGCGCCCGCAGCCGGGCCAGCAGTTCGCGGGTGTCAAACGGTTTGGTCAGGTAATCATCGGCCCCGGCGTCCAGGCCCATAACCCTGTCCCCCACCTGGCCGAGCGCGGTCAGCATCAGCACCGGGATGGTGACCCCGGCCTGCCTGGCTTTGCGCAGCAGCGCGATGCCGTCAATCTCAGGCAGCATCCTGTCCAGGATGCAGGCGTCGTAGAAGCCGGTGGTCAGCAGCGCCAGCCCGTCCGCCCCGGTGTGGCAGCAGTCGGAGGCAAAGCCCGCAGCCTGCAAACTCGGCTGCAGCACATCGCAGAGCGCCGCATCATCCTCAATCAGCAAAATCCGCATGGTTCTCCCCTTATGGATGTGGTTGTAACGAAACCAGTATACACCAGAAACCTGAAAAAAGTCTGCAAAAATTTCTCTGCTCCCTTTGCAGGTTTTTTTCAGCTTGGGCTGGTAGAATGGCGGCATCCTGAAGATCATGACGGAGGTATCCCATGAAACCGAAACTCTCGCTTGTATCCGCCCTGCTGGCCGGGGCGATGGCCTTCTCGCTCGCCGGCTGTGCGGGCGGCGAACCCGGCGGCGCCACGCCGGCTTCGGCATCCGGCGCGGCCGAAGCCACCGCCGCCCCGGCCGACGCCGTACCGCAGGGACGGTGGGTCGAAAGCACGATCGACACCCTGCCGCAGAACCTCTACCTGCCCGACCCGCCCGCACGGCTTGACGACGGCAGCCTGGTCGCCTATGCGCGGGACGAATCGACCGACCCGACCGAAGTCACCCGGCTGACTTCGGCCGATAACGGCGCCACCTGGCAGGCCGAACCGCTCGACTGGGCGGCCCAGACCGGCGGCAACTTCGGCGTCAGCGCGGTGCGGGGCGACGGGGCCTGCGTGTTCTTTACCTATGTCGGCCGCTCGCCTGAAGAGCGCCAGACCCGCGCCTGGCTCGCCGCGCCGGACGGGACTCTGACCGAACTGCCGCTGCCGGGCCAGATCGAGGGGCTGTATGCCTTCGCCTCGCTGGCCTTTGTCGATGAGAACACGCTGGCGCTGGCCCCCATATCGACCGAGCCCGGCATGCTGCCTGGCGACCTTTTGTTCTACGACCTCGAAACCCGGCAGATCACGGCCTGGGTCACACTGCCCGCGCAGGAGGGCGGCGATATGGTCATCTCCACCCGCACAAGCGATGTCCAGGCCATGCTGCCGGCCGCCGATGCGGACGGCACACCCTTCCTCTATGTCACAAACTCGGCCGGCGACCTTCTGCGGGTGGATACCGACGGCACGCTGGCGACAGCGCAGGCCGGTTTTCTTGCAAGCCCCTACGGCAGCGCGATCGCGCTTGCGCCGGACGGCGCGGTGTGCTATGCCGATACGACCGGCATCTACCGCCAGGCCCCGGGCGGCGGCCTGACCGAGCAGGTGGTCGAAGGGGCGGGGACGTCCTTCTCGCTTGAGAGCAACTACATCGTGGGGCTCAGCGTCGCGGCCGACGGCAGCTACCTGGTCATGCTGCTGGACGACGCCGGGCAATCGCGGCTTTACCGTTACAGCTTTGACGAAACGCTTGCCGCCGCGACCGAAGCGATCGAGGTATGGAGCCTGAACGAAAACGCGACGGTGCGCGCCGCAATCCAGACCTTCACCCGCGAACACCCCGAATGCGCGGTGAACTACGAGGTCGCGCTGGGCGAGGACGCGACGCTGACCCGGGACGACGCGCTGCGCACCCTGAACACCGAACTGCTGGCCGGCGAAGGCCCCGACGTGCTGATTTTGGACGAGGCAAACACCGACGATTTCATCGCGAGCGGGCTGCTGGCCGACCTTTCGGATACCGTGGATACCGGCGCGCTCTACCCGTTTGTGGCCAAAGGCTATGTACAGGAGGACGGCAGTGTGCCGCTGCTGCCGGCGCGGTTCGGCGTGCCGCTTGTGCATGGCGCGGCCGGAAGTCTCGACGGCGTTTCGACGCTTGAGGACATTGCGGCGCTCGTCAAAGCCCGCCCGGCCCGGCCCGACGACGATTCCTCGGCCCCGCTTTCGGAGGAAGAGCGCTATGCCTTCGGGTTTGAGAGCCTGGACGACCTTGTCCGCTTCGGGCTGCAGACCTCGCAGCCCGCGCTGCTGGGCGAAAGCGGGCTGAATGAGGACGCGCTGCGCAGTCTGCTCGGCTTTTACCAGGAGGTCGGCGGGTACTACAGCCTGCGCACGCTCGAAGTTGCAACCGGCACGGCGAGCGAGTTCGGCGGCGTTGATACCGTCACCTGGGGCGCGGGGATGGCGGAATATGCGCAGACGCCGCGCGCGGTCTACGGCTATGGCACGATGACGACGCCGGGCTGGCTCGGCGCGGTCAGCCCCGATATGGATGCAAACGCCCAGACAATCTTGCAGCCGGGGCTTTCCGCCGGGTGCTACCTGCCAAGCTGCCTGACCGCCGTGAGCGCCAACAGCGATGAGCCGGAACTTGCCAAAGCCTTTGCGGCCGTGCTGTTCGGTGACGAAGTGCAGGGCAGCTACCAGTATGACGGACTGCCGGTGACGACGGCCGGCATGCAGGTTTCGCTGGACCGCAACCTTGCCGCGATGCAGCAAAACGGCTATACCGGCGGGCTGGAAGAACTGCTCGGCCAGCTTTCGACCCCGGTCGCGCTCGACGCCGACCTGCTGGCCAGCCTGACCGAGCACACGGCCGCGATGATCGAAGGCCGCGAGACGCTCGACGAGGCCGTCGGCGCCGTACAGGATGATTTGGCGCTGCGGTTTGCCGAAAGACAGTGAGAGACGGGGCGGATGCTTGCCATCCGCCCTGTTTTGCTTTGCCCTTTTGCAGGACTTTTTCAGATTATGCTGGTACAATGGCGGCAGCCACAAATTTCTGACGGAGGTTTTCCATGAAAACGAAACGCTCTGTGTTGTCCGCCCTGCTGGCCGGGGCGATGGTCTTTTCGCTGGCCGGCTGCACGCCCGATGCCTCCAGCCCCGGAACGGCAGCCGCCACCGCCGCCCCGACCGCCGAGGGCGTGCCCCAGGGGCGGTGGGTGGAATCGACGGTCGTCATCCCGCAAGGGCTTAGCCTCTGCGGGTCGGTTGCGCTGCGCGAGGACGGCACCCTGCTCGCCTTTGCCGAGAACGACGCCGGCGAGACCGTGCGGCTGACCAGTGCCGATGCCGGGGCCTCCTGGCAGGCCGAAACGCTTGATTGGGCCGCCCGGGCCGGCGGCAGCATCGCGCGCTGGGCCGTGCGGGGCGATGGGACGGTCGCGTTTTTCACCTATAATTACGCCGACGAAGCCGACCCGATGAGCCGCTTTGTGCGCGCCTGGCTGGCCGCGCCGGACGGCGCGCTGACCGAGCTGGCCCTGCCGGACGAGCTGCAAGCCCTCTATTCCGTCGCAAACCTCTGCTTTCTTGCCGACGGCACGCTGGTTTTCACCCCGATCTCCTACGAGGAGACGCTGCCGGGGGATCTTCTGTTTTATGATGTCGATACCCAACAGGTCAAAAACTGGGTCGCGGTCGGTGCGGCCGCCGGCGTCAGCGGGGTGAGCGCGGCCCCCGCGATCCTGCCGGCGGTGGATGAAACGGGCACGGCGTTTTTGTACTTCCTCAACGACAAAGGGGACCTGTGCCGCGCCGCGCCGGATGGTTCCGCCGCCGTGCTCACCCCGAATTTTGCCCCCGACGCCTACGCCACCCAGCTCTGCCTGGCCCCGGACAGCGCGCTCTGCTACGCCGACGGCAGCGGCATCTACCGCCAGACCCCGGGCGGCGGCCTGACCGAACAGGTGGTGGACGGGGTTGGCACCGCGCTCTCGCTCGAGAGCAGCTATCTTGTCGCGCTGCACGCGCTGGCCGACGGCAGCTACCTCGCGCTCGTGCGCAGCAACCTTGCGGAGCCGACGCTCTACCGCTATACCTTTGACGAGACGCTTGCCGCCGCGACCGAGCAGCTTGAAGTGTGGAGCCTGTATGAGAACGCTACCGCCCGCGCCGCGATCCAGGCGTTCGCCCGCGTCCACCCCGAGTACAGCGTTGCATACACCGCCGCTTTGCGGCAGGATACCCCCGTCACCAAGGACGACGCGCTGCGCACCCTGAACACCGAGCTGCTGGCCGGCGAAGGCCCCGACGTGCTGATTCTGGACGACACCGACCTTGCCGCCTTTACGGCCAGCGGGCTGCTGGCCGATCTTTCCGGCGCGGTGGACGCCGGCGCGCTGCTCGACTGCATTGCCGAGGACTATGTCGCGGACGACGGCGCAATCCCGGTGCTGCCCGGCCGGTTTACCATCCCGGTCATGGCGGGCGCGGCCGGCAGTCTGGACGGCGTTGCGACGCTGGACGACGTGCTGGCCCTCATCCAAAAATACCCCGCGCGGCCGGCCGGGGCTTCTTCCGATCCGCTGCCGGACAACGAGCAGTACGCGCTCGGCTTCTCGGGTCTGTATGAGGTGGCGCAGTTCGCGCTGCAAACCTCGCAGCCGGCGCTGCTGACCGAGACGGGGCTGGACGAAGCCGCCCTGCGGGAGCTGCTTTCCTTCATCGCCGGCGTCGGCGAAGCCTACGGCCTGGAAACCAGCGGGCTCAGCGATGTTTCCTACGGCATTGTCATCAGCGGGGACGAGGCAGACCCGGTCTCCTGGTCGAACGGGATGAGCGATTACGGCCAGTTCGGCCGCGCGCGGTTCGGCTGGGATTCCATCGCCACCCCCGCCTGGCTGCGGGCCACCGCGCCGAACGGCAAGGCGGGCGGCCAGGTCATTTTGCAGCCGGGCCTTTGCGAAGGCGTCTACATCCCGAGCTGCCTGGCCGCCGTCAACGCCGGCAGCACCCGGGCCGACGCCGCGCTCGATTTTGTGGCGACGCTTTTGTCTGACGAAGTACAGGGCCGCTCACAGGGGGACGGGCTGCCGGTGACCGAGACAGGGCTTGAAGAAACGCTCGCGCGAAACGAAGCGGTCATGGAACGCGGCGCGTTCACCGCGCTGCTGGACGGGCTTTCCACCCCGGTCGCGGTGGATGCGGCGCTGCTTTCCTCTCTCAGCACCCACGCCGAGGCGATGGTCAAGGGTGAGGAGACGCTGGACGAGGCAGCCGACGGCGTGCAGGGCGACCTGGCGCTGCGGTTTGCCGAAAGGCAGTGAGATGCGCGCGCCGTGCAAAGCCCCACGCAGGCGCCGCAAGCCCAACCCCGAAGGCCGGGCCGCCGCGCTGCTCTTGCTGCCGAGCCTGCTGGGCACCGCGGTGTTTGTGCTGCTGCCCTTTGCCGAAACCGTGCGCCGCAGCTTTTGCGATGCGCGCGGGCGGTTTGCCGGGTTTGCCAACTACCGCGCCGTGCTGGAGAACGCGGCTTTTCAGCTGGCGGCGCGCAACACCGCGCGGTTTTTGTGCAGCTGTGTGCCGATCCTGCTGGCCGTGAGCCTGCTGCTGGCGCTTGGGGTGCGGGTGGTGGCCCGCCGGCGGAACGGCGGCGAAACCGCCCGCGGCCGGGTGTTCCGCACAAGCTTCCTGCTGCCAATGGCGATCCCGGTGGCGAGCATTGTGGTGCTGTGGCAGGCGCTGTTTGCCGAAAACGGGCTGGTGAACGCCTGGCTTGGCGCACTGGGGGCGCCGGCCATTGACTGGATGGGCAGCAGCGCGGCGTTCTGGGTGCTGGTGCTGACCTATGTGTGGAAAAACGCCGGCTATGACATGATCCTCTGGCTGGCCGGGCTTGACGGCATCGGGGCCGACTTGTATGAGGCCGCTTCGGTGGACGGCGCAAACGCCTGGCAGAAGTTTTGGCAGATCACCCTGCCGAACCTGCGGCCAACCTTCGGGATGGTCGGGGTGCTGAGCGTGCTCAACAGCTTCAAAGCCTTCCGGGAGGCGTTCCTCGTCGGCGGCAATTACCCTGACGAGAGCATGTACCTGCTGCAGCATTTGTTCAACAACTGGTTTCTGGCCCTGGATCTGCCCCGCCTGACGGCCGCCGCCGTGCTGATGGCCGCCGCGATCGGCGCGCTGGTGCTTGCCCTGCTGCGGGGCGGGAAGGGGTAGAAAGCCTCGCCGTACCGCGAACCCCCGCGGGCGGGCAATGCCCGCCCCTACAATGGTTTTGAAACCATTGGCCAATTTTTTTCGTTTTCCACATTTTCTAACGTCTATGGCGCACAAAGCGCCGCTACGGTCTCTACAATTTTGAACCGCATCCCACCGCCCCCGCAATCCCTACAAATTTCAACCGCCATTTTTATGCAATATTTCTCAGGGCGATCGCCGGATCGCCGATCCGCCGCAAACCCTGCTTCATCCCAAAAGGAGCCCCCATGTCCCGCAATCTTTCCCCTTCCCCCCGCCGTGCGCGGCGCGGCGGGCATATCCTGCTGAGCCTGCTGCTTGGCGCGGCGGCGCTGCTTGTGTGGTGGCCGCTGTGGTTTTTGGTGTTCGGCGCGCTGACGCCTTCCGACGAACTGGCCGCCACGATCGGCCCGGCGCTCGGCGCCGGGGAGGCCGGCGCTTCGGCCCGCTGGCAGCTGCTGCCCAGCTGGCCCACCCTGCAATCGTTCGCAACGCTGCTGCTGGACACGCCGGAGTTTTTTGCGATGTTTTGGAACAGCTGCCGCCAGGTGTTCCCGCAATTGGCGGGCCAGCTTTTCTTCGGCGCGCCGGCGGCGTGGGCGCTTTCCCGGCTGCGGTTCCGCGGGCGGCGGGCGCTGCTGGGGCTGTATGTGCTGCTGATGCTGCTGCCGTTCCAGGTCACCATGGTGCCGAACTACCTTGTGCTCAACACCCTTGGGCTGCTGGATACCCACTGGGCGCTGATCCTGCCGGGCTGTTTTTCGGCCTTTGCGGTGTTTGTGATGGCCCGCGGGTTTGACGCCGTGCCCCGCGCGCTGCTGGAAGCCGCCGCAATCGACGGCGCCGGCCCGCTGCGGGCCTTCTTTCGCATCGGGCTGCCGCTTGGCGTTCCGGGGATTCTGGCGGCGCTGGTGCTCGGCTTTCTGGAAGGATGGAACGCGATTGAGCAGCCGATGACCTTTTTGCACAACCCTGTGCGCTGGCCGCTGGCGCTCTACCTTTCGAGCCCCTCTTCGGTGGAGCTGGCGGCCGCGATGGCGGCCAGCCTGCTGATGCTGGCGCCGGCCGCCCTGATCTTCCGGTTCGGGCAGCCGTACCTTGAGCTTGGCATCCAGGCAAGCGGCCTTAAAGGGTAGCCGCGCCGCAGGGTTGGCCCTGACCGTTCCGATTTGATCGCATTTTTTTGCAAAGGAAGTTCGTATGGCAAAGAAACCGCATTTTTCCCGTTTTTCGGCACTGCGTGAGGCGGCGGCCGGCTGGCGGCGCGCCGAGCCGCGCCAGGCCGGGCGGCTGGCGGCCGTCGGCAAGTTTTTTGCCGCCATGCTGGTGCTGACGCTGGCCGCCCGCGGGCTGGCCGGGGCCAGCATGCCGGTTGTCACGCTGACCGGCGCAACGTCCGGCAGCATCACCCAGACCCGCACGGTGGCCGGCAGCCTTTCGGTGCAGGGCGGCGCGCCGCTGACCCTGCCCGAAGGCCTGCTTGTGACCGAGGTCTGCGCCAATGCCGGCGAGGAGGTCGCCGCCGGGGCGGTGATCGCCCGGTTTGACGCGGCCGGGCTGGCCCAGGCCATCGCCGAAGCCGAGGCCAATGTGCAGCAGCTGCGCACCACCGTCGCCCAGCTGCGCGACCCCGAAACCGCCGACGACTTTGCGCTGCAACAGGCCCAGCAGCAGCTTGACCGCGCCTATGCCGAGAGCGAAGCCACCTGGCAGGCCGGCGAGGAGGCGGTTGCCGAAGCGCGCGACGCGCGGGACAGCGCCCAGAATGCCCTGAACGCCCTGCGCGCCGCCACGCCGGAATCGGCCGATACAGCCCAGGCTATCGCCGAGGCCGAAGCGGCCCTTGCCGCGGCCGAGCAGGCCCTGCAGGCGGCCGAAGAGAGCGCCGAAGCCGCCAACAAGGCGGCGACTTCCTCCGCCCAAAACTATGAGGACGCCCGCAACAGCGCGGCCCATTCTTTTGCCGAAGCGGCAAAGGATGCCGCCAAAACCACCGCGTCAAACAGCGCCCAGGCCGGCGTGACGGCGGCCCAGCTTGCCGCGGCCGAAGCCACGCTGGCCGAGCTGCGCGCGCTGCAGCAGGCGGGCGGCGCGCTGACCGCCCCGGCCGCCGGCACCCTGACCGAACTGAACCTGACGCCCGGGCAGCAAAGCCCCCGGGTGGCCGGCCTGCTGGCCGACGGCGAGGTTGGCAGTACGCTGGTCTTTACGCTGGATGAGAGCGCCGCCAAGCTTGCAACGGTCGGCACCGCCGTGACGGTGCGGCAGGGCAGCGCCGAGGGCCAGGCCGCGATCACGGCGCTGGGCGCGGCCGACGACGACGGCAATGTGCAGGCCACCGCGGCGCTGGACGGCCGGTGGAAGGCCGGCGCCGCGACGGTGGAGCTCAAGCTGAACGCCGGGCAGTTTTCCCAATGCCTGCCGGCCACCGCCGTGCAATCCGACAGCAGCGGGGATTTCGTCTACCTGATCGAGAGCCGGTCCACGCTGCTGGGGCAGCAGAACGCCCTGGTGCGGCTGCCGGTGACGGTGCTGGCCCAGGGCGACGGGACGGTTGCGGTGGATGCGGCCCTGAGCGGCCAGGTTGTGGCCGGGGCGGACAAGCCGCTTGCGGCCGGGGCCTGGGTGCGGGTGGCCGGATGAGGGCCCGGCTGCGCGCCGCGCTGGGCTGGGCGCTGCTGGCGCTGGGGGTGTGCGGGCTGTGTATGCTTTCGGCCGCGCTGCCGGCCGACGGGTACGGGCTGCGGTTTTCGGAGCCTCTTTCTGCTGCGCAGGCCGAAGCGCTCGCCACCGCCGCCGGCGACCGCGCCCTGGCGCTGACGCTCTGGCGGGAGAGCGCGGTCACCCTCACCACATCGCGTGGCCGCAGCGCGGCGGCCACGGCGGTTTGGGCCGCCGGCAGCCCGGG
>URKR01000048.1 GCA_900548355.1 uncultured Oscillospiraceae bacterium
GTCATGAATTTTGGGAATTCCCAAAAATCCAAGTATTTTTGGGAATGAACGATTGGCTCTACAGCGATGAAAAGCGAGGTAATTCCCAAAAATAGAGGGGGTGTCATGATTTTTGGGAATTGCGGGAAGGCGGAGGCACCCCGCTCAGCCGCCGTCGGTGACAGAGAACATCTCCTCCACCGTGCAGAACCGGTAGCCCTGTTCGGCAAACCAGCCCAGGATGCGGGGCATCGCGCGCAGGGTTTCGGCGCAGCGGGCGGTATCGTGCAGCAGCACCACGCAGACATCCCGCCCTTCGGCGCCGCGGCGCACATTCTCAAAGATTTCGTCGGCGTTCGGGCGGGCGGCGGTGGCGTCCTCGGCGCAGACATTCCAGTCGATCCAGCGGTAGCCTTTTTCGGCGGCTTCGGCGGTCAGTTTCTGCATAATCTGCCGCCCGCCGTACCGGTGGCTGACCGTGTTGGTGCTGCCGCCCGGGAACCGCAGCCAGCACAGCCCTTCCACCTCCACCCAGGGGGCCAGGGCCTGGCGCAGCGCCTTGATGTCCAGCCAGAAGGCTTCGGGGCTGGCATAGATGCGGGCGTAGTCATGGCTGGCGCTGTGCAGCGCAATCTGGTGGCCGGCCGCGGCAAGCTCGCCCAGGGCGGGCAGGTAGTCGGTGTTGGCCGGCTGCGCCGTGACAAAAAAGGTGGCCTTTGCGCCGTATTCCGCCAGGGTTTCGGCCAGCGCGCCGGTGTGGGGCGAAGGGCCGTCGTCAAAGGTCAGGCAGCAGAGCTTTTCGTCGGTGCGGGCCTCGGCCATCACGGCCAGGGTGTCGTCGGGCACGGCGGTTTCGGGGTGGGCGCGGCGCGCCGGCGCCGGCAGGGCCAGCCAGGCCAGCCAGGCCAGCGCCAGCACGGCGGCCGCAAGGCGGCAACGCATGGGCAGTTCCCTCCTTTTCAGGGGCAAAAAATCACCCAAACCGGGCTTTGGCGGGTAGATTTTTCGCGCCGATACCTGTATAATAGAAAGTACGCAGGTCCCTGCCTGCCGATGCAGCCCGGGCAAAATTTTCCGCCCCGGGCGGGCGGCGCGGCGGCGTGCGGGCAGTTTTGGGCAAAGGGGTGCTGCGCCATGGCGCTTGCAAATCATACGGTGACCGCTATCCTTGTCGCGGCGGGGGCTTCGCGCCGCATGGGGTATGACAAACTCAGCGTCCGGCTGCCCGGCGGGCAGACCGTGCTGGAAGCAAGCCTGGCGGCCTTTGCCGCCCACCCGGCCGTGGACCAGATTGTGCTGGTGGCGGGGGCCAACCTGCCCGTCTGCCGGGCGCTGGCCGCGCGCTGCGCCAAACCCTGCACCGCCGTGCCCGGCGGTGAAACCCGGGCCGACAGCGTCCGCGCCGGCCTGCGGGAAGCCGAAGGCGAGCTTGTCGCCATCCATGACGCCGCGCGCCCGTTTGTCAGCGCGGCGGTCATCACGGCCGCTTTGACCGAAGCCGCCGCCGGCGGGGCCGCCGCCCCGGCCGTGCCTGTCAAAGATACGATCAAGGTCGCCGCGCCGGACGGCCGGGTCATCCGCACGCCGGACCGCACCCAGCTTTACGCCGTGCAGACCCCGCAGTGCTTTTCCCGCGCGCTGTACCTGCAGGCGCTGGAAGCCGTGCAGGGCGAAGCCGCCCACCTTGTGACCGACGACGCCAGCCTGTTTGAGCTCGCCGGGCTGCCGGTGCGCCTGACGCGGGGCGAATACGCAAACCTGAAAATTACCACCCAGGAAGATCTGAAAGGGGAAACCGCAATGCGCATAGGGCATGGATACGATGTACACCGGCTGGTAGCGGGCCGGCGGCTGATTCTGGGCGGGGTGGAGATCCCGTATGAAAAGGGGCTGCTCGGCCATTCGGACGCCGACGTGCTGCTGCATGCGGTGGCCGACGCGCTGCTGGGCGCCGCCGCGCTGGGCGATATCGGCAAGCATTTCCCCGATACCGACCCGCGCTACAAAGGCGCCGATTCCCGCAAGCTGCTTTCCGAAGTGGGCGCCCTGCTTGCCAAAGAGGGCTACCGCCCCTGCAACATTGACGCGA
Source organism: uncultured Oscillospiraceae bacterium (assembly GCA_900548355.1). GTDB lineage: Bacteria > Bacillota > Clostridia > Oscillospirales > Ruminococcaceae > Gemmiger > Gemmiger avicola. The sequence goes on from URKR01000048.1 coordinate 2,069, forward strand.
CGGTGCTCTGCCAGGCGCCCAAGCTTGCGCCCTACATACCCGAAATGCGCCAGAACATTGCGGCGGCGCTGGGGCTGGATGTGGGCTGCGTGAGCGTGAAAGCCACCACCGAAGAGCATCTCGGCTTTACCGGCGCGGGCGACGGCATCGCCGCCCACGCTGTCGCCATGATTGAACGCTGAAGGCCCGCACCGCCAAAAGGAGGCTTGGCATGTATTCGCTGAATGAATTCCTGGGCGGGGTGATCAGCACGCTGCGCACCTTCCGCCTGCGGGATTTGATCGATATCCTTGTCATCTCGTTCGCATTTTATGAACTGTTCCTGTTTGCGCGCAAATCCCGCGCCGGGCAGCTGGTGCGCGGGCTGGTGTTCATGCTGGTGTGCTTTGCGCTGGCGTATCTTCTGGAACTGCGCACCGTGCGCTGGCTGCTGAACAACTTCCTGCAGGTGGCCTTCATCGCGGCGGTGGTGCTGTTCCAGCCGGAGCTGCGCCGCGCGCTGGAACGCCTGGGCCAAAGCGCCAACTGGGCAAGCAAGTTTTTCAGTTTCCGCCGTGCGGACCCATCGCTGCGCGCTGTCTGGCAGAGCGCCGTCGTCGCAATCTGCGATGCGGCCGAGCAGCTCTCGGATACCAACACCGGCGCGCTGATGGTGCTGGAGCGCAACAACAACCTGGACGAGATCATCCGCACCGGCACCCCGCTTTCGGCCAATGTCATACCCGAAATGCTCGGCACGATCTTTTATGAGGGCACGCCGCTGCATGACGGCGCCGTCATCATACGCGACGGCCGGATTGTCGCGGCCGGCTGCGTGCTGCCGCTTTCCAACAACCTGGAAATGGGCAAGGATATGGGCACCCGCCACCGCGCCGGCCTTGGCATGAGCGAAAACTCCGACGCGATCGTCGTGGTTGTCAGTGAGGAAACCGGCATCATCTCGCTGGCGAAAAACGGCGTGCTGATCCGCCGGCTGGACCGCCAGAACCTGTTCAACCTTCTGCAGGAGGAAATCATCCCGCCCGAACCCGCGGAGGAAAGCAAGGCCGCCGGCCTGGCCCGCCTGCTTGAGCGCAACCGCAAAAAGAAGGACAAGCCGAAAGGAGGCGCGCGCCATGACACCCAAAAAACCTGAAGCCCCCGCACCCGAAAAGCGCCGCCTCTCGATCCTGGATTCCCACGCCGCGCTGCTGATTTCGGCCGTGCTGTGCGCGGTGCTTTCCTGGCTGGTGGTTTCGATTTATTTTGATTCAAACTCCTCGAACACCGTCACGGTGCCCAGCGTCACCTACAACTACCAGACCAGCACCTACACCGCCCTTGGGCTTGACATTGTCAGCGCGCCTGAAATTTCAAACGTCCGGGTGCGGATTGAGGGCAGCGGCACCGTCATCGGCAACATCCAGCCCAGCGATATCATGGTCTACCCGCGGTATTCCACGGTGCGCGGCGCGGGCGAGGCGACCCTCTCGCTCGAAGCGCGGTTCATCACCTCGGACTATGAGAACTTCAACATCACCCTCACGGTGGAAAACCCCACCACCGTCACCGTCGTCTTTGACGAAGTCAGTGAGAAGGTCCTGCCCGTCACCGTCGATACCTCACAGGTGTCGATCGCAGAGGGCTTCATCCTCAACCGTTCTTCCAGCGTGCCGGCCGAAGTCACCCTGACCGGCCCGACCTCTGAGCTGGACACCGTCGCCAGCGTGACCGCCGTGGTCACCGCCGGCGAGGCTTTGTCGGATTCGGTCACCCTGGATACCCCGCTGGAAATGCGGGATGAAAACGGCGATGTCATCACCCCGCAGTACACGACGATGGACGCCGACACGGCCGAAATCTCCCTCAATGTCCTGCAGGTGCGGGAGCTGCCGCTGGTTGTGGATTTCATCGGCCTGCCCGCCGGCTTTGATACCTCCAGCCTTTCCTACACGCTGGACAGGCAGACCATGCGGGTGGCCGGCCCTGCGCGCACCATCAGCACCCTGACCGAACTCAGCGTCGCCAGCCTGGACCTTGGGCAGAACTTTGCCTTTGACCGTGACTACCAGCTCAATGTCGAGCTGCCGGACGGCATCGTCTCGCAGGACGGCGTCAACACCGTCACCCTGACCTTTGATACCTCCGGCATGGACACCACCACGCTGAACATCTCGAACATCCGGGTCATCAACGTGCCGAGCGATGTCAATGTCGAGGTGCTTTCAAGCCTCGTCAGCAACGTGCAGCTCTACGGCCCGGCCGAAGAGATCGCCACCCTCGGGGCGGACAGCATCGTTGCGGTGGTCGATTGCCAGAGCATCTCGGTCACCACCGGCCAGCAGACCCTGCCCGTCTCGATCCAGATCCCGTCTTCCAGCCGGATCTTCGCTGTCGGCAGCTATACCGTGCAGTGTGAGATCACCACCCAGTAAATTTCGCCTATGCTTTTAGTCCGCAACATCCGCCTGCCGCTGTCCTGCCCCAACCCTGAGGCCGAGGCCGTGCGGCGGGCACGCAGAACCCTGGGCCTGCCGCCCGGCCGCAAGGCCGGCGGCGGCATCGCCCGCCTTTCGGTGGATGCGCGCCACGGCACGCCGTCGCTCGTCTACACCGTTGCCATCACGCTCGAAGACGAGGGTGAGGAATCGGCTTTGGCCGGGGCCTCGCCCTGCGTCTGTTTCACCCGCCGGCCGGAATTTTCCTTCCCCGTCGGGCACGACCCGCTGCCGCACCGGCCGGTTGTCGTCGGCCTTGGGCCGGCGGGGCTGTTTGCGGCGCTGCTGCTGGCCCGCCACGGCTTCCGCCCGCTTGTGCTGGAGCGCGGCCCCGCCCTGGCCGAGCGGGTCGCCGCCGTCGAACGGTTTGAGGCGACCGGCGCCCTGGATGAAAACGCCAACATCCAGTTTGGCGAAGGCGGGGCCGGCACCTTCTCAGACGGCAAGCTCACCACCCGCACCGGCGATGCGCTCTGCGCCTATGTCACCCAAAGCCTGCTCGCCCACGGCGCGCCGGCCGATATTGCCTGGCGGCAGAAGCCCCACATCGGCACCGACCTTCTGCGCGGCGTCATCACGGCAATCCGGGCCGAGATCGAGGCCTTGGGCGGGGAAGTGCGGTTCGGCACCGCCCTGACCGGCCTTGCCGTGCGCGGCGGCAGGCTCGCCGCCATCCGCACCACAGCGGGCGAAATCCCCTGCGAAGCGCTGGTGCTGGCCGTCGGCCACAGCGCGCGGGATACCTTCGCGATGCTCAAGGAAGCCGGGCTGCCGCTTGTCTGCAAGCCGTTTTCGGTCGGTTTCCGGGCCGAACACCTGCAGGCCGAAATTGAACAAAGCCTGTACCACAAGGCCGCCGGCCACCCGGCGCTGCCCCGCGGGGAGTACCAGCTCAGCCAGAAGCTGCCGGGCGGGCGCTGCGTTTACACCTTCTGCATGTGCCCGGGCGGCACCGTCTGCGCCGCCGCCAGCGAGGCGGGCGGCGTTGTCACCAACGGCATGAGCCTGCACGCCCGCGCCGGCCGCAACGCGAACGCGGCGGTCGTCGTCAGCGTGGACGGCCATGACTTCGGCGAGGACCCGGCCCGGGCCATCGCCTTCCAGCGCGGGCTTGAACAGGCCGCCTTCCGCGCCGGCGGCGGGGCCTACCGCGCCCCGGCCGAAACTGCCGCCAGCTTTTTGCAGGGCCGCGGCCGGCTGGAACTTGGCGCGGTGCAGCCCAGCTACCCGCGCGGCGTGACCGAAGCCGACCTTGGCAGCCTGCTGCCCGCCGAACTTGCCCGGGCGCTGCGCGAAGGCTACGCGGCGTTTGGCCGCAAGCTGGCCGCCTACCGCGCGCCGGACGCCGTGCTCACCGGGCTGGAAACCCGGACTTCCAGCCCGGTGCGGCTGCTGCGCGGCGAGGATCTGCAGTGCACGGCGCTGCCCGGGCTCTACCCCTGCGGCGAAGGCGCGGGCTATGCCGGCGGCATCATGACCGCCGCCGTGGACGGCCTGCGCTGCGCCGCCGCCCTGATGGAACGCTGCGCGCCGGCCGCCGTGTCGGCCTTAAGCTGAACATCTTCCCGAAAGCGATTTCTTTGAGAGAAACTCTCAACTCTTTTGCAAACGCAAAAATCTCGGAGGCCCTCCATGCCCTACCACCACCCTTACAAACCGAATAAGCCCGATGACGAACCCCGGGGGCAGCAGCGCCGAACGGCCTACACCGGCATGCCCGACCTTGACGACGCGCTGCATGACGTTGTGCAGACCGGCACAGGCCTCGGGGCCGAAGTGCTCGGCGCCGTCGGCAGCGCGCTGCGCTCGGTCGGCGAGGCGCTGCGCGGCAACCAGCTGACAAACAAGAACGTGCCGTTCCCCACCTGGCGCAAGCGGCTTGACCGCTTTCTCAAAAACGAAAAGCAGGATGGCGCGCTCGCCGTCTCGATCGTCGGCTGGGTGTTTGCCGGCATCTTCGGCATCGCGACGGCTGGCATTGTGATTAGCATGGGGACGGTCCTCCGGGCGATGGATCTTCCCGGCTTTGCGGTGCTGGCCTTCGTCTTCGGCTGCATCACCGGCGGCTTCGGCGTCATGGGCGCCATCGGCCACCGGCGGTACGCGATGTACAAGCGGCTGCGGGCCGCGCTGCACGCCGCGCGGGACTGGGTGTGCCCCATCGCCCAGCTCACGGCGCTGACCGGACTCAAACCCGATACACTGCGTGAGGACCTGCGCAAAGGCATTGAAAACGAAAGCCTGCCCGGCGTGCTGCTCACGCCGGATGGCAAGACCCTGTATTGGGACGATGTGCGCTACACCCCGCCCGCCCCCGCGCCGGATAGGGAGAAAAAGCCGCAGGAGGCGGCCCTATGAGGGAACAGGAATTTAAGGCGCGGGATAAGAAAGTCCAGAAAATGACCCGCGACGGCCTGACGCTGGATAACCAGACCACCGGCGAGAGCGTCAACGTGTCCAGCCGGGAGGCTGAGCAGGAATATTCTGCCGCCGAGCCGGGCGGCGCTGCGGAAAAGGTATTGGAACGGGCCGGGGACATCCGCGACCGCCGCAAGGCAAAACGGGCGGCCAAGGACGCCGGGGACGTGGTGACGGAGGCAGGCGAAGCCCTGCACCGGCCATCTTCCCGGCTGCAATTTACCGCCGAGGAACGGGCTGACCCCCAGCTTTCCAAGTACATCCACAAGGCAGAGAAAAAGGCGGATAAGCTGGACGCCGCCAAAGACGCGCTGCCCAAAAAGCGCGTTGTCACCACCGAAACCGTCTACGACGAGGCATCCGGCAGGGCCAAGACCAAGCTGCGTTTTGACAAGGTGGAGAAACCGGCCCCCAAGCTAAAACCCAATCCCATGAGCCGCCCGGTTCAGGAAGCCGGGCTGTTCGTCCACGGCAAAATCCATGAAGTCGAGGGCGAAAACGTGGGCGTGGAGGGCGGTCACAAGGGGGAGGAACTTGCCGAACGGCAGGCGGGCAAGGCCATCCGCAGCGGCATCCGCCGCCATAAGCTCAAACCCTACCGGGCCGCAGCCAAGGCGGAACGGAAATCCATTGCCGCCAACGCCGAATATATCTACCAGAAATCTTTGCGGGATAACCCGGAGCTGGCGCAGGCGGTGAGCAATCCCGTGTCCCGGTTCTGGCAGAAACAGAAAATCAAGCGGGACTACGCCAGAGCAGCGAGGGCCGCAGGCCAGACGGCACAGGGCGCGGCGGGAGCCGCCACCAAGACGGCACAGGCCAGCGCCGCAGCCGCCAAGAAAGCGGCACAGAAAAGTGAAAAGGCCGCGTCCTTTGTGGCCCGCCACTGGAAAGGGGCGCTGCTGATCGGCGGCGTGGGCCTTTTGCTGCTGATGATTATGGGCGGTCTGCAATCCTGCACCGCCATGTTTGGCGGCACCGGGACGGGGCTTGCGGCCACGTCCTATCTGTCCGAGGACGCGGATATGCTGGGGGCCGAAGCTGCCTACGCGGAGTTGGAGGCCGACTTGCAGCATGAGCTTGATAACTACGAAAGCCTGCACCCCGGCTATGACGAGTACCGCTACGATCTGGACGACATCGGCCATGACCCCTATGTGCTGACCTCTATCCTGTCGGCGCTCCACGGCGGGGCCTACACGCTGGATGAAGTACAGGGCGACCTTGACCGGCTGTTTGGGCTGCAATACACCCTGACGCAGACCATTGAAACGGAAACCCGCTACCGCACCGAAACCCGGACGGGGACGCGCACTGTCACCGACCCGGAAACCGGCGAAACCACCACGGAAGAATACGAGTACGAGGTGGAAGTGCCGTACACCTATTACATCTGCAACGTGAAGCTGGTAAACAACGACCTGTCCCACCTGCCTGTTTCCATTATGAACGAGGAACAGTTGAGCTTCTATGCCGCCTATATGCAGACATTGGGAAACCGGCCCGACCTGTTCCCAAGCGGCAGCTACCCCAATGCGTCCACCGTCAAGGAGCCGACCTACTATGAAATCCCGCCGGAGGCTTTAGAGGATGAAACCTTTGCAGCCATGATTGCGGAGGCGGATAAATACGTCGGCTATCCCTATGTGTGGGGCGGTTCCAGCCCGTCCACTTCCTTTGATTGCAGCGGTTTTATTTCATGGGTAATCAATCATTCCGGCTGGAACGTGGGACGCCTGACAGCGCAGGGCCTTTACAACATCTGCACCCCTGTCACGGCGGAGCAGGCCAAGCCCGGCGACCTTGTGTTTTTCGTCGGCACCTACGACACCCCCGGCGTGTCCCATGTGGGGCTGTATGTAGGCAATTCCGTCATGTTGCATTGCGGCGACCCCATTTCCTACACGAACTTAAATTCAAGCTATTGGCAATCTCACCTGTACTGTTACGGCAGATTGCCATAAGGGGGGACAGCCTATGTTGCGCCTGACACCTGTTTCACTCTCCGAGGCCAACGCCTTTGTCGCCCGCTGCCATCGGCACCATAAGCCGGTTGTCGGGCATAAATTTTCCATCGGCTGCATGGCAGACGGGCGGCTGGTAGGCGTCGCCATTGTGGGACGGCCTGTAAGCCGCTATCTGGACAATGGCCTGACACTGGAAGTCAACCGGCTTTGCACAGACGGCACCAAGAACGCTTGCAGTTTTCTTTACGCTGCCGCATGGCGGGCGGCGCGGGCTATGG
>URKR01000049.1 GCA_900548355.1 uncultured Oscillospiraceae bacterium
TGCCCTGGGACGGCGCGGGTACCCCGGGCGCGCTGCTGCGGGCGGTGGACGGCCTTGCCGCCGCGCTGCGCGCCGGGGCCGAGCGGGAGCGAAAATCCAAGCAGTTTTTGCAGGAGACTTTGCAGGATATCTCCCACCAGCTCAAAACCCCGCTCGCCGCGATGGCGCTCTACGGCCAGATCTTGCAGGCCGACCCCACCGACGCCGAGGCCGTGCGCCGCTGCGCGGTCAAGACGGCCGCCGCGACCGAGCGGATGACCCGGCTGGTGCGCACGCTGCTCAAGCTCGCCCAGGTAGATGCCGGCGGCGTGCCGTTTGCGCCGGCCCTCTGCCCGCTGGACGCCCTGGCCGCCGATGCAGCCGAACCGCTGACCGCCCGCGCGGCGGCCGAGGGCAAGGCGCTCAGCCTGGAAGGCCCCGACGTTGCCGCACTCTGTGACCGGGCCTGGACGGCCGAAGCAATCAGCAACCTCATCAAAAACGCGCTCGACCACACGGGGCCGGGCGGGCACATCGCGGTGCGGTGGGGCGCGGGGCCGCTCGGCGGCTGGGTCACGGTGCAGGACGACGGCCCCGGCATTCCGCCGCAGGATCTGCCGCATCTGTTCAAGCGGTTCTACCGCGGCAGCGCGCCGGCGGGCGAGGGGCTCGGCCTTGGCCTGCCGTTCGCGAAAGCTGTGCTCGAAGCGCAGGGCGGGGGCTTGAGCGTCGAGAGCGAGCCCGGCGCGGGCAGTGTGTTCCGCGCAAGTATTCCCGGCCTTTCAAAATCGTAAGAGAAAGTTCACCGCGCTGCAAGCTGAACCTGGTAGGATAAGGGCAGAAAGGAAGGGATCGCTTATGAAGATTCTGCAAGTGGAAAACCTGTCCAAAACCTATGGCAGCGGCCCGGCCGCCGTGCAGGCGCTGCGCGGCGCGAGCTTTGCCCTCGAAAAAGGCGAGTTTGCGGCCGTCGTCGGCCAGTCCGGCTCCGGCAAATCGACGCTGCTGCACTGCATCGGCGGGCTCGAAACCCCGACCGAGGGCACGGTGTTCATCGACGGGCAAAACCTCTACGCCCTCAATGAGGAACGCCGCACGCTGTTCCGCCGCCGGCAGATCGGGTTTGTGTTCCAGTCGTTCCACCTGATTGCCGAGCTCACCGTCGAGCAGAACATCCAGTTCCCGCTGCTGCTCGACGGCCGCCGGCCCGATCCGGCCGAGCTTGACGCCTTGCTTGAGACCCTCGGCCTTGCCGACCGGCGCGCCCACCTGCCCAGCCAGCTTTCGGGCGGGCAGCAGCAGCGGGTGGCGATCGGCCGGGCGCTGATCACCCGCCCCGCGCTGATTTTGGCCGACGAGCCGACCGGCAACCTTGACCGCCGCAACAGCCGTGAGGTCATGGAGCTGCTGACCCGCGCAGCCCGCCAGTACAGCCAGACCGTGCTGATGATTACCCACAACAACGAGCTGGCCGCCGGGGCCGACCGGGTGCTGCGGGTGACCGACGGCGTGCTGACCGACCTGGGAGGTGCGCCGCAATGAAACAGCAAACAAAGCCCCGTCCGCTGGCTTCCTGGCTGGATCTGGCACCGGTCAGCGCCCGGGTACACCGCCGTCAGAACGCAATGACAATCTTCTGCATCGTGCTGGCCGTCGCGCTCGTCGCAACAATCTTCGCAATGGCGGATATGGAGCTGCGCACCCAGCGACGCCAGGCCATCCGCACCGACGGCAACTGGCATGTCGCCACCACCGAGCTGACCGCCGATGATGCCGCCGTCGTCGCCGCCCGGCCGGACGTCGCGGCCGTCGGGCTGTACGACGTCGTCAACTATGGGCTTGACAGCGGCTATACCCTCGCCGGGCAGGAGGTCGCGGTCTGCGGCTCGGACGAAAACTTTTATACCGAAATCTTCCCGATGGCCGTCACCGAGGGCCGCGCGCCCGCCGCGCCCGGCGAAGTCATGCTGACCGAGAGCGCCAAAACCGGAGGCGTCGCGCTCGGCGATGCAATCAGCCTTCAAACCCCGACCGGCAGCCATGTGCTGACCGTCGTCGGCTTTATCGAGACGACCACGATGCCCAGCGTCAACGATGCGGTCGGCGCGGTGCTGACCCTCGAAGGATTTGAAGCGGTCAGCGCCAGGCATGAGCTGAACGTCTATATCCGGTTCACCCCGCTTTCGAACAAACGGGCTGCTATCGCCGAGATCGAGACCGCCTTCGGCTTGTCCGACGGTGCGCTGCACGAAAACGCCAAATTGATGACGCTGGATTTCTCCACCTCCAACCGCTGGCTGGCCTCGCTCTATGGCACGGCGCTTGTGCTTTTTGTGCTCGTGCTTGCTGCCGGCGCGTTTATGATTACCGGAACCCTCAACAGCAGCGTCGCGGCCCGCACCTCGTTCTTCGGGCTGCTGCGGTGCCTTGGGGCCACGCCGCGCCAGGTGCGCCGCTATGTCCGGCGTGAAGCGCTGCAGTGGTGTGCGGTCGCGGTGCCGGCGGGGCTGGCCATCGGCTGCGCTGTCAGCTGGGCGCTCTGCGCGCTGCTGCGCTTTTTAAGCCCGAGCTATTTTTACGATATGCCGATGTTCGCCTTCTCGCCGGTCGCACTTGTTTTCGGCGCGCTGGTCGGCGTCGTCACGGTCGGGCTGGCGGCCCGCACCCCGGCTAAACGGACGGGGCGGGTTTCGCCGCTGACGGCTTTGCGCGGCAATGACGCGGCCGGCCTGCCTGCCGGGCGGCTGCGCAAACCCGCCGGCGGAAACCGGCTGGCCGTGCAGCTCGGCGTGCGGCACGCGCTGGCCGCGCGGCGCAACCTTGTTCTGGTGGCCGGCAGCTTTGCGCTTTCGATCGTGCTGTTTTTGGCCTTTGATACCGCCCTCGCCTTCTTCCACCACGGCTGGCGGCCGGTGCAGCCCTACACGCCGGATCTCAGCGTCGTCAGCACCGACAATACCTGCTCGCTGCCCGGCAGCTTGCAGTCGGAACTCGCGGCCCTGCCCGGCGTCAAGCGGGTCTACGGCCGCCGCTTTGCTTACAGCCTGCCGGCCGAGACGTCGGACGGCCGCTCGATCACCGTCAACCTCGTCAGCTATGAGCAGCACCAGTACGGCTGGGCGGCCGAGGATCTGCTGGAGGGCACGCTCGGTTCGGCCGACGCCGGGGCCGATTACACGGCGCTCGCGGCCTTTGACCCCTATGCGGCCGACGCCCTCGCGGTCGGCGACAGCGTCACGCTGCCTTCCTGCGGCGGGGCTGCGCTGACGGTCAGCGGCCTGCTCTCCCAAAGCCCGCTCGACCGCGAGGAGGGCGTTTTGCTGCTGATCTGCAACGAAGCCACCTTCGAAGCCCTGACCGGCGAGACCGGCTATACAATCTTCGATATCCAAGTGATCAACCGCTTTACCGACGACGACCTTGCCGCCGTGCGCAGTGCGGCTGCGGCCGCGACCGGCGGGAATTACACCTTCAGCGACCGCCGCGCCCAGAACCTTGAAGGCCGCGGGGCCTACCTTGCGATCGCGGTGTTTTTCTATGGGTTCGAGGTTGTCATCGCCCTCATCACGGTGCTCGGCATCCTCAACTGCATCCAGATGAGCGTCTCGGCCCGGCTCGGGCAGTACGGCGTCATGCGGGCGGTCGGGCTCACGCTGCGGCAGCTGCGCCGCATGGTGCTGGCCGAAGCCGCCGCCAACGCCGCGGCGGGGTGCGTGGTCGGCGTCGCGCTCGGCCTGCCGCTGCACTGGGCGCTGTATACCAGCATGATTACCGGCCACTGGGGCACAGCCTGGCAGGTGCCCTGGGGCGCGCTGGCCGTGATCCTTGCGCTTGTCGCAGGCAGCGCGCTGCTCGCCGCCTGCGCCCCGGCCGGCCGCCTGCGCCGGCTTTCGATTACCGAGACGATCGGGGGAGAATAAGCCTTGCCAAATCCTTCTCCCTGCGCTATAATAAGGGTTCACAAAGGTAATTTCACCCAACAGGAAAAGGGGTTTGAGAGTCATGGAAACAATGGGCAACCTGCGCCGTACCGATTACTGCGCCGAGGTGGGTCTGGCCGATGTCGGGCGGGAGATGACCGTCTGCGGTTCGATCGCCCGCGCCCGTGATAAAGGCGGCATCATCTTTGCCGATTTGCGGGACACCACCGGCATTTTGCAGCTTGTGTTTGACGAGGATACCCCGGCTGAGGTCTTTGCCAAGGCCGAACGCCTCAAGAGCGAGTATGTCGTCATCGCGCGCGGCACCCTGCGCGAGCGCGCGGCCAAGACCGACAAGGTCAGCACCGGCGATGTCGAGCTTTATGTCGCCGAGCTGCGGGTTTTGAGCGAGGCGCAGACCCCTCCGTTCGAGATCCGCGACGACATCAAGGTCGGCGACGATCTGCGGCTGCGCTACCGGTATCTCGACCTGCGCCGCCCCTCGATGCATGAGCCGATCGTGCTGCGCTCCAAAATCTGCCGTATTGTGCGCGATTATTTCTACAACGAGCATTTCTGCGAGATCGAAACCCCGACCCTGATCCGCTCCACCCCGGAAGGCGCGCGCGACTACCTTGTGCCCAGCCGGGTGCAGCCGGGGCACTTCTACGCCCTGCCGCAGTCGCCGCAGCTCTATAAGCAGATCCTGATGCTCTCGGGCTTTGACCGCTATTTTCAGATCGCCCGCTGCTACCGTGACGAGGACCTGCGCGCCGACCGCCAGCCCGAGTTCACCCAGATTGACGAAGAGCTCGCCTTCGTGACCGAGGACGACGTCATGACCATCAACGAAGGGCTCATCAAGCGGCTGTGGAAGGAAATGCTCGGCATCGACGTCGCCACCCCGTTTAAGCGGATGCCCTGGGACCAGGCGATGGCCCGCTTCGGCTCGGACAAGCCGGACACCCGCTTCGGTCTCGAGATTCAGGACGTCGGCGCGGTGTTTGCGAACACCGAGTTCAAGCCCTTCGCCGCGGCGCTCGCCGAGGGCGGCACGATCCGCGCGATCAATGCCAAGGGCCTGGCCGGCGCTTTGAGCCGCAAGGGTATTGATAAACTTGGCGAGGTTGCCAAGACCTACGGCGCGAAGGGCCTGGCGTTCAGCCGCCTGACCGCCGAGGGCACTTCCTCGAGCTTTGAAAAATTCCTCTCGGAGGAGGAAAAGGCCGCGCTCTACAAAGCGCTTGGCGCCGAGACCGGCGACGTGCTGCTGCTGGTCAGCGATACCTCCTGGACGCGCGCCTGCACGGCGCTCGGCCAGGTGCGGCTCGAGATTGGCCGCCAGCATGGCCTGATCGACCCCGACAAGTTCAACTTCCTCTGGGTGGTTGACTTCCCGCTGTTTGAGTACAGCGAGCAGGAAGGCCGCTGGATGGCGATGCACCACCCCTTCACGATGCCGAACGCGGCCGACCTTGACAAGATCGAGACCGACCCCGGCGCCTGCCGCGCCCTGGCTTACGACATCGTGCTCAACGGCGTCGAGCTTGGCGGCGGTTCGATCCGCATCAACGACCCCGCCTTGCAGGACCGGATGTTCCATGCCCTCGGCTTTACCGAGGAAAAGGCCCGCGCTTCCTTTGGCTTCCTGATGGATGCCTACAAGTACGGCGCGCCCCCGCACGGCGGCATGGCCTACGGGCTGGATCGCCTTGTCATGCTCATGCTCAAGAAGGACTCGATCCGCGACGTCATCGCCTTCCCGAAGGTGCAGAACGCCGGCGAGCCGATGACCGGCGCGCCCGATATCGTTGACCCCAAGCAGCTGGCGGATCTGTCCATCGCGCTTGTTGAAGAATAACGGAAAGCCGCTTGGCTTGACAAAGCACAGCCGGGCTGCTATAATGCCGGAACAAAAGCATACAACTCTGCCCATCGCCGGATGGGCCAAACACCGCGTTTTGCATCGTAGGCCTTTGAAGATGCAAAGCACGGTGTTTTTTTGTGCGTTCGGCACAATTTTACAAGGAGGAACCCATGAACAACACCCCGCTGCGCGCCTTCGCGCGCTACGCTTCGCTGAGTACCCTCGGCATGATCGCGACGTCCTGCTACATCCTGGCCGATACCTTCTTTGTCGCCCAGGGCCTTGGCACAAACGGCCTGGCGGCGCTCAACCTCGCGATCCCGGTCTACAACGTCATCCACGGCACCGGGCTGCTGCTCGGCATGGGCGGCGCGACCAAGTTCGCCATCCTCAAAAGCCAGGGCGCGCACCGCCGCGCCAACACCGTTTACACCCACACGCTCGTGATAGCGGCGGCCGCGGCGGTTGTCTTTATGGCGGCTGGGCTGTTCGGCGCGCCGGTGCTGGCCGCGCTGCTCGGCGCAAAGGGCGAGATTGCCGGCATGACCGCGACCTATTTGCGGGTGCTGCTGCTGTTCTCGCCGGCCTTCCTGCTCAACGATCTCTTTGTCTGCTTTGTCCGCAACGACGGCGCGCCCTCGCTCTCGATGGCGGCGACGGTCGTCGGCAGCCTGGCGAACGTCGTTATGGACTATATCTTCATCTTCCCCTGCGGGCTCGGCATCTTCGGCGCGGTGCTCGCCACCGGGTTTTCGCCGGTCATCGGCATCTGCATCCAGGCCCCGCACTGGGCTGCGCGCCGCTGCGGCTTCCGCCCGCAGGCCAGCCGCCCCAACCCCCGGCTGGCCGGCCAGCTGCTTGGTCTTGGCGTGCCGGCGCTGCTTGAGCAGCTCTCGGGCGCGGTTGTCATGATTACCTTCAACGCGCTGATCCTGCGCCTGGCCGGCAACACCGGCGTTGCGGCCTACGGCGTTGTGGCAAACCTGAGCCTTGTCGTGCTGTCGGTCTATACCGGCATCGCGCAGGGCAGCCAGCCGCTGGTCAGCCGGGCCTGGGGCCAGGGCCGCGCGGCGGAAGGGCGGCGGGTGCTGCGCTATGCGCTGACCTGCTCGCTCGTCTTTGCGGCGGCGGTTTACGCGGTGTTTTTCTTCGGCACGGGGCCGATCGCGGCGATCTTCAACAGCGAAGCCGACCCCGCCTTGCAGCGCATGGCCGAGCAGGGGCTGCGGCTTTACTTCCTCGCGCTGCCGTTCGCGGCGGTCAACGTCGTGCTCGCGACCTACTTTGCCTCGATCGAGCAGGCCGGCCCGGCGCAGGCGGTCTCGCTGCTGCGCGGTGTCGTCGTCATCGTCCCGGCTGCCCTCGCCCTCTCGGCCCTTTTCGCGCTGCCCGGCGTCTGGCTCGCCTTCCCGGTCAGCGAAGCCATCGTAGCGGTTGTCGCCGTAGCGCTGCTGGTGCGGGGGAGAAACCCGGAAAAGGTGTAAAGAGTGTAGGGGCGGGCATTGCCCGCCCGGGGAACTCTGCGGCGTGGCAAGGCTCCCCGGGCGAGATAAATCCCGCCCCTACGCATGAAGTATCGGCTCGTTGCGACCCTTGCAAGTTTGCAACGATCTTACCCGCCATTCGTAGGAGCCGGATTCATCCGGCCCGCGGGGGCTTGCAGCATGGCATGGCTCTCCGGGCCGATCTCCGGCCTAGGAGCCGGGCCTTGCAGCCCGGTTGGCCTCCGAAACGCGCCTGCGGGCACAGTGCGAGCATTTTTCTTGAGTTCGCTTGAAACCTTATTCTTTCTCGACATACAAAATGCTCCCTTCTCTGCGTTCAGTGCTTTTTTCACTGTTCGCTTTGAAGGGAGCATATCACCGTCCGGTTGGGCGGGCTGCCTGTCTTTTGTATCGGGCGTTTGGGCGGGTTATTCCCCGCAGTAAACCTCGATCGCTTTACTCACGAAAACGGCCGTGCCGTCGCCGCCGGCGGCGTCGATGCTGCGTGTAAAGCGCTCGTCCTGCACATACATCTGGCCGAGGCAGCGCAGGATTTCGTCCGTGCAGGTGTAGTAGTGCCGGGTGATGAAGTCCTGCAAAGCGCGGATTTTTTCCTGCACGGCCGGGGCTTCGGGCGGCAGGTGGCGGCAGGCGCCGAGCGCGGCGAACAGCTCCATCATCTGCGGGCCGGTGCGGTCGGCGTCGCCGGGGTTGGTTTGCTGTTTCTGCGCAAACTCCCGGTAGGCGGGCGTATCGCCCCACCGGGTTTTGGCCTCGGCCTTGTAGCGCTCGATCTCGCTTGTATCAAATGCTGTAAAGTTCATGGGTATCTCTCCTTTGGCCTGAATTTCACGGGCGTAGGCGATCAGTTCCCCGATATGTTTGTATTGCAGTTCCAGCAGCCGGATCTGCTGGGCCAGCGCTTCGGCCGGGTCGTACTGCGGGCTGTCGAGGATGGCTTTGATCTCCTTGAGCGGGAATTGCAGCGTGCGGAAGAAAAGGATGCTCTGCAGCCGGCGCAGGGCTGCATCGTCATACAGCCGATACCCCGCCGGGCTGACCGCTGTGGGCTTCAGCAGCCCGATCGCGTCATAGTGGTGCAGCGTGCGCACGCTGACCCCCGTGAGCTCGCTCACTTCCCGTACCGTTCGCATCTCGATCCCTCCCGTGTTAAGGCCAGTATAAAGCATGACGCAGCGTTAGGGTCAAGCCCTTTTGTGAAAAATGCGGTCGATTTTTCAAAAAAGACGTTGGCAAGCCCCGCTGCTTGCCGGGCGGTCAGGGCCGCACGGCCTCCCACAGTTCGGCGAGCTCGGTCTGCCAGGCGGTTTGGGTCTGGCTGTCCGGCGCGACGGGGACAAGGCCGATCGGCTCTTGCTGCCCGGCGCTGCGCTGCTCAAGCGCAAAATCCCGCCCGCCGCGCAGCTCAAGCAGCCAGGCTTGCATCTCGTCGCCGCCCGGCTGCCAGGTCAGCGTAAAACGGTGGCGCGCCGGCTGGGGCCGCACGGCGGGCGGGCCGGAAAGCCCGCGGGCGACGAGCAGATACTGCGCGGCGACCCCTTCGCCGGCGGGGATGGGGCCGCCGTAGACGAGCACATCGGTTACGCCCGGCGGCAGCGTGGCTTCGATCGAGGCAGAGAGCGCAGGGCAGGCTGCGAGCAGGGCCGGATCGAGCGGCTCCAGCGCCGTGACGCGGTACTGCGCCCTACCCACCCAGACGCCCCAGGCGAAGAGGGCTGAGACGGCCAGCGCCGCCAGCACCGCGCCCGCCGCCCGGACGCCCAGCGCCAGCACCGGCTGCACGCCTTGCCCGCGCGCGGTAAGGGAAACCGCCCCAAACACGACGCCGGCCGCTGTCAAGCCCAGCAGCCATACACCAAGGCCGGCCGCCAGCAGATAGTTGAAATGCGCAAGCAGGCAGAAAAGCAGGCTGAGT
>URKR01000050.1 GCA_900548355.1 uncultured Oscillospiraceae bacterium
TCACCCCACTTATTATACAGTATACCATACTGTCTAACAAATGGGGTGCAGTTCACCGGCACGTTTTGCAGGGTATTTACTTTCACCGGTCGCTGAGCAGCACCCGGTCGTCGTCCAGATCATGGCCGGCCTGTTTGGAAAAGCGCAGCAGCAGATCCGGCACGGTCAGCCCGGCGCGCTCCGGGCCGGCGATGTCCAGCACAATCCGCCCGGCGTCCATCATCAGGGTACGGTTGCCCAAGCTCAGCGCATCGTGCATGTTGTGGGTAATCATCAGGCAGGTGATCTTGTGTTCGGCTACAATCTGCTTGGTCAGCGCCAGCACCTTGTCGGCGGTTGCCGGGTCAAGCGCGGCGGTGTGCTCGTCAAGCAACAGCAGTTTCGGGGTGACAAGCGTCGCCATCAGCAGCGTGAGCGCCTGGCGCTGCCCGCCCGAAAGCAGTCCCACCGGTTGTTTCATCCGGTCTTCCAGCCCCAGCCCCAGCGCCGCCAGCCGCTCGGCAAACTGGGCACGGTCGGCTTTGGATATGCGGGAAAACGGCGAAGTATGCCCCGAAGCCCGCAGGTAGGCCAGCGCAAGGTTTTCCTCAATCGTCATATGCGGGGCCGTACCCTTGAGCGGGTCCTGGAACATCCGGCCAATCCCCTTGGAGCGTTTGTAATCCGGCCAGAAGGTGATGTCCTGCCCATCCAGCAGGATGGTGCCGGTATCCGGCAGGAAGCTGCCTGCAATCGCGTTGAACAGGGTGGATTTGCCCGCGCCGTTGGAGCCGACGATCGTTGCAAAGTCACCGGGGGCAAGCGTGAGGTTGACCCCCTGCAGCGCAACCTTTTCATTGACGGTGCCGGCGTTGAAGGTTTTGCCGACATTTTTCAGTTCAAGCATGGCGGCCTCCTTCCCGGTGGGCGGCGCGGCGGCGGGCCAGCGCCGCCTTTTCACGCAGCGCGGGGGCCGCAATGGCCAGCCCGACAATCACGGCGGACAGCAGCTTGAGACATTCCGAAGGGATGTTCGCCCGCAGAGCCAGCGCAATGATGAACCGGTACAGGATGCTGCCGGCCAGCGCCGCGGCGGCCTTGGTCCAAAGCCCGCCGCGCGCAAACAGCGTTTCACCGATGATCAGCGAGGCCAGCCCGATGACCACCATGCCGGTGCCGAGGTTGATATCGGCCGAACGCTGGTACTGGGCAAGCACAGCGCCCGAAAGCGCCGTCAATGCGTTTGAAATGCACAGCCCGATCAAGACGGTGAAAGCGGTGTTGATGGAGGAAGCGCGGACCATATCGGGGTTGTCGCCGGTTGCACGGATCGAAAGGCCGAGCCGGGTGCCCAAAAACAGCACGAGCGCCGCGCAGGCCGCCACCGCAATCACGGCGGCCAGGATCAGCTGCACCGGGGCTTCTTTGCCAAGCAGGCCTTCCAGCATGGTGAACACCGTCGTTGTTTTGAGCATCGGCACGTTGGAGGAGAACCCCATCACCGCCAGGTTGACGGTATACAGCCCGGTGTTGGTGACAATGCCGGCCAGGATCGAAGGCACGCCAAGCCTTGTCTGCAGCAGCGCCGTGATCGCCCCGGCCGCCGCGCCGGCCGCCATTGCAAGCAGCAGCCCCAGCACCGGGTGCCCGCCCACCGCGGCGGTGGCCGATACCGCACACCCAAGGGTGAACGCGCCGTCGGTGGTCATATCGGCAATGTTCAACACGCGGAAACTCAGGTAGAGCGCCATCGCCACCAGAGCATAGATGCAGCCCAGCTCCAGCGCGCTTTCGATGATCGCAAACGAAAACATACAATCGACCTTTCGTAAAAAGAATCCGCTTTATTCCGCCGTCGTCACTTCGACAAGCTCGCCGCCAAGTGCGGTGTAAACGCTCGGGTCAATGCCGAGGGCGGCGGCGGTTTCGGTGTTGACCGTGATGATGCCGCCGGGCACGATCTGGTATTCGGGCACCGTGCCGGTGTCAAGCACTTCAAGCGCAAGGTCGGCGGTTGCCGCGCCGAGTTCGTCATAATTGACGCCGCAGGTAGCCAGCGCGCCGGCTGTGACAAAACTGTCGGCCCCGGTGTAATAGGGGATGCCGGCCTCGGTGAAGGTGGTGGCCACCGCGCCGGCCGCCGCCATGATGACGTTATCGGTCGGGGTAAACACGGCGTCGGCCTGGTCGGCCAGGTTGACCGCCGCGCTGAGCACTTCGTCGTTGGTGTTGCCGGTCGCTTCGACATAGGCGACGCCCTTTTCATCCAGATACGCCTTCGCGGCTTCGATCGCCGCCTCAGAGTTCGGCTCGGAGTTTGAGTAGAGCAGGCCGACTGTCTCAATATCCGGGTTGGCGGCAAACATCATCTCCATGATGAACTCGGTGTCCAGGTAATCCGAGGTGCCGGTCACATAGGAGATATCGGTCAGGTCAGCCGCCGCCGGGTCGGAAATGGCTGCGTAGATGACAGGGGTTTCGGTGTCGGCCGCTGCGTTCGCCATGCACTGGGCGGCCAGCGTTGCAATCGGGATAATCGCATCGTATCCGTCGGTGATCACCTGGGTACCGATCTGGTTGAGGGTTGTGGCATCATTCTGGCCGTTGAAGAGTTCATATTCAATCGCAATGCCCTGTTCGGCGGCTTTGGCGTCAAGCTCCGCTTCAATTGCGGCGCGGATCTGGTCCAGGCTCGCGTGGTCCATCTGCTGGACAATCGCGATGCGGTAGCCTTCGGCGGAAGAAGCGCTGCTTTCCGCCGTTGTGGCGGCGCTGCTGGCGGTTGATTCACTGGCTGTGGAACCGGCCGAAGAGGCGGATGTGCCGCATCCGGCGAGAGACAGGGCAAAAAGGGCGGCGCAAGCAATAGCAATGGTCTTTTTCATGGCAGTGTATCCTTTCTGTGATGTGTCAGTGTGCGGGCGGTTCGTATTGCCGCGCCATCGCTCGGCCAGGCGGATCTTCATCAGGCTTCCCCTCTTTCCATTGTTGTTTCCCTGCGCAGGGTATAAAAAACTGCCCTTGCACAGAACTGTCTTCTGTGCAAGGGCAGGAAAAAATCCTGTGGTGCCACCTTGCTTGCCGCGGGCATACCGCGGCCACTCTGCGGGAAGCCAACACTTCCCTGCCCGGTAACGGGGGCTGCCGGCTGCGGATACTGCGGCCATGCCGTTTCCCCGCGCCCTCTGCGAACCATTTGTCTGCGCCGCTTTCCGCCCCTTTCCCAGCAACGGGGGCTCTCTGTGGGTGCGCCTGCAGTTTTACTTTCGCTTCATCGGTTTAGTCTGTTATACCACAGCACGCCCGCCTTGTCAAGCAGTTTTTTCCGCCAGGTTTCCGCTTTTTTGTTCACCCGGCCTGCTCCGGGGCCGGGGTTTGCTCCGCTTCGGCCTCGCCTTCCCCGCCCTCCATGGCGGTTATATTCCCCGATTGCGGGATCAAAAGCAGCTTGTCCGCCCCGGTGTCGGGGTACGGGCTGCCGTCGGCATCCAGCGCCAGGAAGAGCGCCGGTTCATCCGCTTCCTCGCTTTCCGGTTCTTCGGTGGGGGCCGGGGTGGCCCAATCCTCCCCGTTTTCTTCGGCCAGCGCGGCGGCTTCGGCATCCAGGGTCTCCTGCCGCGCGGCGGCAGCCTCCTGGTAAAGTGCAGACAAATCGTCAAGGCCGGCCAGCGCCGGGGCGTCCGCCTGGGTTTCCGGGTCAAGATAGCCGATCAGAATATGGCAGACCTGCCCGGCCACCGGGGAGCTTTCGCCAGCAAGCGCATCGGCCAGCGTGCTGCCGTCCCCGGGCAGGGCGTCCGCCTGCGGAACCAGCGCAAAAAAGTTTTCACTGCTGTACAGATCCCAGGCTGCGGTGAACCGTGCGGCGGCGCCCGCGGCGCCCTCCCCGGTTTCGCCCATCGCGCTGAGCAGCGTGCGGGCGCGGCCGAGGTTCCCGCTGAAGAACTGGTACAGGTCGCTCTGCATGCCGTTTTCATCGGCCTGGCCCGCCAGCGCGCGCAGCGTGTTCAGCGCATGGGCGGCGGTGTCGGCATCCTCATAGGTCGCGTCGTCCTGCAGCTGCTGCCAGACCGTGCGGGCTGCGGCGCTTGTCAGGGTATCGGGGTCGATAGCCGGCAGCGTATCGGCCAAAAGGCCGCGCAGGCCGCGCAGCGCAAGCGCGGCGTCCTCCTCCGCCCCGACGCCGTCAAACCGCAGTTTGCCGGATTCGCTCTGCTCGGCGTTATAGGCGGCCAGCCATTCCCAGAAAGCCGCCTCCTCCTCGCTCGCGGCGTTGTCAGCCAGCGCGGCCGGCGGGGTTCCCTGCGCCAGCTCCTCATTCAGGGCAAGCGCCGCAGCCGGGCCGCAGGGCAGCAGCACCGCGTTGACGCCCTGGTTTTCATGCAGGCTGCGCAGCAGCGCGGCGGCCTGCTGCCAGGTTTCGGCCTGGTCGGCGCAGCCGCCCGCCAGGAAAACGCGGTAGGCCGTCTCGCCAAAGGCTTCGGTGTCAAGCGTTTCGGCATAGGGGTCGGCGTCCAGCACCTGGGTGTACGCGCCCAGGTAGCCGCCCGGCGCATCGGCCACAGCCGGCGCGGCGGTGGCCTCGGGCGCATCCTCGCTCGCTTCCACATGGGCGGCGATCGCCTCCTCGGCGCTCATGCCCTCATAGAGGAAGTCCTGCAGAATTTCGGCATTCAGCGGCCAGTCGGGGTCGTACATTGTGCGGTCGTCCATGCCGGTGCGCACGCCGTAGGTCCCTTCAACCGGCAGCGACATCTGTTCGGTCTGCACCCCCAGAAAACCCGGCAGCTGCACCAGCAGCGCCGCAATTTCGGTGCGGGTGAAGTTGGTCTGCACAAGCGGCAGCACGGTGTTGAGCAGGTTGTCCAGCTCTGCCACCGAGGCCGATTTGATCTGATCCAGCACAGCCTGGATCACGGTGCGCTGGCGCTCAATCCGCTGCCAGTCGCTGTCAATCGAACGCAGCCGGGCATACTGCAGCGCGGTGTAGCCATCCATATGGTTGAGCCCCGCATGTACCTTGCCGACAATCAGCATCGAGTTGGAGGGCACTTCCCAGTTGAGGGCCGCGGCCTCGAGCTCGGTCAGTTCGATGTCGATGCCGCCAACCGCGTCAACGATCTGGACGAAGGAGTTGAAATTGAACCGGACATAGTGGTCAACCTGGACGTTAAAGCATTCCTCCACCGTATCCATCGTAAGCTTGGCGCCGCCATAACGGAAGGTATGGGTAATCCAGTCATATTGGTCCTCATATCCGTCAAGCAGGATCGGCACGCCGGTCGCACGTTCGACCGAGACGAGCTTGATCGTATCGTCGGTGATGTTGAGCGAAGCCAGGATCAGGCTGTCGGCGCGGGCGTCCTCACTGAATTCGGTCGTATCCTCGGTGCCGTCCAGCTCGCCAAGGTTGGTGAAGGCGTCGGCATCATTGACCGCCTCGGTGCGCTCGTCGGTGCTGATCAGCAACACATTGAGCACGTCGTCGTCGGCAAACGGGCTGCCCTCCGGCATCTCCATCTCGCCGCCGCCCTGCTCAAGGCCGGTACCGTCAAGGTCCTGGTCCTCCTCCGCATCAATGGTGCCGACTGTATCAACGGTGCCGTCGTCATACCGGATCAGGCTGAGTTTGCCGTTGACATAGCCGACAACCAGCCCGACTGCCACCGCGACAAACGCAAAAACAACCAGCAGAATCTTGAGCGGCAGCGGCAGCCTGCGGGTCTTTTTGCCGGGTTTGCCCGTTTCGGCGGGCTTATCCTCTTCCGCAGGTTTGTCCGCTTCGGGCTTCTCCGCTTCGGGCTTTGTCTCGTTGTCCGGCGCAGCTGCGGGGTTTTCCGCTTCCTCCGGCTTTTTGTTTTCGTCCTGTGTCGTAAGGTTTTTCTTGTCTTCCATCTTGGAACCCTTCTGTCGCAGCGCCTGCCGCGTCGCAAAAAACAACAGCATTTTTCGAGGCGGCCGCAGGCCGCCGATCCACCGCAATTTTTCATTTTTCATTATCAATTTTCTAATCCTCCCCGCCCCCGCCTTCCAGCTGCAGGCGCAGGAGAGGAACGCCAGGCCGGCGAACAGCGCGACGGCCAGCGCGCGCCAGGTGAACCAGCCGTGCTGGATCGAGTGGGTGCGCAGCAGGCAGAGCCAGACCGGGGCCATCAGCGCGGTCAACCCGAGCGGCAGCGCCCGGGCGAGCGCATCCTTGCCGCGCACACAGACCGCAAACAGCGCCACGGCCAGCACGCAGGCCGCGACCAGCGGCCAGAACAGCCCACGGCCGGCCAGCGTGTCGTACACAAATTGGAAGATGTTGCCCCAGGTCAGCTCGATGCCGTGCCAGGTATCGGCGGTGGTGCGCACCCCGATCTGGTGCAGCGCGTCGCCGATGACGTCCTGCCCGGTCACAAGCCCGGCCAGCGCCCATTTGAGCGCCCAGCACCCGCCGTAGCCGACGCCCCAACAAAGGCTGCCGGCCACAACCGCCGCGCACTGCCGGGGTGAAGCGACGAGCCGCTGCGCCACGCACAGCAGCCAGCAGGCCATCGGCAGGCCGAGGGTCAGGATCGGGGTGACGAGCAGGTCGCAGAAGGCCGTCGCCACGCCGAGCACAATCAGCCCGACCGAGAGCGACCAGACATCCCGCTCCCGCGCGAGCACCCAGGCGCAGCCGGCATAGGCGATGAAAAAGCAGGTGAAAATAGAGATTGTGGGCACCGTGCCCTTTGGGGAAAAGCGCAAAGATCCTCTATGGGAGGAGCTGGCCAAGATTGTCTATGAACAATGTCTCTCCTATAAAAGCGTGATTGCATTTTCGGAGGGGCGCCGCTACGCGGAAAAGCTGGCTTATTATGTGAATCTTTTGGGAGGGGAGGACTTTGCCAGGGTCCATCACGGCAGCCTGTCAAAAGAACAGCGGATGGAAGCGGAAGAGGCGCTGCGAAAGGGAAAACTCCGCCTTTTGTGCGCCACCTCCTCCATGGAGCTTGGGATTGATGTCGGTGAAATCGACCGCGTTCTCCAGATTGGCTGTCCGCGCACCGTATCCAGCACAATGCAGCGTCTGGGCCGTGCCGGGCATAATCCGGGCAAGGTGAGCGTGATGACGATGTATCCGCGGACCGCGCCGGAGAGCGTATATTGCGGCATAACGGCGGAGATTGCCAGGCAGGGCGGCGTGGAGCATGCGGCCCCGCCGGCAATGTGCCTTGACATCTTAGCCCAGCACCTCGTTTCCATGGCTGTGGGAGACGGTTATTCGGTGGACGACGTCATGGGAATTTTGTGCCGGGCCTATCCTTTCCGCCGGGTGACGAAAGAGGATGTGAGGGCGGTACTGCGCATGCTGGCCGGCGATTACGAGCACAGCCGCGAAATACCGGTCCGCCCCCGGATACTCTATGACCGGATTCACGATCGGGTGACGGGGGACAATTACAGCCGGATGCTGGCAGTGGCAGCCGGAGGCACCATTCCGGACAAGGGGCTTTACACGGCCAAGACGGAAGACGGGGTGAAGCTTGGAGAACTGGATGAGGAGTTTGTCTATGAATCCCAGATTGGCGACCGCTTTTTACTGGGCGCCTTCGCATGGAGAATTATGAGGCAGGACAAGGATACGGTATACGTGGCCCCGGCGCAGGTGGAGGGAGCCAGGCTGCCCTTCTGGAAAGGGGAGATAAAGGGCCGGGCGCTGCGCACCAGCCGGGCCTTTGGCCGCATCATGCGGGAGCTGGAAAACTGTGCCGAAGACTCGGAGGAAAGTCTTTTAAAAGAGCTTTACCGTCTTGATGAGACGGCGGCTGAAACGGCTTCCGGCTTTTTGTCACGGCAGATTGAGGCGACCGGAGGGCTCCCCGACGATAAAACGATTCTGGTGGAACATTTTACCGACCACACGGGAAACTGCCAGGTCATGGTGCATGCCCTCTTCGGAAGGAGGGTAAATGCGCCCCTGTCCCTGCTGCTCCGGCATGCCGCCGGTGAGCAGAGCGGGATGAATCTCGGATGTGTGGATGACGACGACGGGGTTCTGCTCTATAGTTACGGAGGGGAAAAACTGCCGGAGGGCCTGCTGTACCAGATTAATCCGGATACGGTGAAGCCTGTTTTGGAAGCAGTGCTGCCGCTGACTCCCGTTTTCAGCATGACATTCCGTTACAGCGCCGCCAGGGCGCTGATGATGGGGATGAGGCAAAACGGCCG
>URKR01000051.1 GCA_900548355.1 uncultured Oscillospiraceae bacterium
GCCAGCGGGCCGCCGCCGCGCCGAGCGCGAGCGCCGCCACGGTGGCCGCAGCCCAGACCGCGAGCTGGGCGTTGCGGGTGGCGAACACCCAGCTGATGTCATACGCCCCGACGAGGGCGGCGTCCTGCCCCGGCACCGTGAGCGGGGTGGCGAGCAGCAGATACCGCGCGCCGCCCGCTTCGCACAAACGCGCCGATTCGGGCGCGGCGACGGCGGCAAAGACCTCGGCCCGGGGCAGGCCGGCGGGCAGGCTGGCGTAGAGGGTGTAGCCGTCCGCCACGCAGAGGGCGAGCGGCGTGCCGGGGGCGGCCTGCTCGGCATACTGCTGGGCGGCCGCGGCGAGGGTGGCGTTGGGGTACAGCCCCTGGGCCGTGTTTTCGGGTTCCGGCGCGGCAAAGACAGCGGTCTCGACGCCGTAAACGGTGCGGCGCTGCTGGTCAAGCGCATTGGCGCGGGCGGCCGCGAGATTGGCCGCAAAGCTGTGGCCGATCATCGCCACCCCCACCGCGCAGAGCGCCGCCGCGAGCAGCGCAAGAAAGGTCAGGGTGATTTTGGTGGCAAATTTCATGGGAACACCTCGTGGTGGTCAGTCACCCCCACGCATCCAGCCGGGTGCAGGGGCGGGCGTCTAGGCTGGCGGCGGCGTAGTCGGCCGGGGTCATGATGCCGATCTGGATCACGTCGCGCCGGCCGGTTTTCATCTGGCCGTCGTCGCCGATATAGCGGATCGTGCGCGCGTCCGCGCCGGTCTGCACATACAGCCAGCTGTCGTTGCCGCAGCAGATCTGGTAGGGCTGCGGCGATTTGCCGTCCGGCGTATAGGAGGCCGGGCGCTCATTGAGGGTGTTGGTTGCTAGGTCGAGCGCATAGCTGCGCGGCTGGCCGGCATCGTTCGCGCTAAAGCAGAGCACGCCGCCGTAGATGCCGTCCGCCCAGGGACTGCTGTCGGCCGCGAGGTCGGGCAGTTCGGCGAGGGTTTCGGCTTCGCCGCCGTCCAGCGCGCGGGTCTGCACGGACAAGCCCGCGCCGGCCGGCGCGAGCCAGTACAGCCGGCCGTCTTTGGCACAGACCGCGCGGGTGTCGTCGGGCAGCGGCGTCGGCTCGGCGGCGTTGCCGGCCGTATCGACGGTGCGCAACACGCCGCCGGCCTTATCCATACTCCCCTGGCGCAGCACAAGGGTGTCTCCGCTGACGCCGACCGGCCACCAGTCGGTCTCGGTGGTTTCGTACAGCGTCTGGATGCCGCCGTCATTCAGATCGAGCCGGATGAAGCGGTTGGTATCCCACCAGTAGACCGCCGCGCCGTCGGTGTAGGGCCAGTTGGTGTTTGTGACCGGGATGCCCTCGGCCAGCGGCGTGCGGTCGCCGCCGTCGAGATCGCTGATATCGGCTGTTCCGTCGCCATTTCCCAGCACCATCCAGACAAGCCGATCGCCGATCTCATAAACGCGGGAGTCCGCGCCCTGGGGCGGGCCGAGGGCAGCCGGGCAGCTCGCGTCGGCGTGGGTGCAGCCGGGTTTGTCGCACAGGACGGTCTGGGTGCCGGTTTCCCAGTCGGTGCAGGTGGCGACAAAGACCTCGCCGTAGCCCGAGTAGGGTTCATAGACGCCGCGCGCGCCGGGAACAGCCGATGTATAGGACGGCTGCAGCGACCAGAGCGCCGGGGCTTCGCCGGTCTGCTGCGCGGCGGCCTGTTCCGAGGTGGCGGTCTGCGAGATGGCGGATTGCGGGGCGCTCGGGGCGTCCGAAGCCGGGGTCGCGCAGCCGGCGAGCAGCCCGGCCAGCAGCAGCGCCGCGCCGGCCAGAGGGCGGCGGGAACGGCGGGTTGCTTTTTTGAATTGCATGGTTTTCATGGGGCACCATCCTTTGTTTTTGGGATGCCTGTATTCTACCGCCCCGTTTCGTCCAAGTTTCGTCCGAGGTGCGGAGAAGATGCGGCGGGGTGGGATTTATCCCGCCCCTACGCATGGTTGTTTGGTTTGTCGCCAACCCATAAGGCCCACAACCGATTTTGCCATATTCGCAGGGCGGGAAACATCCGGCCATCCCGAATAGGCTCATCCCGCCGCAAACGTCCACGGGCGGGCGATGCCCGCCCCTACGGTCTTGGGGGGAACGCCGCAACCATCCCCCTACGCTTTCCCTTGCCCCACCGGTTCCTCGGCTTCCAGGCAATACCCCACCCGGTGCACGGTGCGGATGCGGTGTTCCCAGCCGAGTTTGCGGCGCAGGCGCTGGATGTGGGTGTCGAGGGTGCGGGTGCCGTCCCGCGTGGGCGCAAGTGCTTCGTCCTCGCCCCAGACCTGTTCATACAGATAATCGCGGTAGAGCACCCGGCCGCGGTTGCGCAGCAGTATCAGCAAAAGGTCGTACTCCTTCGGGGTCAGGGCTACGGGCCGGCCGGCGCGCAGCACTTTGCAGCCGCCGGTATCGACCGTCACATCCCAGGCCGAAAGCTGCAGCGCCCCGCGCCCGGCCCGGCGCAGCACGCTCTCAACCCGGGCGACAAGCTCGGCCGGGTCGAACGGCTTGACGATGTAATCGTCGGCCCCGCTGTGCAGCCCCTTGACCTTATCGGCCGTTGTGGCCTTGGCCGTAATGAGGATGCTCGGGGTGCCGGTGGGCAGCAGGTAACGCAGCAGGTCGTAGCCGTCGATGCCCGGCATCATGACGTCGAGCAGCACAAGGTCATACTGGTTTCGCTCCAGCAGGTCGGCGGCTTCGGCTCCGCTGGTCACGGCCTGGCAGGCGTAGCCGGCGCCGGCCAGCGTGCGGCGGATCAGCTCGGCAATCGGGGCTTCGTCATCAACAATCAGGATTGGTTTCATGGGCGGGTCATCCTTTCTTTTCCCCTATCATCGCACCCAAATGCGTCCGAAATGCAAAACAAAGCGCCGCAGGCGGAAAACCTGCGGCGCTTTATACTTGGATAATCAGGCCATGAACGGCGTGGTGGCGGCGGCAACGCCGGCGTCACCCCAGACGCCGCGGCGCGAAGTGGCCGCCGGGGCGCGCCGGATGCCGTGGATCACGGCTTCGCCTTCCAGGCAGGCGACGGCGGCGGCAATCGCCGCGATCACTTCGGCCGGGATGCCGGCTTCCACAGCCGGCGCGGGCGCGGCCTTGGGGGCGGGCGCAGCGGGCTTGGCGGGGGCCGGGGCTGCCGCCTTGGGGGCCTTGGCGGCGGCCTGTTGGGCTTTCACGTTTTCATCGGTCTTTTTCTCCAAAAAGGCGATCAGCAGCAGCGCCACAACAACGCCGGCCGCCAGCACAATGCCGGACATCACGCCACCGCCTGAAGCGGTGCTCAGCAGGGCCAGATCAAACATATACAGTTCCTCCTTACAGTGAACAGGGCCTACCAATGCCCCCGTATTGCCAAATTATAAGTATTATAGCACAATTTGCCGCGCTTGGATAGCCGGCAGAAAAGTTTTTTTGCCGCATTTTATCCGTTGTGCCCGTCCTGCTGCGCACAGCCCGCCGCTGCGCAGCCGGCCGCGTGGGCTGCGGCTTCACGGCGGTAGTCGCCGGCGTTGGCGGCAAGGTGGGCCGCCTGTTCGGGCCGGACCGGGCCGCGGATTTTGCCCGGCACCCCGACGACAAGGCTGCCCGGCGGGATCACCGTGTGCTCCGGCACAAGCGCGCCGGCCGCAACCAGGCTGCCGGCGCCGATCTGCGCGCCGTCCAGCACGGTGGCATGCATGCCAATCATGCAGCCATCCCCTACCGTGCAGCCGTGCAAAATTGCCCCATGGCCAACCGTAACCCCCCGGCCGACCACAACCCCCTTGGCGGGGCCGGTGTGCAGGGTGGCGTTGTCCTGAATGTTGGAATCCGGGCCGATCGAAATGCAGCCGCTGTCCGCCCGCAGCACCGCGCCGTACCAGACGCTTGCGCCGGCCCCAAGCCGGACGTCGCCGGCCAGCACGGCGTTCGGCGCGATGAACGCGGCCCCGTCCGCCTGCGGGCTTTGGCCCTCCACCGTGATGCAGAGCATCGGGAAGCCTCCTTTTGAAGTATAAACACAGCAAAAAGCCGCCGGGACAACGCCCGGCGGCCCGGGTTTATCTGTCAAAACCCATGGTTCTCAATCAGCTTGCGGCCCATCAGCACCCCCATGACCGAAGCCATCATCAGCCCGCGCGTCCAGCCGGAGGAATCGCCCAGGCAGTGCAGGTTGCGGATGTTGGTTTCCAGGTTTTGATCCATGCGGACCTTGTTGGAATAGAATTTGAGTTCGGGGGAGTACAGCAGCGTTTCGGGCGCGGCAAAGCCGGGCACAACCTGATCGACCATCTTGATAAACTCAATGATGTTGACCATGGCGCGGTAGGGCATCGCCGCCGTGATGTCGCCGGCAATCGCGTCCTTCAGCGTCGGGCGGACATTCGCGCGGGCCAGTTCCTGCGGCCAGGTGCGCTTGCCGTTCAGGATATCGCCGTACCGCTGGACAAGGATATGCCCCGCGCCGAGCATGTTGGTCAGCTCGCCGATCTTCTGGGCGTAGGCGATGGGCTGGTTGAACGGCTCGGTGAAATTGTGCGAGACAAGGATGGCAAGGTTGGTGTTCTGGCTTTTGATATCCTTGTAGCTGTGGCCGTTGACGACGGCAAGGTCGTTGTCATAATTTTCCTGCGCGACAAAGCCGCCGGGGTTCTGGCAGAAAGTGCGGACCTTGTTTTTCCACGGGTTGGGGTAGCCGATCAGCTTGCCCTCATACAGGACACTGTTGATCGTCTCCATAATTTCGTTGCGGCACTCAACCCGCACGCCGATATCGACGGTGCCGGGGCGGTGGGCGATGTGGTGCTCGGCACAGATTTTTTCAAGCCATTCCGCCCCGCGCCGGCCCGTTGCGATGACAACCTGCCTGGCCGTGACCCTGCGCTCGGCTTCGCCGGTTTTGGCGCCGGTGGGCCGGGCGACAACGCCGCGGCAGACATCGCCGTCAAGCAGGATGTTCTCGCACTCGGTCTCAAACCACATCTCCACCCCCTTTTCGGCCAGGTGGTTTTGGATGTTGAGGTAGAGCTGCTGGGCCTTTTCGGTGCCAAGGTGGCGGATCGGGCAATCGACCAGCTGCAGGCCGGCCTGGATCGCCCGCTTGCGGATATCCTTGATTTCGGGGCCTTCATAAACGCCCTCGACATGCGGGTCCGCGCCGAATTCGAGATAGATCTTGTCGGTATAATCGATGAGGTCCTGGGCAAAATCTTCGCCGATCAGCTCGGGCAGTTCGCCGCCGACCTCCCGCGAAAGCGAGAGCTTGCCGTCCGAAAAAGCGCCCGCGCCGGAAAATCCGGTCGTGATTGCACAGGTCGGCTTGCAGTTGACGCAGCGGCCGGTTTTGTCCTTGGGGCAATGGCGGCGCTCCACCGGCTTGCCCTTTTCAATCAGCAGGATGCGCGGGGCCTTGGGGCCGGCGCTTTTGCGCAGCAGTTCCAGCGCGGTGAAGATGCCGGCCGGGCCGGCGCCGACGATAATCAGGTCATACTCGTAGGGCATGGGGACTCCTTATCCTAACTCCAAACTTTGAACGCCAAGCTCCTTGTATCGCGCTCTAAGTTTTATCTCAGTGCTTCAGGTAACCGACTGCTGCATGGCCTTGGCGGCCTGCACGATCAGCTGGGCGCAGGCTTCGCGGCCGAGGGCGGCGTTCAGGCACAGGTCGTAGTTCTTCGCCTCGCCCCAGCGGTTTTCGGTATAGTAGTTGTAATAGCTCGCGCGGGCGCGGTCATGCTTGGCAAGGGCGCTTTCCCACAGGCGGTCGGACATATCCTTGACGCCGGGGCGGGATTTGGCCATCTCAATGCGCATTTCAAGCGGCGCATAGACAAAGGTGCGCAGCACGTTGGGGCGGTCGCGCAGGACATAGTCTCCGCAGCGGCCCAGAATCACACAGCTTTCACGCGCGGCCACCTCCTTGATGACGTTGGACTGCAGGATGTACACCTGGTCGGCCAGCGGCATTGTATTGCCCATCATGTACAGGCTGTAGATCAGGCTGCCGCTGCGCTGGTGTTCGCTGGCGGCGATGGCCTCCTCGGTCAGGCCGCTCTTTTTGGCCGCGATTGTGATGAGTTCCTTGTTGTACAGTTTGACCCCCAAAAGGTCGGCCACCCGCTGGGCAATCTCGCTGCCGCCGGATGCATACTCGCGTGCCATCGTGATAACCAAAGGTTCCATACTGTTCACCTCACTCGTGAATTTCCGGGTCTGCGGGCCCGGGCTGCCGGCCGGCGGGCACACTTTCCCTTCTATCCTCAGTATAACCGGGCAGCGCCAAAAAAGCAAGCGGAAAATACCCGCCGCGCGGCTTGTGGCGGGCCGGCTCAGCCGCGGCGGGTAAACTCAAACAGCAGCCCGTTGAGAATGTCCATCTGGCGCGGGGTCAGCGTACGCGCCGCGCCCGGGTGCGGGCTCTGCAGTTCCAGGATAATCGTGCGCACCAGTTCGGTCTGCGCCGGGGTCAGCCCTTCGGCCGGCAGCATGGCGCGGCCTTCCACCCCGGCCAGGTAATCGAGCGAGACGCCGTACAGCGCGGCCAGGTCGGTCAGCACGTCAAGCGGCGGCGTGCGCAAGTTCGCTTCATAGCTGCTGACGACCGATTTCGTCTTGTTCAGTTTGCGGCCCAGCGTTTCCTGGGACCATCCTTTCGCCTTGCGCAATGTGCGCAGGCGCGCCCCCATATCATACACGCGGCGTCCCTCCTTTCTTTTAGTGTACCCGGTTGACGTTCTCTATAAGCTGATTTATAATAGAATATATTCACTTATAGTTGACTTTTTGCAACCAAAACCCTCTGTTTTTCCACAGAATATCCTGATTCTTCGCCCCGGAAGGAGGCTTACCCCCGTGCTGCCAACGCAAACCGAACGCCCTTTACAGTACGCAGATATCGAACTCTGGCCGGACGGCCGCACGCTGCAGCATGGCGTGCCGGTCGCGCTTTCCCCCACCGAACGCGCGCTGCTTGCGGCCTTCATCCTCCAGGCCGGGCGGGCTTTGTCCCGCCGGCAGCTGCTGGCCCAGGTGTGGGGCGTGGCCGGCGGGCTGCGCACCCGCACGGTGGATATCCATGTCAACCATCTGCGGCGCAAACTGGGCCCGGGCCTGCGGCTTGTGACGGTGTTCGGGGTCGGCTACCGGCTTGAGCGCGAAGGGTAAGGGGGCGCCGCGCAGCCGCAGAAAAAACCTGCCCCCCGCACAAAAGCAAACCGACCCGCAAAGGAAACCGCTGTGGCTTCCTTTGCGGGTCGGTTCGTTTTCCATCCGGTACTATGGGCTATCCGGTGGGGGCTGCCGCCTTTTCATCCTGCGGCGTTCCCGCGGCCGTTTGCTTCCTCCCTGGCCGGGCGCAGCGCAAGTTCAAGCCGGTCTTTCCCGGCCGTGACGTACAAGCCCAGCTCTGCCGATGCGGATGTCGCGGCGGCGCCGTCTTCACCAACGGGTTCTTCCTCCCAATCCGGGAGGGCGTCAACCCCCAGCGTATCCTTCCATGCGGCGAGCATCGCGGCGGGCCGTGCCCCCTGCCCCGCGCCCGGGGCGTACAGCACAAATGCAACCGGCGCGCCGCTTTCGTGCCAGGTCAGCTGCAGGAAGTTTTCCCCCTGCATGACCTGCACGGTGTGAAAGGCGCCTGTTTCGCCGGCCCAGACACAGCCATCGTGCGTATACCCGGCAAGCAGGGCGCGGGCCGCCTCACCGGCGGCAGGCGGCAGCAGACCGGCCTCCTCAAACGCGGCAAGCCGGCTGCCGGCTTCCGCAGCGGCCCGGCCGGCGGCGTCGCCCGCAAGCAAAGCGGGTTCAGCCCGCACGTCGCC
>URKR01000052.1 GCA_900548355.1 uncultured Oscillospiraceae bacterium
CCCCCTGCCCGACCCCGCCGTGGCCAAGGCCCGGATCACCGCGCTGTGCGAAACCTTTTTCCCTCTGTTTGCGGCGCTCTGCCCGGGCGGGCGGATGCCCCGCATTGTGGTGCGGGATATGAAAACCCGCTGGGGGTCCTGCAGTTTGCGTACCGGCACGCTGGCGTTCAGCCTGCGGCTGTGTACAATGCCCCCTGCCGCGCAGGAGTATGTGGTTGTGCATGAATTCTGCCACTTTGCCCACCCTGACCACAGCCCGGCTTTCTGGGCCGCCGTGGAAGCCGTTATGCCCGACTACCGCGCCCGCCGCGCGCTGCTTCGCACCGCCCCGCAGCCGTCGGCATAGCCTGTTGTAACCCGGACTGGGAATGGTCCGCGCCTTGCCGTTTGTGCCCCGGCCGCATACGGACCGCCGTTTACCCAATGTGCGCGCTTTGCGCGCTGCGTCAAACCACAGGGAGGTTCCCCTTTGCCAGATATCAACAAAAAATACGCGACGCTGGTCAACAACACCATCCTGTTCGCGATTTCCAACTTCAGTTCCAAGATTGTCAGCCTGTTCATCCAGCCTTACCTGACCTATGCGCTGGAAAGCCCCGACGTGCTCGGCGTGACCAGGCTGATGCAGAGCGTGACCAACCTGCTGATTCCGGTGGTCAGCCTGGGGGTCAGTTTCGCAGTGATCCGGTTCGGCCTTGACAAAGAAAAGGACAAGGCCAGCGTTTTCATGAACGGCCTGGCCACCATCCTGACCGGTTTCACCGTCATGGTGCTGGCCTGGCCGGCCGTGCGGCTGATCCCGAACGCCGCGAACTACCTGGTGCTGCTGTACCTGTGCGTGCTTGCCAGCTGCCTGCGCACGCTGTGCACCCAGTTTATCCGGGCGCGGATGTGCAACCGGCTTGTCGCGGTGGACGGCGTGCTGACAACGGCCTCCCTGCTCGGGTTTTATCTGCTGTTTTTAAGCGTGCTGGACATGGGCGCGACCGGCTACCTGCTGGCGCTGTTCTGTTCCGACATCTGCTCGGCTCTCTTTGTCTTTATCGCGGGCGGCTGCGCCAGATTCTTTGACCTGCACAAGTTTGACAAGGCGCTCTGGCGTGAAATGCTGCGCTACTGCATGCCGATGATCCCGGCTTCGATCAGCTTCTGGGTGATCAACGCTTCGGACACCTTCTATGTCCAGGCAATGTGCGAAGGCATTGACGGCCGCAGCGCCGAAGCCTGGGTCGGGCTGCTGGGCACGGGGTACTACCTGCCGCAGATCATTACCTTTGTCGGGCAGTTTTTCTATGAAGCCTGGCAGCTTTCGGCCGTGACCGAGGAGGAAAACCGCGAAGCCTTCTTCTCCAAAATTTTCCGTGTGTATGCAAGCGTGCTGCTCTGCTGTGCGGCCGGCATCATCTGGCTGTGCCGGCCGATGATGCACCTGTTCCGCGCCGATTACTATGAAGCCTGGCAGTTTGTGCCGTTTCTGGTTCTGGCTTCCACCATCACTTGTTTAAACAATTTTCTGAACAGCGTCTACGTTGTGTACAAACGTTCGTCCAGTTCTTTGTACACCATGCTGGCCGGCGCGCTGCTGAACCTGGTTTTGAACTATCTCTTCATCCTCTGGCTCGGGCCGGTCGGGGTAACTTCGGCAAGCTTTTTGTCTTTGCTGCTTGTGTTTTTGCTGCGGGCACGGTCAACCCGGTCGCTGCTTGTCATTGATTTCCAGGCCGGGCGGATGCTTGTGCAGCTGGGGCTGATTCTCATCGAAATTGCGGTTTTGTTCTATGTCGATGCCTGGGTGCTGCCCACAACGCTGCTGACCGCCGTGGTCTGCCTGCTCAACGCCCGCGAGGTGCTGAGCATGGCGCAAAAACTGCTCGGCATGGTGGGCGGAAGGCTGCGGAAAAAGGGCTGATTCCCACCGACAGGCGGGCGGCTTTTACGCCTTCGCAGGGGCCGGCGCCCACAGGCCCGGCCCGCCCGCAACGCCGCATTTTTGATGCGCGCCGCCGGCGCGCCCCGGGAGGCTCCTGTATGAACCTGATTTTCTCCGCTTTCGCAACGCTTGCAGGTTACCGCGAAAACGCCGACGCAAACCGCGGCACGGCGGCGTATTACCGCTGCCTTGTCGTCGCGCTTGCAAGCGCCAAAGCCCAGAACCCCGGCTGCTGCGTGGCGCTGGTGACCAACGCCCCGGTGCCCGCGCCGTTTGACGCCCAGCTGGCCGCGGCCGGCTGCGAGGTCTGGGCCTGCCCGTTTGATACCTTCCGCTACCCGGCCGACCTGCCCTGGTCGCTTGCCTTTTACAAGCTCTGCGCGCTGGGCTGGGTGCTTGAAAACAAAGGTTTTGACCGCCTGGCCATGGTGGATTGCGACACCTACACCCAATACCCGCTCGACGATCTGTTCCGTGAAGCGGCCGAGGCCGTGCTGCTGTATCAGGTGCCGCACCCGGCCAGCCAGCCGATGGCGGCTGCGATCAGCCGCTGCTGCGACGCCGCCTGGCCCGCCGGCGCGCCCCATGCGCTGGCCCACTACGGCGGCGAGCTGGTGGCGGGGCCGGCCGGGCTGCTGCGCCGGTTTCTTGCCCTTTGCGCCGAAGCCGACGCTGCGCTGCGCGCCGCCGGCACGCTGCCGCAGGACGGCGACGAGGTACTGCTTTGCCTGGCGGCCTGGCGCGCGGCCCAAACCGGGCTGCCCGTGCGCGGTGCCAACGCCTATATCTGCCGGTACTGGCTCGGCGCGCGGCACTACCTGGTTTCCACCAACTATTGCCTGACGCCGGTCTGCATTCTGCACCTGCCCGGGGCCGGCAAGGACCGCCAGCTCAAGCTGCTGTACCGGCGCTGGGCGCGGCGCGGGGCCTTCCCCAAACGGGAAGATGTGTGGCGGCTGTGCGGGTTCCCGCCCGCGCGCCCGCCGCTGCTGCGCACCGCCTGGGTGCGGCTGTGCGCGGCGCTGGGGCGGTAAAGCGCCCGGCGCCGCCGCGTTTGCGGCAAACGCCCGCCTTTTCTTTTGACGACAACCTTTCCTGCCGGAGGTGTTCCCATGCCAGACACATCCCTTACCCCTGCGCCCGGGCCGCGGCGGTTTCCGCTGGGCAAATGGCGGCGGGCGCACCAGAAAGACGACGACCGCCTGACCCCTTTGATGAAAGCGATCAAGGCCGTGCACAGCGCGACCTCCTCGGCTTCAACCAACCCGGAAGACCTGGAAAAGCAGCGCGCCGGGCAGGAGCTGTTCGGCAAGCTGGTCACCCCGGCGCTGGGCCTGCGCACCGACCCGCTCACGCTGCGCCACGGCCCGGTACCTGTTCCGGCTGAGTGGGTGCGGCTGGACGCCGGGCATGACCGGAACCACGCCGTGCTGTACTGCCACGGCGGCGGCTACACCTGCGGCCAGCTGGGCTATGCGCGGGTGCTGGCCAGCAAGCTGGCGCTGGCCACCGGGTTCGACGTGCTTTCGTTTGAGTACCGCCTTTCCCCCGAGCACCCCTACCCCGCCGCCGTGCAGGACGCCCTGGGCGCCTGGGACACGCTGGCCTACCTGGGATACGGCGCGCGGGATATCTTTGTGGCCGGGGATTCAGCCGGCGGCAACCTGGCGCTTGAGCTGGCGCTGCGGCTGAAGGAGCAGGGCCGCCGCCAGCCGCGCGGGCTGCTTTTGTTCAGCCCCTGGACCGATATGACCGCCGCCGGCGCCAGCTATGCGGAACGTGCCGACGCCGACCCGCTGCTGACCCATGAATATGTCGAATCGGTCCGGGCGGCCTACTGCGGCAGCCGCACCGATTTTGCCTCGCCCTGTTTTTCCCCGCTGTACGGCGACCTGCGCGGGCTGCCGCCCACCCTGATCCAGATTGGCAGCAACGAGATCCTTTTTTCGGATTCCGAACGTCTGCACGCTGCGCTGCAGCGGCAGGGGGTGTTCAGCGTGCTGGAAGAATACCCTGATTGCTGGCATGTGTTCCAGCAGATGCCCACCCGCGCCGCCGCCCAGGCGATGGACAGCGCCGGCCGGTTTGTGCGCCGGGTGGTGTGAGCGGGGCCTGCTGCTCTCTTTTGTTTGCTGACCTTATTTCCTGAAAGGCGGTTCTTGCGTATGCCCCACACTTGGTACAAAGTGGATAATGTGGCCAAGGTGTTTTTGGCTTCGGTGACCAGGCGGGACCCGCGTGTTTTCCGCATCAGCTGCACCCTGACCGAGGAGATCAACCCCGACGCCCTGGCGGCGGCGCTGCAGCGCACCGCGCGGGATCTGCCGCACTTTTCGGTCACGCTGCACAGGGGGCTTTTCTGGCATTACCTTGAACAGACCGACAAGGTCCCCACCCCGGTGCCGGAAACCCAGCGCCCCTGCGCCGCGATCTATGGCCGCGATTTGAAAAACGCGCTGCTCTACCGCGTGAGTTATTACCGCCGGCGGATCAACCTGGAAGTGTTCCACGCTTTGTCAGACGGCAGCGGCGGCGTGGTCTTTTTGCAGACCCTTGTGTACAATTACCTGCAGCTGCGCCACCCCGACGAACTGGCCGGCACCCCGCGCCAGCCCGGCGCAAGCGCTGACGATATGGGCCAGGACAGCTACCACAAGTTTTATGCCAGGCGCGCGGCCGCCCCCCTGCGCGACCCCGCCGCCCGCAAGCCTGTCTGCCGGCTGCCCGGGCGGCGGCTGCCGCTTGACCAGACCCAGTTTTTTGAAGGGCACCTTTCTGTCAAAGAGATGCTGGCCCGCGCGCGCGCCATGGATGTTTCGCTGACCAGCTACCTTGCGGCCGCCCAGATCCTGGCCGTCTGGCGCGAAGTGCCGCTGCTTGACCGCGGCAAGGCTGTGACAGTCGGGGTGCCGGTCAACCTGCGCAACTACTTCCCCTCGGGTTCGGGGCGGAACTTTTTCAGCACCATCCGCATTGCCCATGCCTTTTCGGGGGAGGAAACCCTGGCCGAGCTGGCCCGGGAATTTGACCGCAAACTGCGCGCCGAACTGGGCGAGGAGCGCACTAAAGCCCGGATGGACGCCTTTGAACGGTTTGAGCGCTGGCCGGTTGTGCGGCTGATCCCGCTGCCGATCAAAAACGCCGTTGTGGCCACCGGCAACTGGATTGAGATGCGCCGCACCACCCTGACCATCTCAAACCTGGGGCGGATTCAGCTGCCCGCGGCGCTGTCCCCCTATGTGGAAGGGTTCGCCGCCTACTGTTCAAGCGACGGGCTGTTCACCACCGTCTGTTCTTACGGCGATGACCTGGTGCTCGGCACCGTTTCGGCGCTGCGGTCCACCAACATCCTGCGCAATTTTTACCGCGCCCTGGCCGAGGACGGCCTGACCGTCACCCTGTATGCATCCGAGGTGAATCCCTGATGAAAACCTGTCCGCATTGCCGCATCCAGGTGGGCGGCGACGGGCTGTACTGCCCGCTGTGCCACACCCCGCTGGCCGGCGCCGCCGACCCCGGCGGCGAAGCCCCGTATTTTCCGCCCAGCCCGCCGCCGGGCCGGCGCGCGCCGTTTGGGCTGCAGCTGGCGGCGTTTGTGCTGCTGGGCGGTTCGGCCGCCTGCCTGGCGGTTGATTTTCTGCTGCAGGACGGCGTCCACCTGCACTGGAGCCTGGCCGTGCTGGCCGCGGCGGTGGCCGCGCTGTGCCTGCTGCGCGCGCTTTTGCTGGGCAGCCGCAACGCGCCCAAACTGCTGTTCCAGATCCTGGTCGGGGCTTCGGCGTTGGTGTTTTTCTGCGATAAGTTTTTCGGCCTGGGGGATGTCAGCGTGGAATGGATCGTCCCGGTACTGTGCAGCGTAACGCTGCTGCTGAACTTCCTGTTCAGCTTCATCAACCGCCGCTTTACCGAAAACGGGCTGATCTACCTGCTGCTGAACATGGCGGTCGGCATTGCGCCTTACCTGGCCTTCAGCCTACTGGGCAGCCGCACCCCGATCGCCTGGGGCGTCTGCCTTGTCATCAGCATTGTGACCTTTATCGGGCTTGTGATCTTCCGCGGGCGCGACCTGCGCGGGGAGTTTGAGCGCCGCTTCCACCTGTGAATCCGATGCAAATTTCCCGCCGGAAGCCCAAAACCCGGCAAAACCCTCTTTTCCAACGCCCCTTTGCGTGCTACAATAGAATTTGTATCGCACACAAGGGGGATTGTTTTATGCCGATGGAATTTTCAAAGCGGCTCGACCTGTTCGGGCCTGAAATTTTTGCCGCGCTCAACGACCGCAAGATCGCGCTGGAAGCGCAGGGGCGCACGCTGTACAACCTGAGCGTCGGCACGCCGGATTTTCCGCCAGCGCCCCACATCAAGCAGGCGCTGCTGGACGCCGCCGCCCAAGACGAAAACTGGAAGTATTCTCTGCGCGACCTGCCTGAAATGCTGGACGCCGTCGGCGGGTATTACAAGCGCCGGTTCGGGGTGGAGGGGATCACCCGGGACAAGGTCATGAGCGTTTCCGGCAGCCAGGACGGCATCGGCCACCTGGGGCTTGCGCTGCTCAATGACGGAGACACCGTGCTGCTGCCCGACCCCTGCTACCCGGTTTTTATGACCGGCATGCGGCTGGGCGGCGGCGTGCCCTGGTTCTATACCTTAACCCGGGAAAACCGCTTCCTGCCGGATGTGCACGCCATCCCGGCCGAAATTGCCCGCAAGGCAAAGGTTATGCTTGTCTCTTTGCCGGCAAACCCGGTCGGCAGCATCGGCACGCCGGAACTGTACCGCGAAATTGTGGATTTCTGCCAAAAATATGACATCCTGCTTGTGCATGATAACGCTTACAGCGATATCATCTTTGACGGCGCCAAGGGCGGCAGCATCTTCAACACACCGGGGGCCGAAGAGGTTGCGGTTGAGTTTTTCTCGCTCTCCAAATCTTTCAACGTGACCGGCGCGCGGATCAGTTTTCTGGTCGGTCGGCCGGATGTTGTCGCCGCCTGCAAAAAACTTCGGACCCAGATCGATTTTGGCATGTTTCTGCCGGTGCAGCAGGCAGCCATTGCGGCGCTGACCGGGCCTTTGGACAGCGTACGCGCCCAGTG
The DNA here is from genome assembly GCA_900548355.1 of uncultured Oscillospiraceae bacterium. Lineage (GTDB taxonomy): Bacteria > Bacillota > Clostridia > Oscillospirales > Ruminococcaceae > Gemmiger > Gemmiger avicola. The sequence goes on from URKR01000052.1 coordinate 7,027, forward strand.
CGCGGTTTACCAGGCGCGGCGCGACGCGCTGTGCGGCGGGCTGCGGGCCATCGGCTGGGACCTGCCGGACAGCCACGGCAGCATGTTTGTCTGGGCGCCTTTGCCCCATGGCCGGCAGGACAGCATGGCCTTCTGCCTTGAACTTATCGAGAAGGCCGGCGTGATCTGCACGCCGGGCGCAAGCTTCGGGCCTTCGGGCGAGGGGTATGTCCGCTTTGCGCTGACCCTGCCCGAAGAGGAGATCCGCCGCGCCGTCGCCGCCATCCGGGACAGCGGCATCCTCTGACCGTTTTCGTTTCACACCCGTTTTTCCTGCCGCCAAAGAAGCCCGTTTTCCCGCACGCCGGCTGCGTGCAGGAAAACGGGCTTCTTTTTAGTGTGGACGGCACAGCGGAAGGTCTCCGGCTGCCGCCGCCTTATTCCTCCGCCAAAGTTTCCACGCTGCCGGGCAGGCGGGCGCGGGTGTGGTGCAGGCGGGTGCCGGCGGCTTCCAGGGCATCGGCTGCCGCAAGGAACGCCGGCGTGATCCGCTC
>URKR01000053.1 GCA_900548355.1 uncultured Oscillospiraceae bacterium
GTCCCGGCCAGCCAGACCCGCGGGCGGATGTACCGCAGCTGCACGGCCAGCAGCCCCCACGCACCGCAGCGCGCCGGTGGCAGCGGCGGCAGGCCGGCCAGAAACATCGTTTTGCGCCGCGGCGGCGGGGCGGCGAAGGCCGCGCGCAGGGCGGCCTGCTCTGGGTTTTCGTCGCGCGGGTGTCTCATGCAAAGTCCTCCTTTTGCAGCATCGTGCGCAGCGCGGCCAGCGCCGAGCGGATGCGCCGGTGCACCGCGAAGCGGGAAAGTCCGGTCAGCGCGGCGATCTGGCCAACCGGCAGGTCATTCGCGTAGCGCAAAAGCAGCAGCTCCTGCCAGTCGGCCGGCAGCTTTTCGATGGCCTGGCGCAGCGCGATGCGCTGTTCGGCCGGGGCGAAGGGGTCGGGCGCGGGGTCGGTCTCCCGCAGCGGCGCGGCCGGGCGGGCGCGGCGCACGGCGTCCAGGCAGAGGTTGCGGGCGATCGTGTAGAGATAAGCCAGCGCCTTGCCCTCCTCCTCATACGAGATTTGGCGGTAAAACCGCAGGAAGGTTTCCTGGGTCAGGTCCTCGGCCAGATCGGGGTCGCGCAAGCGGAAGAAGCAGTAGCGGTAGATTTTGTCGTACTGGTCGCTGAGATCCAGCCAGGCCATGCGCTTCTCCCCCCTTTCGCCGCTGTGTACACAGTATAACGCCGCAGGACGGTGCGATGTGCGGCGGACGGATAAAAAAGTCGGATTGCAGCGGACAGCCGGCCCGATGCGAGCAGCCCCCCCTGCGCACCGTGTGCATACGCAAAACCGCCCCCGCCTTATCCTCAAGGCAGGGGCGATTCTCAATTCACATTCCGTTTCAGCCGCGCAGCAGAATCATCGATTCATACGGCCGCAGGTCGAGGGTATCGGCCGGGGCGGCGTCGGGGTAGTTGGCCAGCAGCACACGGCAGCCGGCGAGAGGTTCAGGCGAAACCCAGCGGCAGGGCTTCGGGTAAAAGTTCGAGATGCAATACAGCTCCTGCCCCTGCCACCGCCGGCGGTAGGCCAGCACCTGGGGGTGGTGCTCATCGAGCGGGGCAAAGTCACCCAGCGCGATCACATCATACTGCTTGCGCAGTGCAACGAGGGCGCGGTAATGCGCCAGGATTGAATCCGGATCGTTGAGCTGGCTTTCGGCGTTGATCGTCACATAATTCGGGTTGACGCCGATCCAGGGCGTACCGGCCGTGAAGCCGCCGTTTTCCCCGGCTGTCCACTGCATCGGGGTGCGGGCGTTATCGCGGGAGTGCACCTTCAAAATATTGTAGGCGCTTTCTTCGCTCATCCCCTTGTCGCGCAGGATCTCGAAATTGTTCAGGCTCTCGACATCGCGGTACTGCGAAAGATCCGTGAAGTTCGCGTTGGTCATGCCAAGTTCTTCGCCCTGGTAGATATACGGGGTGCCGCGCATACAGTGGATGACATTGGCAAGCATCTTGGCGCTCTGTTTCCAGTATTCGCCTTCATCGCCAAAGCGGGAGACAACCCGCGGCTGGTCATGGTTGTCCCAGAACAGGGCGTTCCATGCGTTGTGGGCGGCCATGCCCTGCTGCCAGCTGAACAGAATCTGCTTGAGCTTGCCGAAATCGGTCGGCACAAGCACCCACTTCTCGTTGCCCATAAAATCCACCTTGAGATGGTGGAAGGAAAAAACCATCGTCAGCTCATGGCTGTCGGTGCCGGCATAGCGGAAGCAGTTTTCCATGGAGGTTGAAGACATTTCCCCCACCGTGAGGAAGCCTTCCTGCCGGCCGAAGGTTTCCTCGTTGAGCTCGCGCAGATATTCATGCACGCGGGGGCCGTCGGTGTAAAAGCGGCGGCCGTCGCCCTGGTCGTCATCGGAATAGGCGCCTTTGCTGATCAGGTTGATCACGTCAAACCGGAAGCCGCGCACCCCTTTGCCGATCCAGAACCGCAGCACATCCCGCACCTCGCGGCGCACGGCCGGGTTTTCCCAGTTGAGGTCAGCCTGTGTCTTGTCAAACAGGTGCAGATAATACTCGTCAAACTGGGGCAGATACTCCCAGGCGCTGCCGCCGAACTTGCTTTGCCAGTTGGTGGGCGGGGCGCCGTCCGGCTTGCCCTTTTTGAAGATATAGTACTCTTTGTACACAGGGTCTCCGGCCATCGCCTTTTTGAACCACTCGTGTTCGGTCGAAGTGTGGTTAAAAACCATATCGAGCATCAGCCCGATGCCGCGCGCGGCTGCCTCGCGGGAGAGTTCCTCAAAATCCGCCATCGTACCGTAACGCGGGTCGATGTTGCGGTAATCGGCCACATCGTAGCCGTTGTCGTTCTGGGGGGAGACAAAGAACGGGGTCAGCCAGAGATAATCGACGCCGAGGTTTTTGAGATAGTCGAGCTTCCGCGTCACGCCGCGCAGCTCGCCAAAACCGTCTCCGTTGGTGTCCAGAAAGGATTTCGGATAGATCTGGTAGACGGTTGCGTGCTTGAAATCAGTCATACGTTCCTCCGTTTTCCCGCAGGCTGGCTGCGCTTAAAACTGCATGACGGCGGTCTCGCCGGCCTTGGCCTCCATGCCGGTCGTAAAGGTCGGGCTGGTATCGCCGGGATCGCTGACGACAAAGGCCGTGATGATCGGGTGCCCGGCCGCCTTGATTTTTTCAGGGTCAAAGGTGATGAGCGGGTCACCCGTGTGCACGCGCTGGCCCTCCCGGATGTGGTAGACAAAGCCGTCGCCCTTCATCTCAACGGTATCCATACCGACATGAATCAGCAGCTCGGCGCCATTGTCAAGCCGAAGGCCAACCGCATGGCGGCTTTCCTCCATCACGGTCGATACAACCGCATCCGCCGGGGCCACAACGGTGTTGGAGGTCGGGTCTATGCCGACGCCCTCGCCGAGGATGCCCTGCGAAAAGACCTCGTCCGGGACTTCCTCAATCGGCAGGATCTTGCCGGACAGCGGTGCCTTGACCGTGATGGCCTGCGCCGCCGGGGCCTCTTCGGCCCGGGGCGCCGGGGCGGCTTCTGCGGCCGGGGCGGGTTCCGCAGCGGCTGGGGCGGCCTCTTCGCCAAGGCGGTCTTCGGCTGCAAGCCGAACCTTGCCAACCGCAAGGGTGAGCACAAACGGAATCACAATAGCCGCCAGCATGGCGATCAGGAAGCTGACCCAGTACTGCGGCATGATCGAAAGGATGCCCGGCAAACCGCCGACGCCGATTGAGTAAGCCGTGACGCCGGTGCCGATCGAGATAACCGCCGCCACGCCGGAGCCGATCATTCCGCAGACAAGCGGGAAACCGTACTTGAGGTTGACGCCGAAGAGCGCCGGCTCGGTAACGCCAAGGTAGCAGGAGATGCAGGCCGGCACATTGACCTGCTGGGCGCGCTCATTCTTCTTTTGCAGCACGCTCATCGCAAGCACCGCAGAGCCCTGGGCAATGTTGGAAAGGGCGATCATCGGCCAGAGGTTTGTGCCGCCGAAGGAGTTGACCAGCTGAGAGTCGATCGCGTTGGTCATGTGGTGCAGGCCGGTCATGACCAGCGGCGCATACACCAGGCCGAAGATGGCGGCAAAGAGCCACTTGACGTTGGAGTTCAGACCCATATTGACAACCGCTGCAATCGCATCGCCGATGCGCCAGCCGATCGGGCCGACGACGGTGTGGGCGATGATGACGGCCGGCACAAGCGAGCAGAACGGCACAACGATCATGCTGACCACTTCGGGGCAATGCTTTTTGAAGAACTTTTCAAGAAAGACAAGCACAAAGCCCGCCAGCATCGCCGCGATAACCTGGCCCTGGTAGCCGATCATCTGCACCTGGATAAAGCCGAAATCCCAAACCGGGATTTCCTCTGCCGTTGCCACCGAGAAACCGTTGAGCAGCTGGGGCGAAACCAGCGTCAAACCCAGGATGATACCCAGGATCTGGGTTGTGCCCATCTTTTTGGTGATCGACCAGACAATGCCGACCGGCAGCATGTGGAAAACCGCCTCGCCGATCAGCCAGAGGAAGCTGTACATGCCGTTCCAGAAGGTCGATACATCGGCCAGGCTCTGGGTGCCGCCGTTAAAGAAGTTGATTTCACCGATCACATTGCGGAACCCCAGGATCAAGCCGCCGCAGATCAGCGCGGGAATCAGCGGGGCAAAGATTTCGCCCAGCGTGCCCATGATGCGCTGAATCAGCGACTGATTTGTCTTGGCCGCCGCCTTGACAGCGTCCTTGCTGACGCCCTCAATGCCGGCAAAAGCGGTGAATTCATTGTAAAAGTTGGCCACATCGTTGCCGATGATCACCTGGAACTGCCCGGCCTGGGTAAACGTTCCCTTTACCGAAGCCAGCCTTTCAATCTGCTTGACCTCGGCCTTGGCGGGGTCCGCCAGCACAAACCGCATACGGGTCATGCAGTGGGAGACCGCCTGGATGTTTTCTTTTCCGCCGACCAGGCGCAAAAGCGCCTGAACGTCGTCCTGGTACTTGCCCATTCACGTTTCCTCCTTGAACCAAATCCGGTGGGCGCACAGCGCTGCAGCGCCCGAATGTCTTTATGATACTCAACTTGTTTAGACAAGTCAATCGGATCTTTCCATAAAAATCATACCCAAACTTTGGTTATTTTAACGTGCCTTTTTCGGTTGACAGCCGCTTGCCCGCAGTGGTATAGTCCTGTATTGGGGGAATTGTTCAAACAAGTCCCGCAAGGAGGCCCGCATGCCACAGCAAAAGTTTCTTGCTATTTACAAAACGCTCAAGTCCCGCATCGAGGCCGGCGCCTACCCGGTCGGCCAGCTGCTGCCCAGCGAAAACGCCCTGCTGGCGGAGTTTGGCTGTTCGCGCAACACCGTGCGCCGCGCCATAGCCGGTCTTGTGCGGGACGGCTATGTCCAAACCCGCCAGGGGCGCGGGGTTTCCAACATCTTCCAGCCGATTGAGCCCTCTTCCTACAAAATGGGCACCATTGAATCGTTTGCCGAAACCGCCCGCCGTACCCACCAGCAGGCCAGCACCAGGGTTGTGCGGTTTGAATTGTGCACGGCCGATGCCGCGCTGGCCCGGCGCACAGGCTTTGAGCCGGGCGCCGAATTGTACTATATCCAGCGCGTTCACTGCATCAACGGCGCGGCGCAGATCTTCAACCACAACTTTTTCCGCGCCAGCTGCACGCCCGGCCTGACCCCTGAAATTGCCGCGGGTTCCATCTACCGCTATCTGGAAAATACCCTGGGCATGTCGATTGTGACAAGCAAGCGCACAATCACAGTCGAAAAAGCCACCGCGCTCGACCGCGCCTGGATCGACCTGGGGGAGTATAACTGCCTGGCGGTTATGACCAGCCAGACCTATAACAGCGAAGGCATCCTGTTTGAACATACCGAATCCCGCCACCATCCCGCCATCTTCCGCTTTCAGGACAACGCGGTTCGCCCGGCGCGCCGCCCCGATCAGGACGGCGGCGCCTGACCCGCCCTTGCATCTGCCGCCAAAATCGCCAAAATCGCCAAAATAAAAAGCTGCCAAAGACAAAGCTGTCCTTGGCAGTTTTTCTTTGGCAGTTCTTTCTTTGTGGACGAACCCGGTTTCAAGCGGACACATCGGCGGCCTGGGGAACCGCCGGCACGGCCGCCACATGGGGCGCGGCCTTCACGCCCTTCTGCAGCGTTGGGGCTGCGCTTTGCAGCGCCTTCACGGCCGCCTCATCCAAAACCACAGGCCGGTTGGCTTCCGGGCAAAGCTTTTGCAGGCACCGCGGCGAAGCCTTCTCCGGTGAAAGCCCCACCCGGGCCGCCATCCTCTGCAGTTCCAGGGTCACGTTGCTGCGGGTCAGCGGGCGTCCGTTGCGGCTGTTGATAATAAGACCGGTACGGATTCCCTGCTGCCGCGCGAACGCCAGCAGGTCGCTGCGCAGCTGTGGGGAAAGCTGCACCCGCCCATAGGCGCGGGGCAGCTTCACAACCACCATGTCGGCCTGCACGGCCTCCACCGTAACGGCCTCAACGCCCTGCACCGGCATCGCCGTCTCGGCAAACAAGCGCAGCAGCAGCGCAATCCGGTCACACTTCTGGCTTTTCGCCGTTTCCAGCAGAGCGGCATACTCCTCTTTCGTCATGGCCAGGGTCGGCTGAATGGCGCACCGCGGCGGCTGCTGGCACAGTTCCGGCACACCAAGCTGATACAGGAACCGGTTGGCGGTATCAATCCGTGCGCACACCGTGCGCGGCGCATAGCCGGCCTGCTGCATGCTCTGCATCCAGGCCTGCAGGGTGCCGCGCCGCACCACCGCGTCTTCGCCCAGAAAACGCCGCAGCTGCACCAGGTCGCCGCGGTAGCGTTTGACGCTGTTCGGGCTGGCGCCCGCCTTCAGCTCCGCTTGCAGGAATTCTTCCACCAACGGTTCGGTCAATGGTTGTTCCGTGATATAGTTCAGCATGGTCGTCACCTCCTGTGGGTGGGGATGTAGGGGTATGCCCCGCCCATTGGGCCTGGGCAACAAACAAAGGCCGCCGACCATCCGAACGGTCGACGGCCTTGCCGGGAACGATCTGTAAAGCCAAACGCGCTTAGGGCCTGGCCGGCCCGTGCGTTTATACAGATGTACGCCAGCGGGGGGAACGCGGACGCCCGCCTGCGCCGTACAAAGGGCCCGGCTTATTCGTGGTTCTGACCGTTGCGCTTGCGCAGCACCGCCAGCACGACCACAGCAGCCGCCGCCACAATCGCCACGATCACGAGCACCATCACCGGCATCGCGTCGCTGGTCTGCGGGATCAGCCCGCTGCCGGGCGTCGGGGTCGGGGCTTTGCCCCAGCTTTCATCGCCGGCAATGTCCGGGTGGCCCGGGTCATAGGGGGTCGGTTCCGGGGCGGGTTCCGCGGTCGGCGCCGGCGTCGCAGTCGGGGCCGGGCTCGCGGTGGGCGTCGGCGGGGCGTAGGTGTTCAAAAACCGCACCGCGCCGGTCTTTTCGGTCGGGTTATCGTCCCGGTTTGCAAAGATCTGGTAGGTCAGGCCGCCGTCCTCGGCGTTGGTCACCTGAATCACCACGGTGTACACCGCGTCGTCATAGGTCATGTACTCGGTTTCGCCGGCCTGCTGCAGCACGGTGTAGGTGTAATCGCCCGGCTCGGTAAAGGTGAACCCGGTAAAGCTGCCGGTCTCGTCGCCGGCGATCGCCAATTCGGTTTCTTCGGGCATCGGGGTGCCTTCCTCGGCCGTAATGGTCACGGTAAACGCTTCATCGGTTTCGCCGTTGAGCGCCACCTCCACCGGCAGTTCCGCCGTGCAGCTGTAATCGGCCGCCCGGGCCGTGGCCGGCGCCAGCAGGGCCGCGAGCAGCACGGGAAGAACCAGCAATCCACACGGT
>URKR01000054.1 GCA_900548355.1 uncultured Oscillospiraceae bacterium
CGCCACCGCCGCGCCGAACTGCAGCGCCGCCGCGCCCCAGCGATGGGTGAGCCGGCCGCGGTCGATGGCCGCGAGCAGCGCGCAGACGAGCACGAGCGGCAGAAAATACGGGTGAATGCCGACCGCCGCAAACCCCAAAACCGGGAACCAGGCAGCCCAGCCGCGCGCTTTGCCGCCGGCAGTAAGCGCGGCGCGGGATTCAAGCCAGGCAAAGAGCGCAAACAGGAACAGCCACTGCGAGGCGAGCGCCGTGTGGCGGAACGCGCGCTCCCACAAGGTGGGCAGGCAGGCAAAGAGCGCCCCGCCCAGCCCGCCGCCAAGCGCGATTTCCACCCGTGTTTTGCCGCCGCGCGCGGCCAGCAGACCGCCGGCCGCCCCCTGCAGCGCAAAGCAGCCGAGGGTGTACCACCCGAACCACTGGAAGGTGGCGGGCAGCGCGCCGCGCAGCAGCTTGAGCGCGATGCTGACCCAGGGCAGGCTGTCGGTATACGAAATTGCGGTGCCGCCGGGCCATGCGATGGTATCGGCGTACCCCAGCGGGAAAGCCCAGTGGCTGTTGCGGAAGAGCAGCCAGCCCGCATAATGCTGCTGGACATCCCATTCATCGTAGCCGTTTAAGATCCAGCCGTCCCAGCCGGTGTTGAGCGGGGCCGAGCCGTAGACCCAGAAGAAGACGGCCGCCCCCGCCAGCGCGCCGAGCACCGCGGCCGGCCACAGGCGGCGCAGTGCGGCGTGCGTTGTCATCTTTGTATGCATGGCGCCCTCGTCAGTTTCGCGTCACGCTCACAACGTCCTTGACCTTGCGCAGCCGGGCCACGACGTTGTTGAGGTGTTCGGTGTTGGTGATGCCGATGGTCACGCTCATCCGGGCGCGGCCCTGGTCGGCGGAGCGGGCGTCGAGCGAATAGATCGGCACCCGCATATCGCCAAGCGCGAGCGCGACGTCCGAAACAAGGTTTGCACGGTCCATGCAGACGATCTCAAGCGTGGCTTTGTAATCCTCCCGCACGGTGTCGGCCCAGTATGCCTTGACCCAGCGGTCGCGGTTTTCGGGGTGGCGCATGCTTTCGCGGGCGTTGGCGCAGTCCTTTTTGTGGATCGAAACGCCGAACCCGCGGGTGACAAAACCGATGATCTCATCGCCGGGCAGCGGCGAACAGCACTTGGCAAACTTGATCGGGCAGTTGTCAATGCCTTCGACGACGACGCCGTCCGACGAATGGATTTTGCGGATATCGACGGTCGGGATGGCTTTGGGCTCGGCGTCGTTGGCCTTGAGGCGGTTGTATTCGTCCTTGAGCTTGGGCAGGATGCGGGCCATCTGCAGGCCGCCGTAGCCGATTGCGGCGTACATTTCCTCCACCGTGTTGCAGTGGTTGCGCTTGGCCAGCGCCGAGAGGAATTCCTCCTGCTTGTCGGCCGGCACGCTCATCAGGTTGCGGCGCATCTCGCGCTCAAGCGCGTCCTTGCCTTCGGCAATGTTTTCTTCCCGGCGTTCTTTTTTGAACCAGTTGCGGATCTTGTTCTTGGCTTCGCTGGTTTTGACGATGTTGAGCCAATCGCGGGAAGGGCCGCGGTTTTCGGGGCCGGTGATGATCTCGATAATTTCGCCGGTGACGACCTGGTGGTCGATCGGCACAATGCGGTTGTTGACCTTGGCGCCGATCATCCGGTTGCCGACGGCCGAGTGGATCGCATAAGCGAAATCGATGACGGTCGCGCCGGCCGGCAGGTTGATGACGTCGCCGCGCGGGGTGAAGGCAAAGACCTCCTCGGGCAGAAGGTCGGACTTGATATCGCTGAGCAGGTCGGTCGCGTCGGCGCTGGAGCGCTGGCTTTCGAGCAGCTGGCGCACCCAGGCCAGGCGTTCTTCCAGCTTTTCATTGCTTGTGGAGATGCCGGCCTTGTACTTCCAGTGGGCCGCGATGCCGTATTCGGCCATGCGGTCCATCTCCCAGGTGCGGATCTGCACCTCAAACGGGATGGCTTCGCGCCCGATGACGGTGGTGTGCAGGCTTTGGTAGCCGTTGGGTTTGGGGGTTGAGATATAGTCCTTGAACCGGTTGGGCAGCGGGTGGTACATATCGTGGATCAGGCCCAGCGCGGTGTAGCATTCGGCCACCGAAGCGCAGATGATCCGCACGGCGTAGACATCGTAGATTTCCTCAAAATCCTTGTTCTGGATGAACATTTTGCGGTAGATGCCGTAGATGCTTTTGACCCGGTGGCGGATGGTGGCGTTTTCGATGCCGTTTTCTTCCAGGTGGGCGCGGATGGTATCGCAGACGCCGTTCAGGAATTCATCGCCGTGTTTGTTGAGCAGCGCGCGGATCGTCTCATAGCCGACGGGGTCGAGGTAGCGCAGGCTGCGGTCCTCAAGCTCTTCTTTGATGTTCGAGATGCCGAGCCGGTGGGCGATCGGGGCATAGACCTCCATCGTTTCCAGCGCTTTGTCGCGGCGCTTTTGTTCGGGCCAGGCGTCGCCGGTGCGCATGTTGTGCAGCCGGTCGCAGAGCTTGATAATCATGACCCGGACATCCTGGCTCATCGCCAGCAGCATCTTGCGCAGGTTTTCGGCCTGGCGGTCTTCGACATTCGAAAACTTGATCTGGGTCAACTTTGTAACGCCGTCCACCAGCAGCGCCACCTCGGCGCCGAATTTCTGCCGGATTTCCTCGATGGTGACGGCGGTGTCCTCGGCCACGTCGTGCATGAGGGCGGCGGCGATGCTCTCGCTGTCCATGCCCATCTCCACAAGGATTTCGGCCACGCTGAGCGGGTGGCAGATATAGGGTTCGCCGCTGCGGCGGCGCTGGTCGGCGTGGGCGGCTTCGGCCAGGGCGTAGGCGCGGTCAACCAGGGCGAAATCATAGGCGCGCCCGCTGTCCCGCATCTCCTGCTTGAGCATATCGTAGGTGATCGGCATCGGCGCGCGGTTGTCTTCCCGTTTCACTTCCATTTCGGTTCCCCTCCCTTATGGCTGTGGATTCTGGCCGGCGGCCAGCGCGCGCAGCGTTTGCAGCACCGGCGCGTCATCCAGGTTCTTTTTGGCTGTGACGGCGGCAGGCCGCCAGCAGCCTTCCCTCTCTTCAATCAGGCCCAGTTCGGCCAGCGCGTCCAGCGCGGCCAGCGTGCGGCCGGTGTGGTCGGGCCCGAGCTGTGCAAACAGCGGCTGCAGGTCGCCGGCCGGCACGCCGCCGGCACGCACAAGCCGGTACACCGTGGCAATGGCCGCGCGGTCCGGCAGAAAGGCGGCGGCCTGTTCGGGCGGCAGCGCCGTGCCGGCGCGCAGCGCTTCCATGGCGGCGGCCTGACGGGCCGGGGCGTTGCCGAGGTTTGCCGGGCGCAAAGCGCGGCAGTGGGCCGATACCATCGGCCCGCCGCGGCCGTGGAAGATGCCGACTTCCAGCACGGCGTCCACCGCCGTGCCAACCGGGTAGGCCACAGCCGAAGGCGGGGTGCCGAACAGCGAGACAAAGCAGGTATCGCCCCCCTGGCGCAGCCGCAGCCGGGTATGGCGGCCTTCGTTGCCCATCGGCCAGATGCCGTCCACCACGGCGTTCTGCACAAGCAGCTGGGGCACCGGGTTGCCGGCGCCGAACGGGGCCAGGCGGCCCAGCTCCTGCACCGGGGCCAGGGCCAGCTCGGCGATGGCGGCGGGGGCGTCGGCGGTGAGGGTTTCGGGCCCGGGGGCCGGGGCTTTTTGCACGGCCCAGGCGTTGATGGCCGCCCGGAACGCCGGGATGTTGCCGGTCTGGATGGTCAGGCCGGCGGCCGCGGCATGGCCGCCGCAGCGCAGCAGCAGATGCTGGCAGGCCGTGATGGCCGCATGCAGGTGGAAGCCGGCCGGCGCGCGGCCGCTGCCGCGGCCCTCCTCCCCTTCGATGGCGATGACGATGGCCGGGCGGCCGTAGCGCTCCATCAGGCGGCTGGCCACAATGCCGATGACGCCGGGGTGCCAGCCCTCCCCCGCGACAACCAGCACCCTGTCATGGGCGCGGGCGGGGTCGGCTTCCAGCGCCTGCCGGGCGGCGGCAAAGATCTCCTGCTCCGCCTTTTGGCGGGCGGCGTTGATCTCCTGCAGGCGGGCCGCAATGCCGGCGGCCTGCTCCTCATGTTCGCACAGAAGCAGTTTGAGGGCAAGCGCGGCGCTGTCCATGCGGCCGGCCGCGTTGAGCCGCGGCGCCAGGCCGAAGCTGACCGTTTCGGTTGTGATGGGTTTGCCGGCATAGCCGGCGGCTTCCAGCAGGGCCTGCAGGCCGGGGCGGTTGGAATCGGCCAGCATGGCGAGACCTTCGCGCACGATGGTGCGGTTTTCGCCCACAAGCGGCATGACATCGGCGATGGTGCCAAGGGCCGCCAGCTCGCCAAAGACGGCGAGCAGTTCTTCCGGCGGGCAGCCTTCCAGCGCGGCGCAGAGCTTGAAGGCAACGCCGGCGCCGCACAGCTGCTTGCAGGGGCTTGTATCGTCGGCACGGTTGGGGTCCACAACGGCGACGGCTTCGGGCAGCGTGTCCCCGGGCAGGTGATGGTCGGTGATGACAAGGTCAACGCCGAGGCTGCGGGCCAGGGCGGCTTCCTGCACGGCGGCGATGCCGTTGTCCACCGTGATGATGAGGGTGTAGCCTTTTTCCGCCAGCGCGCGGACGGTGTCGGCGTTGAGGCCGTAGCCGCCGCCGTCACGGCTGGGCAGTTTGCAGCGCACCAGCGCGCCGAGGTTCTGCAGGCATTCAAACAGGATGGCGGTGGCCGAAACGCCATCGACATCATAATCGCCGAAGATGACGATCCGCTCGCCCGCATCAACGGCCTGCTGGATGCGGGCGACGGCCTTGTCCATATCCCGCATCAGGAACGGGTCGGTGAGTTCGTCCCGGCCATCCAGCAGGTGGGCGGCCGCGGCGGGGTCCTGTACGCCGCGGGCTGCCAGTACCCGGCTGAGCAGCGGGCCGTAGCCGGCCGCACGCAGGGTCTGTTCGGCCGAAGGGTCCGCCGGTTTTGTTTGCCAGGCACGATAGAGCATAGAGGTTTCCTTTCTTGGTGCGAACGATGCGAATGCTCGCAGGTCCGTTATGAAAATGGTTGCAGGCTTTGCGCAGCAGGGACTGTAAGGGCGAACCGTGTTCGCCATAGGGTGCGACGGCGCTTCTATGGATTTCTGTGTTCTGCCCGCTTTTTAGCGGCAATGGCGCAGAGTGCGCCGCTACAGTCCCAATAAAATTCAGGTTTATCGTATCCTCTTGGGCTGTTCATTCGGGTTTTGCGCGGCTGCCGAAATCTTCCTCAAAATCATTCGTCAGCCCGTCCTGGCGCAGCATCGATTCAAGGGTGTCGATCTCGGTGGAAACGTCCAGCCGGACATCCTGCAGCAGGGTGTCGTAGAGGTTCTGGTAGGCGCTGTTGAGGGTGTAGAGGATGCCGGTGATCTCACCGCGGATCTTTTCCGCCGATTCGGCCCCCGTATCCCCCAGCCCGCGGGCGGTATCCAGCAGCTTGCGGGTGGTGGGCAGGTAATACTCCCGGAAGCGGCGCAGCCGGGGCAGTTCGCCCATCTGCTGGTGCCCGGGAAAACCCTCCGCCGCCCGATCTCCATTTGCGACGCGGACAAGCGGGCCGGCACGCTGCGCCTGGTGTTCGAAGTGCGGGGGGAAGGCACGGAGATTCTTTCCCATTATAAAGTTGGCGAGTCGCTGGACGTGCTGGCCCCTCTGGGGCATGGCTTTACCGTGGGCGATACCTCCCGCAAGGCGGTCTTTGTCGGCGGCGGCATCGGCGTACCGCCCCTGCTTTACACAGCGAAGCAATTCGGCCCAAATGCGACGGTAATCATCGGTTACCGGAACCGGGACGCGGTAATCCTTCAAAAGGATTTTGAGGACGCCGGGTGCCGGGTGATCCTGCATACCGACGACGGCAGCGCCGGGCGCGGCGGCTTTGTAACCGAGAGCTACCGGGAGGTGCTAAAAGGCCAGGAGCAGGTGTTCGCCTGCGGGCCTGCCCCCATGCTCAAAGCGGTCGCCTCCCTCGCGCAGGAAAAGGGCGTGCCCTGCCAGATTTCCCTGGAGGAGCGCATGGGCTGCGGCGTAGGCGCCTGCCTGGTGTGTGCCTGCAAGATCAGGCGCGCGGATGAAAGCGAGGGGTACCTGCATGTATGCAAGGACGGCCCTGTATTTGACGCCAAGGAGGTTTTGTGGTAATGGCAGATTTATCGGTAAAGATCGCCGGGGTATCCTTTCAGAACCCCATCATCGCCGCGTCGGGAACGTTTGGCTTCGGGCGCGAATATCAGGAGTTTTACCCGCTGTCTTCCCTGGGAGGAATCTCCTGCAAGGGCATCACCCTAAAGGAGCGTGCGGGGAATCCGCCGCCCCGCATCGCGGAAACGCCCTCCGGGATTTTGAATGCCGTGGGCCTGCAGAATCCCGGTGTGGACCACTTTATAGAGCAGGATCTTCCCTGGCTGAAACAGCAGGGGACGGTGGTGATCGCCAACATTGCCGGAAACACCCCGGAGGAATACTGCGAAATGGCCGAGAAGCTCTCCGATACTTCGGTGGATATGATTGAAATGAACATCAGCTGCCCCAATGTCAAGCATGGGGGCGTGCAGTTCGGCACCTCCTGCGAATCGGTGGGCGCAATCACCCGGGAAGTGCGCGCCCACTGCAAAAAGCCCCTGATGGTGAAGCTCTCCCCCAATGTGGCGGACATCGCCTCCATCGCCAAATCGGCCGAGGCCGAGGGAGCCGATGCCCTCTCCCTGATCAACACCCTGACCGGGATGCGGCTGGACATCAACACCGGCCGCCCCATTATCCATAACAACACCGGCGGCCTTTCCGGCCCCGCGGTGTTCCCGGTGGCCGTGCGCATGGTGTGGCAGGCAAGCTCGGCGGTATCGATTCCGGTGGGGGGGATGGGCGGCATCTCCACCTGGAAGGACGCGGTGGAAATGCTGATGGCGGGCGCCTCCGCCCTGCAAATCGGCACGGTGCTCTTCAGCGACCCGTACGCCCCCCTCAAAATCAACCAGGGGCTGGAAGCCTTCCTGGAGGAAAAGGGGATGCGGTCGGTTCAGGAGCTTACGGGGACCATCCGTCCCTGGTAAACCGGCCTTTGACGCAAGGATAAAAAGGGGAAGTAGGGGGAAGGTATGAAGATATTGGCAGTTGACCTGGGAAAGGCCCGCACCGGGATCGCGGTCTCGGACGAAGGGGAGATTCTGGCTTCCCCGGTCTGCGTGATACAGGAGTACGACCGGGGGCGGCTGGCAGAACGGATTGCCGCCCTCGCGCGGGAACACCGCGCGGCCCTGCTGGTGCTGGGCTTACCGCGCAATATGGACGGC
>URKR01000055.1 GCA_900548355.1 uncultured Oscillospiraceae bacterium
CACGCCCGCCCCGCAGCCGGCCCCGAGCGCAACCCCTGCGCCCTTCGAACCCGAGCCTTCGCCCAGCCCGGCTCCTGCCCCGTCCGGCACGCTGCCAGGCGCGACGGCCCCGCCCGAACTGCTCGCCGGCGCGGGCGGCGCGATTGAGGCGCGGCAGTACGGCCAGGGCAGCGGGGAAGGGTATATCACGCTGGCGGCCGGCAGCATCCGCAATTCGACCGAGCGCGACGACGCGGTGCTCGCCGCCGCTGCGGCCGGGCCGCTGCCGTTTGAGATCGAACTTGACAGCGCCGAACCTCAGGTGCTGATCCTGCACACCCACGCGACCGAAACCTACCAGCTTTGGGACGACCTTGTCTTTGACCCGGGCTTTGCGGCCCGCACCCAGGACAAAACGGCCAACATGTGCGCGGTTGGCGCGCGGATGGCCGAAGTGCTCAACGCGGCCGGCATCAACACCCTGCACGATGAGACGCTGCACGATTCGCCGAGCTACACCGAAAGCTACGGCCGCAGCGCCCAGACGGCCCGCGCCTACCTCGAACAATATCCGAGCATCAAGGTGATTCTGGATGTGCACCGTGATGCAATCGAGGCGGACGGCATGCGGATCAAACCGGTCGCCGACATCAACGGCGAACCCACGGCCCAGGTGATGCTGATTGCGGGGTGCGACAACGGTACGACGGTCAACCTGCCCCGCTGGGAGCAGAACCTTGCCTTTGCCGCCGCCTGGGAGCAGGCAATGGAGAGCGCATACCCCGGCCTGACACGGCCGGTGCTCTGCGGGTATCGGTTCTATAACCAGGATATCACGACCGGCAGCCTGCTGATTGAAGTCGGCGGCCATGCAAATACCCTGGCCGAGGCGGTGCGCGCAGGCGAGTACGCGGCCAGGGCCCTGGCCGGGGTGCTGGGGGCTTCGGCGTAAAGCGCGGGCGTTCTGCCTCTGTACAACGGCGTGCAAATGCGGTATAATACCCCTATCTTCAGCCCAAGAGAGGGAGAAAGGGGATCGTATGGATTATCTGAAACAACGCGTGGAGCTTTCCACGCTCTACACCGACACCCCGGCCAGCGGCACTGTGGTGACCGTGTGCGGCTGGGCCAAGACGGTGCGGGATTCCAAAAAGATCGGCTTCATCTCACTGACCGACGGCAGCTGCTATAAGCCGGTCCAGGTTGTGTTTGAGGCCGACAAGCTTGCCAATTATGCCGAGGTGGCCAAATGCGGCCTCTACACAAGCTTTGCCGTGACCGGCAAGCTTGTGCAGACCCCCGGCGCGCGCCAGCCTTTTGAGATCAACGCCGACGCGATCGAGATCCTGGGCGCCTGCGGGCCGGAGTATCCGCTGCAAAAGAAAAAGATGAGCACCGAATACCTGCGCACCATGACCCACCTGCGCCCGCGCACCAACACCTTCCTGGCGGCGTACCGGGTGCGGGGCCAGGCTGCGTTTGCGCTGCACCAGTTCTTCCATGAAAACGGCTTTACCTATGTCCACACCCCGATCTTTACCGGGTCGGACTGCGAGGGCGCCGGCGAGATGTTCCAGGTTACGACGATGGACCTTGACAACATCCCGAAGACAGAGGACGGCATGGTCGATTTCAGCCAGGACTTTTTTAAGCGGCCGGTCAACCTGACCGTTTCGGGCCAGCTGGAAGCCGAAGCTCTCGCGATGGCGCTGGGCAAGGTTTACACTTTCGGGCCGACCTTCCGCGCAGAAAAAAGCTACGATACCCGCCACGCGGCCGAGTTCTGGATGATCGAACCCGAAATGGCGTTCGCAGACCTTGAAACCTATATGGATACCGCCGAGGCGATGACCAAGTATGTCGTGCGCTATCTTCTGGATCACTGCGCCGATGAGCTCGCCTTCTTCAACCAGTTCTTTGACAAGGGCCTGCTGGAGCGCCTCAACCTTGTCGCCACAAGCGATTTCGCCCGGGTTCGCTATACCGATGCGATCGAACTGCTCAAGGAAAATGATGCAAACTTCCAGTACAAGGTTTCCTGGGGGATGGACCTGCAGACCGAGCATGAGCGTTACCTGACCGAGCAGGTCTTCAAAAAGCCTGTCTTTGTCACCGACTATCCCAAGGAAATCAAGGCCTTCTACATGCGCATGAACGATGACGGCAAAACCGTGGCCGCTATGGATATGCTGGTGCCCGGCATCGGCGAACTGATCGGCGGTTCCCAGCGTGAAGAACGGCTCGATGTGCTGGAACAGCGCATTGAGGAGCTGGGCATGCACTGCGCTGATTACGACTGGTACCTTGACCTGCGGCGGTTCGGCTCGGTCAAGCATGCGGGCTACGGCCTTGGTTTTGAGCGGCTGCTCATGTATGTCACCGGCATCCCGAACATCCGCGATGTGATCCCGTTCCCGCGCACCTGCGGGGGCTTTTGATGGCGCTCGGCATAGCCGAAGGGCTGCTTACCTGGTTTTGGCAACACAGAAGGCTTCTGCCGTTCCGGCAGGAGCCTTCGGCCTATCATATCTGGGTCAGTGAGATCATGCTGCAGCAGACCCGCGTTGCCGCAGCCCTGCCCTATTACGAACGGTTCGTGGCCGAACTGCCTGACCCCGCCGCCCTTGCGGCCTGCCCGCCTGACCGGCTGCGCAAGCTCTGGCAAGGGCTCGGGTATTACAACCGCGCCGCCAATATGCAGAAGGCCGCCCGCCTTGTCTGCGAACAATACGGCGGCAGCCTGCCGGCGGACTGGCAGGCGCTGCGCGCTTTGCCCGGTATTGGGGACTACACGGCCGGTGCAATCGCCAGCATCGCCTTCGGCATCCGGGCCCCGGCGGTTGACGGCAATGTGCTGCGGGTCTTTGCCCGGCTGTATAATGATGACGCCGACATCACCAAACCGGCGGTCAGGCGGCGGTTTACCGGGCTTGTGCTTGACGAGATGCCGCCCGACGCCCCGGGCCCTTTCAACGAAGCGCTGATGGAACTCGGCGCGCTTGTCTGCCTGCCGGGCGCGCCGGCCTGCGCTTCCTGCCCGGTGGCGGCGCTCTGCCGCGGCCGGGCGGCCGGGCGGGCCGCCCGGCTGCCCTGTAAACCGCCCCGCAAGGAAAAGCAGCGCCTTCCGGTTACGGTGGCGCTGGTTGAAAGCGAGGCAGGCCTTTTGCTGCAGCGCCGCCCGGCCAAAGGGCTTTTGGCAAACCTTTGGCAGCCGGCCGCGTTTGAAGGCCGGAGCCTTGACTGCGCCGGGCTGGATGCGGCGCTTGCCCCGCTGGGGCTGCAGGTGGAATGGCAGCGCGCGCTGCCGCCGGCCCGGCATGTGTTTACCCACCGCATCTGGGAGCTTTCGGGCTGGCAGGGAAAGGCCCCGGCCGTGCCGCTGCCCGCCGGCTACGCCTGGGCGCAGCCGGACGAGCTGGCTGAACGGTACCCGGTGCCCAGCGCGTTTGCGGCCTACCTGCCCGGCAGGGGACTGTGACAAAACGGTAAAAACGGCCGAAACCACCAAAATTTTACTTTTGTGTTGTTGTATTCGCCCCCGGGCTCGGTTATAATAGTAACAAGGCGCCCACAGGCGCGCCGAACATCAGGCGGGCGGTCGGCCTGCCACCCCCTTGGGAGGTATGCAGTTATGATGAAGAAATCCACCTTTGGCGTCGCGCTGGCGTTTATCGCCGCGGCGGCTGGCGTTCTGACGGCGGTTGCGCTTTATCTGCGCCGCCGGGAAAAGGAACTGGACGAATACGAGCAGCTGCTCTACGCCGATGACGACTTTGATGCGGACGACGATGAACCGACCTATGAGCCGATTCAGGATGTCGCCCCTGCCGCCGAAACCGACCCCGGCGCCGAGGGCGCCGCGCAGTAAAGCCGGCGCACAGGCAGAAAAATCACGCATGACAACGGCCAGGTGTGACCTTTTGCACGGCAAGGGGCGTACCCGGCCTTTGCTGTTCACCTGCCGCCGTTTGGAGGACCCCCTGGCATGAAGAGACTGTTTTTGTGGATTGTGATGGTGCTGCTGATGGTGGCGCTGCTGCTGGGCGGCGCCGGCGCGGCGCTGTATGCCATGACCGGCGAAAACCGCCTGCCGGACACCCACCCCACGCTGGGGGAGGTTGCGCTGGAACCCAACGGTTCGGACTGGTCGGTGCCGGTGCTGGGGCAGTACCTGACCCGCAGCTTTGGCGAGCCGACCAACCTCACGGTGCAAAAACTCGGCGATTTTGGCGATGCAGCGCCCGCGCTGGTTTTGCCTGACTGGGTCAGCCGCAGTGAACTGACCCTGACCGCGCCGGACGGCACGGTTGGCGTAACCGGTGATGCCGCCGGCTACAACAGCTATGTCTACAGCCAGAACGGCACCTATGAGCTGCAACTGACCCTTTACCGCGACCCGGACACCGAATCGCCGGGCCAGAGCACCGGCTGGTATTCCTACCGTGCCAATTTTACCGTGAACCAGAAGCCGCGCGCCATCCTCAGCACCGACAGCGCGCCCCAAGGCACGATTGTCGCAGTCTGGGTTACCGGCATTCTGGACGGCAGCACCCCGACGCTTGCAACCGACCTGGGGGATGTTTGGTTCCGCCCCACCCAGGACGGCTACATGGGCTATATCCCGGTTACCTATAACGCCGAGGGCGGGGCGCACACCCTGACCCTCAGCTGCGGCGATCTGGTGCAGGAGCTGACCCTCTCGGTGACCGAGATGGATTCCGCAACCATCCAGACCCAGCCCGATTCATCAAGCGATGCCGCCGCAGCCGAGGAATACCGCAACGCGATCTGGCCGCTTTACACCACCAGCGAGGAAGGCAAGCTTTGGCAGGGGGCCTTTGCTTCCCCCCATCCAAGCTCGGCCACCATCCCCTACGGCGCACGGCTGATGGCGGAAGGCCAGAGCGCCGGACGCTCCACCGGGCTGACCTATGGCGCAGCCGAACCCGGCAGCATTGTCAGCGCGCCGCAAAACGGCATCGTTGTCTTTGCCGGCACGCTGGCCATGTCGGGCGGCACCGTAGTCATCGACCATGGCTGCGGCGTCAAGAGCTATCTCTTCGGCATGGGTGAGGTCCAGGTGCAAAAAGGGCAGAACGTTGTCAAGGGAGATACCGTCGGCCTTGCCACCGACGCCCATGACCTGATTTATGAACTTCGCATCGGCAGCAAATCGGTTGACCCGTCCGCGGCGATCCGCGGTTCGAGCGGCCTGCAATACCAGGAAAACCGCTGAGAATCCGCCGTGCGAATTGCGATAGAGGGAGGCCCCGCCAGCGGGCGGGCAGAAAGTGACGCATATGGAGGATATGGAGGAGAAAAAAATCGAACCGACAACCCCGGAAACACCCGGGGAGGGCGCGGCGCCGCCGGCCCCCAAAAAGCGGCGGCGACGCCGCAAAAAGCCCGCCCGGCCGGCGGAAAGCGCCGCGGCGGTGCGGCAAGAGCAGCCCGCTGACCAGGGCGAGGCAGCCGAGCCGACCACCGAACCGCCCGCACCCGCCCCGGAATCCGAACCGCCGGCGCGGGAGGAACCGCCCGCCCCGGAAGCCGAAAAGCCTGCGCGGGACGAACCGCCTGCGCAGGAAGCCGAAAAAGCTGTGCCGGAGCAACCGCCCGCACAGGAAGCCGAAAAGCCTGCGCCGGACGAACCGTCTGTGCAGGAACCGGAGGGCAAAGCGCCTGCGCCGGACGAAGCTGCGGAGCAAAAAGCACCCGAGCCCGATAAGCCGGCAGAACCACCCGAAGCGCCGGCTGAAACCGAGGAGCAGCGCCGCCGCACGGCGGAGATGACCCGCACGGTGCAGCTTTCGATTGAAAAGCTGATGGCGGCCCTGCCTGCCGAACCCGCCCCCGAAACGGACGAGGAGGCCGCAGCCCCCACCATGGGGCAGCGGGTCCTTTCGGGCATGTGGGGGCTGTGCAAGTGGCTGCTGCTGGTGCTGGCCTTTGTTGCGGTGGTGGCCGGCGTCGGCATCGGCTGGCTGTACAGCGGTGCGACCGAGGATATGCTGCCCGAAGTTGCCGCGAGCTTTGCGGGCCAAACGCTGGAAACGGCGGCTTACGATTGGCGGGTGCCGGTTGTGGGCGACTGGTTCAAGCGCAGCTATGCAAAGCAGCTCACCCGGGAACCGCAGCAGCTGGACGAGGTGCAGACCGCGTCGGTCTCGCTTTCCATCCAGGCGGATCAATGCGAAAGCCGGCTGGTCGTGGAAGACGCGGAGGGCGAAACGGTTTTTGACGGCGCAGGCGAAGAGTTCGTCACCTTTGAATTCACCGAAAACGGCGATTATACGGCGGAACTTACGGTGTACCGCACCGAAACCGGCCTGAGCCATGAGGCCGGGGTCAGCGGAAGCCAGACCTACCGGTTCGCTTTCACGGTCAACCTGCGCCCCTCCTTCCGGCTGAATACCACGGCGGTGCAGCAGGGCGGCGTTGCGGTGGTGCGGGTGAGCGGCGTGAGTGAAACGCCGGTACTGACCACCGAGCTCACGGCGACCCCGTTCTACGAAGGGCAGAGCGGGTGGATCGCCTACCTGCCTATTGAGGTGGACCGCCCCACCGGGGAGTATACGATCCAGCTGCAGGCGGGTGCCTTTACGCAGGAATACACCCTGACGGTGCGGCAGACAAGCGCCTCCGCGCGGGATTATTCCTGGCGCAGCGAGCTGACCACGCCCTATCTTTCGGCTGAGGAAACCCCGGCCGAGGTTCAGGCGCTGCTGACGGTGGCTGACCCCGAAATGGCCTGGGCCGAAGGCGGCTTTGTGCAGCCCTTCCCCTCCACAATCGAGGTGACGCTGCCCTTTGGTACGACCGAGTATGTCGGGCGCACGGTTTCCCAGCGGCAGGCCGGCACCGGTACCGGGCGCACCGCAACCAACGCCGTCATCTCCAGCGAACGGGGCGGGGCGCTGATTGCCCCGGCCAACGGCCGGGTGCTGCTGGCCGAAGACCTGGGCGGCACGGCCGGCAACACCCTGGTTATTGAACACGGCGGCGGCGTCAAGAGCATTTTCTATAACCTGCGCACCCTGCAGGTGGACGCCGGCGATACCGTCGGCATTGGCGAACAGATCGCCACCACCAACGCCGTCACCATCGGCGAGGTGCGCATCGGCGAAGTCCCGGTCGATCCGCTGCCGATCTGGCGCGGCCTGTGCGACGCCATGCGATATTATTAATAGAAGGAAGCATGAAAAATCGTGCCGTTCCGCCTTTTGCGCCTTTGCCTGTTTGGGCGGGCGCAGGCTGCCGAACCGCCAGAGTTTTTCATTTGTGACAGCGCCCCCGGCGAATTTCGCCGGGGGCG
>URKR01000056.1 GCA_900548355.1 uncultured Oscillospiraceae bacterium
GGCGTGTCGGAGGCCAACCGGGCCGCAGGCCCGGCTCTTAGGCCGGAGACCGGCTGCGCCTAACGCATCTGTTTCCCCCTGTGTATCCCCTTCGGGCGAAAAGTAAAACAAAATCGCGCACTCGTCGCTGCGCTCCCCGCACACAATTTTGCTTTACTTTTCTGTAGAGGTGTCGCCGTCGTCGGCGCATGTCCGCCGACGGCGACGGATTTTGAATTCGGAGGAACAATCCAATGTCTTTTGTTAAAACCGAACTGCAGGGCGCGGTGGCGGTCGTTACGATCGATCGGCCGCAGGCGCTCAATGCGCTGAACCCCGAAGTCCTCGCCGACCTCAAGGCCGCGTTTGAGGGCATTGACCAGAACGCCGTGCGCTGCGTGGTGCTCACCGGCGCGGGCGAAAAGAGCTTTGTGGCCGGCGCCGACATCGGCTCGATGTCCACGATGACCAAGGCCGAAGGCGAGGCTTTCGGCAAGCTCGGCAATGATATCTTCCTGATGATTGAGAACTTCCCGCTGCCGGTCATCGCGGCGGTCAACGGTTTCGCGCTCGGCGGCGGCAACGAGCTCGCCATGAGCTGCGACATCCGCCTGTGCAGCGACAACGCCGTCTTCGGCCAGCCCGAAGTGGGCCTTGGCATCACGCCGGGCTTCGGCGGCACCCAGCGGCTGGCCCGCCTTGTCGGCATGGGCATGGCCAAGCAGCTCGTCTACTCGGCGCTCAACATCAAGGCCGACGAAGCGCTGCGCATCGGCCTGGTCAACGCGGTCTACCCGCAGGCCGAACTGATGGAGAACGCCCTCAAGCTCGCCGGCAAGATCGCCAAGAACGCCCCGATCGCGGTGCGCAACTGCAAGAAGGCGATCAATGAAGGCATCAGCCTGCCGATGGACAAGGCTGTCGAGGTTGAGGAAAAGCTCTTCGGCGACTGCTTCGAAACCCATGACCAGGTCGAAGGCATGGCCTGCTTCCTCTCGAAGGAAAAGCCGAAGCCGAAACCGGTGTTCACCAACAACTGATTGCCGGTACGGCAAGAAAGCACGCTTCTTTCATCATCATATAAAGTTTCAAACAAACATCCAGGAGGTAAATACCATGAAAATCGGTGTTATCGGCGCTGGCACGATGGGCCAGGGCATTGCCAAGGCGTTTGCCCAGTGCGAAGGCTTTACCGTCGCGCTGTGCGACATCAAGCAGGAATGGGCCGAAGGCGGCAAGGACAAGATCGCCAAGGGCTACGCGAAGCTCGTCGCCAAGGGCAAAATGACCCAGGAGAAGGTTGACGCGATCCTCGCCGCGATCACCCCGGGCGTCAAGGAAGACCTCTGCGCCGACTGCGACCTCGTCGTCGAAGCTGCGTTTGAGGATATGAAGGTCAAGCAGGAAACCTTCGGCGCGCTCGATAAGATCTGCAAGCCGGAGTGCATCTTCGCCTCCAACACCTCGAGCCTGTCCATCACCGAGATCGGCAAGGGCCTGTCCCGTCCGCTGATCGGCATGCACTTCTTCAACCCCGCCGACCGCATGAAGCTCGTCGAGGTCATCGCCGGCGCCAACACCCCGGCCGAGACCGTCGCCGCGATCAAGGATCTGTCCGAGAAGATCGGCAAGAGCCCCGTGCAGGTCAACGAGGCCGCCGGCTTCGTCGTCAACCGCATCCTGATCCCGATGATCAACGAAGCCGCCTTCATCAAGATGGAGGGCGTGTCCGACATCGCCGGCATCGACACCGCGATGAAGCTCGGCGCCAACCACCCGATGGGCCCCCTGGAGCTCGGCGATTTCATCGGCCTGGATATCTGCCTGGCCATCATGGACGTGCTCTACCAGGAGACCGGTGATTCCAAGTACCGCGCCTGCCCGCTGCTGCGCAAGATGGTGCGCGGCGGCAACCTGGGCTGCAAGACCGGCAAGGGCTTCTATGTCTACAACGCCGATCGCACCAAGACCCCGGTGGACGCGCTGTAAGCTTTTTCACACAACAAGAACCTCCCTCCGCCGCCGACCCTGCGGCCTGCGGTGGGGGAGTTCCTTTGCTAGGAGGTTGCATTATGGATTTTACCCTGTCCAAACAGCAGCAGATGGTACAGAAAATGTACAAGGAGTTTGCCGAAAACGAGGTCAAACCCCTGGCCAAGATGGTCGATGCTGAAGAGTATTTTCCCAAAGAAACCGTGGAAAAGATGTCGAAGCTTGGCATGATGGGCATCTATTTCCCGAAAGAAGTCGGCGGCGCCGGCGGCGACGTGCTTTCCTATGTCATGGCTGTCGAGGAGATGAGCAAGGTCTGCGGTACGACCGGCGTCATCATCTCGGCCCACACTTCGCTTTGCGCGGCCCCGATCTATGAAAACGGCACCCCCGAACAGAAGGCCAAGTATCTGCCCAAGCTCTGCAGCGGCGAGTGGGTCGGCGCCTTCGGTTTGACCGAGCCCGGCGCCGGCACCGACGCCCAGGGCCAGCAGACCTATGCCGTCGATGAAGGCGACCACTGGAAGCTCAACGGCTCCAAGATCTTCATCACCAACGCCGGCTACGCCAACGTCTTCATCATCATTGCGGTCACCGGCACCGTGCTGGACAAGCGCGGCCGCAAGCAGAAGGAAATCTCCGCCTTCATCGTCGAGCGCACCGACCCCGGCTTCAAGGTCGGCAAGCCTGAGGATAAGATGGGCATCCGCGGCTCCTCGACCTGCGAGCTCATTATGGAGGACTGCATCATCCCGAAGGACCGTCTGCTCGGCGTCAAGGGCCGCGGCTTCCAGCTCGCGATGGCCACCCTCGACGGCGGCCGCATCGGCATCGCCGCCCAGGCGCTCGGCATCGCCGAAGGCGCGCTGGACGAGACCGTCGCCTATGTCAAGGAGCGCAAGCAGTTCGGCCGTTCGATCGCGGCATTCCAGAACACCCAGTTCGAACTCGCCGAGATGAAGGCCCGTGTGGACGCCGCCAAGTACCTTGTCTACGCCGCGGCCCAGAAGAAGCAGGCCGCGATGGACGGCGCCAAGGTCCGCTACAGCGTCGAGGCTGCCGAGGCCAAGCTGATCGCTTCCCGCACGGCCAGCGATGTGACCCGCCGCTGCCTGCAGCTGTTCGGCGGCTACGGCTACACCCGCGATTACCCGATTGAACGCATGATGCGCGACGCCAAGATCACCGAGATCTACGAAGGCACCAGCGAAGTCCAGATGATGGTCATCTCGGGCGCGATGCTCAAGTAAGGAGGGCGCAGAAACAATGAAAGCTATCGTTTGTGTCAAACAGGTCCCTGATACCCAGGGCAAGGTGGCCGTCAAGGCGGACGGCACGATGGACCGTGCCGCCATGGCCACCATCACCAACCCCGACGACCTCAACGCCGTCGAGGCCGCGCTCCAGCTCAAGGACGCCACCGGCTGCGAAGTCGTCGTCGTCACGATGGGCCCGCCCCCGGCCGAAGGCATGCTGCGTGAGCTGCTCGCCCGCGGCGCGGACCGCGGCGTGCTCGTCTCGGCCCGTGAATTCGGCGGTTCCGATACCTTCGCCACCTCCCAGATTTTGGCTGCGGCGGTCAACAAGATCGGCGTCGGCCCTGAGGATATCGTCTTCTGCGGCCGCCAGGCCATCGACGGCGACACCGCCCAGGTCGGCCCCCAGATCGCCGAAAAGCTCCACCTGCCCCAGGTCACCTATGTCACCGACATCCAGAAGAACGGCGACGAGCTGATCGTCAAGCGCCAGCTGGAGGACGGCTACATGGAGCTCAAGGTGCACACCCCCTGCCTGCTGACCTGCATCAAGGAGCTGAACAACCCGCGTTATATGAGCGTGTCCGGCATCTTCGAATGCTATGACAAGCCCATCGATGTCTTTGACTACAACGCCCTCAAGGACGACCCGCTCATCGAGACCGACACCATCGGCCTCAAGGGCTCGCCCACGAACGTCTACAAGTCCTTTGCTCCCCCGGTCAAAGGCGCCGGCATGATGGTCGAAAGCGTTGACCAGCTCGTCGGTATGCTCAACGACAAGCATTTGATTTGAGAGAGGAGAGAAGAACAATGGCTGAATTCAACGCAATGGATACCGCCGCCTTCAAGGGCGTTTGGGTCTTCTGCGAACAGCGCGAAGGCCAGATCCAGACCATCAGCTACCAGCTGCTCAGCGAAGGCCGCAAGCTCGCCAACGACCTCGGCGTCGAACTGTGCGGCGTTGTCATGGGCAGCGAGGTCAATGAAGGTTACATCAAGGCCCTCGGCGGCTACGGCGCCGACCGCGTCTTTTACATCGACAGCCCGCTGCTGAAGGACTACACCACCGACGGCTACGCCAAGGCCCTGTGCGATCTCATCATGGACAAAAAGCCCGAGATCGTCCTCATCGGCGCGACCAACCTCGGCCGCGACCTTGGCCCGCGCTGCGCGGCCCGCCTGCACACCGGCCTGACCGCCGACTGCACCCACCTCGATGTCGATGTCGAGAAGTACAAGAACTTCCTGCGCGAAACCTCGAACATCGATGTGGACAACACCAAGTTTGAGGAAAACACCAACCTCAAGATGACCCGCCCGGCCTTCGGCGGCCACCTGATGGCCACCATCATCTGCCCGCGCTTCCGCCCGCAGATGTCCACCGTGCGCCCCGGCGTTATGCAGACCCAGCCGTTTGACGAAGCCGGCGCCGAGAAGACCGTCGTTGAGAAGATCACCCCGGCCCTGACGGCTGAGGACATCCATGTCGAAATCCTCGACATCCAGAAGAGCGCCAAGAAGCTCGTTGACCTGATCGGCGCCGACGTTGTCGTCTCGGTCGGCCGCGGCATCAGCGCCGACCCCGAAAAGGGCATCGCGCTGGCCGAAGAGCTCGCCGGCCTGCTCGGCGGCGTTGTGGGCGCTTCCCGCGCTGTGACCGACGCGGGCTGGCTCTCGGCCGATCACCAGGTCGGCCAGACCGGCAAGACCGTCCATCCGCGCATCTATGTCGCGCTCGGCATCTCCGGCGCGATCCAGCACATCGCCGGTATGCAGGATTCCGAGACGATCATCGCAGTCAACAAGAACGAAGGCGCCCCGATCTTTGATGTGGCCACCTATGGCCTCGTCGGCGACCTGTTCAAGGTTGTGCCCGAACTCATCAAGCAGATCCGCGCCATCAAGAGCGCCCAGTAAGCGCCCGAACCCCGGCAGCCGTTCCGGGAAATAGCGAAACCCAAACAGCCAGCCGCCTCACCGAAGAGGCGGCTGGCTGCTTTTTTTGATAGGGTATAAAGTCTTTACAAAACTCTGTACCCTGAACTCTTACCTCTCAACTTCCCAGCCTTTCCAGCGCCGCCATCGCGCGGGGGTTCTCTCGCAGCGCGGCGTAAGCCGGTTCCTCCAGCAGCTGGCGGCGCAGCATCCGGCGCAGCGCGCCAAGGTCAGGGTCGTCGGACATCGCGCCGTCCCGCATCGACAGCGTCGGGGCAAACAGCGCCGGGTTCGGTTGGGGCAGCGGGCCGGTCAATACCGCGACGTATTCTTCCAGCGCAGCGGCGGCGTCCTCCACCCGGCCCAGCGCCAGCAGCGGCTCCACCCGCAGCAGCCCGCTTGAATCCAGCAGCCCGAAGGTCGCAGCCATCTGCCGGAAAGCATCGGCCAAAACCAGCCGGCGTTCGGGTTCGGGCAGCACGGCGGGGGAGTCAAGCGCCGAGAGCAGCGTGATGCTCTGCGAAACCACCGCGTACAGCCGCTTTTGCAGCGTGGCCCGCGCCGCGTCCGGATCGCCGCGCTTGAGCTGCAGCTGGTAGCGGTTGAGGGATGCGTCCACCACCTGCTCGGGCAGCTCCTGCAAATAGCGTTCGGCTTCGTCCAGCTCGCCCGCGGCGATTGCGTGGGAGGCCAACTGGTTGGCCGCGTACTGGGCCAGGGCCGGGTCAGGCCCGGCGTGCAGCGCCTGCCACAGTTCCACAGCGCTGCGCTGCCAGCGGGCGCGTGCTTCGGCGTCGGCAGTGGGGAAGAAAACCTGAAACGCCGACCAGCCGATCGCGGCCTGGTATTGCAGCGCGGCGCAGTCGGGGTATTCCTGCACCAGGGCGGTCAGGGCGGCTTCGGCGGCGGTCAGGTCGCCGGTCAGCGCGGTGTGCAGAATCTCGTTGAGATGGTCGATGGCTTCGGCTTCGGTCAGGGCGGGGGTGAACTGCAAAAGCTCGTCCACCCGGCAGCCCAGCGCCCGCGCCAGCGGGCAGAGCAGCGTGATATCGGGGTAGGAACTGTTCGTCTCCCACTTGCTCACGGCCGGGGCGCTCACCCCGAGCCTGGCGGCCAGCTGTTCCTGGGTCAGCCCGCGGGCGCGGCGGCGGGCGGCAAGATTCGCGCCGATCTGTAATTGGCTCATGGTCTACCTCGCTTTGCTTTTGAGAAAAAACAAGTCATGGTTATTCATTCTCTATTGTTTCTAACAGACATCGGCCGGCCTTGCCCTTATTCTACCGCGTTCCGGCCGCGCTCACAAGCGAGGTGTGGTTAAGCGCCGGTCAGAAAAAGCTGAACGCCGGTTAAGCCGGGCTGTATTCAGAGCATCCCGCCGTAAAACCAGCCGATGAACTCTTCGCTCCCAAACAGTGCGACCACCGCTGCGGCGCACAGGAACGGCCCGAACGCAAACTGCACGCCGGGGCGCAGCCGGCCGGCTGCCACCCCGGCCACAGACCAGGCCCCGGCCGCAAGTGTCGCCAGCAAAAACGCCGGCACAACCGCCCAGCCGAGCCACAGCCCCGCGGCCGCCAGAAACTTGACGTCCCCGCCGCCAAGGCAGCCGGGCCAGACCCGGCGCAGCAGCGCCAGCGGCAAACTGACCGTCACCGCGCTGACTATGTGCTCGAACAGCAGCGGCCCCCAGGCCGCACCGCCGAGCCGGGCTGCCAGCACCCACGGCAGCGCCAAAAGCCCCAGCAGGGCGCAGAGTGGGTCGGGCAGCACCATCGTGGCCGCGTCAACCCGCCCAAGCGCGTAGAGCAGCGCGCAGGCGATGAGCGCCAGCACGGCCTGTACGCCGCCAAACCGCGCGGCGCAGCCAAGCGCGACCAGCCCGCCGGCCGGCAGCCCCGCCCACCGCCGCGCCAGCGCCCCGGCGCCATAGCGGATGGCAAGCCGCTCGCCAAACAAAAAGGCGGCCGCGCCGGCACAAAGCCAGAGCGCAGTCCGCCAAGTTTCTGAAAATGGTAGC
>URKR01000057.1 GCA_900548355.1 uncultured Oscillospiraceae bacterium
CCCGACCTGCGCGGCGGGGCGGCGCTGGTGCTGGCCGCGCTGGGGGCGCAGGGCGAAAGCCTGCTGCGGGATGCCGGGCACATCCGCCGCGGCTATGCCGACCTGCCCGCCGACCTTGCCCGGCTGGGCGCTTGCTGCCGCCGCCTGGATGATTGGAACGAGGATGGTCAAAACTGATAAAAATGCTGCCGGCGTCTCGTGGGGTTTAGACAAAACCACGGGGCGCACGGCAATTTTTTTTCTTTTTGCCGTGCAGCTATTGAAATTGAACGGCAGATTTGGTATGCTAATAATCAGTTATATGGATAACACGGTACTTGTGCCCGGCAGTTTTTGCGGCGCGGCGGTTGCTGCGCGCGGCCGGGGCCCGCTTGCCGAACTGAAAGATTTAGGGGGATACACTCATGGCGTTCGTTCTCGATGAAGAGATGCAGAATGTAACTAACATCAAGGTCATCGGCGTCGGCGGCGGTGGCGGCAATGCCGTCAACCGCATGGTCGAAGCCGGTCTCGGCGGGGTCGAGTTTGTGGCAATGAACACCGACCAGCAGGCCCTGATTAACTCCAAAGCAACCCAGAAGGTGCAGCTGGGCGCCAAGCTGACCAAGGGCCGCGGCGCTGGCGCCGACCCCGAAGTGGGCCAGCGTGCCGCCGAGGAAAGCAAAGATGAAATCGCCAACGCCCTCAAGGGCGCGCAGATGGTCTTTATCACGGCCGGCATGGGCGGCGGCACCGGTACCGGCGCGGCTCCCGTTGTGGCTGAAACGGCCCACGACCTCGGCATTTTGACCGTCGGCATCGTGACCAAGCCCTTCAGCTTTGAGGGCAAGCGCAAGATGAGCCTGGCTGAGCAGGGCATCGCCAACCTCATGATGCATGTGGACAGCCTGATCGTCATCCCGAACGAGCGTCTCAAGCTCATCAGCCAGGAAAAGATCACCCTGATGAACGCCTTTGAAGCGGCCGACAACGTGCTGCGCCAGGGCGTTGAGAGCATCTCGAGCCTGATCAACATCCCGGCCTTCATCAACCTTGACTTTGCCGACGTGCGCTCGATCATGAAGGACGCCGGCTTTGCCCACATGGGCGTCGGCGTCGCCAAGGGCGCCGGCAAGGCCGAAAACGCCGCCAAGGCTGCGATCTCGAGCCCGCTGCTGGAAACCAGCATTGCCGGCGCGCGCGGCGTCATCATCAACATCACCTCGAGCCCTGACATCGGCCTTGACGATGTCGAGACCGCGGCCTCGATGATTACCCAGAGCGCCCACCCCGATGCGAACATCATCTGGGGCACCGCCTTTGACGACCACCTGGCCGACGAGATGAACATCACCGTTGTGGCGACCGGCTTTGAAAACACCCCGGGTGTGGACGAACCGATCCAGGCTGCAATGAACGCCCAGCGTGCGGCCCAGCCCGCGCCGGCGGCCCAGCCGGTGCAGCCGGCCCCCGCGCCGGAACCGGCCCCTGCGCCCGACCCGGTTATCCCGAGCCCGGTGTTCAGCCAGGTCTTCAACACCGATATCAGCGCCCCCGCTGCCGATACCAAGGCGGCCGACCAGGACGATGAGGATGACGGCGATTACTTCAACGACCTGCTCAGCATTCTGAACAAGCGTTCCTGAACACATGCGCCGCGCGCGGCGTTTGCGGACAAAACAGCCAGCCTGCCCCGCAGGCTGCGATGCGCCGCGTAGCGGCTGGAAGTACGGGCAGGCCCGGCGGTTTTGCGCCGGGTTTTTGCCCCCATTGATCGAGGAGGAACGCCATGCCGTTGCAGGAACCATCCATCCAGGAAAAGGGGTTCCGTACCAGCGTTTTAGGTTTTGACAAAAACGATGTGCTGGCCTACATGAACGCGCTGGCCAATGAGACCCAGCAGCGGGAGCTGGAATTGCAGCAGACAATCGACCAGCTCAACACACAACTGGACAAGCTCAAAAAGGATCAGACCAACGCGCGTGCCTGTGTGGAAAAGCTCCAGCAGGAACTCAACCAGGCCAATGCCCGCGCCGAAGCCGCCGAAAAGGCCGGCAGCGACGCTGTGACCAAACTGGCCGACGCCGAAAGCCGCGCCGCCGCCCTGCAGAGCAAGCTTAAAGATTGCCAGCAGGCCGGGTATGAGTGGCAGTTCCGCTGCCGTGACCTGCAAAAGCAGGTGGACGAGATGGAGGCCATGATCCCCAAAGGCGGTATGCCCGCCGCCCGCAAGCCGGAGCCTGAACCCGCGCCTGCGCCGGCTGAAACGCCGGCCCCCGCGCCTGTACCGCCGCCGGCCACCCCGGTGGATCTGCAGGCCCGGATTGAAGCGCGCAAGATTCTGGCCGACGCCCGCCTGAGCGCCGAGACCGCCGAACGCCGCCTGCGTGAGGAGGCTGAGGCCCAGCGCGCCCGCATGGCGGAACATGCCGAAGCCCTGGCGGCCGGCGTGCAGCTGCTGCGGGACCGCCTGGCCCGCGTGGATGACCGGCTGAATTCTGCCAGTATGGATCTGGAAAATGCGACCGGTGCGATCTACCAGGCGCTGGACGACACCAAGCGGGATCTGGACGCTTTGGGGGCCGACCTGCGTACCTTTGGCCGTGAGACTGCCCCGGCTGTGCCGGCGCAACCCCCTGCGCCCGCCCGCCAGGCAGAACCGCCCCGCGCCAAAGCCACCCCGCGCCGCGTGCGCCCGGTACGGCCGGAACGCCCGCAGCCGTCCGCCCCGGCCAATGACCCGGCCAAGCGGCTGCGCCGTACTGCGCGCAGCCAGCGCCCTGTTTCACAGGAGCTGGGGGATGCGCTCCGCCGGCTGGACAAGCCCAACAAATGATTCCACGGCAGGCCGCCGGCAAACGCAGCGGCCTGCCGTTTTTTATTCCGTAACACACGATCTGAACGCTAAACTCTTATAAAAAAGGAGTCCCTATGTACCACCCGATCCAAACTTTACGCGCTGCGGCGCGGCGCGGCAGGAATGCGTTCACCGCGCTGCCGGCCCCAGCCCGGGCGCTCGGCTGCGGTGTGGCGCTGTTGGCAGGTATCCTGGCCGGCGGGGCGATCACGGCCTATGGCGGGCTTCTGATTGTGCTGCTGCTCTGGGCCATCTGCACCGGCGCGCTCTGGCAGGGGCTCGGCTTCTGCTGGCGCACGGCCTTCCCGAGGCAGCGGATGCGGGACGACCGCGCCTTCTGCCGGGCCTTCGCCATCGGCGCGGCAGTTGGCCTGGCTGTGATTCTGGCGCTTGTGCTGTACCGCCGCACCGTCTACAGCGAGGACGCCATCAACTACTACGCCAAGCAGAATCTGCTGTTCAACAGCTTTGCATCCAACGGGTTCTACGGCGTGCGCACCCTGCTGGACAGCCTGCTGGCAGCCGATTACAAGATGTTCATGAACCTCTTCATCAGCCTGCCCTATTTGCTGCTGCCCCGCACCGTCAACGCCTTTATGGCCAGCTATGCGCTGACCTGCTTTGTGCCTACGTGGCTGGCCTGGCTCATGCTGGCGCGGCGGGCGGCCGATGCGCTCGGCCTGCCGGCTGAGCGCCGCGGCGGGTATTACGCGATCTGCATGGCCGCGATGACGCTCTGGCCGATGTTCCTGGTGCCGGCCACCCACGGCATGCCGGACACCTTCGGCCTCGTCTTTGTCGCGATGATCCTGCTGCTGACCGTCGATTTCCGTTTTGATTCGCTGCCCCCGGCCCGGCTGGCTGTGCTGTTTGCGGCCACCTTCGCGCTGGTGCTGACCCGCCGGTGGTATATGTTCTGGATCGTCGGGTACTATCTGCTCTATGCGCTGGCCGTGCTGGTCGGCGCGGCACGGCGGCGGGCGTTTGGCCGGGCGCTCGGCAACCTCTGCAAGTTTGGCATCCCCTCGGTCATGGTCACCATCGTCGCGCTGCTGCCGACTTTCCGCACGATTCTTTCAACCGATTACGCCGATATCTACGGCGCGTACTACGGCGGCGGGTTCTGGGTGAACTGCCTTGACCAGCTGCGCGCGCAGGGGATGATCTGGCTGGCGCTGGCGGCGGGCGGCCTGCTGCTGGCGCTGCGGCGCAAAGAGACGCGCGCGCCGGCGCTTGTGCTGGCCGGGGCGTCGCTGCTCGCGATGATTCTTTTCACCCACACCCAATCCCTCGGCGACCACCAGGCGCTGATCCTGGCCCCGGCCTACCTGGCCGGACTGTTCCGGCTCGCGGCGGCCGTCTGCGGGGTGCAGCGCGCGGCGCTTTACCGCGGCGGGGCGGGGGCGCTGGCGGCCTTCTTCCTGCTCAACTGCGGCAACGCGCTGCGGCTGCCGGGCGCAAGCGTCAGCACCCTGCTGCTCAGCGACCGCAGTCTCGATCTGACCCGCCGCACCGACCTTGACGCGATGGCCGCCGTGACCGATTTTGTGCTTGCAAACTGCGGGACAGACGAGACCGTCTACATCAACATCGATTCGGACGGCTACAGCGGCACGACCTTCGCTTTCAGCGACCCGGCCCACCCTGAATTGCAGACGATGATTTTGTGGGAGAGCAGCGTGCCCTCCACCCACGGCTTCCCGACCGGCATCTGGTCAAGCAAATACGTCATGGTGACCGATAAGACCGAAGAGAGCGGGCTGGTCGGCGGCGTCAACACCGCCCTGCGCACCGACACCCCGGCCGCCGCCCACTATGCCTATGTGACCGAGTTCCCGCTCGCAAACGGCGTCACCCTCTACTGCTACGAGCGCATCAGCCCGCCCGACGCCGCCGAAGCCGACTATTTCAAAACCCTTTTCGCCGAATACGACGCCCAATGGCCGGAGATTTACAGCGGCAGGATCGATGCGTATTTGAGCGGGGCGGGGGCGGAATAAGTGCGCCGCCTAAATTGTGGGAAATGGGGTAAAATGCGTTGAGATCGTAGCGGCGCACAATCTCTACGGTTTTGATATTCAAACGAACCCAAAAACCGGCCTCCCCCTCAGGGGCGGCCGGTTTTCGTTTATGACAAAACACTATTTGCTATGCCCGTTCTCGACCTCGCTCGTGCCCTGTTCCATCAGGTAGGTGGCAATGAGGTCTGAGGCGTGCAGTTTGACCGCCAGCGGGTAGCGGTTGTAGGCGTCGCTGATCGCATAGCTGCCGCCGCGCACCGCATCGTCAAACCCGCCCATATGCCAGCGGATCGCGATTGCTTCGTCGGTTTTCAGCCGCATGAAATGTTCGATCAGGTAGACGCTTTTCTCGCCGTGGCCGTAGGGCAGCTGGTCGGCCACCTGGTAGAAGGGAACCTTCTCCCACTGGCCGGTTGCATCGTTTTTGACATTGCGGGAGCTGACCTTGTAGAAATTGGCCTTGCAGACATCGTGCAGCAGCGCGCAGACCGCGAAGGTCTCGGCGTTGTCGCCCTCTTTAAAAAAGTGCTGCATCATCGCATTGTAGACGTTGATGCTGTGCATCACCAGCCCCTGCGGGCAGGCCCCGTGGAATTTGGTCGAAGCCGGCGCGCGGAAAAAGTCGGTGCCGTCCAGCCATTTCAGCAGCCGGTCGGCCCCGGGGCGGGTGATCTGCTTTTCATAGATTTCGATGAATTGCCGGCGATAGTCTTCCATCACAGCTCCATTTCGTCGAGAATGCCTTTCAGGGTGGCGAGTTCTTCGCGGGTCATGCTGATGCCCTTGCCCATCTTGCTGCCGTCGGGGCTCCAGTCACGGATATCGTACTTCGGGTCTTTGCCGTTCCAGCTCACCATGTTCAGCTGGCGCTCCCAGCCGCTTGCGTTGGTGGAAAGCACGGCGATGCGCTCGGTCACTTCATAACGGAATTCAGCCATAAGGTTCCATCTCCTTTATATTCTTCTTTGGTGCAATTACCATCATACCGAATTTGAACCCAAAATGCAAGGCCTAGGCAACCCGCACGGCCAGCAAAGCGAAACGCGCGTCGGTGTAAACGCTCGATGTGCCGCAGGTCGATAGGGTCAGCAGCTGGTCGCCGTATTCCGGCTTGACGCCGGTGTCATACAGCGCCAGCGCAAGGATCGCATCCACCCGGGCCTGCCAGTCGGCCCGGTCGGCGGCGTCAAAGAAGGTGTAGTAGGGCAGTTCGTCGGCGCCCAGTTCGGTGCGCAGCACGGCCACAACCGCCCAGGTGCCGGGTTCTGTCAGCGTATCGAAGGTGAAGGTCGGGTGTTCACGCCAGAAATCTTCGTCGGCATAGGCGTCCAGCTCACCGAACATCGAACCGTCGGCCATATTGTGGCCGTAAATCAGCCAGTTTGCGGTCGGGTCCGGGGTAATGCGGCAGCGCTCGTCAAGAAACAGGGAACCGGAGGTGGCGTACAGCCGGTCAAACCCGCGGCGCAGATAGTATTCGTTGTCGCCGGGCGTCTGCAGAACAGGGTAGTCGATGTTTGTGCCGTCCACCCGCAGCCAGCCGACCAGATCGGGATTTTCGGCATACAGTTCGCGGTAGGCCGGCAGGATCGCGGCCTCGGTCTCGGCGTCAGGGGATGGGGCCGGCGCGGGGCTGGCCTGGGCGTCTGCATCGGCATCGGCGGTGGCGGCCAGCGCATCAACGGTGACAGGCCGCACCGTCACCGGAGTGCGGGCGTGTTCGGGGGTGGCGGCGGTTTCGGCCGAAGCCGGCAGCACGGCCGGGGCGGGCGGTTCGGGCTGGCCGCCGCGGAACACCCACTGCCGCACCCCCAGCACGGCGGCCAGGCAGAGCGCCGCCAAACCGCACACCCAGAGCAGGGCGGCCTGCCGGCGCTGGCGGCGGCGCAGCGCGGTCCGCGCGCCGAAGGGATAATAGGCGCTGTCCCCTTTCAGGCGGCGGTAGCGCTTGGTTCCGGGCATGGCGGGCTCCTTTCCTTGCAAGATAAGAAAGAACGAATTCGGTAGATCGCGCGCCTTGCGGCGCGCTCAGACTGTTGAAAGGTCAAAAAAACGCCGGCGCCAGGAAAACGGCCCCGCGGCATTTTTCGAGGCGGCGTATGGATTCTTTCTTCTTCTGAGCTTCGAAAAGACAACAAAAACGGGGACGCCAAAGCGTCCCCAACAGACTGTCAAAAAAGTCATAATTCGTCTCCGTCGGCGGACATGCGCCGACGACGGAGACACCGCCAGGGAAATTTTGCGGCAAATTGTGTGCGAGGAGCTTTGCTCCGAGTGCGCGAT
>URKR01000058.1 GCA_900548355.1 uncultured Oscillospiraceae bacterium
GCCGCCGCGCTGACCGGCGCCGAGAACTTTACCGGCAAACTGCCCTGCACGGTGGCTGGAAATGCCGCCCAGATTCCGCTATACTATAATCATGACAACGGTTCCTGCTGGACGATGGAAAACGAGAGCATGACCCCCTGCTATGTGGACGGACCCCGCACACCGCGCTACGCCTTTGGCCATGGGCTGAGCTACACAAGCTTTGCCTACGGCGCGCCGGAGCTTTCCGCGCTGGCGGTCGGGCCCGACGGCGCGGTGACCGTGACCGTGCCGGTGACCAACACCGGCGCGGTCCCCGGCGCCGAGGTCGTACAGCTCTACGTCCGCGACCCGGTCGCCAGCCGGGTGCGGCCGAACCGGGAGCTGGCGGGCTTTGCCCGCGTGGAACTGGACCCCGGGCAGACCAAACGGGTAAGTTTCCGGCTGGAAGCGTCGCAGCTCGCGTTTTTGGACCGGCAGGGCCACTGGAAGGTTGAGGCTGGCGAGATCCAGGTGCTGGTGGGCGCGGCGTCCGACGACATCCGGGGCGAGGCTGCCTTCACCATCACGGCCGACGGCTATACCGAGGGTCCGCAGCGGGCGTTCTGGGCCGAGGCCCGGGTCGAATAAGCCCCACCGCAAGAAAGGAGAATCCCCCATGCAAGCGTATGAACGGCAACATTATGACACAGTCCGCGCCCTGACCCCCGACTGTCTGGTACTTTTGAAGAGCGACGGCAGCTTCCCGCTGGCGGCGCCGGAGCCCATCGCGCTGTACGGCAGCGGCGCGCGCTGCACCGTCAAGGGCGGCAGCGGCTCCGGCGATGTGAACGTGCGGCACTACCCGACCATTGAGGAGGGGCTGGAGGCCGCGGGCTGCCCCGTGACCACCAAAACCTGGCTGGACGGCTACGACGCCGCCAAAGCCGAAGCCCGCCGCGCCTTTGTGGCCGCCATGCAGCAGAAGGTCGCCGCCGAGGGCCTGGGTGCGCTGTCCGGGCTGATGGGCGCCGAGCCGCCGGAGCCCACCTACGACCTGCCGCTGTCCGGCGCGGGCGAGACCGCCGTCTATGTGCTGGCCCGCCGCAGTGGCGAGGGCACCGACCGCACCGACGCCCCCGGTGACCTGCGCCTGACCGAAACCGAGGTGCGGGACATCCTGGCACTGCAGCAAACCTACAAGCGCTTTTTGCTCGTGCTCAACACCGGCGGTGTTGTGGATCTTTCGCCGGTCGTGGACAAGGTGGCGAACATCCTGTTGCTCTCCCAGCCCGGCATCGCGGTGGGGGACGCCTTTGCCGATGTGCTGCTGGGCAAGGCCGCGCCCTCAGGCAAGCTGACCGCCACCTGGGCCGCCGCCAATGACTATGCGGGCCCCGGCGATTTTGCCTGCCCCGATGATACGCTGTACCGCGAAGGCATCTATGTGGGGTACCGCTACTTTGACGCAGCGGGCAAGACCCCGCTGTTCCCCTTCGGCTACGGGCTTTCCTACACAACCTTCGTCCTCCGGGCCGGGGCCGTGACGGTCCACGGGGCCCGCGTGTGCGTACAGGCCACCGTGACCAACACCGGCGCACGCCCGGGCAGGCAGGTTACGCAGCTCTACCTGCGCAAGCCCGCCGGTGCGCTGGACGAACCCGCCCGGGAGCTGGCCGCCTACCAAAAGACCCGCACCCTCGCCCCCGGCGAGAGCGAGACGCTGACCCTTGCGTTCGACCTGCCCGAACTGGCCGCCTATGACGCCGCTGCCGGGGCCTGGGTGCTTGAAGCCGGGACCTACTGGCTGTACCTGGGCACCGACAGCCGGGACGCCGCGCTGTGCGGCGCACTGGCGCTGGGTGAGCGCGTCACCGTGCAGCAGGCGGCCCCGGTGGGCGGCACGCCGGACTTTGCCGATTGGTCGCCCGCCCCCACCCCCGCCGAGCAGCTGCCCGCCGGTATGGTCCCGGTCCCGCTAGACCCCGCCGCGCTGGTTGCCGCCCCGGCTGTGCCCGCCGAACCCGACCCCGAAGCCCTGGCCGCCGTGCAGGCCATGACCGATGAGGAGCTGGCCGCTTTGTGCGTGGGCCGCTTTGGCAGCGCGGGGAGCGGCAACATTGTGGGCAGTGCCGGTGTGAACGTAGCGGGCGCCGCGGGCGAGAGCCGCGCCTTCCCCGAAAAGGACATTCCGGGCCTGGTGATGGCTGACGGCCCCGCCGGGCTGCGCCTGGCCGCCCGCTACGCGGTGGCTGGCAGCCAGGCCGTGCCGGTTGGCGGCGACAGCATGGCCGCCATGATCGAACTGATCCCCGAAGCGATGCGTGGGGCCATTGCGGCGGCGGTAGGCGCTTCGGCTCCGTCCGCGCTCACAGGGCCGGTGTACGAGCAGCCCTGCACGGCGATTCCGATTGGCACCGCGCTGGCCCAAAGTTGGGACCCCGCCGTCGCCGAAGCCTGCGGCGACCTGGTCGGCAAGGAGATGGAGCGGTTTGGCGTGCATCTCTGGCTGGCCCCGGCCATGAACATCCACCGCAGCCCGCTGTGTGGCCGCAACTTTGAATATTACTCCGAGGACCCACTGCTCACCGGCCGAACCGCCGCCGCGCTGACCCGCGGCGTGCAGAAGCACCCGGGCTGCGGGGTGACCCTCAAGCACTTCTGCTGCAACAACCAGGAGACCAACCGCATGAACTCGAACTCGCAGGTTTCACCGCGGGCACTGCGGGAAATCTACCTCAAGGGTTTTGCGATCGCGGTGCGCGAGGCCGCCCCCGCGGCGATCATGACCTCCTACAACCTGCTCAACGGCGAGCACACCTCCCAGCGGCCCGACCTGATGGAGGACCTGCTGCGCAAAGAGTGGGGCTACCGCGGCCTTGTGATGACCGACTGGGTCATTGCCGGTATGACGGCGGATGGCAAGAAGTACCCGATGGCCTGCGCCAGCGGCACCATCCGCGCCGGAAACGACCTGATGATGCCTGGCAGCCCTGCCGACCAGAACGACCTGCTGACCGCGCTGCGCGACCCCGCCGTGCGCTATCCGCTGACCCGCGCAAACCTCGAGCGTTGCGGCGCGCGCATTGTGGAAACGGCCCGGCGTCTTGCCGCCGCCCACGCCCCCAAGGCCGCACCGGTCGTGGCCGAGGACTGACCCGCCGGGCTGTCCCCCTGTGATTCCTCGCCAATCCACCCCAAAGGAGTTTTTTCATGCAGACTCAGCGCTCTATCAACCTGGACCGCGGCTGGCGGTTCGGAACCGGCAGCTTCAACCCGATGCTGGACATCGTGGCCCAGCACTTTCACGCCGGGGACGCCCCGCGCATCGTGGACCTGCCGCACGACTATATGATCGAGTCGGACGTTTCCGCCGACGCCCCCGCCGGGGCGGCCAGCGGCTTTTACACGGCCGGGCCCGCCTACTACACCAGGCTTGTCGATATCCCGGCTGCCTGGGCCGGGCAGGAAGTCTTTTTGCAGCTGGATGGCGCGATGATGAACGCCACCGTCGAGGTGAACGGCAGCCGGGCCGCGCTGCAGCACAACGGCTATATCCCGTTCGCCGTGCGCCTGACGCCCTACCTGACCTTTGGCGAAGAAAACCGCATCACCGTCAACCTCAACCCCAGTATGCAGCCCAATTCCCGCTGGTACACCGGGCGGGGCTGTTCCGCAGCGTGCGGCTGGTACACTGCCCCAAGCTGCATCTGGCCGCGGACGGCCTCTTTGCCTGGACCCGCAGCCTGGACTGGCAGGACGGTGCGGCTTCCCTCGCCCACCTGCAGGCCGAAGTGGATGTGTGCAACGAAACCGGCGAACCGCGCGTGGCCGAGGTGGAAGTCTGGCTCACGCCGGAAGCTGGCGGCGAGGCCGTGGCCCGCTGCGCCCAGGTATTGCAGGTCAACCCCGGCGAGACCGCCGTGGCCCACCTGCGCTTTGTGCTGGAAAAACCGGCGCTGTGGCAGGCCGGGTCGCCGAACCTCTACCGCCTGCACGCCCGGGTGACCGAGCAGGGCGTGTTCACCACCCACCTGTGCCCGGCCGAAGCCCCGATGACCGACGAGGATTCGGTGCTGTTCGGGGTGCGCACCGTGCAGGTGGACCCTGTGCACGGGTTGCGCATCAACGGCCGGACCACCAAGCTCAAGGGCGGCTGCCTGCACCACGATAACGGCGTGGCGGGGGCGGTATCGCTCTACGACCTCGAAGTGCGCAAGCTGCAAGCGCTGCAGGCCATCGGCTTCAACGCTGTGCGCACGGCCCACAACCCGCCGTCGGCGGCTTTCATCGAAGCCTGCGACCGGCTGGGGCTGTATGTGCTGGACGAAGCCTTCGACGCCTGGGGCATGGGCAAGCAGCCCGGCGACTACAACCAATTCTTTGACACCGACTGGCAGCGCGACCTGGCGGCCTTCGTCCGCCGCGACCGGGCGCACCCCTCGGTCATCCTGTGGTCCACCGGCAACGAGATTGTCGAGCGCGGGGGCCTGGGCGGCGGCTACCCGCTGGCCGCCCGCCTGGCCGAGGCCGTTCACGCGCTGGACCCCAGCCGCCCCGTAACCAACGCGATCTGCTCGTACTGGAACGGCACCGACGACGCCGCCGCGCGCGAGATGGCCATCAAGATCCTGTCCGCCGGGCAGGGTGCGCTGCAAAATGCCCAAGGCGACGGCAAGGGCGATACCGGCTGGGAACGCCGCTCGGCCCCCTTTGCCAACGGGCTGGACGTTGTCGGCTATAACTACATGGAGGACAAGTACGAACAAGACTACGCGCTGTACCCCCAGCGGGTCATGCTGGGCACCGAGAACTACGCCAAAGAGATCGGCATCCACTGGCCAATGATCGAAAAGCTGCCCTATCTGCTGGGTGATTTCACCTGGACGGCCTGCGACTACATCGGCGAGGCGGGCCTTGGCAAAGGGATGATGCTGGCCCCGGACGACCCGCAGCTACCCACCATGCAGATGGGCGCGATCCAGCAATCCGGCTATCCCTGGCGGCTGGCCGACGACGCCGATCTGGACCTGACCGGCCACCGGCTGCCGCAGGGCGATTACCGCAGCATCGTGTGGGGCAGCGAGGCCACCGCGCTGTTCAGCTATGACCCCGCCGATTTTGGCAAGGTGGAGGTGCTGAGCCGCTGGGGCTTCCCCGGCGTGCAGCGCTGCTGGACCCGGCCCGGGGCCGAGGGGAAGCCTGCACGCGTTGTGGTGTTCTCCCGCGCACAGGAGGTTGTACTGCTGCAAAACGGGGCCGAGACCGCTCGTGCGCAGGCCGGTGCCGCCACGCTGCCCGACCTGCCGCTGAGCTTTGTGTTTGAGGTGCCCTACACCCCCGGCAAGCTGGAAGCCGTGAGCTATCAGGATGGCCGCGAAATCAGCCGCGATGCGCTGGAAACAACTGGCGCACCGGCGGCCCTGCGCCTGACTGCCGAGGGTGCCTTACGCGCCGACGGCCACAGCGTGGCCTGCGTGTGGGCGGAGGTCGTCGATGCGGCAGGCCGCGTGGTGCCAAACGCCGCCCCTGCGCTGACCGCCGGGCTGTCCGGAGCGGGCACACTGGCCGGTTTTGGTTCCGCCAACCCCATCACCACCGACAACTACGCGGCGGGCCGCTGCCAGGCCTACCGCGGCCGCGCGCTGGCTGTGGTGCGCGGCGGGTACGAGACCGGCAGCGCGACCCTGACCGTGACCGCCGAGGGCCTGCCCACCGCCAGCTTGACACTGGCCGTAGCCCCCGCGGGCGGCGCGGTCTGACCGCCGTGCCCCACGAGCCCTATCAAGCCGCCCGGCTAACTCCGCACGGCCTGCCGCTAAACGTGCAAATGCTCCCTGCCGTACAGCATGACACGGCAAAGGTTGAAAGTCCAGCCCAATCGCGCCGCCCCATGTTGCGATCCTGCTTTTCTCTGCGGTGTGATGGCCTGTAATACAAGCGAAAGAGGGCGGCTGAAGAGATCCGCTTCCATTACAATTCGACGGTGCCGCCAACTACTTCTTGACTTGTCATTCTATCAGTGTTACTATCAGTGTTAGAATGATATTGTGACAGGAGCGAGCCATGGCCTTCTACGAGAACGAAACGCTGGAATACAAACGGCAGTACACCCCCGATATCAAAAAAGAAGTCGTCGCCTTCGCCAACACCGCTGGTGGGACGATCTATATTGGCGTAGACGACAACGGCACACCGGTGGGGGTACAGGACCCGGACGCCGTGGTTCAGCAGCTCACCAACGCCCTGCGGGATGGCATCCGCCCGGACGTGACCATGTTCACGCGCATCGCCATTCAGGATGTGGGCGGCTGCCCCGTGGTCGCGGTGACGGTATCCACTGGCACACGGCGGCCCTACTACCTGACTGATAAAGGGCTGCGCCCCTCCGGCGTCTATGTGCGGCAGGGTTCCAGTTCTGCACCGGCATCGGAGGATGCGATCCGGCAGATGATCCGTCTGACAGACGGCGATTCCTATGAAAATGGCCGCAGCCTGATCCAAGAGTTGACATTTCACACCTTTGAGTCGGAGATGCAGCAGCGTCACCTTTCCTGCGGCCCGGCGC
>URKR01000059.1 GCA_900548355.1 uncultured Oscillospiraceae bacterium
CGGCCGCCTGCCGGCCGGCCAGCGCGGCCTCCTGCGAGACATAATCGACCAGGTCGTGCACATGCAGCACGTTGCCGCAGGCAAAGATGCCGGGCGCGCTGGTGGCCATCCGGCCGTTGACCCGCGGCCCGCCGGTGACGGGGTCGATCGCAAGGCCGGCTTCGCGCGAAAGCTCGTTTTCGGGCAGCAGCCCGACCGAGAGCAGCAGCGTATCGCAGGGGATGTCCTCCTCGGTGCCGGGGATCGGGCGGCGGTGCTCGTCCACTTCGGCCAGCGTCACGCCGGTCACCCGGCGCCGGCCGTGGATGGCCACCACGGTGTGGCGCAGCTTGAGCGGGATGCCGTAATCGTCCAGGCACTGCACAATGTTGCGCTTGAGCCCGCCCGAATAGGGCATCAGCTCGGCCACGGCACGCACTTTGGCGCCTTCCAGCGTCATGCGGCGGGCCATAATCAGCCCGATATCCCCCGAACCGAGGATCACGACCTCCTGCCCGACCCGCAGCCCTTCGATGTTCATCAGCCGCTGGGCGGTGCCGGCGGTGTAGATGCCGGCGGGCCGGCTGCCCGGGATGTTCAGCGCGCCGCGCGGCCGCTCACGGCAGCCCATCGCCAAAATCACGGCCCCGGCCCGCAGCGTGAACAGCCCTTCTTCGCGGCTGACGGCGGTCACGGTGCGGTCGGCCCCCAGCGCCAGCACCATCGTGCCGCACTGGCAGCGGATGCCGGCACGGCGCGCCATCTCGATGTAGCGGTCGGCATATTCGGGGCCGGTCAGCTCCTGCCGGAAGGTGTGCAGCCCGAACCCGTTGTGGATGCACTGGTTGAGAATCCCGCCCAGGCGGCTGTCCCGCTCCAGCACCAGGATATCGGTCACGCCGGCGTCGTGCGCCGCGCAGGCGGCGGCCAGGCCGGCCGGCCCGCCGCCGATGATGACAAGGTCGCAGCTTGGTTTCATCGCGTAGCCTCCTCACAGTGGATCAGGCAGGAGCCCGGTTCGTTTTTGCAGATCTGTTCCATCGGAACGCCGAGGGCCTCGGCCAGCAGTTCCATCGCGCGCGGGGTGCAAAAGCCGCCCTGGCAGCGCCCCATGCCCTGGCGCACCCGGCGCTTGAGCCCGTCCATCGATTTTGCGCCCAGGGTGCGGTGCAGTGCGTCGAGGATTTCCCCCTCGCTGATCTGCTCGCACCGGCAGACGATCGCGCCGTAGGCCGGCTGTGCGGCAACCAGGGCGCGGCGCTCTTCGGCCGGCAGGGCGGCCGCGCGCAGAATCCCCCGGCGGCGGGGGTTCCAGTCCGCCCGCGGTTCGGCGCCCAGCCGGGCGGCCGCCTGCTCGGCCAGCCACAGGCCGATGGCCGGCGCGCTGGTCAGGCCGGGGCTTTCGATGCCGGCGGCGTCAAAAAAGCCCGGGGCGTCGGCCGGCTCGCCCAGCACAAAGTCGTCGCCTGCCTCGTGGGCGCGCAGCCCGCTGAAGGAGGTGATGACCGCCCGCAGCGGCAGCCCGTCCACCCCTTCGGCCGCCTTGCGCTGCAAAAAGTCGAGCTCGGCGGCGGTGGTGGCGGTGTTTTCCTTGTCGGGGGTGTCGGTGGCG
Source organism: uncultured Oscillospiraceae bacterium (assembly GCA_900548355.1). Lineage (GTDB taxonomy): Bacteria > Bacillota > Clostridia > Oscillospirales > Ruminococcaceae > Gemmiger > Gemmiger avicola. The sequence goes on from URKR01000059.1 coordinate 1,592, forward strand.
GTGGGGCCCAGCAGCAAATTGCCGTGCACGGTCGGGGTGACCAGCACCCCCTTGCCGGCCTTGCCCGGCAGCTGGAAGATCGTGCGCTGCACATGGCCGCCGGCGCTTTTGTCCAGCAGGCAGTAATCCCCCTTGCGCGGGGTGATGGTCAGCCGCCGCGCGCTGACCTGGTTGTGCAGTTCGTCGGCATAGACCCCGGCTGCGTTCACAACGGCGCGGGCGGTCAGCGGGCCGCGGGAAGTCTCAAGCCGGTAGCCTTCGGCCGTGCGGGCTACGGCTGTCACGGCGGTCAAAAAGTGAAAGTCCACCCCGTTGTCGCAGGCGTTTTCGGCCAGCGCAATGGTCAGCCCGAACGGGCAGACAATGCCGCCGGTCGGCGCGTACAGCGCCGCAACGCACCGCGCGCTGAGGTTCGGCTCCAGCCTGCGCGCCTCCTCGCCTGTCAGCAGCCGCAGGCCGGGCACGCCGTTTTGCAGCCCACGGGCGGCCAGCGCGGCCAGTTTGGGGCGGTCGGCTTCGTCCAGGCAGAGCACCAGCGAACCGTTGCGGATAAACTCAAAATCCAGCTCGTGGGCAAGCGGTTCCATCCGCCGGTTGCCCAGCAGGTTGAACCGGGCCTTGGCAGTGCCGGGCTTTGCGTCAAACCCGGCGTGGACAATCGCGCTGTTGGCCTTGGATGTGCCCGCGCAGACATCCTCGGCGCGCTCAACCAGCGCCACCCGGCAGCGGTACCGCGCCAGCTCCCGCGCGGCGGCGCAGCCCACCACGCCGCCGCCCACCACAATCACGTCATAGTCTGTCATTGGCATCTGAAACCTCCTGTTCTGCGGGGGCCTGCCACCGCGCCCAATACAATGCGCTGTCCACCGCACGCCGCTTTCTAGTATTATACCGGATCGCGCACCGCAGCGCCAGCCATTCCGGGCCGCCCATCCAATTTTGGCGTGCTGTCTATTGACAAGCCGGCGGGGCGCGGTATAATGGGGCTGACAACAAAGTTGACATATCAATCAATGGCTTGTCAAGGCGGCTGCCGTGCCCGGCAAACCCGCCCGGACTGCCTTGAAAAAGGGGGAGAGCCGCCCAGATGAAAGACCTCAAACGTCTGCTTGGCTATATGGGGCCGTATAAAAAGGATATGGCCCTCGGCATGCTGCTGGTCATTGTGGAAAGCGCGTTCGAGATGGTGATCCCGATCCTGATGAGCGACATCATCGACGAGGGGGTTGCCCAAAAGGATATCCCGAACATCCTGGCCATTGGCGGGCAGATGGCGCTGTGCGCCGTGCTTGCGCTGGTAACCGGGCTGCTCTACGCCCGGTATGCGGCGCGCGCTTCCTACGGGTTCGGCGCGCGCATCCGCCGGGCGGAATATGCCAAACTGCAGACCTACGCGTTCAGCAACATCGACCATTTTGAAACCTCTTCGCTGATTACCCGCATGACCACCGATGTCACGGTGCTGCAAAACGCGATCAACGGCGGGTTCCGCCCGATGGTGCGCGGCCCGGCGATGCTGGTGCTCGGCGTCGGGCTGGCGTTTTGGATGAGCCCTGAGCTTGCGGTGGTCTTTTTCATCTGCGCGCCGGTTTTGGGCCTTGTGCTGTTCTTTGTGGTGCGGCACATCGCGCCGCTGTATATCAAGCTGCAGCAGGCGATGGACCACCTGAACAACGTTGTGCAGGAATGCCTGACCGCCATCCGCGCCGTCAAGGCGTTTGTGCGCGGCGAATATGAGGAGGAAAAGTTCAAGGCCGTCAACACAGAGCTTATGGATGTCAGCCTGATGACCTTCCGCACGGCGGTGCTGAACCTGCCGGCCTTTCAGCTGACCATGTATGCCGCCTGCGTGCTGATCCTGGGGCTGGGCGGCACCATGATCCTGCAGGGCAGCCTGACCGTCGGCCGGCTGACGAGCTTTTTGAGCTATGTGATGCAGGTCATGAACTCGCTGATGATGATTTCAAACGTCTTCCTGCTCATGACCCGCTCGCTCGCGAGCGCCCACCGCGTGGCCGAAATCCTGGACGAGCCGGTGGCGCTGACCTCGCCCGAAAACGCGATCACCGAAATCCCGGACGGCGGCATCCGGTTTGAGCATGTCAGCTTCAAATACCACCCCGATGCGGCCGAATACGCCCTGGCCGATATCGACCTTGCGATTCAGCCGGGCCAGACCGTCGGCATTCTGGGCGGCACCGGTTCGGCCAAGACGACGCTGGTGCAGCTGATCCCGCGGCTGTATGACGCAACAAAGGGCCGGGTGCTTGTCGGCGGGCATGATGTGCGGGACTATGACCTCGCCGCGCTGCGGGACGCAGTCGGCATTGTGCTGCAAAAGAACGTGCTGTTCTCGGGCACCGTGCGGGAAAACCTGCGCTGGGGCGACCCCGAAGCCGACGATGAAACCCTCTGGGCGGCCTGCCGCGCCGCCTGCGCCGATGAATTTTTGTCCCGGATGCCCGGCGGGCTGGATGCAGACCTCGGCCAGGGCGGGGTGAATGTTTCGGGCGGGCAGAAACAGCGGCTGTGCATTGCGCGCACCCTGCTCAAAAAGCCGAAGGTGCTGATCTTTGACGATTCGACAAGCGCTGTCGATACCGCAACCGAAGCGAAGATCCGCGCCGCGCTGCGGGCGCTTCCCGGCGTGACCAAGATCATCATCGCACAGCGCATCACCTCGGTCATGGGGGCGGATGTCATCGTGGTGCTGGAAGACGGGCAGATCCACGCGGTCGGCAGCCACAGCGAGCTGCTCGCCGCCGACCCGATCTACCAGGAAATCTACCATTCACAGCACAAAGGGGGGACCGAAGATGGCGCGGACGCTGTCGGGTAAAAAGCCGAAAAACTTTGGCTTTACCTTCAAAACGCTGCTGTCTTACATGGGGCGGCACAAGTTCCTGTTCCTGATTGTGGCGGTGCTGGTTTCCATCAGCGCGGCGGCCAACCTGCTCGGCACCTATATGATCCGGCCGGTTGTCAACAGCGTGGGCCGGGGGGATCTGCCGGGGTTCTGGCGCGGCATCGCGGCCACGGCGGCGATCTATGCCGTCGGCGCTTTGTCGGCGCTCGGCTATACCCAGACGATGGTGCGGGCCGCCCAGAAAGTGCTTTATGACATCCGGCGCGACCTGTTCGGCCATATCCAGGCCCTGCCGCTGCGCTTTTTTGACACCCAGCGCCATGGCGACATCATGAGCTATTTCACAAACGATGTGGACACGGTGGCCGATGCGCTGAACAACAGCTTTGCGATGACCATCCAGAGCTTTATCCAGATGACCGGCACCCTGGCGATGCTGTTTGTGCTCAACTGGCAGCTTTCGCTGGTTGTGGTGCTGGGCTATGCGGCGATGTTCCTCTATATCCGGTACAGCGCCAGGCGCAGCACCCGGTTCTATACGGCCCAGCAGGCCGCGCTCGGCGATGTGGACGGCTATATTGAGGAGATGGTCGGCGGGCAGAAGGTCATCAAGGTCTTTAACCATGAAGCCGCCAACCTGCGCGCCTTTGACGAAAAGAACGAAACGCTGCGCAAGGCCGGCACCGGCGCCCAGAACTACGCCGCCACCATGGTGCCCGCCGTCGTCAGCATCTCGTACATCAACTATGCGGTTGTGGCGGTGCTGGGCGGGATCATGGCGATCCACGGCATGATGGACATCGGCAGCCTTTCGAGCTATCTTGTCTTTGTGCGGCAGGCCGCCATGCCGATCAACCAGTTCACCCAGCAGAGCAACTTCCTGCTCGCCGCCATGGCCGGCGCCGAGCGCATCTTTGAGGCGATGAAGCTTGAACCCGAGGTGGATGCGGGCAAAGTCCGCCTTGTCAACGTGCGGGAGGAAGCCGGCGCGCTGACCCCCTGCGCCGAAAAAACCGGCCGCTGGGCCTGGCAGAAGCCGGACGGCACGCTTGAGGCGCTGCGCGGCGACGTGCGGTTCCGGGATGTCAGCTTCGGCTACGACCCCGGCCACCCGATTCTGCGGCAGATCAGCCTTTACGCCAAGCCGGGGCAGAAGATTGCGTTCGTCGGCTCGACCGGCGCCGGCAAGACGACGATCACCAACCTCATCAATCGGTTTTACGATATCGACGCCGGCAGCGTGACCTATGACGGCATCGATGTGCGGGAGATTGAGAAGGATTCGCTGCGGCGGTCCTTGGGCATCGTCTTGCAGGATACCCATCTTTTCACCGGCACGATCGCCGACAACATCCGGTTCGGCAAACTCGACGCGACGCGGGAGGAGATCATCGAAGCGGCCCGCATCGCAAACGCCGATTCCTTCATCCGCCGCCTGCCCCAGGGCTACGACACCCGCATCACGGCCGACGGCGCAAGCCTTTCGCAGGGCCAGCGCCAGCTTCTCGCGATCGCCCGCGCGGCCGTTGCAGACCCGCCGGTGCTGATCCTTGATGAGGCGACGAGCTCGATCGACACCCGCACCGAGGCGCTGATCGAAAAGGGGATGGACCAGCTTATGGAAGGCCGCACGGTGTTTGTCATCGCGCACCGGCTTTCCACGGTGCGCAACGCGAACGCGATCATGGTGCTCGAACACGGCCAGATCGTCGAGCGCGGCGGCCACGAAGAACTCCTGGCCCAGAAGGGCGAATACTACCAGCTGTACAACGGGATGTTTGAGCTGAGCTGAAAGTGTGGAAAAAACAGCGCCGCGGTTGGCCTGCCAACCGCGGCGCTTGATTTGTGATTTGACGAGGGTCAGAAAACGATAGAGACCGTAGGGGCGGGCATTGCCCGCCCGGGGAGGCTTGCGGCGGGGCGGGGTTCCCCGGGGCGTCGGGGACGCCGCCCCCTACATGGTTTTTACCCCGCCGCCGGCTGCCAGCCAAAACCCCAC
>URKR01000060.1 GCA_900548355.1 uncultured Oscillospiraceae bacterium
CTACCCGGACGCCCCGGCCGAACCCGCGCCGGCCGGCGTGCGGGTGCTGACCCGGCTCAGCGAGCAGGATCTTGGCTGGATTGCAGCCGGCGGGCGGGCGCTGCTTGACCCCGACGCCGCGCTGCCGGGTTCGCTGCCCTGCGCGTTCAGCACCGATTTCTGGTCGGTCGGCACCTTCCCTGCGCAGACCGGCACGATGGGGCTGCTGATCGACCCGGCCCACCCGGCGCTGGCCGATTTCCCGACAGAATTCCATGCAAACTGGCAGTGGTGGGCGCCGGCGCAGGGCCGCGCGCTGCCGCTGCCCGCCGGCGTGCGCCCGATTGTGCGGGTGCTGGACAGCGTGACCCGGCTTGGCAGCCGTGCCCTTTTGTGGGAGGCGCAGGTTGGCCGCGGGCGGGTGCTGCTCAGCGGCATGGCGCTGCACCGCTTCCCCGACCGGCCCGAATGCGCCCACCTGCTGCATTGCCTGACCCGCTACCTTGCCGCGCCCGCCCGCCCCGCCGCGCCCCTTGCCCCCGAAGCGCTGCGGCGGCTGGTGGCAGAGGTATAATTTTTGTGTAGGGAACGTACAATTTTCGCGCTTTCTTGTGCCCGCAGCAGGCCGCTCCCAGGAGCTGCCTGCTTTTGTTGTGCCGGCGGGGCGATGTGTGGTATAATGCAAAAAAGAGTTTGGAGTTTAGTTTTTGCGCGCCTGCGGCGCGATTTTGGATTTTTGAACGTGCAGCGCGAAAACACTTTATCTTAATCTCAACTCTTCACACTGAAAATTACGGAGGCCCCCATGATTGAGGTGATGATGCTGGGGTGCGGCGGCACGCAGCCGCTGCCCGAACGCGCGCTGGCGGCGCTCTGGCTGCAGGTGGGCGGCAGCGGGCTGCTGCTGGACTGCGGCGAGGGCACCCAGGCCGCCGCCCGCCGCTGGGGCTGCAGCCTGTTCAAGCTGGACGCGATCCTGCTGACCCACTACCACGGCGACCATATCTTCGGCCTGCCCGGCCTTTTGCAGACGATGGGCGCGCTGGGCCGGCAGGCCCCGGTCGTGGTGGCCGGCCCGCCGGGGCTGCGCAGCCTGCTTGCGCTCGTCACGGCGCTGACCGGGCCGCTGCCGTTTGCGCTGCGCTGCCAGGAACTGGCCGACTGTGCGGGCCGGTTTGAGGTGCCGGCCGGGCTGGTGGAAGCCTTCCCGCTGCGGCACCGCGCGGCCTGCTGCGGCTACGCCTTTACGCTGCCGCGCGCCGGCCGGTTTGACGCGGCGCGGGCCAAAGCGGCCGGCATCCCGCTGCGCTTCTGGCGGCGGCTGCAAAACGGCGAATGCATCGGCGGCTTTACGCCCGACCAGGTGCTCGGCCCGCCGCGGCGCGGGCTGAAAATTGTCTATGCGACCGACACCGCCCCCTGCCGCGCGCTGCGCACGGCGGCCGCCGACGCCGACCTGCTCGTGATGGACGCGACCTACGCCCGGGATGACGACGCCGACAAAGCGAAGCTCTACGGCCACAGCACCTGCCGGCAGACCGGCCGCCTGGCGGCCGAGGCCGGGGCGCGGCGGCTCTGGCTGACCCACTACAGCGGCGCGGTTGACGACCCGGCCGAGGGCCTTGCCGCTGCGGCCGAAGCCTTCCCTGCCGCCGAAGCCGGCTGCGACGGCAAGCGGCTGACGCTGCGGTTTGCGGATTGAAAGCTCCCTGGCACACCCGCAACGCCGCAGACTTTCGCGGGCGGATGCAGGCATCCGCCCCTACGGCAAGCCATTGCAGATTGAGCAAGCCCGACACGGCGGAAGGCGGGCCGATATGGAATCGGCCCCCAGGGGCGCAGGCCAAAAATTTCGCTTTTTCTCTTCTATCTTTCTGTTTCCTTATGAAAAAACTTTCGAGACAAACCCGGATGAACCTTGTGTTTCTGGCCGCTGTGGCGGTGGTGCTGGCCGTGCTGTTCGGCTGGCGGGCCGCGGCGCGCGGCGGGGCCGGGCGTTACGCCCAGCTGCAATACGGCGCGGACAACACGATCGAGATGATCCCGCTTGACACCGACGCGACCTACGACATCGACACGGGTTCCTACACAATCCACCTGCGGGTGGAGGACGGCGGCATCGCCTTTATTGACAGCCCCTGCCCCGACCATCTCTGCGAGGGGTTCGGGGTTCTGCGCAACACCGGCGACTGGGCCGCCTGCCTCCCCGCCCGCGCGAGCGTGACGGTGGTTGAATGAGGCCGCCTGCAGCGAGCGAATGTATCATTTTGTGAAAGGCAGCGTAAAATTGCTGTGCTGTATTGTTTTCCCATAAAATATCCGTATAATGAAATCAAGGGATACGCGTTCCCCCGTTTCCGACTGGTGTCTCAAGAAAAAATGCCCATGACGCTTGAAATGGAGGTTTTGTATGAGAAAAAGCCATATCCTGGTCGCGTTGTCTGCTCTGGCGTTTGCAGCGGCCATGCCTACCGCCGCTTTCGCACAAAACACTTCCACGGCCGAAAACATTCCCGAGCGGTTCTCTCAGATTGATTTTTCTTCTTATGATGCAGCGTATGACCTCGGCGAGGTCGAGGTCAAAAACGAGGATGGTTCGATTGTAACCTGCAATCGCATCGCTTATGTCGGTACGCAGGACATTGCGCTGGAAGATGGCTCTGTGGAAGAGATCGGCTTCACCACATACGAAAACCAACCCGTTGGCGTGGACTTCGCGAAGATCATCTGCAGCGGCGGAAACCATGCCGGTAAGGAATATGTGGGCTCTGTCGATACCCGCCGTATTCACCACCCTGATCCGCACCCCTGCCAGTGCACAGAAGTTTACACACACGAATGGCGCTGCACGGTGTGCGGCTCCTCGGGAACAGAACGTTGGCAAGGACCTGTATGGTGTTTAAGCCCTGACATTCAGGAGAGTCCCACTCTGCCCGATGAACCCGGTCCGGCCTGATTCGTTTTTGTACATATTTCTGTTTTTGTAAGCATAAGCAGACCGCTCCGCGGAGCGGTCTGCTTTTATTGTACTGGCAGGGAGATGTGTGGTATAATGCAAAAAAGAATCTGGCGCGCAGCGCTTGACGTCTTGTTTTTGTGCGTCTGCGGCGCATCTTTTGACAGGATGGATCGCGCTGCGCGCTCAAAAAATTGACGGAAGCTTCCCGGCAATTTTCAAAACCGCGCCGCAGGCGCACCGCATCTCAATTCTTAACTCTATATGATAAACTCTCTCCAACGAAAGGACACCTATGAATCCCACCTTTAAGCAAGTGACCAAAACCCGGTATGTGCAGCAGGTTGCTGAGATGGCGCATGAAATTTTTGTGCAGCATTACAAAAAACTCACCCCGAAGGTCGCGGCCGCGCTGGCCGACCGCTACCAGAGCGACGTCGAAACCGACGACCAGATCCATTCCGGCGCGGTCAACTACTTCCTCATCTACCTCGGCAGCGAGGCGGTCGGCTACTTTGCGCTCGACCTTTCGCCGGCCGGCGCGCTCTGCCTGCGGCGGCTCTTTTTGCTTGAGAAAGCCCGCGGCCGCGGCATCGGCCGGGCCGTCGTCGCCTATGCCCAGAAACTGGCCGAGGGCGACGGCCGCAGCCGGCTCTACCTGAAAGTCTGGGCGAAAGACCTCAAGGCCGAGGGCTTTTGCAAGCGCTGCCGCTTCCGCGCGGCCGGCACCGCCCCGGTTGAGGTGCTGCCCGGCGTGACCCTTGACTTGACCACCTGGGAGAAGCTCTGGCGATGAAGCTTTTGCACATTGCCGACCTGCACCTCGGCAAGCGGGTCAACGGCTTCGATCTGCTGGAAGACCAGCGCGACATCCTCGAAAAAATCCTTGCCTTGTGCGACGAGCACGGCGTCGATACCCTTGCGATGGCCGGCGACATCTACGATACGCCGATCCCGCCGGCCGGCGCGGTGCTGCTGCTGGACTGGTTTTTGAACGAGCTGGCCGGGCGCGGCATCGCGGTGCTGGCGATCGCCGGCAACCACGACAGTGCCGAGCGGCTGGACTACGCCGCCGGCCTGCTGGCCCGCCAACGGGTGTTTTTTGCCGGGCGGTTCACCGGTAAAATCCCGGTCGTTGAACTTTCCGACGAACACGGCCCCATTGAGTGCTGCCTGCTGCCCTTTGTGCGGGTGCCTTCGGTGCGCCACGCTCTGCCTGAGGCCGAGATCACCGATTATGACAGCGCCGTAGCCGCGGCGCTGTCCACCCTGCCCGCCCGCCGCCCCGGCGTGCGGCGGATTCTGCTGGCCCACCAGACCGTGCTGGCCGGCGGCGCATGGCCCGAGACCGGCGGCAGCGAGAGCATTGCGGCGGACCTCGCCGCCGCGCGCGGCGGGCTGAACATCGGCGCGGTGGAAGCCGTGCGGGCCGAGCGGTTTGCCGAAAACGGCGGCTTTACCTATGTCGCGCTCGGCCACATCCACCGCCCCCAGCGCGCCGGCGGCGAGACGATCCGCTATGCCGGCGCGCCGCTGTGTTACAGCCTCGACGAATGCGGGGCAGCCAAAAGCGCGCTGCTTGTAACTTTGGGCAAAGGCAGCGACGCGGCCGAGATCACGCCGCTGCCGCTTTGCCCCCGCCGCGCGATGCGCCACCTGACCGGCCCGCTGGCCAAGCTGACCGACCCGGCCAATGTGACCGACCCCGACGACTACATCTGGGCCACCCTGACCGACGAGACGCCCCAGCCCGACGCGATGGCCGCCCTGCGCGCCGCCTACCCCAACGCGATGCGGCTGGACTACGCCCCGCGCGCCGGGGCCGGCGACCCCGGCCTGCCCGCCGCCGAAGCGCTGCGCGGCAAGAGCTTCGGCGAGCTGTTCGGCGATTTCTTCACCCAGATGAACGGCCGCCCGATGACCGAAGCCGAGCAGGCCGCCCTGGACGCGCTGATGGAGGAGGTGACCGGCGGATGAAGCCGATGGAGCTGACTTTGTGCGCCTTTGGGCCATACGCCGGGCGCACGACGCTGGATCTGACCGGCTTTGGCGGCAGCGGGCTGTTTTTGATCAGCGGCGACACCGGCGCGGGCAAGACCGCGCTGTTCGACGCGATCACCTACGCTTTATACGGCGAGGCGACCGGGGCCTACCGCGCGCCGGATATGCTGCGCAGCGATTTTGCCGACCCGAAAACCGAAACCTTTGTCGAGCTGACCTTCACCCACCGCGGCCGCCGCTACACCGTCTCCCGCGCGCCGGAACAGCGCCGGCCCCGGCTGCGGGGCGAAGGGTTCACCACCGCGCCGGCCCGGGCCGCGCTGCGCCGTGAACCCGACGAGCCGGTGACCGGCGCCAAGGCCGTGACCGCCGCCGTAACCGCGCTGCTTGGCATCGACGCCAAACAGTTCGCCCAGATTTCGATGATCGCGCAGAACGATTTTACCCGGCTGCTCAACGCCTCAAGCGCCGACCGGGCCGAGATTCTGCGCCAGGTGTTTGACACCGCCGCCTACCAGAAGCTCGGCTCCGTGGCCCGCAGCCGGGCCGGCGCGGCCGCCCGCAAAGTTGAAACCGCGAACGCCGCCGTACTGATCCAGCTGGGCCGGCTGCAAGCCCCGCCCGACTGCCCCGAAAGCGAACCTTTGCGCGCGCTGCAAGCCGCGAACGATCCCTACCGTGCATCCGGCGCACCGGCGCTGGCCGAAGCCTGCCTCGCAGCCGACAAAGCCGCCGACCGCGCGCTGCAAAAATCGCTGGCCGAACTCGATGCCGCCGTCTCTGCCGCAGCCGCCAGGCGCCAGGCCGCCGAGGCCCGCGCCGCGCTGGCCGAACGGCTGACAA
>URKR01000061.1 GCA_900548355.1 uncultured Oscillospiraceae bacterium
CGGCCGCGGCCGCAGCCAGTGCGGCGGCCAGCGTGCCCAGCTCAATCAGCACAAACTGCCGCAGCTGGCGGGCCTGTTCGGCCCAGACAGCCGAAAGGTCATAGGCAGTGACCAGCCAAAGCCCCGCTTGCGGGCGGTTTTCCGCCGCGCCGGTCTGCAGCGGGGCCGCCAGCAGCAGCGCCGGGGGCTTCCCCGCCGACACAACCGCCCCGCCGGCCCCGGCCTGCACGGCGCGCAGCTGGTCAAGATAATCGGTGCCTTCCGGCATGGCGGCGTACACCAGCGTACCGTCTTCCCGAAGGACCGAAAATCCGGCGTCCGCCCCGGGCGTGCGCTGCCCGGCCCAGTTTTTGGCAGCCCGGAAGGTCTCTTTGACCTGTTCGGTTCCGCGCAGCGCATCTTCAAGCGAGGTGCGGGCGCGCTCCTGGTCGGCGGCTGCATCGGCAAGGGCCGTGTCAACGGCAGCCGCAAAGTTTGCATGGATCATCCAGCCGCCGCCTGCCGAAAGGCTCAGACAGAGCAGCAGCGCGACGACAAGCAGCAGTTTTTGGGTAAAACTCATGGCGAGGCCTCCAGTCGATAGCCAATGCCCGAAACGGTTTGGATGTGCCGGCCCCAGCCAAGCTTTTTGCGCAGCCGGGAAATATACAGGTCGAGCGCGCGCGGGCCGGCGTCGCTTTCAAGCCCGCAGACCCGCTCCAGCAGCACGCTGCGGTAGAGCGCGACACCGCGGTTCTGCACAAGGGTCAAGAGCAGCGCGTACTCCCGCGGGGCAAGTTCGACCGGGGCGCCGCCGCGTGTCACGGTGCAGGCGTCGGGGTCAATCTCGACATCCCAGAGCTTAATTTTGGCATCCCGCCGGCCGGTGTGGCGCATCAGGCCGTCCACCCGGGCAAGCAGTTCTTCGGGCGCAAAGGGTTTGAGGATATAGTCGTAGGCGCCGAGCTGCAGCCCCCGCACCCGGTCGGCAACTTCGTCCCGCGCCGTCACAAAGATCACCGGCGTACCGGTCGGGGCGATGAACTCCATCAGCGCAAATCCGTCGATGTCGGGCAGCATGACATCGAGCAGCACAAGGTCAAACCGCTGCGCACTGAGCAGGTCGGCGGCCTCGCCGCCGGTGCGGGCCTGCACGCAGGGGTAGGCAAGGCGGCGCAGCGTCAGTTCGATCAGGTCGGCGATCGCGGGTTCATCCTCCACAATTAGGACAGGATACATCGTTGGCCTCCGTTTCAATCAAAACGCCGAGGGCATCGTTGTGACTTCGCGGTAGTTGGGGTTACCGGCAAAGAAGTCGTCTTTGGAGAGCAGGGCGGTCAGCGGCACGGCGCGTTCAACCGGCGTGGGCTGGCCGTCCTTGCCGGGGATCGTGCGGTTTTCCCACCGCTCGCCGTACCAGACATAGAGGTCGTCCGCCGTCTCGCCAAGGATCTGCAGCGAGCTTTCGTGCCCGTTGAGCACAGCGTGCAGCGGGATGGCAGCGGCCGCGCCGTCCGCCGGGTCGATTGCGACAAGGGTGCCGGCCAGCGCGCCGATATCCCAGACGTCGGCGACGATCTTGCCGCCGACCGCCCGCAGCGTGACGGTACAGGCCCCTTCCGGCGCAATCGGCCAGTCTACCGCCAGCGTGCCGGTCTCGCCGGTGGCGACGTCCACCCAGGCAATGTCGCCGGGGATGCTGTCCGGCGCGATGGTGTAAAGCCGGCCGCCGGCCAGCGCGCAGCCTGTGGCCGCGTAGTCACCCATTGTGAGACCGGCCAGCTTGCGGGTCTCGCCGGTGTCGATGTTGTAGGCGTTTACGGCGCCGGCCCCCATATCCTGCGAGAGAATCTCCCGCCCCACGCAGCCGAGACCGCTGCCCGGGTAATCGCTGGCAAGCAGCTCGCCCTCACCGCCGCCGAGCGGCAGTTTGTAGAGCCGGATCGGGATCTCGGCGGCCGGGTCTGCGCCGATATCGTAGAATTCACAGTAGAGGTTTTCCCCGTCGGTAGCAACCGGGTGAAAACTCCGGTTTTCGGCAAGGAGCCGGGCCCCGCCGCCGTCGTCGGGGTAAAAGGCCAGGCAGTCGCCCAGCAGTTCATAGCTGGCGGTATCTTCCAGGCTGTAAAAGACAAGCACCCCGCCCTCCACCGCAAAGCAGGACGCCCCGACGGCCCCTTCTGGCAGGCGGGCCGGACAGCTTGCGTCGCTGTGGGTGCAGCCGGGGGCCGCACACAGCACCCGCTGTTCGGCCGCCGCATAGTCCACCTTGGTGATGAGGATCGGCCAGACCGGCATCGCGTCGTCCTGGACGATGACCGCTTCGTACAGCCCGGTCGCGTTGTTGTTTGTCAGCCTTGTCAGCGCGCCGCCTGCCGGGGCGTCAGGCCGGCTTTCGGCCGCCGCGGCCGCCGTTTCAGGCGGCGTTTCGGCTGCTGCGGATTCAGTAGCGGGTTCCCGCGCGCAGCCCGCCAGCAGGCCAAAGGCCAGCACGGCACACAGAACCGTTTGTTTCATCGTACTCCCTTCCTTTCGGGCAGCTTGCGGGGCGCCGCCTTCCGGCTGCACCCCGGTGTTCCTTGTCTGTATTGTCACTCTACCACCGGCGAATGTCAAATTTGTATCACCGGCTCCGCCAAAATAAAAAAGCCTCCAAACCGGAGGCTTCAGACTGTCATGATCGGTTTTAGGCCCAGCGGCCGAAGCGGTAGCGGGGCTCCTGCGGTTCGGGCGGTTCGATCTGCCGGCCCAGGAAGGCGCGCACGGCGTTTTTGCGGAAGGCATAGGCTGCCGGCGCGGGCAGCGCTTCAAACCCGGCGCGCAGGTTGACCGGCCTGGCCGCCATGTTGTGCGCGTCGGTACTGATAAAATGCACCAGATTCCAGCCGATATACCTGATGAGCAGTTTGGCCGTGTGCCCGCCGCGGATCAGCCCTGCCGCATTGATCTGGGCCAGCGCCCCGCCCGCCACCCAGCGGTAGAGCAGGGTCGGGTCCTCGGTGACATAGGGGTAACGCTCCACATGGGCAAGGATCGGGGTATACCCCCGCTGCTGCACGGCAAAGAGCGTATCCTCAATACCGCTCGGGTGGTGGGTGGTCGGCAGCTCAATCAGCAGGTAACGGGTGCCGGCAAAGGCCAGCTGGGCCAGGTCCAGGTCCGGCAGCACCGGGGTGTAATAGATTTCGGCCCCGGCCTTGGCCGCAATCGGCAGGCCTTCGGCCTTGGCAGCGGCGGCGGTCCGGCGCAGTGCGGCCTGCCTTTTCTGCAGGAAGCTGTCAAGGCCGGTGCGCTCGTAATAAAAATGCGGGGTGAACACAACACCGGCCGCACCGTCTTCCACCTCGCGGCGCAGCATCGCCATGGTCATGGCCAGGTTTTTGGCCCCATCGTCGATGCCGGGCAGCAGGTGACAGTGCAAGTCAACGAGGGTTTGCTTCATGACAGCGTTGCTTTTTTGTCTTCGCTCTGGTCGTCGCCGGCGTAATAGTTATACGAATAGGCATAGGAATACCCGTCTCTGCGCCCGATGCGCCGGGCATCGTAGCCGTTGAGCACCACGCCAAGGATGCGCGCGCCCACCGCTTCGAGTTTTTTCTTCGAAAGCTGGGCGCCCTGGATCGTCGTCACACCCGAACGCACGACAAGCACAACGCCATCCACCATCCGGCACATAACGGCCGCATCTGTCACAACCGAAACCGGCGGGGTATCCACGATGATGTAATCATAATACTCGCGCAGGGTGTCAAACATCTGCTCAACCGCCGGCAGCGAGAGCATCTCGCTGGGGTTGGGGGGCAGCGGCCCGACCGGCAGCAGGGTGAACTGGACATTTTTGAAACGGACCAGCGCGTCGTTCAGGGTGGCCTGCCCGGCCACAATGTTGGAAATACCCGGGCGGTTATGGCTCAGGTGCAGGTAACGCGACAGCGACCCTTTGCGCAGGTCGCTGTCAACCAGCACCACCCGCTTGCCGCCGCTGGCCATGGTGGAAGCCAGGTTGATTGCCACGTTGCTCTTGCCTTCCTCCTGCACCGAAGAGGTGATCAGGATAACTTTGCACCCCGTGGAGGCGGAAAGGAATTCCAGGTTGGTGCGCAGGCTCTTGTACGCCTCCACATACTGGAACGGCGCATCCGGGCCGACCATCAGCAGCTTGCGCCGCGATTTTTCGCTGCCCCTTTTTTTCTTCGCCATCACTTTTTCCCTCCGTTCTGCTCATAGTTCGGGATCACGCCGATCACCGGCAGGTTCAGCTGCTTGGCGATGTCCTCTTCCGAATTGATCTTGTTGTTCAGCAGGAACTGCACGACAAACAGGCCCGCGCAGGCCGCCAGGCCAAGCGCCCCGGCCATTGCGGTGTTGCGCATCACGTTGGGCGAAACAGGGTTCGGGTTGAGCGATGCAGCCGAGATCACCTTGACCGAGCCGGCCTCCACCGCTTCGACAATTTCATCCGGCGCAACCTGGGTGATCTGCTCGCAAACCTGGCGCGCGCCCTCCGGGTTGGCGTCGGTCACGGTGATTTTCATGACCTGGGTTTCATCCACCGCGCTCACGCTCACCTTGGATGCCAGCTCGCTGTAGCTCATCCCAAGGCCAAGGTTGGCAATCACCTCGTTGAGCACGGTATCGCTTTTGATAATAATGCCGTAAGTAGATACCAGCTGGGAAGCGGAGTTCAATTGGTCGCTTGTGACGTTGGCGGTGGTATCCTGCCGCGTATTGACAATCATCAGGGCGCTGGCCTCATACTGGGGCGTCATCAAAAATTTGGACACGCCAAAGCCGACCGCCGCGGCCAACACCGTTGCAAGCACCAGCGCCAGGATGTGCTGACGCAAGACCCCGAGCAGTTCCAGGAGGTCTATCGTATCGTAATCCCGGTTTTCTTCCATTGTACCATTTCCTCCGCAGTCTTGGGCGCCGACCGCCCCGATTGGCCGCCGGCACAGGCCGGCAGCATAACGAAACAAATTATAGCACAAACAGGACGATTTTCCAAATTTATTTTGCAGAATCCGCCCGCCCTCCCAAATTTTTGGCGCTTTGCACAATAATTGGCCATACTGGTCCGCCGTTTTATCGCGTTCTTTTTTGATAACGATACACCGTACTTTTATCGCCTTGTCCCCGGGCGCGCCGGGCGGCGTATACCGGTCGCTTTTTTCAAATTTTCCCTTTGCCCCGCCCCGTTGCCTGTGCTATAGTAAAATCATCCAAATCATGCCAAGAAAGGTGCGTTTTTCCATGCTTTCCCCCGCCGATACGCTTTCCCTGGCCGGCGCCTGGCAGCTGACGGCCGGCAGCATCCGGGCCGAGATGCCGCTGCCCGGCACGCTGGACACAGCCGGCCTTGGCGCGCCGGAACCGCCGCAGGCCGGCCGGCTGACCCGCCGCCACACCTATGCCGGCCCTGCCCGCTGGGTGCGCACCGTTGCGCTGCCGCCGGCCGCGGGCGGACGGCTGTTTTGGGAGGTGGAGCGCGCGCGGCAGCTTTCGGCCGAAGTGGACGGCGCGCCCTGATTCCCGCCAGCCTGAGCACCGCCGCCGTCTTTGAGCTGACCCCCTGGGCCGGCCGTACCGTGGCCCTGACCCTTATAAGCGACAACACCTACCCCGGCTGGCCGGCTGGGGCGATCACCTATGCTTCGGCCGCCACCGACGAAACCCAGACCAACTGGAACGGCATCCTCGGCGCGCTGCGGGTTGTGCGGCGGCCGGC
>URKR01000062.1 GCA_900548355.1 uncultured Oscillospiraceae bacterium
ATCAGCCGGCAAACGCCGGCCCCGGCCCGCGCCGGCGCCGCCAGCGCGACGCCGCGAAGAAGTAAATCAGCCATAAAAACCTCGTCGGGAAATGAAACATGTGGTGGATTGGCGATTGGGCGATCGCCTCGAAAAAATGATGGGTAGAGGGTTGCAATATGGAGGCCACAGGGGCGGGCAGCGCCCGCCCGGAGCGTTCGCGGCGGCGCGGGGCTCCCCGGGCCGATGCAGGCATCGGCCCCTACGGACGTAAGGCGTTGCCCGTGGTCAAACCGGGGACGGCCGCAAACCTCCTCGCCAACATCCCCTTAAAACGTCAAATTCCCAAACTCCGACAGTTTCAAATCGGGGTTGTGCTGTTCGGCCCAGTTGATGCTCCAGCTTGAGCCGAACAGCAGCAGTCGGTTGCCCTTGAGGTCTTCCACCGGCCGGGTGTCTGAGGTAATGTCAAGGTGTTTGGGGTCAAGTTCATCGGCCGGGTTCAGAATCCAGCGGATGTACTCATACGGCAGGCTCTGCAGCCGGATATCGACGTTGTACTCGTTTTTCAGCCGGTACTCAAGCACTTCAAGCTGCAGAACGCCGACCACGCCGACGATGACCTCCTCCATGCCGGCGCCGAGATCGCGGAAGATCTGGATCGCGCCTTCCTGCGCGATCTGCTCCATCCCCTTGACAAACTGCTTGCGCTTCATTGTATCGACCTGGGTCACCCGGGCGAAATGCTCGGGCGCGAAGGTCGGGATGCCGGCAAACCGCACCTTGTGCTTTTGGTTGCACAGCGTATCCCCGATCGAGAAGATGCCCGGGTCGAACAGGCCGATGATGTCGCCGGCGTAGGCCTCGGCCACAATCGCGCGGTCGTCGGCCATCAGGCTCGTGCCGGTCGCAAGCTTGATGTTTTTGCCCTCCTGCACATGGAACGCCTCCATGCCGCGCTCAAACTTGCCCGAGCAGATTCGCAGAAACGCGATGCGGTCGCGGTGGTTCTTGTTCATGTTGGCCTGGATTTTGAAGATAAAGCCGGAAAAATCCTCGCTCGTCGGCGCCACGGTCTCTCCGGTGTCGGCGTCGGGGCGGGGCAGCGGCGGCGGGGTCAGCCGCAGGAACTCTTTCAGGAACGGCTCAACGCCGAAGTTGGTCAGCGCCGACCCGAAGAACACCGGCGAGAGCTCGCCGCGGTGGACGGCCGCAAGGTCAAATTCCTCGGCTGCGCCGTCAAGCAGCTCAATGTCCTCCGCCAGTTTTGCGTGGTTGTCGGCCCCGATCAAAGCGTCGAGCGCCGGGTCGCCGAGCTCGGCTGCAATCTCGTCCACCATCTTGACGCCGTTTGCGCGGCCGTCGCCCTCAAACGCGAGTACGCGGCGGGCGTTACGGTCAAACACGCCCTTGAACCCTTTGCCGCAGCCGATCGGCCAGTTCATCGGGTAGGTCTTGATGCCGAGGATTTCCTCAATGTTCTCCATCAGTTCAAACGGGTCGCGGGCTTCGCGGTCCATTTTATTGATAAAGGTAAAGATCGGGATATGCCGCAGCGTGCAGACCTTGAACAGCTTGATCGTCTGCGCCTCAACGCCCTTGGCCGCGTCGATGACCATGACGGCCGAGTCGGC
Source organism: uncultured Oscillospiraceae bacterium (assembly GCA_900548355.1). Classification (GTDB taxonomy): domain Bacteria; phylum Bacillota; class Clostridia; order Oscillospirales; family Ruminococcaceae; genus Gemmiger; species Gemmiger avicola. Next base: position 1,614 of record URKR01000062.1, read on the forward strand.
CGCCATCAGGGTGCGGTAGGTATCTTCGGAGAAGTCCTGGTGGCCCGGGGTATCGAGGATATTGATGCACTTGCCCTGGTAATGGAACTGCAGCACCGACGAAGTGACCGAGATACCGCGCTGTTTTTCAATGTCCATCCAGTCAGACACGGCATGCTTGGCGCTCTGCTTGCCTTTGACCGAGCCTGCGGTCTGGATCGCACCCCCGTAAAGAAGCAGTTTTTCGGTTAAGGTGGTTTTGCCGGCGTCCGGGTGCGAGATGATCGCAAAGGTGCGCCGGCTTTCAATTTCTTCGCGCAAAGATGGCATACGGTTCCCTTTCTGTCTTGTATGTGAACTTTTATTTGGTAACGCGGGGCGCGCCCCGCGCAAAGGCCATCCTGTATTATACTCAAAAAAACGTCCCGGCGCAAGAGAAAATGGCGGATAGGCGAAAGGTTTTTTGGGCTGCGTGCCCGGTTCACCCCGGCCGGCCGCGCGGCATAGGCTGGGGCAAGGAGGTGTTTGTATATGGAAACTGGCAGTCTATGGGTAGCCGCTACGCTGGCCGGCAAGGCCGGGCCGCAGGCCGGTGTGCGGGTAACGGTGTTTGACGAGGCGGGCCTCGTTGTTTTTCGGCAGGAAACCGACGCCGAAGGCGTTGCCCGGGTCGGCGCGCTGCCCGCGCCTGACCCGGCGCTGAGCCTGGAACCCAACCCGGCCGCCCGGCCCTATGCCGTGTACAGCCTGCTGGCCGAGTGTGAAGGCTGGCAGCCGCTGCGGATGTTTGGCATCCAGCTGTTTGCGGGCCAGCGCACCGTGGCGCGGATCGCGCTGCTGCCGGCCGCCGCTGCGCTGGACACCGCGACCCTGCGCGCCGAAAGCGAAATCACAATCCCGCCCCACCCGCTCTATGCCGGCGGCGGGGGCAGCGGCCCGGCCCCGGCCGCCGGGGCGCGGGTGCTCGGCGCCGTGGTGATCCCGCGCAGCATCACGGTGCATCTGGGCCGCCCGGCCGAAAATGCCCGCAACGTCACAGTCCGCTTCCAGGATTATATCGCCAACGTCGCTTCCAGCGAAGTGTATCCCACCTGGCCCGAAGAGGCGCTTAAAGCCAATATATTGGCGCAGATCAGCCTGGCGCTCAACCGCATCTGGACCGAATGGTACCCCAGCCGGGGGTACAGCTTCAACATCACAGGGTCGCCGGCCGTTGACCAGGCGTATACCGAAGGGCGCACCGTCTACGCCGTGATGGAACGGCTGACTGCCGAACTCTTCAACACCTATGTGCGCCGCAGCGGCGACGCCGAACCCTATTTTACCGAATACTGTGACGGCAAGCTTGTCAACTGCAACGGGATGTCGCAGTGGGGTACGGTTGACCGCGCACGGGAAGGCAAGACGGCGCTGGAAATCCTGCGGTACTATTACGGCAGCCGGGTGGAGCTTGCCCGCAGCACCAACCTGACCGATATCCCGCAAAGCTATCCGGGCGCCGCCTTGCGCCGCGGCGATACCGGCACCGCGGTGCGCACGATCCAGCGGCAGCTTTCCCGCATTGCGAAGGACTACCCGGCCTTCGGCAAGCCGGCCGTGACCGGCACTTTTGACGCCGACACCGAATCAAGCGTCAGGGCGTTCCAGCGGTACTTCTCCCTGACAGCCGACGGCGTCGTTGGCCGCGCGACCTGGTATAAGATAAGCTAGGTTGACGGCACAAGGGGCGCTCCCTGGGCGCAGGGAAACGGGAAGAAGGGGAAGGCGCGGCAGGACGCTGCGCGGCGCCGAAGCGTACGCTGTCTATGAGCAGACCGGCCGGCCCGCCGTCTCGGTACACCGCTACGGCAAAGGGAAAGCCTACTATGTGGCGGCGGAAACCGACAGCGAATTGCTCCGGTGGCTGCTCCGCGGGCTGGAAACGGAGATCGGGCTGCAGCCGGCCCTGCGGGTTCCGCACGGGGTGCAGGCGCGGCAAATTGCCGAAAACCAACGCTTCTATGTCAACACAACGGCGAAACCGGTCTCAATCCCGCTGGCGCAGGGCGGCCGGGGCGTACTGACCGAAAGGCGCTACGACCGCACGCTGGATCTCGGCGCCTATGAGAGCGAGCTGATTGTGGCGGAAAAGGCGTGAGGACGCCGCCCCCTACGCATTGTAGGAAACAGCACAAAGATACAAAAGAAAAAGCACCCGCTTTTTAACAAAGCGAGTGCTTTTTGGTGACCCGTACGGGAAATCTCCCGCGCCCTAAAAACAGCCCGCAGGGCTGTTCGATTCCCGTACGGCGGCGGATTTTAATGTAACAGCAAAGAAAAAAGCATCTGCCTTACACAAAGCAGATGCTTTTTGGTGACCCGTACGGGAATCGAACCCATGTTACAGCCGTGAAAGGGCCGTGTCTTAACCGCTTGACCAACGGGCCTTGGGAAAATACAGGTCTTCGCTAAAACAGCAAGCAACTACCGATCACTACTGCAATCGGCCCCCATGTATCTTAGCGAAAGCCTGCATTATGGTAGCGGTAACTGGATTTGAACCGGTGACACTTCGGGTATGAACCGAATGCTCTAGCCAACTGAGCTATACCGCCATCTGTGCCCTCCAAAAGAGTACTTGATTATTATACAAGATCTTTCGGCGGTTGTCAAGCGGAAAAAATAAAAAAATGACGGAAAATTTTTCCTGCCTTTCGCATAGCTTACCAGTGGAGGTGATCGTATGCTTACAAAGTGTTTTTGCAGCGCTCCGTCTGCGGGGCCGGCGCGATGAACATCGGGCTTCTGCGCGCAGTCAACGCCGGGGCCGACGTATACCGCCTGCCGCTGCGGGTGGTGGAATATGCGCGGGTTTCAACGGCAAGCGCCGCCCAGCGCCACAGCCTTGACAACCAGCACGAAACCTATCGCCGCCTGATTGCACAAACGCCGGCCTGGACGTATGCCGGCGCGTACACCGATGCCGCCGTCAGCGGTACCAAGGCAAGCGCGCGCAGCGGTTTTCTTCAGATGATTGCGGACGCCGAGGCAGGCCGGTTTGATATGATCGTCGTCAAGGATGTGGCCCGGTTTGCGCGCAATATAAAGGAATGCCTTGTTTATAAGGACCGGCTCAAGGCCTGCGGGGTTATGGTCTGGTTCTTCAAAGAAAACCTCAACACGTTCCGCGCCAGTGATGAATTGATGCTGCAGTTTATGGCGCTCGGCGCTCAGCTTGAAGCCGAAAGCGCCCGCGCCCGCACCAAGATCGTGTTTGAGCAGGGAATCCAGAACGGGCGGATCTATGGAAATTCCAGCCTGCTCGGCTACCGCAAGCGGGGCGGGCGGCTGTATGTGGAACCATCCGAAGCCGAAACCGTGCGGCGGATTTTCCACCTGTATGTGGAAAACGGGTACGGCCTGCGCCGGATCGCCGCCGCCCTGGCGGCCGAAGGCCTCGGCCGTGCCGACGGCCGGCCGGTGCCGCCGCGCACGGTCAAGGCGGTGCTTGAAAACCCGAAATACAAAGGCTTTTTCTGCGGCGGCAAGACGGAGACGATCGATGTCGGCGAGCGGTATATCCGCCGCCCGCGCCCGCCCGAAACCTGGGCCTCCTGGCGGGACCCGGCGGTGCCGGCCATTGTGAGCGAGGCGCTCTGGGACGCT
>URKR01000063.1 GCA_900548355.1 uncultured Oscillospiraceae bacterium
AAATCGAGTCATTTCCCAAAAATCGAGGGGGTACCGGGGATTTTTGGGAATGAACCCCGCCGCAGACATCCCGGGGCGTCGAGGACGCCGCCCCCTACGGATGGGCGTTTCCCGCCTTTTTACCACACAACCAAAACGGCCCCTGCCTTCCGCATCCGGGAAGGCAGGGGCATTTTCATTCTATCAAATATTCCAAAACGCCGTTACCGCATCTCAATCCCCATGCGGTACTTGAGGTTGCCGAGGATCTTTTTGACAAAGCGGTCCACCTCGTCGGGGGTGAGGGGGGCGTCCTGGGCGGCGAAATGCAGCGTGAAGGCCATGCTCTTCTTGCCCGCGCCGATCGCCTCGCTGCGGTAGATATCAAAGAGCTGCACATCGGCGAGCTGCTTGCAGGCGCGGCGCATCTCGGCCACGATATCGCCGCAGGGGGTCGCCTCGTCGGCGACAAGGGCCAGGTCGCGCGCGACGGCCGGGTAAGCCGGCAGCGGGGTGTAGCGCAGCGCGGCGCGGCGGTGGGCCATCAGGGCCGGCCAGTCGATTTCGGCCAGGAAGATCTTCTGGTTGTCGCGGCTGTCCTTGGGCAGCTTGAGCTCGGCCGTCACGTCGTTCGCGAGCTTGCCGAACACGCCGACCGTCTCCCCTTCGCAGGTCAGATAGGCCGCGATGCCGGGGTGCAGCCAGGGCACATCGGCCGCGCGGGTGAAGCCGAATTCGATGCCGAAGCTCTCGCCCAGCGCCTCGATCGCGCCTTTGAGGGCGAAGAAGTCCTCGGTTTCGCCGAACGCCGCCAGGCCGAGGTGCATCCGCTCCTCGGGGCGCTCGGTGACCGGCTGCTGTTTCGGGATATAGACGTTCGCAAGCTCGAACAGGCGGCCGGCCGCGTTGCCGTTTTTGAGGTTTTCGACCACCGCGCCCAGCAGCGACGGCGCAAGCAGCGGCCGCATGATCGTCAGGTTGGACGAGATCGGGTTGAGGATACGCACGACGTTGCGCTCCTTTGCGTCGGGCGCGATGTGCAGCGCGTCGAGCTCGGCGTCCGAGTAGAAGCCGAGGGTGATCGCCTCATAGAAGCCCTGCGCCCCGATCGCCCGCTTGGCCTGGGCCTGGCGCTGCTGTTCGGGGTTGAGGCCGCCGGTGGTGACCGTCGCATTTTTGAGGAAGGTCGGCACAATATGGCTGTAGCCGTATTCGCGGATAATCTCCTCCGCCAGGTCAGGCTCGCCGATCTCGATGTCCTCGCGCCAGCGCGGGGCGATGACCTGCATCGTGTCGCCGTCGGGCTGGAGTTTGACCTCAAAGCTGAGCCGGCGCAGGATGTCGAGCACGGTTTCGGCCGGCACCTCGATGCCGAGGATCGCGTTGATCTTGCTGATCCGGGCGCCGAACCGCTTGCCGTCGCGGGAAGCGCCGGCGCTGACGTCAAAGTGGCTGGCCGTGACCTCGCCGCAGCCAAGCTCCTGGATCAGGTGCAGCGCGCGGGCCATGCCGAGCTCGGTCGTATACTCCGAGATGCCTTTCTCGTAATGGGCCGAAGCGTCGGTGTTCTGGCCGAGGCTGCGGGCCGTCTTGCGGACGTTATCCCGCGCGAACTTGGCCGATTCAAACAGCAGCTGGGTGGTTTCGGGCGTGATCTCGCTGTTCAGCCCGCCCATGACGCCGGCCAGCGCGACCGGCTTTTCGCCATCGCAGATGACAAGGTTCTGCGGGGTCAGCGTGAAGTCCTTGCCGTCGAGCGTCGTGATCGTCTCGCCGTCCTTGGCGCGGCGGACGATGATGCGGCAGCTTTCGAGCGTCGCCATATCAAAGGCGTGCATCGGCTGGCCGATTTCGAGCATGACGTAGTTGGTGATATCGACCACGTTCGAGATGCCGCGCAGCCCGCACAGCGCCAGGTCGCGCCGCATCCACTGCGGGGCCTTGCCCGGCGTGATGTTGCGCACATAGTGGCCGATGTAGCGCGGGCAGAGGTCGGGCGCTTCGACGGTGATCGAAAGGCGCGGGTCGGTCGTCTCCGAACAGGTGTAATCGGTGGCCGGCATCTTGAGCGGCTTGCCGAGCACGGCCGCAACCTCCCGCGCGATGCCGAGGATGCTCTGGCAGTCGGCGCGGTTGGCGGTGATCGAGATATCGAAGATCGTCTCGTTGAGGCCGACCACCTCGCGGATGTCGGCGCCGGGGACGGTGTCCTTGGGCAGGTCAAGCAGGCCGTATTCCTCCGCGCCGGGGAAGAGGTCGTCGTTGAGGCCGAGCTCCTCGCCCGAGCAGAGCATGCCGTTGGATTCGACGCCGCGCAGCGCCTTGGCCTTGATCTTGACGCCGCCGGGCAGCGTTGCGCCGTCGAGCGCGGCCGGGGTGTGCATGCCGACATAGACGTTCGGCGCGCCGGTCGAGATCTGGATATCGCGGCCGCAGCTGCCGCAGTCCACCTTGCAGATGTGCAGGTGGGTGCCCTCCTGGGGGACGGCCTCGGTCACGACGCCGACGACAACCTTGCTGATTTCGGCCCCGAGGTCGATGCGTTCCTCGACCTCGAACCCGCAGGAGAAGAGCTTTTCTTCAAGCTGCTGCGGGGTTACATCGATATCGACGTAACGTTTGAGCCAACTGAACGGTACTTTCATGGTGTTTCCCCTCCCCTGTTACTGCTGGAACTGGCGCAGGAAGCGCAGGTCGTTCTGGAACATCAGGCCGATGTTGTTGATGCCGTACTTGAGCATCGCGATGCGCTCAAGCCCGATGCCGAACGCAAAGCCGGAGTAGATTTCCGGGTCGATGCCGCAGTTGCGCAGCACGTTGTGGTGCACCATGCCGCCGCCCAGCACTTCGATCCAGCCGGTGTGCTTGCACAGGCTGCAGCCCTTGCCGCCGCACTCAAAGCAGGAGACATCGACTTCGACGCTCGGCTCGGTGAAGGGGAAGTAGGAAGGCCGCAGCCGGGTGCGCACCCCCGCGCCGAAGAGGGCCTGCACGAACTTGTCGAGCATACCCTGCAAGTCGCACAGGGTGATGTCGCGGTCCACGACAAGGCCTTCCATCTGGTGGAACATCGGGGAGTGGGTCGCGTCGGAATCCGAGCGGAACACCCGCCCGGGCGAGAGCACTTTGATCGGCGGCTTTTCAAGGTCCATGACCCGGATCTGGCCGCCGCTCGTGTGGGTGCGCAGCACGATGTCCTCGGCCACATAGAAGGTATCCTGCATATCGCGGGCCGGGTGGTTTTTCGGCACGTTGAGCCGGGTGAAGTTGTGGTCGTCGTCCTCGATTTCAGGGCCGTCGAAGATTTCAAAGCCCATGCCGGCGAACACGTCGATGATCTCATTCTTGACGAGGGTGATCGGGTGCAGGCCGCCGGCTGCGCGGCGTGCGCCGGGCAGCGTGATATCGACGGCCTCGGCCTCGTTGCGGGCCTTGAGCTCGGCGGCCGCGATCTCGGCGGCGAGGGCTTCATACACGCCCTCGGCCCAGGTTTTGCAGGCGTTGATGAGCTTGCCTGCCGCGGGGCGGTCTTCTTTGGGCACATCGCGCAGGCTCTTGGTCAGGCCGGTCACTTCGCCGTTTTTGCTCAGATACTTCTGCCAGAAGGCGGAAAGTTCCTCCTGGCTGCGCACGGCGGCGCGGTCGGCTTCAAGCTGCGCGCGCAGTGCGTTGATTTTTTCTTCCATACGTCGCACCTTCCTTTTGCTGTTGTGTGGGCGAGGCAAAACAAAACGGCCCCGCCCCCTGATGGAATCAAGGGACGAAGCCGGAAAAATTTCCATTGAAAGCTCCGCGGTACCACCCGTGTTCCGCCGGGCTTGCAAATGCCGGCGGCGCTCGATGCTGCGATAACGGCGCAGGGGCCGTCCCGCACTACCGGGCGCAGGGCGCAAGCCTGACCTTTCCCGCGGGCCGCTCGGGAGCGAACTTCGGCGCACGGCCGTTCGGGGCGGCTTGCAGCCGGTGACCGCCCTCTCTGAACCGGGCCTGTGTGCCTACTTTCTCCGTCATCGCGTGTTCTTTCATTATAAGCGGCGGGCGGGGGATTGTCAAGCGAAAGTATGGAAGATCCATAAAACAGCCCCGATAACCCCTATATTGTGGGGTTAGATCGATACGCCGGCGCGTTTACCTCGCCGCCTTCGCGCTGCGGTAGCGTTCACAGGTTTTGAGCACCAGCATCAGCAGTGCAATGTCAATGGGGAACTTGATGACGTTTTTGACCAGGCGCAGGCTGCTGAGCACGACAAAGCTCTGCCCGTAGCAGATCGAAAGCCAGAGCGGCGTGAGCAGGAAGTTGAAGAGCAGCACCATGTTGAGCTTGCACAGAACCACCCGCCCGAGCGTGACGGGGCGGCGGTACAGCCAGAAGCCGTACAGCATCCCGACCAGGACGGCGCTGAGGGTCCAGCCCGGGAAGTAAGGGCCGTTGGGCCGCAGGATATAGCCGAGCAGGTCGGTGACAATGCCGGAAAGCCCGGCCACCCACGGCCCGCACAGGTAGCCGATGGCTGCAACGGCAAGAAAGTCAAACCCGACTTCCAGCAGCTGGGAAACCGGGATGGTGAACTGGTTGAGCACCAGGTGCAGCGCCGCAAGCATGGCGGCGGTGGCCAGGGTTTGCGGGCGGTGCAGTTCCTGCACGGCCTGCACCCGCAGCCGGGCGGCCGGCGCGGCGGATTCGGAAAAAAGACGGAACGGACGATTCATAAGCGTGCCCTCCTCAAGCGGCTGGGCCGCGTGCGGAAGAGCTTTGCCCTGCAAAAAACGCCGGCCCCGGGGCGCAGTGTTCCCCAGGGTCGGCGCATTGGCTTCCGCGCGCAGCAGTGGGATGCGGGGCACGCACCGCGGGCCGGCCAGGCCGGCCACTTCGTCCTGCCACAACTCCCCGTTGGTCAGGCACTGTACGCGCGGGCCCCTACTCTGCATACGCTTAACATTATACACCTTCCTGCGTATTTTGCAAGGGGCGCGCCCACATTTTCCCTCAGCGGCGGCTGCGGCGGTACACAAGCAGGGCCAGGGCGGCCGCGCTTGCGGCGGCCAG
>URKR01000064.1 GCA_900548355.1 uncultured Oscillospiraceae bacterium
CGCCCGCAGCGGCCCCAGCCAGCGCAGCGCCAGCAGCCCGGCCAGCAGTACCCCGGCCAACCCGGCGGCCAGCCGACGCCGACGCCGGCGCCGCCCGCGCCAAAGCACCAAACTTTCCCGCATGGCTGCCACCCCCTTACCTATAGCAGTATATGGCAACGGGCGGGCGGCTAGACGCGGCGGCCAAAATCCACTATAATAAATAGGACAATAGCCGCACAGAATAGGGAGGGCCCCATGCAATATCAGGTTTTGACAATGGACATTGACGGCACGCTGCGCCCGTTTGGCGCTTCGGCCATTCCGCAGGACACCTTTGCGGCGATCCGCGCGGTGCAGCGCGCGGGGACGCGGGTGGTCATTGCGACAGGCCGCGGCCGGGTCAGCGTGCCGAACGCGCTGCTTGGCGGCCTGCGGCCGGACGCCTGGCTCTGTGCGGCAGGCGGTGAAGTGCTGGACGGCGCGGGCCGCCTTGTTGCCGCCCACCGGCTCAACGAGCAGGAAATGTATGCCCTTGTTGACTTCTTTGAGGATTATGACTACCCGCTGCGGTTCCAATTTTCGGACGGCAACTATGCCTATGTCGGGTACGCTGAATCCCTTGCGCGGCAAAAGGCCCACCCCAGCGGCATTGTGCTGATTGACGGTGAGGACCAGACCCGCCATCTGCAGGATATGCCCTACTCAGCCTTTGGCCGGCTGCCGCAGCAGGCCGCCGATAGGTTTCAGCAAAAATACGGTTACCTGGGCCTGCGGTTCCTCTTCCACAATGCGACCGATTGTGATATCATGCCGGCCGGTGTAGACAAAGGCAGCGCATTGGCGGAGCTGCTTGCGCACTGGCAAATCCCCACGGCTGCCTGTGTTGCGGTGGGGGACAGTGACAATGACGCCGGTATGCTGCGCACGGCCGGGCTGGGCGTCTGCGTAGCGGATGGAACGCCGCCGGCGCTGGCGGCGGCCGACCGCACCTGCCCGCCGGCGGCTGAATGCGGCGTTGCGCAGCTCTGCCGGGAACTCTGGCCGGAAGCTTTTGCGGAGGCAGGGGCATGAAGGCCGGGTATACCCAGGTTGGGCCCGGCCTGCCGCCGGTGCACGGCGAGCGGGCGGGGGCGCTGATCCTGGGCAGCTTCCCGAGCCCCAAAAGCCGGGAGCAGGGGTTCTTTTACGGCCACCCCCAGAACCGGTTCTGGCCGATGCTCGCCGCAATCAGCGGTGCACCGGCCCCAAAGTGGGATGACATTCCGGCGAAAAGGGCGCTGATTATACAAAACGGATTGGCACTGTGGGATGTCATCCGCAGCTGTTCAATCCGGGGCGCCTCGGATGCTTCCATCCGGGATGTGGAACCGAACGACCTTGCCGGCCTGATTGGGGCCCTGGGCGTGCAGGCGGTGTTCTGCAATGGCGCGGCGGCGGCCCGGCTGTATGCCAGGTATGCCCAGCCAGCCACCGGCATACCGGCGGTGCGGCTGCCCTCCACCAGCCCGGCCAACGCCGCCTGCAGGTTCCAGGCGCTCTGCACAGCCTGGGGAACCGCGCTGGGACCTTACCTGGTAAAACGGGGAAAACTGTAAAAAAAGCGAAAACTTTGTGCGAAGGGGGCCGTTTGCGTTTGCAACCGGCCCCTGTTTGCATTATAATGAAGCTATTACCACACAAACCGTGAGGAGGAAAGCAAGACCATGACCCAATGGCAGGAAATCCGCCGCCGGCCGGTGCTGCCGCTTTACCTGGCGGCGCTGGTATGGCTTGCGGGCGCGCTGCTGCTGCCGCTGTATGAACTGTGGGCGGTGGCGGTCACTGCGGTGGCCAGCGCGGCTGTGGGGCTGGTGGCAGCCCGGCTGTGCCCCACCCGGGTGGTGCGGCGCCGTGTGCCTTTTACCACCGGTCAGGAGGACGCCGACCGTGTTTTGGAAGCAATCCGCCTTCATGTGGATGCGCTGCACACCCTCAACCAGGAAATTCCGGACCCAGTGCTTTCCCGTGAGATGGACCGGATGGAAACCGCCGGCCGTGCAATTGCCGAGGAAGTCACCCGCGACCCGGCCAAGGCGCCCCAGGTGGACCGGTTTGCCCGGTATTACCTGCCCGAAGCGGTGAAGATCCTATCGGCCTATGCCAGGGCACAGGACCGCACCGGGGAAAACGCCGCCCAGATCCGGCGTGAGGTGTGCGGTACCGCCGCCATGATCGCCCAGGCGTTTGAAAACCAGCTTGATTCCCTGTATGCGAGCGAGGCGCTCGACATCAGCACCGATATCGATGTGCTGGAAAATATTTTGCAAAGCCAGAATCTGGCGGGGGAGGATACCCCGCCCACCCCGTAACCCGTTATCAAAGATTACCCGAAAGGAGCCAACCCCGATGCCTGATGATTTTGATTTGAACGTTCCGGCCACCCCGTCCCTGACGCTGGATGCCCCGGCCCCCTCCCTGACGCTCGACCCTGAAGCGGACGAGAAAGTGGTGGAGGAAGCCAAAAAGCCCACGCCCTTCCAGGTGGAAGACACCCCGCTGACCCCCGAAGAGCAGCAGATGGTCAATGATTTTGCCGAAAAAATCGACATTACGAACAGCCAGATGGTGCTGCAGTATGGCGCGGCCAGCCAGAAAAAACTCAGCGATTTTTCGGACAACGCCCTCAACCGTGTCAAAACCAAGGATATGGGGGAAACCGGCGAACTGATCACCGACCTGATCGGCGAACTGCAGGGTTTTGATGCAACCGAAGAGAGCAAGGGCTTTTTCGGCTTTTTCAAAAAGCAGCAGTCCAACATTGAAAACCTCAAAACCAAGTATGAAAAAGCCGACGTGAATGTCGAGCGGATCAAATCCAAGCTGGAAGACCACCAGGTTACCCTGATGAAGGACATTACAATGCTGGACAAAATGTACCAGCTGAACCTTGTCTATTTCAAGGAACTGACGATGTACATCCTGGCCGGACGCAAAAAGCTGGCCGATGTGCGTGCCGGCAGCCTGGCCGAAGCCACAGCCAAGGCCCAGCGCACCCAACTGCCTGAGGACGCCCAGGCGGCCCGCGACCTGGCCGATATGTGCGACCGGTTTGAGAAAAAGCTCCATGACCTGGAACTTACCCGCAATATCTCGATCCAGATGGGCCCGCAGATCCGGCTGATCCAGTCGAACGACACGATGATGGCCGAAAAGATCCAGACCACCATCATCAACACCATTCCGCTGTGGAAAAACCAGATGGTGCTTGCGCTCGGCATGGCGCACAGCCAGCAGGCAATGCAGGCCGAACGCGCCGTGACCGATGCAACCAACGAACTGCTGCGCAAGAACGCCGCAACCCTCAAGCAGGGCACCATCGATATTGCGAAGGAGTCCGAACGCGGCGTTGTCGATATCGAAACCCTCAAACAGACCAACCAGGAATTGATTGCCACGCTGGATGAGCTCAACAAGATTCGTGCCGACGGCAAGGCCAAGCGCGCCGCCGCCGAGGCCGAGCTTGGCCGTATTGAGGGGGAACTGCGCGCCAAACTGCTTGAAATCAATAAGTAAGCCATCCACCACGCAACAAAGGAGCCGGCAATGGCCCTGGAACTTGAACAACAGGAAACATTCATCATCGAAGGCCCACAGCTTGAACCGCTCGGGCAGGCCGAATCCAAGCTGCCAGCCCCGGCCCGCAAACGCCCGGTTGCAGCTGCGGCGCTGGCGGTGCTGGCGTTTGTCTCGGTATTTGGAATTGGAGGTTTCAAGCTGCGCGGCGCGCGCGCTGCGGCGGCCGCCGTCTACACCCAGGCCGATGAATACGGCAACTCGATCGGTTCGGATCTCGCCGCCGGGGCCGACGCCGCGGCCAGCCTGATCCGGCTGGGCGGGCGGATTTTGGGCGAGGACGCCGCCGAAGTGACCTACGCCGCTGAGCAGCTCGCCATCTGGAATGCAACCCCGGCCGAGCCGGACGAGCAGTACGACCAGTTTGCCGCGCTGAGCCGGGCGGTCGAGGATCTCTACCTCGCGGCCGGCCGGAAGGCGGACGACGACCAGGCCGCCCAGCTCGATGCGCTGTATGCCGAGCTGACCTCCCGCCGGGACATCGTGGCCCATACCGCAACCGATACCTACAACCCGGCCGCCACGCGCTACAATGAGACGGCGGCCCGGTTCCCGGCCAACCTGATCGGAACGTTGTGGGGGCTGGAGCCGGTGCCGCTCTACGGGCCTTCCGAGACAGGAAGGGATGCGGCGGGCAATGCCTCGGCGATGGTAAGCTGGCCCAACGGCAGCTGAGACAGGAAGGAAGATGCCTATGAAAGAGAAAGTTGCCCGCCGCGCCGTCAGCCTGGCGCTGGCAGGTTTGGTGGCGGCGGGGTGCGCCCTGCCGGCCCTGGCCGCGCCGGAAGCTGACCCCGGCAAGGCGGTCATTGACAACGCCGATGTACTCACGGCGGATACCGAGAACTACATTACCGAACTGGACCTCGCGCTGCAGGAACGCTGCGGTGCGCAGATCGGCGTCTATACCGTCGATACGATCGGCAATTACACGATGGAGGGCTACACCCGCGACCTTGCCAACGCCTGGGGCCTTGGCGACGCCGACCTTGACAACGGCATTGTGCTGGTTATGGCCATTGGGGAAGACGACTACCGTGCCATGTGCGGCGCCGGCCTTGAGCGGCAGTTTACCGTTGCCATGCTGCAGGATGTCCTCAATGAAAACCTGGAACCTGCCTGGCAGGACGGCGACTACGACACAGGCGCGCGGGACACCGTCCGCGCTATGGCCGAAACGCTGTGTACGATCTATGGCATCAACATCAATCTGGATGACCCCGCTGCCAGTGCAAGCGGCACGGTTGCCACGCCTGCCCGCGGGCCCAGCGTGAACTGGGCCGGTGTGGTGGCGTTGGTTGTGGTGATTGCAGTGGTGGCGCTGGTGCTGTTTGCTCCCCGCGGCCCGGGGGGTCCGGGCGGCCCGCGGTTCATCTTTTTGGGCGGCTGGGGCAGGCCCTGGCGCCCGCGGCCGCCACGCCCGCCGCGGCC
>URKR01000065.1 GCA_900548355.1 uncultured Oscillospiraceae bacterium
GACACGCCGCTGCGGCGGCAGTGCGCGGCTGTTGCCCCTTTTGCAGCGTGTCGAGAAACTCGACACGCTGCAACGGGTCAGATAAACCGCCCCGTGACGCTTTCCGGGCAGGCCGCGACCAAAGCCGGCGTACCGGCGGCGATAATGCGCCCGCCGGCCGCGCCGCCGCCGGGGCCCATATCGATAAGGCAGTCGGCGTTGCGGATGACATCGAGGTCGTGCTCAATGACAACAACGGTCGCGCCGTGGTCGATGAGGGTCTGGAACACGCCGAGCAGCACCGCCACGTCGAGCGGGTGCAGGCCGATCGTCGGCTCGTCAAAGACAAACAGCGTGTCGGCCTGGCTGCGGCCCATCTCGCTCGCGAGCTTGAGCCGCTGCGCTTCGCCGCCGGATAAGCTCGGCGTCTGCTCGCCGAGGGTCAGGTAGCCGAGGCCCAGGTCGGCCAGCACCTGCAGCCGGCTGCGCACAAGGCGCATCTCCTTCGCGCCGGCCGTGGCGGCGAGCGCGGTGTTCACATCCATCGCCATCAGGTCGGGCATTGTATACGCCTTGCCTTCGGCGCTGTGCCAGGGCAGCGCGGCGGCGGGCAGATCGTACCGCGCGCCGCGGCAGGCCGGGCAGGGGATCTCAACATCCGGCAGAAACTGCACATCCAGGCTGATCGCCCCGGTACCGTCGCAGACCGGGCAGCGCAGTTTGCCGGTGTTGTAGCTGAAATCGCCGGCCTTGTACCCGCCGGCTTTGGCGGCCGGGGTGCGGGCGAAGATCTTGCGCAGCTCGTCATGGACGTTCGCATAGGTCGCGACGGTCGAGCGCACGTTGATGCCGATCGGGGTCGCGTCGATGAGCTTGACCTGGGCGATGCCGGCGGCCTCCACGGCCCGCACCGGATTCGGCAGCGGCAAACCGGCCGCGGCGGCCGACAGCCCGGGCACAAGGCTTTCGAGCACGAGCGTCGTCTTGCCAGAACCCGAAACCCCGCTTACGACGGTCAGCCGGCCTTTGGGGATATCGACGGCAAGCGGCTGCACGGTGTGGATCGGGCCGGTTTCAAGGTGAATCCGCCCGATCGAGAACAGCTCGCCTTCCGCCGCCTGCGGGCGCATCGGCGGCCGGCGGCCCGGGCGCAGAAACGGCCCGATGCGCGAGGCCGGGTTTTCCGCCAGCGCCGGCACGGCGCCTTGCGCGATGACCCGCCCGCCCGAAGCGCCGGCCCCGGGGCCCATCTCGACAATCCAGTCGGCTTGGGACAAAATCTGGCTGTCATGGTCAACCAGAATGACCGAGTTGCCGTCGGCCAGAAGGTCCCGCATGACGCCGGTCAGCCCGACGATGTTCGCCGGGTGCAGCCCGATCGAGGGTTCGTCCAGCACATAGAGCACGCCGGTCGTGCGGTTGCGCACGGCGCGGGCCAGCTGCATCCGCTGCCGCTCCCCGGTAGAGAGGGTGGCCGCCGCGCGGTCAAGCGCGAGGTAGCCGAGCCCCAAATCCAGCAGCCGGCGCGCAACGCCGACAAACGAATCGCAGATGCTCTTCGCCATCGGGCGCATCGGCTCTGGCAGGCTTTCCGGCACGCCGGCGACCCAGTCCATGAGTTCGTCGAGGGTCATGCGGCAGGCTTCATCCAGCCCGATGCCCCGCAACCGGGGCGCGCGGGCAGCTTCGCTCAGCCGGCTGCCGCCGCAGTCGGGGCAGGCATCCTGCCGCAGGAACTTTTCGACCCGCTTCATGCCCTTTTCGTCCTTGACCTTCGCGAGCGCGTTTTCAACCGTGTGGACGGCGCTGTAGTAGGTAAAATCCAGTTCGGTGGCCTGGTCGTGGTTTTTGCCGCGGTAGAGGATGTGTTTTTTGACGGCCGGGCCGTCGTAAACGATCGACTTTTCCTCGTCGGTCAATTCGCAAAACGGTACGTCGGTGCGCACGCCCATCGCGCGGCAGACATCGACCATCAGCGCCCACATCAGCGAGTTCCAGGGCGCAACGGCCCCCTGCTCGATGGTCAGGCTTTCGTCCGGCACAAGGGTCGCGCGGTCAACGGTGCGCACGGTACCGGTGCCGCCGCAGGTGGGGCAGGCGCCCTGGCTGTTGAAGGCGAGGGACTCGGCCCCGGGGGCGTAGAATTCGGCGCCGCATGCAGGGCAGCGCAGCGGCCCGCCGGCCGCGACGGCGAGGCTTGGGGGGAGATAATGCCCGTTCGGGCAGCGGTGGCTGGCCAGGCGGGAGAACATGAGCCGCAGGCTGTTGAGCAGCTCGGTGCCGGTGCCGAAGGTGGAGCGGATGCCCGGCACGCCGGGGCGCTGGTGCAGCGCAAGGGCGGCCGGCACATAGAGCACCTCGTCAACGGTGGCCTTGGCGGCCTGGGTCATGCGGCGCCGGGTGTAGGTGGAGAGGGCCTCCAGATACCGGCGCGAGCCCTCGGCATAGAGTACGCCGAGCGCGAGCGAGCTTTTGCCCGACCCCGACACCCCGGCCACCCCGACAAGCTTGCCGAGCGGGATATCGACATCGATGTTTTTCAGGTTGTGCACCCGCGCGCCGCGGATTTCAATATGATCGACCATCAGAGTTCCCCCTTTCCGGCGCGCCGTCAAGCGGAAATCCGGGCGGCCGGGTTTGCGTCAGTCCTGCGGGTCAAGGTCAAAGTCGCCGGGTTCGATCCGGGCAAGATCGGCGGCCGGGTCGGCGATGAGCCGGCGGGACTGGTTGAGGATGGCGCGTTCCAGAAGGTTGCGCGCCATCCGGCCATTGCCGGCGCGTGCGGCGTCTTCGGCCTGGCGGCGGGCGAAATATGCCTTGAGCGGCGCTTCGCAGCCGGCATCCAGGGTGTAGCCCTTGGCCTTCGCCTGGGCTTCGGTAATGGCCCAGAGCGCATCGGCGGTGTAATCGGGGAATTCGATCTGGTTCGGGAACCGGCTTGCCAGCCCCGAATTCGCCGTGAGGAACTGCTGCATCTCGGCCGTGTAGCCGGCCAAAATCACGACAAAGGCGTCGCGGTGGTCCTCAATGCCCTTAACAAGGGTGTCGATCGCTTCCAGCCCGAAGCTGTCCTGTTCGCCCCGGTACAGGCTGTACGCTTCATCAATGAAGAGCACCCCGCCCAGCGCGCTGCGGATAACCCCGTTCGTCAGCGGCGCCGTGTGGCCGACATACCGCCCCACAAGGTCGGCGCGGGATACTTCGACAAGCTGGCCGCCCTCAAGCGCACCGATCGCCTTGAGGTATTTGGCCAGGATGCGGGCGATCGTCGTTTTGCCGGTGCCGGGGTTGCCGGTAAAGATCATGTGCCGGTTGACCGCCGCAACCGGCAGGCCCTGGGCCTTGCGGCGCTGCTGGGCCTGGACATTGGCCGCCAGGTCCCGCACATACGCCTTGACAGGTTCCAACCCGACAATCGCGTCCAGTTCCGCTTCCACCGCTTCAACATCGCCGCGGTAGGGCGCGGGCAGCAGCCCAAGCAGGTCAAACGGCGCGCCGCCGGCCACGGCAGCCATGACCCGGCCGTTTTCAACCGTCAGCGCCGCAGCGGCCCCTTCGGCGGGGGCGGGGTCTGCGCTGAGCACATATTCGGCCAGCGCGCGGAAAAGCCGGTCGGCCGCGCGGCGTATGGCCCGCATACCGCCGGCTTTTCCGTACTGGCCGGCCAGCCAATCGCGCAGGTCCGCCCCCATCGAAAGCCGCAGCCCGCAGCGCCGGCGCGCGGTCTCGGCCAAAAAGTTGAGTTCCCGCGCCGCAACCGCCGCCAGGCTTTCCGGCGTGAAGGGCACGGTGCGGCAGATATCGCCAGCCAGCGCATCGACAAACTTGGCCCCGAACGCACCGGCCAGCGCGCCTTCATCCTGTTCAGAGAAAAAGACAAAGTATTTGCCGCCGGCCTGCAGTTCCCCGATGGCATCGGGCGCCAGCGCCGTGCCTACATCGACAAGGATGCCGCGCTGCAGCACATACCGGCTTGCCAGCGCAAGCTGCCCCTGGGTTGCCAGCGTCGCAAGCATGGTGCGGAACGCCGGGGCGCAGGCTTCGTAATGATCAAACGCAAGGACGGCGGCCGGCGCGCGCAGCGCGGCGTAAAGGTCCTGCAGGAAGAGTTTTTCCTGCGCGGGGCCCGGATAAAGCGAAAGGTCAATCTGCTCAATCGCATCGCTGGGCAGCAGGCCGCGGGCCGCCATTTCAGCCACAACGCAGCGCAGGGTATAATGCCGCCCGCTGCCCGAAGGCCCGCACAGCAGCATTGCGCCGCGGGCCTGGCTGGGGCCCCCGGAGCCCATCACAAAGGGGCGGCGGAACGCCTTGACCACCGCCGCCACAAAATCATCCTGCCCAAGCACCTGGGCGCGGACTGCATCGGCCAGGCCGTCAAACCCGCCGCACG
>URKR01000066.1 GCA_900548355.1 uncultured Oscillospiraceae bacterium
TTCGAGCCAGGTGTATTTTGCGCTGTTGGCGCTGCTCTGCCTTTCGCTGCTGGCGGCCGGCGCGCCGCGCCCGCGCGGGGTTCTGCGCGGGCCGGTTCTGCTGGCCGGGATGCTCGGCGGGCTGACCACCCTGTGCATCGCGCTCGGCTTTGCCCGGCAGGCCGCGCCGCCGCTGGCCGCCTGCGCGGGGCTGCGGGAACCGTCCGCATCGGCCGAGAACGTGACCGCCGGCGACGAAGCCGCAATGGCCTGGCTTGCCGCCAACAGCAGCGAGCGGGACGTCTTTGCCACCAATCGTATCTCCTCCACCCCGGCGGTCGAGGATGCGATCAGCAACATCTGCACCGGGTTGAGCGGGCGGCAGGCCTGGCTTGAGGGCTGGACCTACGCCGTGACCAACATGGGGGTCGGGCCCGATTTTCTGGCTGAAAAGCGCTGGGTCAATGAAGAACTTTTCAGCGGTCTGCCGGCCGGCGAAGCCCGCGCGCTGGCCCGGCAGGCCGGCGTGCGCTGGCTGGTGCTGGCCAAAGCCTGGCCCGGCGCCCCGCCCGCGGGCCTGGCCCCGGTTTATGAAAACGAATCCGCCGCAATTTATGATTTGGAGGATTCTGCGGCGGGCGGCTGAAAATCGCAGCCGCAACTTTTACAAATCCAACCGCTTTTCGTTGCTGGTTCGATATGGTATACTAGGGTGTATCTGATAAATCCAAAGTGCTGAATAATTCGCTAAAAAGTAGCGGATGCAAGGAACGAAACCGCAGGAATACTGTATGTATTCCAAGGTTGAGTGACGCAGCAGACGCTGCTTTTTAGTAGAATTAGACAGTGCTGGGGATTTTTCAGAGACACCCTAAGAGTAAGAACCGGTTGAATTTTCAAGAAAAGCGAGGGATGCCCCATGAAGCGTTGTTGGATGATCCTGCTGGCCGCCGCGCTGCTGCTGACCGGCTGCCGGCGCGAACCCCCGGCCGAGGGCCCCGCCCTGACCGATGACATCACCTATATGCCGGTGGTGGAGGCGGCCGACCTCGCCTCGGCCGGCATCACGCTGGCGGATGACCCGCACGGCGTTCCCTCCCAGGCCACGACCGAAATCACCGAGCAGGGCATCTTTTTCTTTGACTGGGACGCTGGGCTGCTGATGTTCAATGACTGGCAGACCAACACGACCTACCCGCTGTGCGCCAAAGCAAACTGCACCCACAGCGACGCGGGCTGCAACGCCTGGTTTGAGAACGCCGCCGGCACCCCCACCGGGCTGCACAGCGACGGCGACCGCCTGTACTATTTCACCACGAACTACCCGGCCGCCTGCTATGTGCAAGATTTTGACGGCGAAAACCGCCGGGAAGTTTTCTCGTTTGAGGGGGATATTTCACCGCATTTTGTCTACGAGGGCGACAGCGTCTATTTTGTGGCGAACGGCTACCAGATGAACGCCGAGCCGGACGAGACCGGCAGCACCGTCGCCGTCGGCGGCGAGCAGATTCTGCGGGCCGACCTCCAGACCGGGGAACTCGAGACAATCCCGCTGGCGCTGCCGGATGACGCCGGCAAAATCACCCGCCTGGCCATCACGGGGAAATACGGCGATTCCCTCTGCCTTTTTTATGAGGAAATCGACCGCGGCCTTTTCGCCAACTTTTTGCAAAACCTCGAACGCACCCGTTTTTTGCTGGATCTTGAGACCGGGCAGATTCAGGGGATGATGGAGGATCGCAAGCGCGCCAACCAGATGGGCAGTTCCGACGGCTCCGCTTGCGGCCTGTACGCCTACCTCGACATTGATTGGGACACCAAAAAGTCCTTCCCCATCGGTTCCCATACCGCCGATGCGGCCGACGGCGTCCCGATCCTGATCGACTTTGCCAACGGGGTTGAGTATCACTTTCCGTCTCAACCGGCATCCTCGGCCGGGTTTGACCTATACGATGGCAAGCTGTTCTACACCCGCCCCGCCGACGACGGGCAAAGCCTGCGGCTGTTCTACTTCGACTTTGAAACCCAGACCGAACAGCCCGTGCCGGATTTCTTCCAGGATTACGTCATCCGCGAGGAGACCGAAAACTGGTTCGTCCTCTTCCCGCGGCAGGATGGAGACGCGTTGCCCACCTATTACCGTGTGCTGAAAAGCGATTATTTTGCCGGGAATCCTGCGCTCATTGAGATGGGTGAGCTGTCGCTGTAAAGGGGGCCGCCATGCAAAACCTGCAAAACGATCGAACCCCCGCGCTCACGGCGGAGCATCTGAGCAAGCGGTATGGCAAAACCCGGGCGCTGATCGATTTCAGCTACACCTTCACCCCGGGCATCTACGGGCTGCTCGGGCCGAACGGCGCGGGCAAAAGCACTCTGATGAACATTTTGAGCAGCGCGCTGCGGCCGACCAAAGGCCGGGCGCTCTACGGCGGGCGGGATCTGTTTGCGCTGGGGGCCGCTTACCGCGCCGTGCTCGGCGTAGCGCCGCAGCAGGCGTCGCTCTACGACTTTTTCACCGGGCAGGAATACCTCGAATACATCGCCGCCCTCAAAGGCATGGCCCGCCAGCCGGCGGCCGAGGCCGCGCGCCGCGCGCTTGAAAGCGTTGAGCTGGCCGACCAGGGCGGGGCGCGGGTGGGCGGCTATTCCGGCGGCATGAAGCAGCGGCTGCTGCTGGCCCAGGCGCTGCTCAACGACCCGGCCATCCTGATTTTAGACGAGCCGACCGCCGGGCTTGACCCGCGCCAGCGGATCGTGCTGCGCAACCTCATCACCCGCATCAGCGAGGATAAGATCGTGATCTTCGCCACCCACGTCGTGCCGGATATCGAGCCGATCGCCCGCGAAGTTCTGCTGCTGCAAAAAGGCCGTCTGATCGACGCCGGCCCGGTCGCCCGGCTCTGCCAGTCGATCGCCGGCTGCGTTGTGGAGGAAGAGCTCGACCGCGAAGCCTTCGCCGCCGTCGCGGCGGCCGGGCGGGTCGTGAACTTCCAGCCGACGGGGGCCGGCTACCGGGCGCGGTATCTGCTCGAATCGCCCGACGCCGCCCATCCCCGCGCCGTCGCCCCCACCCTCGAGGACGTTTACCTCTACCACTTTCACGACAGCGAGAAGGGTGGGGCGGCGCTATGAGGACGGTACTGTGGGCCGAAGCGCGCAAGCTGCGCCAGAATACAACCTTCCTGCTGTTCGGCGCGCTGTTGCTGCTGTCGGCCGCGCTCTACCCGTTCGGCCGGGCGCTGGCCCCGGACGCAAACGGCGTCAGCCTCGTACAAAAACAGGCCGTCTTTGCCGCCTGCCCCGGCGCCACGCCGGCCGAGGCTGCGGCAGACCTCACGGCCCGGCAGGATGCGCTGGATGTCTCGATCGCGCTGCTGATGCTCCAACAGGCCCCAAACCAGACGGTGCGGGATACAGCGCTGCGGATGCTGGCCGACCGCGGCTACACGGCGGACGATCTGCCCGCCCTGCGCGAAGCCGGCGCGCTGCGGTTTGGCGCGAGCATCGCGCAGGAGCGGGTCATCCTGCAGGAAGGGCTTGCCCAGGCCGAGCGGGCGCTCGCTTACCCGGATTACCTGCAACAAATCGCCGAGCGGGCCGACCAGCTCGGCCAGAGCATCTTTGCCCGCAGCGGCGGGCTGGATGTCCGCATCGCGCAGCGCACCGCCGCGCAGTATGCGGCGCTGGACGGCCTGTCCATCCCCTACGCCGCGCCCTACGGGGCCGAGATTGCGCTCGGGGATGGCGTCACCGACGGATTGCTGCTGCTCTTTGCCTTTCTGCTCGCGATGGCGGTCTTTGCGCAGGATCGGCCGTACAGCGGCGCGCCGGTTGTACGGGCCGCCCGCTGCGGGCTGGGGCGGACGTATCTTGCCAAGCTCGTGCTGACCGTCGGCCTGCTTTTGCTGTTCTGGGCGTTCAGCCAGGCCGCGCAGGCGGTGTGCGGCGGGCTTTTGCTCGGGTTTGGGGATCTTTCGCGCTGCGTGCAGTCGCTGCCGGCTTTCTACCGCGCGCCCGGCCGGATGACGGTGGGCAAACTGCTCCTGTCCGCGCCGTTCTGCCGGCTGCTGGGGGCTTTGGTGGTGCTGGCGGTGTTCTCGGTGTTTTGCAGCGCGTGTTCGGGCGCGCTGGCCTACGGGGCCTGCGCGGCGGCCGCAGCGCTGGGCTGGGGGCTTTACGCCCTGATCCCGGAATCCAGCCCGCTGCGGCTGCTCAAATACCTGACCCCCGCGGCCTGGCTGCGGCCGGAGCTGCTGTTTGGGGATTACCTGCTCTTTTCCTTCGGCCCGCTGCTTGTACCGTATACGACGCTGTACGGCGTTCTGGTGGCCGGCAGCCTCGCGGCGCTGGCGGCGCTCGGCCGCCTGGCC
>URKR01000067.1 GCA_900548355.1 uncultured Oscillospiraceae bacterium
GCCGTGCGCGGCTGTTGCCCCTTTTGCAGCGTGTCGAGTTTCTCGACACGCTGAGCGGCTTAGTATTCCTTGGGTTCTTCCTCGCCCTTCAGCACGCGCAGCGCGCCCTGGGCCAGGGCCAGCAGCTCGTCCTCACCGGGGTAGACGGTGATCGGGGCGATGAAGCCGATCTTCTGCTCCAGCACCTCACGGGTGTGGGGGTTGTAGGCGATGCCGCCGGTCAGGATGATCGCGTCCACCTTGCCGTCCAGCACGGCGGCCATCGCGCCGGCGTCCTTCGCAATCTGGTAGTAGAAGGCGTCCTCCACCAGCTTGGCGTAGTCGTCGCCCTCCTTGACCATCTTCTCCACCACGCGGGCGTCGTTGGTGTGCAGGTAGGCGTTGAAACCGCCCTGGCCGCAGATCTTTTTGTAGATCTCCTTCTCGGTGTATTTGCCCGAGAAGCACATCCTGACCAGGTCGCCGACCGGCACGGTGCCCGAACGCTCGGGGCTGAAGCAGCCTTCGCCGTCGAGGATGTTGTTGACATCCACCACCTGGCCGTGGCTGTGCGCGCCGACCGAAACGCCGCCGCCCATGTGGATGACGATGAGGTTGAGCGCATCGTAGGTGGTGCCGTGCTCCTTGGCGTAGCGGCGGGCGACGGCCTTCTGGTTCAGCGCGTGGAAGATCGAGCGGCGGGGCAGCTCCGGCATGCCGGAAATGCGGGCGACGTCGGTCAGTTCATCGACGACGACCGGATCGACAATAAAGGAAGGCTTGCCGATCGCATCGCCGATCTCCCGCGCCAGGATGCCGCCGAGGTTCGAGGCGTGCTGCCCCTGCACCCCGGCCTTGAGATCGGCCAGCAGCGCGTCCGAAACCGGGTAGGTGCCGCCGGGGATCGGCTTGAGCAGACCGCCGCGC
This sequence comes from uncultured Oscillospiraceae bacterium, assembly GCA_900548355.1. Taxonomy (GTDB): domain Bacteria; phylum Bacillota; class Clostridia; order Oscillospirales; family Ruminococcaceae; genus Gemmiger; species Gemmiger avicola. Next base: position 907 of record URKR01000067.1, read on the forward strand.
CCGACGATGACGTCAAACGAATGGATGTCGCAGTTGTCCTCTTTGAGCGCATCCAGGATGATCTGCTTGCGGAAGTCCTTCTGGTCAATGATCGAAGCATACTTCGCGATTTCTTCGGTCGGGTGGCGCAGCGTTTTGTCATATTCAAGGGTTTCATCCTCAAAAATGCCGATCTTGGTCGAGGTGGAACCCGGGTTGATAATCAAACTTTTGATAGCCATTGTGCGTGCCTCCCCGCTTCAGTTGTTGCGCAGCGCGGCGGCCACCACGGCGGCCAGCGCGATCGAGTTGACCTTGGTCTCAAAGCTGTCCGACCGGCTGGTCAGGATGGCGGGCACCTTGGTGCCGGTCAGGATGCAGCCGTTTTTGCAGTCGGCGGTATGCACAAGGGTCTTGTAGCAGATGTTGCCGGCCTGGATATCGGGGAAGAGCAGCACGTCGGCATGGCCGGCGGCGGGGCGGTCGGAAGCGCCCTTGTGGGCGGCGGCTTCCGGCGCAATGGCAATGTCCATCGAAAGCGGGCCGTCCACCACGCAGCCGGTGATCTTGCCCTCGGCGTTCATCTGGCGCAGCGCGTCGGCGTCAACGGTGCAGGGCATCTTGGGGTTGACAACCTCGACGGCGGCCAGCGGGGCGACCTTCGGGCAGGCGACGCCGCAGGCCTGGGCCACGGCGACGGTGTTTTCAATGATGTGGACCTTGTCCTCCAACGTCGGGTAGGTGATGAAGGCCACGTCGGACAAAAACAGCAGATGGTCGATGCCCGCAACCTCAAACACCGCAACGTGGGAAAGCGTCTTGCCGGTGCGCAGGCCGACCTCCTTGTCCAGAATGCTCTTCAAAAAGGTCTTGGTGTCCAGCAGGCCTTTCATGTACATGTCGGCCTCGCCGTCGTGCGCCAGCTTGACGGCGGTGTGCGCCGCGGCGGCTTTGTCCGGCTCATGGATGATGCGGTAGTCGCTCAGGTCAATCTGCAGGTCGGCCGCAATTTTGCGGATGGCCGGTTCATCGCCGACAAGAATCGCATCGGCAATGCCCTGCTTGTGGGCTTCGGCAACGGCTTCCAGCACGGCGTCGTCCTCGGCGGCGGCCACGGCCAGGGTTTGGCGGCCGCAGCTGTGCACCTTGGCAATCAGGTCCTCAAATTTCATGTCTTTTGCACCTCTGTTCAGGCTAGTTCAGGCTTTTTGTGCGGGAACGCGGCGAAAACCGCCGCCGCGCCCCGCCGTTCCACAGGGAAAGCCTTGGCGGGCATACCCTGTGAAAAGAATAACACACTCTGCCCCGTCGGTCAAGGGCGGGATTGCGGCCCCGGGCCCGCCGTTTGCCGGGGCGGGACTCTTCGTGAACTACCACAAAACATTGGGGAATACTCTTCACAAATTGCACGAAATGTGAATTGACAAAACCTTAACAAAATGCCATACTGATTATAGCCCCGTCCGGGAAGGGCAGGGTGCCGGCTGCGGCGGGTTTGACGGCCCGTTTTTGTTAGAAAATTAACAATGCCGGCGCCCCTGCGTCCGCCGTGGCCAGGCCGGCCGCGCCCGGCTGTAGGTTTATTTAGGTAAGGAAGGCTTCACAGCATGACCACCGCTATGTATCCCGGCAGTTTTGACCCTGTCACCCGCGGGCATCTGGATATCATCCGCCGCGCTTCGCGTATGTTTGACCGCCTGATTGTCGCGGTGCTCAACAACAGCGCCAAAACCCCGCTGTTCACCGCCGAAGAGCGGGTGCAGATGCTGCGCGAATGCTGCGCCGACATCCCGAACGTGGAGGTGGACAGCTTCGACGGCCTGACCGTCAGCTTTGCCGAGCAGCGCGGCGCCACCGTCATGGTGCGGGGCTTGCGCGCCGTGACCGACTTTGAAAACGAGATCCAGCTCGCCCACACCAACCACGCGCTGCTGCCCGGCATTGAAACGGTGTTCCTTGCCACCTCGCTGCAGTGGAGCTATCTTTCTTCCACCATTGTGAAGGAAGCCGCGCACTACCGGCAGGACGTTTCCCAGTTTGTCACCCCGAACGTGGCCGAAGCCCTTGCCGCCAAGCGCCGGCACGGGGATGTGTGAACCCCGTTCCCCTTTTATTCAGCCCTGACCGCTTCGGCGGTTTTGGATACAGAAGCCAAAGACGAAAACAGATTCAAAAATTTTCAGGAGGCTGTTTTATGAAAAAGATCGTCATCGCATCCGCCTGCCGTACCGCCATCGGCAAGTTCGGCGGCACGCTGTCCGCCGTCCCGGCCGCTGAGCTCGGCTCGATCGTCATCAAGGAAGCGATCGCCCGCGCCGGCATCACCCCGGAACAGGTTGACCACGTCTATATGGGTTGCGTTATCCAGGCGGGTCTGGGCCAGAACGTCGCCCGCCAGGCCTCCATCAAGGCCGGGCTGCCCGTCACCACCCCGGCTGTCACCGTCAACGTCGTCTGCGGCTCGGGCCTTAACTGCGTCAACATGGCCGCCCAGATGATCGAAGCCGGCGACGCCGACATCGTTGTGGCCGGCGGCACCGAGAACATGGACATGGCCCCCTTCGCGATGATGAAGGGCCGCTATGGCTACCGCATGGGCGCCCCGATGGGCAAGAGCGAGCTGGTTGACACGATGGTCAACGATGCGCTGTGGGACGCTTTCAACGACTACCACATGGGCATCACGGCCGAGAATGTCGCCGACCAGTGGAACCTCTCCCGCGAGGATCTCGACAACTTCGCCTACAACAGCCAGCTCAAGGCCGACAAGGCGATCAAGGAAGGCGCTTTCAAGGACGAGATCGTCCCGGTTGTCATCAAGAACAAGAAGGGCGACATCGTCTTTGATACCGACGAAGGCCCCCGCCTGAGCCCGCCGGAAGTCCTGGCCAAGCTGCGCCCCGCCTTCAAGAAGGACGGCAAGGTCACCGCCGGCAACGCTTCCGCCATCAATGACGGCGCCGCCGCCCTCGTCATCATGAGCGAGGACAAAGCCAAGGAGCTCGGCATCACCCCGATGGCCACCTGGGTGGGCGGCGCGCTCGGCGGCGTGGACCCGTCGATCATGGGCGTCGGCCCGGTTGCCGCGACCAACAAGGTCATGAAGAAGATCGGCATGACCGTCGCCGATATGGACCTCATCGAGGCCAACGAGGCCTTCGCTTCCCAGAGCCTGGCCGTCGCGCACGACCTCGGCTTTGATATGGAAAAGGTCAACGTCAACGGCGGCGCGATCGCGCTGGGCCACCCGGTCGGCGCTTCGGGCGCGCGCATCCTCGTCACCCTGCTCTATGCGATGAAGCACCGCGGCGCGAAGAAGGGCCTGGCCACCCTGTGCATCGGCGGCGGCATGGGCTGCGCGACGGTTGTCGAGATGGAGTAAGCTTCGCTTCACAAGGGGCAACAGCCGCGCACTGCCGCCGCAGCGGCGTGTCGGAGGCCA
>URKR01000068.1 GCA_900548355.1 uncultured Oscillospiraceae bacterium
GTCTCCGTCGTCGGCGCATGTCCGCCGACGGAGACGGATTTTGACTTTTTCGACAGTCTGTGGCCGGGCGTTCCCCGGTCTTTGGGAGGGTTTGGCCCGATGAAGCTGGATGATTTTTGTTTTGACGGCAGCCGCCCCTGCGCGCTGCGAGATCTGCCCTGCGGCGCCGATGAAGACGCCCGCGCCAAAAAGGAAAAGCTCCTTGCCCGCACAGCCAAAAACCTGGCCGAAATGGCACAGCTGCAGGACGCTTTCTATGCCGACGGCCGCGAAGGCCTTATCATTGTGCTGCAGGCGCTGGATGCCGCCGGCAAAGACAGCACGGTCAAGCATGTGATGGGCGGGCTGAACCCCCAGGGGGTTACGGTACACAGCTTTAAACAGCCAAGCAAGGAAGAACTCGCGCACGACTATCTTTGGCGGGTCAACCGTGCACTGCCGGCGCGCGGTTCCATCGCCATTTTCAACCGCAGCTATTATGAGGATGTCCTTGTTGTGCAGGTGCACGACCTGTACAAAACCTACCGCATGGCGCCGCGCACGCTGGAAGACCCCAGGAAAGAATTTTTCAAAAAGCGTTACCGCCAGATCCGCCAGTATGAAGAATATCTCTACGAAAACAGTTACCGTGTTCTCAAACTGTTTTTGCACGTTTCGAAAGAAAAGCAGAAAGAGCGTTTTTTGGAGCGGATCGATACCCCGGCCAAGAACTGGAAGTTTTCAGCCGACGATATCCGCGAGCGCACGCTGTACGGCCGTTATACCGATACCCTGGATGAGGTGATCAACGCGACGGCCACCGCCCACAGCCCGTGGTATGCGCTGCCGGCCGACCAGAAATGGTACACGCGGTATCTTGTCAGCGAAGCGGTGGTGCGCGCGCTGCGCGCCTGCTGCCACGAATACCCGCAGCCTTCGGATGATCTGCGCGGCCGCCTGGCCGAGTGCCGCCGGCTGCTGGAGGAAGAGTAAACCCTAAAATAAGGAGGGATACAGATGCCGCCGATTCGCGTTTTGCAGGTGATGCCGGCCATGGATGCCGGCGGGATGGAAACCTTTGTGATGAACGTCTACCGCGCCATCGACCGTGACAAAGTCCAGTTCGACTTTTTGTACCATTATGACAAGCCCTGTTTTTATGATTATGAAATCCAGGCCTTGGGCGGCCAGATCACCAAGCTGACCGTCCGGCAGGACAACAACCTGCCCGGTTACCTGGCGGCGCTCGGCCGTTTTTTTGATGCACACAGCTACCGCATCATCCACGGCCATTACAGCGGCTTCGGCATGTTTTACAACGCCGTAGCCCGGCGCAAAGGGATCCCGGTGCGGGTGGGCCACAGCCACAACACAGCCTATGAACCCAATATGGTCGGCAAGCTTGACAAGCTCATGTCAGCCCGCTTTGACGCCGACCTGACCGACCGTTTTGCCTGCAGCCGCAAAGCCGGTGAAATGCTGTTCAAAGGCCACCCCTTTACCGTGCTGCCCAACGGCGTTGACCCCGACCGGTTCGCCAAGCACGACCCCGCCGACCGCGCCCGCCGGCGCGAACACCTTGGCGTGGCGGAGGATGAGATTCTGCTTGGCCATGTGGGGCGTTTTTCGGCCCAAAAGAACCACGCAGGGCTGCTGCGGATTTTTGCAGCCGTACATAGCCGGCTGCCCAAAACCCGGCTGCTGCTGATCGGCGGCGGCCCGCTTGAGGCTGAAACCCGTGCGCTGGCCGCTCAACTCGGCCTTGGGGATGCCGTGATATTTGCCGGCGTGCGCACCCATATGCCGGCTTTCTACCATGCCATGGACGCTTTTTTGCTGCCCAGCCTGTTTGAAGGGCTGCCGGTTGTGCTTGTGGAAGCCCAGGTGGCCGGCCTGCCCTGTTTTGTGGCGGATACGGTAGACGCCGGCGCGGCTTTTGCCCCCAATGTACAGTTTTTGCCGCTGGACACCCCCGCAGCCTGGGCCGACGCCATTGTCAACGCCGTGGCCCGCGACGGCCTGGCCCGCAACCCCCAAGCCCAGGCCCAGGCGATTGACGCCGGCTTTGATGTGCGCACCAGCGCGGCCTACCTGCAAAACTTTTATCTGCGCCGCCAGGCGGAGGTGGGCGGTTGAGGCCGGCTGCGCCGCTGGCCGGCGTGGTGGTGCCGGTGTATAATGCCGCGGCATTTTTGCCCGCCTGCCTGCAATCGATCGCCGCACAGTCGATGCAGGATTTCCGCTGTTACCTGATTGACGACGGCTCGGCTGATGAATCCGGCGCCCTGTGCGACTCTGCCTCCGCGGCCGATGCGCGGTTCTGCGTGCTGCACCAGGCCCAGTGCGGTGTGGCGGCGGCCCGGGCCGCCGGCGTGCGCGCCGCGCTGGAGGACGGCGCGCGGTGGCTTGCGTTCTGTGATGCCGACGACCTGCTGCACCCGGATTTTCTGCGCGCCCTGATCGGCGCAGCCCAGAGCACCGGGCTGCCGGTGGCCTGCTGTGTGTACGACAGTTTCACCGGCGCACCGCCCGCCCTGGCCCCGGCCCCGCCGCCGGCGGCCCGGGTGCTGCACAGCCCGGCCCACCTGGAAGCGCTGCTGCACGACCACGCCATTGATTACAGCCTGTGCAACAAGGTGTATGCGGCCGGAGCCATCACGCCGGCCGACCTGGACAACGGTGTGGCATATAACGAGGATCTGCTTGCCAACTGGCAGGTTTTTTCCCGGGTGGCCGGCTGTGCGTTTGTCGATTTTGCAGGCTACCACTATCGCCAGCACCCGGCTTCGGCCAGCCACCGGCCGCTTGCGCCCGAAAGCCTGGACGACCAGCGCCGGGTGGCCATTTATATCCGCGAACATGCCGGCCCGGACCTGCAGCAGGTGGCCGATGCATTTTATTACGAAAAGCTTGTCTACCTGGCCAGCATGATCCTGCGCCGGGCGGACGCTGCGCGTTACCGTGTCCAGCTCAATGAGCTCGGGGTGGGCATACGGGCCGGGCTCAAGGACCCGCGGCTGGGCAAAAACCCGCGGTTGGCCCGGCCTGTCAAACTGGCGGCCTGGGCCACCGTACACTGCACGGCGCTCTGGGCCAAAATCTGCCGCAGGTTCCTGAAGGACAGGCAATAAAGCGGCAGGCCGAAGGTTCGTCTCCAAAGCAAAAGGAAGGGGAAAGTGTCATGCGCATCCTGTTTGTGCTGGACAGCGTTGAAGCGCCGGCAGCCGCCAACCCGCAGCTGGGCCGGCGGCTGGCGGCTGCTCTGGCACAGATTGGCCACAGCGTCACAGTGCTTGAGCTTTGGGATGGCGCGCACACGCCGCCCGAAACGCCCGGCTGCCGGGCTGTCCTTCTGCCTTTTTCCGACGAAGCCGCAATGGAAGCGGCGCTGGAACATGGCGCGGCGCACGGCAGCCCGCTGCCGCTGCGGCTGGCCCGGCTGGCAGCCCGCCCGGCGGCGGCCGCTGCAGCTTTCCGGCAGTTTGCCCTCAAACAGCCGCGGCGCGTCACCGCGACCCGCCGCAAGATTGAGGAACTTGACCGCGAGACGCCGTTTGACGCAGTCTGCGCCGTGGCGGCGCCCTACCGCGCGGCATTTGCCCTGGAGGGCGCCGCCATTGCCGGCCGCAAACTGCTGTGGCAGATGGACCCATACGCCGCAAACACCAGCTACCGGGCCCCCGGCGGGTATGAGCGGGAGCGTGCGCTGCTGACCGCTATGGACCATGTGTGGATCACCGAACAGGCTACCCCCGATTTTGCACCGGGCGGCCCGCTGGCGGCGCTTGCCGGCAAAGCGCAGGTGCTTGCCTTTCCCAACCTGGTCCCGTCTGCGGCAGCGGCTGAGGTCGATGTGCGGCGCTGCGTTTTCTGCGGCACCCTCTACCCCGGCCTGCGGGAACCCGGCGCGCTGCTGCGGCTGTTCCAGGCTGTTGGCGGTGACTGGACGCTGACAATGGCCGGCGGCGGTTGGGCCGCGTTCGGCAGGGAGCGCGCCGCGGCCGAAGCTACGCTGGGCGGCCGGTTCACGGTTCTGGGCCCCGTTGCCCCGGCCGAAGCCGCCCGGCTTGAGGCTTCGGCCGGGGTGCTTGTGAGCATCGGCAATCAGGCCGCGAACCAGCTGCCGAGCAAACTGTACGAGTACATCGCGGCTGGCAAGCCGCTGCTGCACCTGGCCGCCGGGCCGGACGACGCCGCGCTGGGCCTGCTGCGCCGCTGGCCGCTGGCCCTGGCGCTTGACCCCGGCGCGCCGGACGCCGCCGATACGCTGCGCGCCTGGCTCGAAAAAAATGCCGGCCGCACGCTGCCCTTTTCCGAAGCCGTCGCGCGCTTTCCTGAAAACACCCC
>URKR01000069.1 GCA_900548355.1 uncultured Oscillospiraceae bacterium
GGAGGACGGTTCGCTGCACGCCTGGCTCGAAGGCGGCCTGGCCTACACGACGATGAGCGGCGTGCGCGCTGAGGTCGGCGGGCGGGAGGCCGTCTTCTTCACGGTCGGCGTCAGCGTCTGGGACAGCCAGGTTCGTGCGCTTGAAAACCTGCGCAACGGCCTGTTGAAAGACCGTTGGTATGGCGCGTCCGACCTGACCATCTTGCAGGGAGCGCGGGATATCGAGGAAGTCTACTTCTACCCGATCTCCCGCAGCGAAGAACTCGACACCCTATTGCGCGAAAACAGCCAGAGCCTATCCGCTGCCCCCGATTATGCGTCCCTTCTTTGGACAGACGACGCGACCTGATCGGCCGCGGCCTCACTTGCCATAAAAATGTGCGCCCGCGGTGCGGGTTTGAAAGAACGGAGAGAGTCTTTCCCCTGAACGCTTTCAAACCGCACCGCAGGCGCACGTTCAATTTTTGGCGGTAGACAATGATTTGTAGAGACTGCAGGGCCGGATTCATCCGGCCCGGAGAGGTTCGCGGCACGGCAAGGCCACGCGGGGCAATCTCCGGCCTAAGAGCCGCCGCTGTGCAGCGGTTGTCACTCCAAAACGCGCCTGCGGGGCGTCGGGGACGCCGCCCCCTACGGAATTTTTGAGGCTGCGCAGCCGCCGGGACACCAATTTTATTCTTTCTTCTTTCTTATTTCGGCTTTCAGCCGCTCACCATCATATCCGCCGCCTTATACAGATCCCCGCAGCTCATGCAGACAACGAGGTCGCCCTGTTTGGCGTTCGCTTTGACCCAGGCGGCGGCGGATTCGAGCCCGTCAACGACGACGCTGCCCGGCACCTTGGCGGCAAGTTCTTCGGTGCTGACGCTGCCGTCGTCCACCTCGCGGCTGCCCATAATCGGCAGCAGCACGGCGATATCGGCGGTCTTGAGAACCTCGGCAAAGTCGTCCATCAGCTCTTTCGTGCGGGAATAGGTGAAGGGCTGGTGCACCGCAATGATCCGGTCATAGCCCATCTGCCGCGCGGTCTTTAAGGTGGCGGCCATCTCGGCCGGGTGGTGGGCGTAGTCGTCGATGACGACGGCGCCGTTGCACTCGCCCTTGACCTCAAACCGGCGGCCGGTGCCCTTGAATTCGGCCGCGGCGCGCTCGGCGTCGGCGGGGGTAAGCCCCAGCGGCCGCACACAGCAGCACATTGCAAGCGCGTTATAAATGTTGTGGTAGCCCGGCACGCCAAGCTTCAGGTGGGCGAAATGGTCTTCAAGCTCGTTGACATCAAACTCATAAAAACCGGGGCGATATTCCCGGATGTTGACCGCGCGGAATCGGGCTTCCTCCTCAATGCCGAAGGAGAGCACCGGCCGGTCGATCGAATTGACGACGTCGAGGGTGTTGCGGTCATCCATATTGAAGACAACGGTGCGGGAAAGCAGCGCAAACTTCTGGAACGCGAGCTCAAGCCGCCCCATCGTGCCATAGTAATCAAGGTGGTCGTGGTCGATGTTCAGGATCACGCCGATAAACGGGGTCAGCTGCAGGAAGGTCTCACTGAATTCGCAGGCCTCGATAACGGCCGCGCTGCCATGGCCCGCCTTGCCGTAGCCGCCGATGAGCGGCAGCTTGCCGCCGATGACGGCGGCCGGGTCATGGCCGGCCAGCTCAAGCATCGTCGTAATCATGCCGGTCGTTGTGGTTTTGCCGTGGGTGCCGGCCACCCCGACGCTCTGCGGGTAGAGCCGGCTGACATAGCCCAGCAGCACGCTGCGCTCCACCGTCTTGATGCCGCGGGCGTGGGCGGCGTCAAGCTCCGGGTTGCCGGGGTGGATCGCCGCGCTGTAGACGACAAGCTGCGCATCGCCGAGGTTGGCCGCGTCATGCCCGATCGAAACAGTCATCCCCATCGCGCGCTCGGCCGCCGTAATCTTGGTCTCCTCCACATCGGAGCCCGAGAGGGTCAGCCCGCGGCTGTGCAAAATCTGAATCAGCGGATACATACCCGACCCGCCGCAGCCGATCAGGTGAACATGGGACACCCCTTCGAGCAGTTTGGGGTCATAGGTAGAAAAATAGGCCATCGATACCTCACCTCATACAGCGGCCGCGCTGCGGCCGGCTTGATTCGTTGCTGGAAGATGCTATAATTATAGTATGTTTTGCGGGCAAAGGAAACTGTTTTTTCAAATTTTCTGGCAAAACGTATAGAATTTGGGTGTGCCGGTTGGGTAAAATGCAAACGCAGCCCTCCATCTGCCCCGTGCACCATCCCCCTGAAACCATTTGCCCCGCCCCAATTGTACATTCCAGCGCCTGCCAGGTGCGTCAAAGGACTTTCCCATGAAACACACCACCTTCATTTACGGCCACAACCCCTATGCGCTCAAACATTTCGGCCGGCAGGACCCGCCGCCCCCGGTGCGGCTTGAGGATCTGGCCCGCATCGGCATCCCGGCGCGCAAGGCCGCGCGGGTCATGGCTGAGCTGGCCCGGATTTCAGCCGCCGACCCCGCTTTACGCGGCCGCGCTACGATGCTCGCCCTTGCCAAAGCCATTGCGCGGCAGCTTGTTTGACCTCTTCCCACCCGCGCCAACCTGTGCTATAATATGCCTATTGCGCCGCACCATCGGGGTGGGGCCAGAGCTTGCGCGGCAGCCAGCCGCGCGGAGGGAGTACAGTATGAAAAACAGTGAAAAGACCTTGGACATGATCGTCAACCTGTGCAAAAACCGCGGGTTCATCTATCCCGGCAGCGAAATTTACGGCGGCCTGGCCAACAGCTGGGACTATGGTCCCTTAGGCGTTGAGTTCAAAAACAACGTCAAGAAGGCCTGGCTCAAGAAATTCGTGCAGGAAAGCCCCTACAACGTCGGGCTGGACGCCGCGATTCTGATGAACCCGCAGACCTGGGTCACCACCGGCCATGTGGCGAGTTTTTCCGACCCGCTGCTCGACTGCCGCGCCTGCAAGAGCCGCCACCGCGCCGACAAGCTGATCGCCGACTGCGAGCAGGGCAAAGGCGTCGATGTAGACGCAATGACCTTTGACGAGATGGACGAATTCATCGCCACCCACCCCGAGGTTGTCTGCCCGGTCTGCGGCAAACATGATTTCACCCCGATCCGCAAATTCAACCTGATGTTCAAGACCCAGATCGGCGTGACCGAGGATTCCTCCTCGACCTGCTACCTGCGGCCCGAGACTGCCCAGGGCATCTTTGTCAACTTTGCAAACATCCAGCGCACGACCCGCCGCAAACTGCCGTTCGGCGTCTGCCAGGTGGGCAAGGCGTTCCGCAACGAAATCACCCCCGGCAACTTCACCTTCCGCACCCGTGAGTTTGAGCAGATGGAGTGCGAGTTCTTCTGCAAGCCGGGCACCGACCTTGAATGGTTCGCCTACTGGAAGGATTTCTGCAAAAACTGGCTGCTGAGCCTTGGCATACGGAAGGAAAACCTTCGTCTGCGCGACCACGAAGCCGCCGAGCTGGCCTTCTACTCCCGCGCGACGACCGACATTGAGTATGCCTTCCCCTTCACCGACTGGGGTGAACTGTGGGGCATCGCCGACCGCACCAACTACGACCTGGGCCGCCATCAGGAGGCTTCGGGCAAGAGCCTCGAATACTTTGACCCCGAGTCGAACGAGCATTACATCCCCTATGTCATTGAGCCTTCGCTTGGCTGCGACCGCGTTGCGCTGGCCTTCCTCTGCGAAGCCTATGACGAGGAGCACCTTGTTGACGCGAAAGGCAAGGAAGACGTTCGCACCGTGCTGCGGCTGCACCCCTTCCTTGCGCCGTTCAAGTGCGCGGTGCTGCCGCTGTCAAAGAAACTGTCCGGCAAGGCGATGGAGATCCGCAATGAGCTTGCCAAAGACTTCATGGTGGATTTTGACGACGCCGGCTCGATCGGCAAGCGTTACCGCCGCCAGGACGAGATCGGCACCCCGCTGTGCGTCACCGTTGACTTTGACACCGTTGGCGACGACGAGAAAGCCGGCGACAACTGCGTGACCATCCGCGACCGCGATACGATGGAGCAGATCCGCCTGCCCATTGCCGAACTCAAGGCCTATATTGCGCAGAAGATTGCATTCTAACCCCCGAAGAAATCCCTTTATCCTACTTATCCTGCCCCCGCAGCGCCGCTGCGGGGGTTCAGCGTGTCGAGAAACTCGACACGCTGCAAAAGGGGCAACAGCCGCGCACGGCT
>URKR01000070.1 GCA_900548355.1 uncultured Oscillospiraceae bacterium
GTCATGAATTTTGGGAATTCCCAAAAATCCGGCTATTTTTGGGAATGAACTATTGGCGTTGCAACGATGAAAAATGAGGGATTTCCCAAAAATAGGGTGTGTCATGAATTTTGGGAATTCCCAAAAATCCAAGTATTTTTGGGAATGAAAGAGCCGCCGCCCCCCGCTTGCACGGGCAGGGGGACGGCGGCTTTTGCATGGGGGCGTGAGCGCTTACAAGACCTTGGAGAGGAAGGCGCGCAGGCGCTCGTTTTCAATGTGGGAGAAAAACTCCTGCGGGGGTTTGTCAACCTTGACGACCCCTTCGTCGATGAAGATGACCCGGTTGGCGACTTCGCGCGCGAAGCCCATCTCATGGGTCACCACAACCATCGTCATGCCGCCGCGGGCCAGCTCCTTCATGAGCTCCAGCACCTCGCCGACCATCTCGGGGTCCAGGGCGGAGGTCGGCTCGTCAAACAGCAGCACTTCGGGGTTCATGGCCAGCGCGCGGACAATCGCAATGCGCTGTTTCTGCCCGCCCGAAAGGGTGTTCGGGTAGACGTCGGCTTTGTCGGCCAGGCCGATGCGGGCCAGCAGCTCCATCGCCCTGGCGTCGGCTTCGGCCTGGGTCATCCGCTTGAGATGGACCGGCGCCAGCGTGATGTTCTGGCGCACCGTCAGGTGGGGGAAGAGGTTGAAATGCTGGAACACCATCCCCATCTTGGCGCGCATGGCGTCGATGCCCTTGTCGGTGACTTCCTCGCCGTCCAGGGTGATGGTGCCGCCGTCCGGCTCTTCCAGCCGGTTCAGGCAACGCAGGAAGGTCGATTTGCCGCAGCCCGAAGGCCCGACCAGCACCACGACGTCCCCCTTGTTGATGGTCAGGTCCACCCCTTTGAGCACTTCCAGACCGTTGAAGTTTTTGCGCAAGCCTTTAACGTCGATCACTCTGCGCCAGCCTCCTTTCCAGTTTGCCGAGCAGCCAGGTGAAGATCATGACCAGCACCAGGTAGATCGCCGCGATGCCCAGCAGCGGGAACATCGCCTCATAGGTGCGGTTCATGACGCCCTGGGCCGCGTAGAGCAGCTCCTTGCCGCCGATGGTGGTGATGAGCGAAGTATCCTTGAGCAGGATGATGAACTCATTGCCGAGCGCCGGCAGGATCGAGCGGATCGCCTGCGGAATCACGATGCGCACCATCGTCGTGATGTAATCCAGCCCCAGGCTGCGGCCGGCCTCCATCTGGCCGGGGTCCACCGCCATCAGGCCGCCGCGGATGATTTCGGACACATACGCGCCCGAGTTGATGCCCAGCGTCAGCGCGCCGACCATCGTGTGGTTGCGGCTGGAAGCAAAGATCACCATGCTCATAATCAGCAGCTGCACCATCATCGGGGTGCCGCGTATGACGGTGACATAGACTTTGAGCACCGCGTTGACAACGCCGAGCACCGGGTTGCGGCGGTGCGGGCGCTGCTGGTCATGCGTCACGCGCACCAGCGCGACAAGCCCGCCCAGCACCACGCCAAGGGCCAGCGCCACCGCCGTGACAACCAGCGTGGTGCCGACACCCTCGATATATTGCAGCCAGCGGTCTTCCAGCAGGAAGGCCTGGTAAAATTTGACGAACACATCCTGCCAGAACGGCAGGACCGTGCCGCTGCGGGCCAGCTCCGACAGGGTTTCAAACTGTTGGGCCAGGTTCATGTGGCTTCTCCTTTCCGTGTGCCTTTCTTAATACCGCAAAAGAGCGGCCCGGAAAAGGGCCGCCCCGTATTTGGCGTTGCGCTTACTCGGCGGTGATGTATTTGTCAAGAATCGACTGGATCGTGCCGTCGGCCTGCAGTTCGGCCAGCGCGCCGTTGATCGCGTCCAGCAGCTGGGTGTTGCCCTTGTTCACGCCGATCGCGTAGTTTTCCTCGGCATAGGCGGTATCCAGGATCACCAGCCCGGGGTTGGAAGCGACAAACTCCTGCGCGGGGGCGTTGTCGATGACGACGCAGTCCACCTGGCCGTTGTTCAGCGCCTGCACGGCGGTCAGGCCGTTGTCATAGGCGATGACGTTTTCGTCGCCGAATTCATCCACGCAGTACAGGTAGCCGGTGGTGCCGCGCTGGGTGCCGATCACATGGCCGGCCAGGTCGTCCACGCTCTGGATCTCGGAGTCTTCGGGCACAATGATCGACTGGATGCCGGTCGCGTAGGAATCCGAGAAATCCATGACGGTCAGGCGGTCGTCGGTCACGGTGACGCCGGCCATGACCATGTCGGCGCTGCCCTGCTGCACCGAGAGCAGCGCGGCGTCAAAGTCCATATCGTCGATGCGCAGCGTAAGGCCGAGCTTCTCGGCAATCGCGCCGGCAATCTCTACATCGATGCCCTCAAAGCCGCCGTCGTCGGTGGTCATCTCATACGGCGGGAAGGCCGCGTTGGTCGCCATAATCAGGGTGCCGGCCTCGACAGTCTCGACAGCCGCGGCCTCGGAAGCCTCGGAGGAGGCGGACTCAGAGGAAGCGGCCTCGGAGGAAGCTTCGGAGGAAACGGCCTCAGAGGAAGCAGCCTCGGAGGAGGAAGCGGCCTCAGAGGACGAAGCGCCGCAGGCGGTCACGCCGAATGCCATTGCACCGGCCAGCAGGATGGAAAGTGCCTTTTTCATGTGTACTACCTTCTTTTCTAAAAAATACAGTGCAGATTGCGGGATCAGGTTCTTCTCCCCCTCATTTTGCTGTGCAGAGCGGCGGGGGAATACATTTCAGTATAGCCGTGTAAATATGCAATGTCAATGCATATTTATAAAACACGCGCATCTTTGGCGGTGTTGCCGGCCACAGGGCGCGCCGGGGTGAAGTTTTTGTGTAGTTTTGCCAGGGGCCGCCCCGCGCACTGGCATTTTGCGCGCCGCTGTGGTATAGTAAAGGAAAACGCTGGGTAAAGAAGGTGAACACCAAATGAACCTGGGCAGCTTTCTTGTGCTGCTGGTCGTGTTTGTGGCGCTGGCCATCGCGATCGTTTTCATCTGCAACAACGGCGGCTGGCAAAGCGGCTGCGGCGGCAACTGTGCTTCCTGCCGGCAGCGCTGCGCCGAGCGCAAACCGCCTGAAGACAAGGGCTGACGCCGCGCAAAAGCAAACGCCCCTCCCCGGGCCGAAAGGCGGGGGAGGGGCGTTTTGGTTGGGCCGGCGAGGTTCGAACTCACGAATGTCGGAGTCAAAGTCCGATGCCTTACCACTTGGCTACGGCCCAGCAGAACCCGGCGCAAGGCCGGGGCGTTTGCAAAGGAAAAGACCGCGCAGCGTTTGGCTGTGCGGTCTTTGGTGGGGTGCCTAGAGGGATTCGAACCCTCGGCCTCCAGAGCCACAATCTGGCGCGCTAACCAACTGCGCCATAGGCACCATATATGCGCCCGAAGGGACTCGAACCCCCGGCCCACTGCTTAGAAGGCAGTTGCTCTATCCAGCTGAGCTACGGGCGCGCATGGTTCTTGACCCCCTGACGGGAACAAGCTGCGAAAGTTACTATACCATACCCGGGCAGCCTTGTCAAGGCTTTGCGGAAAAATTTGTTCCCGCCGCGGCGCAAAAAAACAGCGGGCCGGCGCATCGGCCGGCCCGCCCAGACTGTCGAAAAGAGTCAAAATCCGTCTCCGTCGGCGGACATGCGCCGACGACGGAGACACCTCCAGG
>URKR01000071.1 GCA_900548355.1 uncultured Oscillospiraceae bacterium
TCTTGTTATCCAGCCCTCCGGCTGTATCGGTTGAGCAAAAGTCAGCGTGGGATTGATGTGGTATCTTTATCTAAGTGAACCCCCTCGTTCCCATTTGCTGACAGCCTTATCGCTGACCCCAACCAGCTCGGCGAGCTGCCGCTGGGTCAGGCCCTTCTCTTTGCGCAGCCGCGCCACAAAAGCGCCGAACCGCGCGTTATCAATTCCCTGTTCCATCCCCAAAACCTCCTTGCTGTTTGCCCCAAGTTTACCCCGCCGGGCTGTTTTTGGCAACCGACTGATGGTAGAATGGCGGAGAAACGCGGAATTTAGTTAGGAGTGAGGAATTAGGAGTTAAGGCGGAGAGCGCGCCTGTCGGCGCGCTCGAAAAATACTGCCGCAAATATTCCGCAACCTTACGGCGTTCCTAGCGCCGTTAGCCGGGCCGATATGGAATCGGCCCCCCTGCAAATCTGGCCCGGGCAGCCTTCACGAAATTGCTTTTTGGGGATTGTTCGGTATAATGGAGATAGAGAAAACCACGGCGAACCGGTCTGCCCGACTGATACGGCAAACCCTTTGCTGTGGCTCATACAACGGCATAAAGGAAGCGAATTTCATGGAATACCGGGTGATCGACAAAGACGGCTGGCCGAGAAAAGAATACTTTGAGCACTATCTGCGCGACGTGCCCTGCACCTACAGCATGACCACAAAGCTGGACGTTACCGCTATCAAAAACCAAAAGCTGAAGCTCTATCCCGCTATGCTGTACTGCCTGACAAAAACGGTAAACCGGCATGAGCAATTCCGCACGGCCTTTCGCGCGGATGAGACACTTGTGGTGTATCGCTCCATGCATCCGTGCTATACCGTGTTTCATCAGGACAGCAAGACTTTTTCCAACCTGTGGACGGCGTTCTCGGATGATTACGGCACGTTTTGCAGACGGTACGAGGAAGATCGGCGGCAGTTCGGAACCATAAAAGCGATGGACGCCAAGCCGAATCTGCCGGAAAACAGTTTTACAGTTTCGATGATTCCCTGGGTATCGTTTGACGGCTTCAACTTGAATTTGAGCTCGTTCGACTATCTGCTTCCGATTTTCACAATCGGAAAATACCAGGAGGAAAACGGTCGGTACAAACTCCCGCTTTCGGTTCAAGTGCACCACGCGGTGTGTGACGGCTACCATACCAGCTGCTTTATCAACGATTTGCAGGAAGAAATTGATTCCCTCGCCGCGCCCGGCATCTGATTCCGCTTTCACCCCACCACCTCCGTCCCCGGAAAATAATAGCCCAGAATCTCCTGCCAATTTGCGCCGCCGGCGGCCATGCTGCGGGCGCCGGCTTGGCTCAGCCCAATGCCGTGGCCGTACCCGCGGGTGGTGATGACGAACTGCCCGCCGCGCCAGGCAATCGCAAAGCAGGCGCTGCGCAGCCCCAGTGCGGCGCGCAGGTCGCTGCCACGCACCGAAACCCCGCCCAGTTCGATCGATTCGACATACCCGGCCTTGTCCCACCGGCTGCCGCCGACCCAATCCTCCGGCTCACCTTCGGGCGTCGCGCCAAGGGCCGCCAGCGCGTCGGCCATCTGCTGGGCGCTGAGCTGGATCGTCACCTCAAACCCGTCGGCCTCACGGTCCCATGCTGAATCTACCCCGGCCAGGTAGGGCAGTGCCTCGGGCCAAAGCGCTTCGCTTGCTTCGGTGCGGCCGTTGCTGATCGCGTGGTAACAGGCCAGCGCCGGCGCGCCGTCATACAGCAGCAGCGAGCCGGCTACCTCATCGGCCAGCGCTTCAAACCGGGCGTAATGCTCGTCGAAATCCTCGCCCCAGCGGGCGCGCAGGGCGGCTTCATCGGTCCAGCCGCTGCCCAGCGCGCTGTTCACGGTCAGCCAACCGGCTTCGTCGCTGCCGCCGTGGTCACGGCAGTAGAGCGCATAACTGTGGCTCGCCACCATCTGGGCGCACAGCGCGTCGTCCGGCCAGTCGGGTGGCATTTCGCAGGCCGCCGCGCCGATCAGGAAATCCCTGGCCGCTACCTCCGCCACCGCCCCGGCGGCTTCGTCATACAGATACACCGGTGCAGCCGCCAGCGCCGCGATCGGGTCGGCGGTGGTTTCCGTAATTTCGGTCGGCTCGTCCGCTGCCGATGTGGGCGCGGCAGGGGAGGGGGCTGCGGTGGCGGCGGGCTGCGTTTCGGCCCCGGTCACGGAGACCGGCGCAGCCGGCAACAGCAGGCAGACAAACGGCACGGCGCCGGCCAGCAGTACCAATGCGGCCAGCCCGGTAAAGGTTCGGTTCATAGCGGCTCCTTTCCGCCACACGCTTGCAATTTGCCGCGCGGCGGGCTACAATAGAAGCGCCGGGCCTGCGGTGCTCCGCTTTGGCCCAAAGCAATTCGGCTTTTATGCCCGCCGGGCTTGTCCCGCGGGGTTCTACTTCTATTGTATGGTTCGGCAGCGCTGGGTATGCCTGCCGGGAAAGGCTTTGTTATGACCCGACCCTCCGCTTCGCCGCGGCAGCACGGTGACCGCAGGCTGTTTGCCGTGCAGCTCGGGCTTTGTCTTGTGATGCTGGTGCTGCGCATCTTGGATCTTCTTCTTTTTACCGACCCCGCCACCGGTTTTGTTGAAACCGGCTGGTTTGGGCTGCGCATCCTGCTGCCGGCGGCTGTCGCTGTGTTGGCCTACCTCACGGCGCGGCGCGCTGCGCCCCGCCCGCTGGCGCTGCTCGGCGCCTGCCCGCCGCTTGGCGGCGCGCTGCTTGGCGCCGGGGTGGCGATGGCGGCGGCCTGCCCGCTGGAACTGCTGGCCGGCGGCTCAATGGCGTGGATTTCGGCGGCGACCGCCCTGCTCAGCGCGGTATGGTGCCTTGTGTACGGCGCGCGGGCTTTCCGCCCGCTGGCCGACCCCATTGCCCGGCTGCCTGGTGCAATTTGGGCGCTGCCCGGCGTGGCTTTTGTGTTTTGGTGCGGCATCTACCGTTTTGCGGTGGCGCCGGCTTCAGTCGTGCGGTTGGGATATACGCTGCGGGTGCTCAGCGCGGTGGCGGCGCTGCTGTTTCTTGTGGTGCTGTTCCGGGTGTTTTTTACACCGGGGCTGCCGGTTGGCCGCAGCCTGTACGCCACCGGCTGCAACGCCTTTTTGTTCTGTACCTGCCACGAACTGCCCCAGGCTGTGTTTGGGCAGCTGTACGGCCGGGTGACTCTGGCGGAACTGGCGGCCAGCCTGGCCTTCGGGCTGCTGGGGGTTGCGGGGCTGGCCTGCGCCTGGTATGCTTCGGGCGAAGGCGTGCCGCTGCCGGCCGATACCAAACCGACCAGAACAACCACTTGAGATTTGAAGATACTGCAAACAAGAATTCCCTCAGACTGTCAAAAAAGTATAAAAACGTCGCCGTCGGCGGACATGCGCCGACGACGGAGACACCGACAGGGAAATTTTGCGGCAA
>URKR01000072.1 GCA_900548355.1 uncultured Oscillospiraceae bacterium
GCGCCAGCCCCGGCAGAATCAGCAGGAGGTGTTTGCCATGTTGGACCAGGCTTTTGAGCAGGTCTACACCAAATTCAAACTGCATTTCTACCAGCAGGTTTTCGGCCGGTTTGAAAACCGTGAAGCCACGCTGACCACCGTCGAAACCTTCTGCATGGAAGTGATCATGGCGCTGGGCAACCCGACCGTGGCGGAATTTTCCAACCTGATGCATCTGTCCACCCCGAACGCATCCTACAAGATCAACAACCTGGTCAAGAAAGGCTATGTGGAAAAGGTGCAATCCAGCACCGACAAGCGGGAGTATCACCTTCACCCGACCAAAAAATACATTGAGTATTACAGCATCAGCTACGCCTATCTGCAGCAGGTGGTAGACCGTGCCAAAAAGCGCTTTACCCCAGAAGACCTGCAAAAGCTGGAACAGATGCTGCGCATCGTTTCGGACGAGCTCATGCCCGAAATCCCGCTGCCCGGTTCCCAGGCCGAAACGCCCCGCCCCGGCGCCTGAAGCGCCGCAAGCAACCCCGGTATCGTTTTGTCAGCCCCCGGCCTGTGCGGAAGGCCGGGGGCGTTTGAATAAAGCCCCCGGTTCGCCGGCGCGCCGCGCCGTGCAAAACCATATACCGCCGTTTCCACAACCACCCGCACAAAGGAGGCACCCTTATGTCCACCCTCACCGCCATCCACACCGGCAACGCCCCTGCGGCCATCGGGCCGTATTCCCAGGCCGTCAAGGCCGGCGGCTTTGTCTATGTCTCAGGCCAGATCCCGATCGACCCGGCCACCGGCGCGTTTGCCGGCGACGACATCCGTACCCAGACCCGCCAATGCCTGCAAAACCTTGCAGCCATCCTGGCCGAAGCGGGTTCGGGGATGGACCGTGTTGTCAAAACAACGGTTATGCTCAAGGATATCGCCGATTTCACCGCCATGAACGAGGTCTATGCCGAAGCCTTCACCGCGCCGTTCCCGGCGCGCGCTGCCTTCCAGGTCGGCGCGCTGCCCAAAGATGCGCTTGTGGAGATTGAGTGCGTCGCCGCGCTGTAACGGCTTGCAGCCAACCGCCGCCCCGAAAAGGGGCGGCGGTTGCGCTTTTGGCGGGGCGGAAGTTTTACAATCTGCAATGAGCCGGGCAGGGTTTTCCACCGCGTATAGGAGTTTTTCACGTTGAAAATGTTGAAAACCCTGTTGAAACTGTGGAAAACCCCTGCTTTTTTCCGTTCTGCCAGCGTTTTTATTCCACGGGAATTCTTCACAAGGCCCGGCCCGGCTCGACAACAAAATGTTGAATTCATGCGGCGAACATGATACAATACAAAAATAGGGAGGGTGCAGCGGAAGGCTCCGGCGGCTGCGCCGCCTCAAAAATCTCGAAGCCGGCTTTTCAAGCGCGCGAACCGCCTTCTTTGTTGTTTGGCCTTTCCGCAACCACCCCTTCCCCGACATCACACACCCCACGGAGGCCCCATGCGTTGGATTGATAAGCTCGAGCGCCGCCACGGCGATCTCGCGATACCGAACCTCATCAATATTGTGCTGATCGGGCAGCTGGTTGTCTGGTTTGTCGTTATGTTCATCAGCACCTTCCCGCTGGAATTTTTCCCCCTGATCCGTTCGGGGCTGCTGCACGGGCAGGTCTGGCGGGCTGTCACCTTCATCTTTGTGCCCACCCTCACCACCAGCCCGCTGGCGCTGCTGCTTGAACTCTACTTCTATTGGTGGATCGGCAACGCGCTGACCCGCGCCTGGGGGGATTTCCGCTTCACGGTCTACTGGGTCACCGGCATGATCGGGGCGGTGCTCAGCTGCCTGGTGACCGGCGCGGCCGGCACGGCGGGGCTGTTTTACTCGCTTTTCTTTGCCTATGCCTGGCTCTGGCCGGAACAGCGCATCCTGCTCTTCTTCATCCTGCCGCTCAAGATCAAATGGGTCGGCTGGGCGTCGGCCATCCTCTGGGGGCTGAACTTCCTGACCGGTTCGCTGAGCGTCAAGGTCAGCCTGCTGTTCGGCCTGGCCGGCTTCTTCCTCTTCTTTGGCAGGGAGCTGTACGACTGGTGCCGGGATACCATCCTTGGCTACAAGCGCCGCAAAGAGTGGGAAAACCGCTGGAAATAAGCCGTATTTGTCCTACCGCCGGCCTGCCGGCGTGCACATATTTCCCAAAGGAGGAATACTGTATGAAACTGATTACTGCGATTGTGAACAAGGAAGATTCCAAGGCGGTCTGCAATGAGCTGCTGCGCAACAAGTTCTATGTCACCCGCCTTGCCACGACCGGCGGTTTCCTGATGGCCGGCAATATGACGCTGCTTATCGGCACCGAGGATGAGCGTGTGGACGCCTGCATTGCCTGCATTTCCAAGTGCTGCAAACAGCGCACCGAAATTGTGCCCGGCGCCGCTTCGATCGGCCTTGGGCTGGAAAGCGCCATGCCGATTGAAGTCACGGTGGGCGGCGCGACTGTCTTTGTGACCAACGTCGAGCGGTTCGAAAAACTGTGATGCAAACCCAGCCCGCCGGCATGCTTGCACGGCTGGCCGGCAACCATGCCCTGAAACAGGACCTGAGCGCCGCGCTGCGGTCCGGGCGCCTGCCCCACAGCATCCTGCTGGTGGGCGAGCCCGGCTGCGGGGCGGGCTTTGCCGCGCGCTGTTTGGCGGCGGATTATCTCTACCCGGCCGGCGGCCCCCATGCCGAGGCCGTGCTGCGCGGCGAAGACGCCGAAAGCATCACCGTGCGCGGCGAGGGCGTTTCCGGCCAGATCAAGGTCGAGCGCATCCGCGACGCACGCGACCGCATCCAGCGCAGCGCGCTCTCGGCCGATGCCGCCGGCCGGGTGCTGTTTATCTATGGCGCGCAGGCGCTCAACGGTTCTTCGGCCAATGCGATGCTCAAAATTATGGAGGAACCGCCCGAAGGCGTGCTCTTCCTGCTCACGGCTTCCAGCGCGGCCGCCGTGCTGCCCACCATCCGCAGCCGCTGCGCGGCTTACACCGTCACGCCGGCCCCGGCGGATGAATGCGCGGCCGAACTGCGCCGCCGCCAGCCGGGGCTTGACGAGCGGGCGGCCGACGACCTCGCCTTTTTGTATGAGGGGCGCATCGGCGCGGCGCTGGACGTTTTGTGCGACCCTGAAGCCAAGGCCGCCCGCGCCGCCGCGCGGGAGCTTTGCCGCCAGGCCCAGGCGCGGGATACCTACCGCGCCGCCGCGCTGCTGGCCAACTATGAGCGCGACCGCGAAGGCGCGCTGCGGCTGCTGGGCCAGGCAACCCAGGCGGCCAGCGCCGCGCTGCGCCGCCCCGGTTTTGACGGGCTCGAACCGGCGCATGCGGCCCGGCTTGCCCGCGCCGTCGGCACGGCAGCCC
>URKR01000073.1 GCA_900548355.1 uncultured Oscillospiraceae bacterium
CGGGAAGCAGTCGCGGCTTACCGCCACGATGCCCAGTTTCACTTGCGGGATGTTTTGCATAATGGTACCTCCTTATAGTCACAGGGGGTAAGCGCCAGGTGCCGGGCGCCATGCGCAGGACCCAGCCCCCAAACACCGGGCTTTCCCCCTTTTATAGAAACCTTTTGCGCCGCCGCAAAGGCCGGGTAAAACTGTTTCCGGCTCTGCGGCTGTCACAATTCTTATTTTACTTTTACTATACCACATAAACCGCGTGTTGTCCTTGCCAAACTGGTTGTCTGCATTAGACGAATTTGCTATTTTTTTGTTTTTCAGCGTTTTGCCAGCTTTCCGGCTCTGCTTTTGTGCAGTTTTCCGTGCCCGGCCGGCCAATACAGATTTCAGCCAGCAGCGCAAGGCTTTTTTCCCGCGAATAGAACCGTTCCAGGGAATGGACGCTGTGGTGTATGCGGGTTTCCCCCGAAACCGGGCGCTGGGCGCGGCGGTATTCTTCCGGCGTGAGGCCGAACCGCTTTTGGAATGCGCGGGAAAAATACCGGTAGTCCGAAAAACCCGAAGCCGCATACACTTCGACCAGCCGCTCTTTGCCCGCCGCAATCCGCTGGCAGGCCGCATGGAACCGCACGGTATCGACATAATCCTGAAAACTCTGGCCCAGCGCCTCCCGCGCAAAATGCGAAGCATAGCCGAGCGAAATCCCTTCGGCCTGCGCAAAGTCAGACAGGTTGATCTTGTGGGTGTAATTTTCGTCCACAAACCGGATCAGGCGCAGCGCACGGTCGTTGCGGCGCTGCTGGCCGGCCATCTCCCCGCCCGAAAGCACCTGGTGCGGCACCCCGGCCACAAGCCGGCCCAACAGCAGCAGCGCCCGCCCGGTACAGCTGAGCTCATACCCTTCAGGCCGCGTCAGGTAGCTTTCCATCATGGCAAGCAGGATATCCACCAGGGCCTCATACCGCGCGGCGGGCAGCACCCGGCCCGGGCAGGGCGCGTCAAACCGCAGCCGGGCAAAAGCCGGGTAGGGGCGCTCCGCCAGTTCCGGCGCAATCTGCGCGCACAGGAAGGTACACCCCGCCCCCACGGCACGGAATTCATGCAGCTGCCCCGGGTGGAACAGCACAAGTTCGCCGGGCTGAACCCGCAGCTGGGTCTGTTCAATCCGCACATCCAGCGCGCCTTCAGCCAGCCAGATCACCTCCAGCTCCCGGTGGATGTGCGGGGTGCGGTACTGCACCGTATCAAAAAACAAGTGCAGCCCGTCAATCTGCGGGTGCTCCACCACTTCTACTTCCCGCATCGGGGTCACCTCCTGTGCGTGGGACACAAAGCCCCTTCTGTCCCGATTATATACCAAACACCGCCCCGACTTCAACAAGGCGGCCGCTTTCCCGCACGGCGCGCCGCCCTCCGGGCCCATATTTCTGCCCGCCGCCCCTTTTTGTACAACTCGGATACAGGCGGGATACAAGTCGGATACGCCGGCAGGGTATATTGCTGGCAGGATAAACACCGCGCTTTTGCACAGAGTATGCAAGGAGGTTTCCGATGAAACATTCGCATGTTTTGGGGCGGTTGACACTGGCGCTCTGCCTGCTTCTGACCGGCTGCGGCCAGCGGGCCGCAGCCGTCCCCACCCCCACGCCGGCGGCTTCGGCCACGGCCAGCCCGCCCGGCGCAGCCCCGGCCGGCGATGCGCCGGAAGCCGAAGCTTCCTCCCTCAACTGGCTGCCCTATGCGCCGAGCGAGTTTGCGGCGGTGGCCGGCGCAGAAGGTTTGGGCGATGCGGCCGCCTTCGCCCCGGCGGGCGATATCTGCCCGCTGCCTGACCAGGCCGGGGTGGAAGGCCAAGCCAACGGGGAAGGTTTTTACCGGTTCATCGCCCGGGAGGACGGCGCGGCCAACCTTTGCTACCTTGATTTTTCCTCAGCGCAGGAGGTTATGCTGTGCAGCCAGCCCAACTGCGCCCATGCCGACGAGAGCTGCCCGGCCTGGTTCCCGAGCCTTGTCGGGGTCAACCAGGCGTTCCCCGTTGGGGATGCGCTCATCATCCTGCACGGCGGCAACCCGAGTTACGCGAGTTCCCTGGGCGAAGAAGCCCTTGCCCGGATAGAGGTGGCGAACCTGGACGGCAGCGGCCGGCGGCAGGTGTTCCGCTTCCCGGCGAATGTCCAGGTGACAACGCTGCCGCGCGGCGGCTACGCGCAGGACGGTGAAAACCTCTATTTTGTCGCCACAACCACCACCGCCGCCAGTACAACCCGCACGCTCTGCGCCCTGCACGCGCCTTCCGGCACGCTGTACGCCCTCTACGACCTGCCCGAGGCGGAAGAGAAAATCCTTGGCGGCGTGGGGACAAAGCTTGTGCTGTCCTACTCGCCTGGGGCGTATGATATGAGCCATTCGGCTGCCGATCTGCAAACCGTCGTCGCCTGCCTGGATCTATCGAACCACACTCTCGCCGCGCTGTTCTCCTGCCCGTATATGAGCGTTGGCGGCATTGCGGGCGAGGACTTCGTCGTCTTGACCTCCGAGGGTACCCTGTGCCGCTACAGCCTGGTCACCGGCAAGCTGACCGGCGAAATGCCGGTCGCGCTGCCCGCTGGCTTTGACCCGCAGAACATGCACGGCAACGGGCTGTTTGACGGCAAACTGTTGGCCCATTCGTTCGCGGTTTCCAGCGACGGTCCCTCGGCGCTGCACTACTGTGCCGTTGACCTGCAGACCGGCGCGGCACAGGAACTTGACGCCACTTATGAGGGCGTTTGGGGCGGCGGCCGGCAGCCCGCGACGATCGCGGCCGAAACAGCGGACGCGCTGCTCGTCGCCTGCGGGCAGAGGACGGTCGAATCCACCCTGCCAAGCGGCGAAAGGATCGGTTATTATCCCTTCCAGTATGCCCTGGTGCCAAAAACCGACTTCTGGCAAAACCGTGCCGCCCTCACCCCGATCGAATGGCCGAACTGAAACAGGAAAGACGAGGCGTTTGTATGCATCCTTCCGGTTGTTTAGCGCGCCGGGTTTTCCGGCCGGCCTGCACGGCGCTGCTGCTGACCGGGTATGGGGCGATTCTGGCGCTGTGCGGGGCGGACCTCGCGGCCGGGGTGCGGTTCTGGTTGGCGGCGGTTTTCTGGCTGTGGCTACCGGGTCGGGCGCTGGCGGCCCGGCTGGCCCCGCGGCGCGGGCGCGGGCTGTATGCAGCGATATACGGCGCGGGGCTGCTGGCCGCCGTGCAGTGTGCGGCCGCCCGGCTCGGGGCTTTCTGGCCGCTGGGGCTGCCGGC